>JBLIMR010000051.1:0-18306 GCA_047638815.1 Gammaproteobacteria bacterium
CAGCTGGAGTCACAAAATGTCAAGAAGCTGCATGTATCAATTATCTTGCACATGCGGAATATGTGGACGAATCGTGTGATGGTTTCGATGGAGAAATAACCATGTCTGTAATAACAGGAGTTGCCCCTTTTGGTTACTCGATTGATGGAGGCGTTACATACTCTGCAAACCCAACAATCTCAAATTTGACACAAGCAACGTATGAAATTTCTATAATCGATGATGCAGGCTGCGAACATATTGAGACGATAAATATGCTAAGAGCATCAGCAGAAATGAATTTGGTGACAAAGGAAAATTCTTTCTGTGGAGATTCTTCGGGATCTATTTTAGTTGATGTCAACGAAAACACAACTTTCAATTACAGTATCGATGGTGCAATTTTTCAACCCAATCCGTTTTTTGAAAATTTAAATTATGGACTCTATGATATTGTCGCAATTAATAACGCTGGCTGTACTGGAATTTTGCAAATTGAAATTGGAGATGATAATGATCTTGATGTTATTATTGACGAAAGAAAAAACATCAATTGTTTTTACTTTGATAATGGTGAAATTGAGTTTCATGTTAATGGAGCAGTACCACCTATAAGTTACGCACTGGATGGTTCATTTGTAATAAGCGCAATACCTTCTTTCCAGGGTTTGTCCGAAGGGAATCACAATGTTCATATAATTGATTCTAGAGGATGTCAAGAAGACTTGGATTTCGAAATAGTTAGATCTTTAAGTACAATTGATGAAGAATGTCCATGTGTTGTATACGTGCCTAACGCCATGACACCGGATGAAGACAGTTTTAATGAATTATTTCAAATAAAACCTTCCTGTCCAATAACGAATTATAACATTGAAATATATGATCGTTGGGGACATATTGTTTTTCAATCTAATGATATTGAGAAATCATGGAATGGCGCTGAAAAGAATGGAGACTACTACGTAATTGATGGTCTATATTTTTATAAAATCAAATATGCTTGGGGAAATGAATTTGAGTCTACGGTAGATCAAGTAAAAGTGGGTAACGTCTTGGTATTAAGATAATTTAACCCCTTTCTTTCTCGGAAAAAAGGAAAAACTTCCAATGGTCATCTTCGTAGACAAACGTTAGTTTTTCAATGAGCATCAACTTATCAGCAGAGTATGAATGAATGCAAAGAATTTCATAGGGCTGCCTTCCATTTAGTAATACAAATTCACGTTCGCTTTCTATTTTTTCCGTGATGAGAACACGTCCATTATCTATGGCCTCTTGCCAAAACAATACATCGATTTGTAAGTTAAATAAACCACGGTGACTGACTATAGCTTCATAACCTTCTATCGTTGTTAATTTCATTATGACATCAGTGTTATTCTCTCGTATGGCTTCGCACAATTCGTATAGACTGGCTATACTTGAGCTCATATCAATTTTAACATCTCCTTTACTTACCATTTCAACGTCTTGCGTGAATCCAGTAATTGTGGAAATTATAAAAACCATCAGAATGAAATTCTTTGAAATTCCATGACTATGGTTGCGATTACAATATTTTTTTAATAATTGTTTGATATTCAAATGTTAAGCTATACTGTTTTATACGGTAAAGAGGGCATTTGGTTTCAATATGGGATTAACTTAACTGAAATATTTTTAATGCGTAGATAATCAATTGATTACTGCTTCATTTTTGGTCTCTAAGCCACTTAAGTCTTAGACGAGCATTTTTCTCTTCCACAGGCTTGATTATCAATGTGTCAGCGCTAAATTTGAATCTACGTTCAACGGTCACCCCCCAATCATTGGGATTAGAATGACTCAACCTATGGTGACTAACGATATCTTCATTTACACTGTATTTTCCAATGTAATTATAGTTACCTGTGATATGTTTGAGTTTATCTAGTGACATGGTATCCGTGAAGTTTCTGAATTTATCTTTGCGATTCTCATATCCCTTCTTTATAAGATGGAGGGCTACATTATCCTCCGAATCATAGAGCAAATATCCCTGCATTCCATCTCTAAATTCTGACCATTTTCCGGTGAGGCTATCTTTTACTTCCATGGTGTGAAGTTTCCACAAACCTGTAACATCTGATGGTTCTGGCTGATTACAGGCCATCGTAATTGTAATCAAAGCTGATAGTAAAAAGAGTAGTGTTTTATTCATATTTTTAAAAATCAAAGTGCGAAATATTCACCTTGTCCAAGATGTTATTTCATACAGATAAATGTACAACTTGAAGTGACAATATTCACGATATTTGTGCCATGAATAGAGCCCTTATTTTTCTTTTGGCGATTTTGCTCTTTGTGGAACTATATAGTTACAAAGCGATCACGCAATGGCTAACGGTATACCTGCCAGATGCCAAAAAAATGAGTAAGTTGGCTTATTGGATTATCAGTGTTCTTACTATAGGAACGATTATTTATGTTATCACAAAGTATCGCAGTGGATCGAAAGATATGGGGACCTTAGTCAATCTCGCGATGGGCCTCTTTGTCGTGATATATTTACCAAAACTATTCATTGCGACAATGCATCTTTTTGATGATGTTCTTTTCTTTGGTAGATCTATTATCGATCGAGTAAGATCAGTACCTGTGGCAAATGACTCAAGAAGGCATTTCATTACAACAATTGGACTAGGTGCAGGAGCATTTTTGTTTGGGGGTTTGATATATGGAATTATGAAAGGTAAATTCAATTTTACCGTCATGGAAGAAGATATTTATTCTGATAAAATCCCGAAGTCGTTCGATGGTTGTAAAATAGTGCAAATTAGTGATGCTCATCTGGGCAGTTTTGCAAATGCTTTTGAGCCAATAGAAAAAGCAGTGGAGATGATCAATAATCTCGAAGCAGATTATGTTTTCTTCACGGGTGACATGGTCAATAATAATGCAAAAGAGGCGCTACCATGGGTTGAGATTTTCAGTAAGATAAAAGCAAAAAAAGGCAAATACTCAATCTTTGGCAATCATGATTATGCGGACTATGGTGGACAATCAAAAGAAGCACGTATTGAAAGTATTAGGCTTCTAAAAGAAATTCATAAGAATATGGGTTTTCGCTTATTGGAGGATGAGCATGTGGTTTTGACGGAGGATCAAGAATCTATATCACTTATTGGCGTGCATAATTGGGGGCATGGTTTTCATCAAGTTGGTGATTTGGATAAGGCGATTGATGGGGTAGAGGATAAGGATTTTAAGATATTGCTGTCTCACGACCCAACTCATTTTGATCACAAAGTGCTGGAGAAAACCAATATAGATTTGACTTTATCTGGACATACCCATGGTATGCAATTGGGAATTGAAATTCCAAAATGGAATATTAAATGGAGTCCGGTAAAATACAGATATAAAAAATGGGCAGGACTCTACGAAGAGAATAATCAAAAGATATACATTAATAGAGGATTTGGGGTCTTGGCATATCCAGGTAGATTGGGCATATCTCCTGAGATAACACTCTTAACCCTAAGAAAGACGGCTTAATAAAAGCTGTTCTTAGCGGCTATACTTGAGAGATGCCAATACCTTTTGATCTCTTTTTCGTAGACTATTATACGGTGGATCGGAGTAGTAAAAATAGAGGTAGTCAATTCCAAACGAATTTTTTTTCTATGAAGCAATATACTCTACAATGCTATCCTGCCTGCTTATTCCAAGGTTGCCCCTAGAGTCCAACTTCCCCACATTTCCTTCGAAATATGAAAAACCTAGCCCCGCTTTATATTTCCAAGCGTTTTCACCCTTTTCTTGAGCTTGTCATATCATACTGCCAAAGATCAAAATAAGGGTAAGTAAATAATATAAGATGCTTCTATGCATGAGACCTTTGATCTAAAACCGATAAATCAGGAAAAACACTTAGGACAGATACTAGTTAGGGAAAATAAAATTTTCTTCTTCGTCAATTATTGGTGACCACATGACCTCAGAAAGAGTGCCATTGTCCAAAAAGAAGTTAATTCCTGTTTCATTTGATCTTATCAAAGATTGCTGTTCGCCATCTACTTCCGCCTCTTCCAATAGAAATTCTGTCAAACCTAAGTTGTCTAGGACACTCATAAGTTTCTCTCTTTCCAATCCTATTAGTTTGCGGTTATGCAATGTGAATTCTTCTGAGCTAAGGGCGATATTCATCAACTTCCACCCTTCCATGTCTTCAAAACCGAGGGAAACCTCTAACTCATCGTAATGCCAAGCTTCTGAATTTTCGTCAGGAAACTCTGAATCTGTGATCACTTCTTTCTCCGTTGGAGGGCCCAGTATAGCTGATACTGCCTCTTGAGTCATGCCAAATTTTATTACACCTAACCCTTCTCCTGGCATTATATCTTTTATGTCCTTTTCCATTCGATTAATTTTTTTGCAAATTTACCTATTAAATCAACCATAAAGCAAGACAATCCCAAAAATATATCCTGTAGAGTAGATCGGGGGAAGAGTGCCATTGATAGCTTATTCCAATTCCTCCCTTTTTAGTAATATCAACATTCTGAAATATGTTCCAATACTATACCAGATCCAAGAACTAAGCTTCCTTGGTCATGCACTTATCCCGAGTAAGGAAAAACTTCAATCTATGACTCTACGTCAAAATACACTTTGTAGAATTTCTTACCATCCTCATCAGATCCTTTTTGAATCAAATTACGATTTCCATGAATGTAAATGTGGAAGTTTTTGTCCAATTTTAAAACACTCTTGAATCCTTTTGATTCTCTTTTGACCGCCTGTTCTGAGATCTCGAATCGATCTTCATTGACGAGTTTGTTTTGTAAACCCAATTGTTGATTGAAATCTCTAAATGAAGCAATCACTTCTTCATCCTCAAAAACTTCATCTTCAAAATCTTTCTTGATGAATTCTTCATTTTTCTTGAAGTAATTTGCGCTTCTATTTAACAAATCAATTTTATCCACTCGCTCTACATCAAAATCCTCATCGATCTTTTCGACAACGAAATTCTTGGCTAAGTTCATGTAAGCACTAGTTTTATGGAATTCGCTTTCACATGCTTTCAGATTAAGAAAATGTTTTTTCCAATATTGAGCGTCAGATCCACTTCCAACGCTATCGAAACAGAACGAACGATACCCTTCATCTTCATCGGTTTCCAAAATTAAACAAGCTTGATCCATGCTTTTTACATCATAGCCTAGGCTATGTCTGATCTCAAAATTTCTTTCCTTCTGATCCATTTGCATGAACGCCTTTTTACTTGTCGATTTGAACAATCCGATAGCTCGCATAGATTCGTCATCATAATTTATGTTCTCAAAAAGAACAACATTGAAGGCTCCTGATTTAATCATAGGATGGTCGCTGCATTCATATAAATACTCAGCCAATCTTTTTGATGATGGGATCCACGCATCAGGATTTTCAAAAATATTTTTCACTTCTTGATACACCTTGTTTGAGGCTAGATCTTCTTCTTCAGTTCCAAATGAATAAAACTCAGCCCAAGGAATTTTTTTGAAAAAATACTCTTGCAAGTACTCTAAACTTTCAGGCTTAACCGTAGAGGACATCTCTGAAAGTTTCACTTCATCACCATTATGTTTGTTGCCAATGTGATGTGTTATTACTTGTTTTAGGTTTACGAGTTCTAGATCAACTGATTCCATTTGTGTGTAGTTTTAAAAAGGATGACGAAGATACAATCGGAAACTTAGAGAAGACTCTTGGTCAACAAAAAAGATGTTAACCTTTTTAAGAAATTTTTTAAAATGTTGATAGGAAGATTATTGAACAATTGTTTGACAGAGATCAAAAGAGAAACAAGAGAAAGCAATAATTATACTTATTGAAATCTACTACTCTCCCTTACGTTTTGAAGGTCTCCTTTGAGTGTTTTTATATTTAGCCCTCATTACATCGGATCTGCTTTTACGCACATTCACCTTTTTGTTTTTCTCCTTTTTTTCATGGAATGCAGGTCCAGAATCTTCCCTTGATGGCAGCTTGATTTTGAGGTTGGGCATTGAGATTATCGGCATCTCATGAGGTGCCATTTCAGTTGAAATTTCAACCTCTCCGGGAGTTTCTTTTATTGGAATTGTTTGCCTCATAAGTTCCTCCACCTTTTGCTTTCTCTCTATCTCCATCTCCGTGACAAGGGATATGGCAATACCTTTTTGTCCTGCTCTTCCCGTTCTACCAATTCTGTGTAAATAGTTTTCTGGCAGGTCATGAAAATCAAAGTTTATTACATGACTAACACCAGCTACATCCAATCCACGGGCTATAATATCCGTAGCAATCAATCCCCTGTGTTCCCCAGATTTAAAATTTTGAACTGCTCCAAATCTCTTGTTTTGAGACTTGTTGGAATGGATGACGGCAAAATCTTCCTGTAGTTCGGGTAATAATCTGTCATGAATAGTATCCGCCATTTTCTTTCCACTCACAAAGATCATTACCTTAGACATAGACTCATCTGCAGAAAGCAAATGATTAAGTAGGTTTATCTTGGTGTAAAAATTAGAGATCTCATAGGAAATTTGTTCAATGTCTTCAACCGGTGTGCCAGGCGGGGCAGCTTCAACAACTTTAGTGTTGGAGAACATTTTCATGACAAATTCTTCCACCTCGCTTTCAAAAGTAGCGGAGAAAAGCATATTCTGTCTTTTTGGGGGTAGCAAATCAATGACGTTCAAAATTTGATGACGAAAGCCTAAATTCAACATCTCATCCATTTCATCAATAATCAACTTCTTTATTCTTTTTGTTTTTAAAGCGCCATTCAATATTAAATCCATCAGCCTCCCGGGAGTGCCAATAACTAGATCACAGTTTTCACTAATTTTATCAGCTTGAACATTAATGTTAGCGCCTCCATACACGCCAATAGCCTTAAAATTCATTCTTCCTGTGAGGGATTCTACTTCTTCTAACACTTGTAGAACCAATTCTCTTGTTGGAACAAGAATCATAATGGTAGGAAATTTATCTTTGGAATATTCCCACAGTCGCAGTGTAGGAAGCAGATAAGCTACTGTTTTCCCAGTTCCAGTCTGGGCTATTCCCACAACATCACTTCCAGACATTGCAACAGAATAAGCTTTGTGTTGAATCGTAGTTGGAACAGTATACCCTTTCTTGTCCAAGGCATCCAGTAGAACGGAATTTATATTTAGCTCGGAAAACTTCATGATTTTATAATAATCATCAAAGAAAGTAAATCTAATGATGGGAAGTGCCAATAAATTTGTGGTGACGCAAGAAGATTTTATTCATAAGTACGTAATATGTCATATGTTCATTTATATTTGTTCACTTATTACAGTATTTGGACGATTCATTAGATCGTTATAGTAAGAACTACAAGAAGGATGATTTTAATAGCGGATAGCGGTTCAACCAAAACGGATTGGGTCGGAGTGGAAAATTACAAGGAGATACTGAATACCAGGACCATGGGCTTCAATCCTTTTTTGCACTCGGTCGAAAATATTGTTAGTGGAATAACTGAAAACACCGAAGTTATAGGTGTCTCTGATTCAGTTGATCATTTGTATTATTATGGTGCAGGATGTTCGAGCGAAGATTTAATTAAAATTGTTGTTACTGCTTTGAAGAAGGTATTCGTAAATGCTGAAATTTCTGTAAAGCATGACACGCTTGCATCGGCATTGGCAACATACAGTGGTGAACCGGGAATTTCATGTATTCTAGGTACAGGATCAAATTCTTGTTATTTTGATGGTGAAAACATCAAAGAGGAAGTGCCGGCATTAGGCTATGTGATGGGTGATGAGGGAAGTGGAAGTTACTTTGGGAAGAATCTATTGCGAGATTTTCTATATAAAAAGATGCCTAAAGATTTGGCACAAACCTTTCAAGAGAAATATTCCCTTGACAAGGATGAAATTTTAGAGAATGTGCTTTCCAAGCCATTTGCTAATGTATATATGGCTTCTTTTTCGCACTTTATGTATGATATACGGGATACAGATTACATCAGCGGATTAATAAAAAGCGGATTCAAAGAATTCCTGACCTACCATGTGCAGTGCTTTGCAGATTATCAAAAACTACCGGTACACTTTATTGGTTCAATATCTCATTTTTATGAGAAAGAGTTAAGAGAGGTTGCAGATGGTATGGACATAAATGTGGGAACGATAATTCAAAAACCCATCAGTGGATTAGTTAATTATCATATAAAATATCAGAAAAATCACATATCTTAGTTTTCAGATAGTTCTTGCCCACTCTTTTTATAACTCCGTATCATAAAATAAAGTCCAATAAGTACAAATGGGATACTTAATATTTGTCCCATGTCAAGAAGAAGACCTTCTTCAAACGCCACTTGTCTTTCTTTGACAAATTCGATAAAAAATCTAGCAATATAGATTAGAGCAATTGCGCTACCAAAAAAGTAGCCATTTTTCAATCGATGGCCATATTTCTTATAGAGAAAAAAGTGAAGTCCGAAAATTAAGAAATAACAAATGGACTCATAGAGCTGAGCTGGATGCCTTGGAATATCATCTATTCTTTTAAAAATAAAAGCCCAAGGAACATCTGCTGGCATTCCAATTATTTCAGAGTTCATCAAATTTGCTAATCGAATGAAACCAGCACCCAAGGGAGCAACAATCCCAATTAAATCCAAGGTCGACATTATAGGTTGCTTGGTTTTTTTAACATAGAAGTATAGCGCTACGATAAGTCCTGCAGTCCCGCCATGACTAGCTAATCCTCTAAAGCCAGTAAAACTATATCCACCATCTAACCCTTTTTGAATTGGTAATAATATTTCTAATGGGTTGGCCAGATAATACGATGGTTCATAAAAAATACAATGTCCTAATCGAGCACCTATGAAAATACCAAAAATGCCATACATTGTTAAGAGTTCAAGATTATCTTGAGAAAGAGATTCTCGTTTGAAAATCCACTTTAAACAGACGTAACAAAGCGCAATTCCTGAGACAAATAATAATCCATAATATTGAAGTTTGAAAGACCCTAGGCTGAAAATTTCAGGATCCACATCCCATGCTATACTCTGAAGAATCATATTTGAATTGATGAGTTTTTAGTTTTAATTATGAACCGTTGAAAAAACAGTACCCTAGTGCTAAATCCATGTTGAAAGGAGCACTTATTTTTTTTCTCAGATATTTCGGTCGAAGGTAATGGTATTTGTAGAATATGAATGCCCAATTTAGACTGTGATTTGTCTTGGTAAATTTGAACTCGGAAGATGTTGGGGATAGATATTATCATAATAACGGTGACTTCACCTTCATAGCAAGCAATATGTCCTTTGACGTTGGTGCTCTAGCTGACCTTAACAATGATGGATTTATTGATGTTTGGACTGGAGGAACATTATGAATGAATGACGGTAATGCCAATAACTGGAGCAAAATAGCTCTTGAAGGAGTCGCATCCAATAGAAATGGAATTGGTGCTAGAGTTGAAATATATGGTGCTTGGGGTATGCAAATTAGTGAAGCTCGATCTGGTGAAAACTTCAAACCTATGAGTAGTTTAGATGTGTTCTTTGTATTGGAACTGACGCTGCCATAGATAGTATTATCGTAAGATGGCCTTTTGGTCAAGTGGATGTGATTAATAATCCAGCGATTAACATTAGAATTGAAATTGTTGAAGGATTAGCAACTCCGGGCTTTAAGAATGTATCTATTTCTCTAAAAGCTTTCTTAGGTGGAGCATATAGTGCTGATACAGGCGAAATGAATGATGTTCTTCGTACATCTGGCTGTATTCCTACAGCTCAACCTTTTACAGCTAAAGGATTTACTCATGTTGCCGCTGGTGAAACCATTACACCTTCTGTTTTGATTCCTGCAGACGCAACGGCTATAGTTGATTGGGTTTTTGAGGAAATTTGTGACGGTAACGATCCAACTACGGTATTGGCTACAAAATCTGCACTTGTTAGAAAGAGTGGTTTTTTATGTGATGTAAATGGTCACAATAACATGATTTTCGCATTTCCAGAAGCTGGAAACTTCTGTGTTGCTTTAAGGCATCCTAATCACTTAGGTTTTAGAAATACAACTGTAACCAATAATGATCCAGGAACTAATCATTTCTTTGACATGAGTAACGGATCTGGAGCATTATATGGTACAGATGCTTTATGGGATGAAGGAAGTGTGTTTTTCATGATTTCTGGAGGTGGCACTAATGATGGGCAAGTTAACGCTGTTGACAAGAACCTACACTGGAGAATAGAGAATGGTGGCATTTACGATTATTTGATCAGCACAGCAGATTTCAACTTGGATGGTAGTGTTAATTCTGTGGATAAAAATGCAGGATGGAGACCATATAATGCTAAGATTGAACAATTAACTACCCGGGCATTTATAATTAATGAACAGAAGAGTTCTGAACTAACTGTTTTGGCTGAAGATATGTGAATGTCCAAATTGGATTGTGATTGACTTAGGAAAACATGATTAACAAGTGTTTTTCATCGTTGTATTGGGCTATACAGACGCCTTAGGAATCATAGTTCATCAAAATATCTTTTGCTACAAAAGTAATAAATAACTAACTTTACGGAGAACCAAAATAAAACAATACTAAAAAATTATGATTTTTAAGACTAAGATAATGTGTCTAGCGGCATTTTTTTGTGGGACGCTGACTTACGCACAAACCTTTACCAACATGACATCTTTGCTAAATAGCCCTGCGGGTGGAAAGAATTGTGTCGTTGACATGAATAGTGATGGATTAGATGACATTGTGACGGTCTCTGGAGCTAACTTAGTAATTGATTACCAACAAACTGATGGATCATTTTCAGAAACAGTGTACAGTGTTGGTTTACAAAATAGTCCAAGTTGGAGTATCTGTGCAGGGGACATTGACGGAAACGGATACAATGACCTAATGTTCGGTGGTGGATCGAGAGTCTCGTTTATATATGCCAATGCAGACGGAACAGCTTACACTGAGGATTATACTCCGTATGAAACAGGGGTGGACGATCCTTACATCTTTGCTCAAAGAACAAACTTAGTTGATATTGACAATGACGGTAATTTGGATGCTTTTTCATGCCATGATGTAGATCTAAATCACCCATACAGAAACGATGGGAATGGAAATCTTACTGAAGATCAATCCCTTTTACCGACTATTGATATAACTGGAAATTACGCTTCCATTTTTGTAGATTTCGATAACGATGGGGATACCGATATGTATATGACTAAATGTAGCGGTGGTAACCCTGCTGGTCATGCAGCAAATCAAAATGGACTTTACGTGAATGATGGAAATGGAAATTTTACAGTTGATGGACCTGCTACTGCTTCAACTTATGGACTTTTCGATGGAGATAAATCATGGGTTACAGTATTCGAAGATTTTGATAATGATGGTGATTTTGATGCTTATACTGTAAACCATAGCAATCAAAACTTTTTAAGAGAAAATGACGGAACTGGTCATTATAGTGACGTTACAACTGGTAGTGGTATTAATGAGAGTGATTTGGGATCGTGGGGATGTATCGGAGCTGATCTTGATAATGATGGTTTTATTGATATTTTATCTGACTCAGGTACTGGAGATGAGTACTATCATAACGATGGTACTAGTGGCCTTACGTTCACTGGCAGCAGTCTTCCATTCGATCCTCAAAATATGGCTCTTGGTGATTTGAATAATGATGGTTTCATTGATGCTTGGTCTGGATCACAGCTTTATATGAATGACGGTAATGCTAACAACTGGACCAAGATATGTCTTGAAGGTGTTGCATCAAATAGAAATGGAATTGGCGCTAGAATTGAAATTAATGGATCTTGGGGAACACAAATCAGAGAATGTAGATCAGGGGAAGGATTTCACCCGGGTAACTCCCTTGACGTTAACTTTGGTTTAGGAACGGCTACTGCCATCGATAACATTACTGTTAAATGGCCTTCTGGTCAGGTTGATGTGATTACAGCACCAGCGATAAATACAAGAATAGTAATTGTTGAAGGAGCAGCAACACCTGGCTTTGAAAATGTATCTATTTCTCTAAAAGCCTTCCTAGGTGGAGCATATAGTTCTGGAACTGGCGAAATGAATGATGTTCTTCGTACATCAGGTAGTATTCCTACAGCTGAACCTTTTACAGCTAAAGGATTTAACCATGTTGGAGCTGGAGGTACCGAAACTATTTCAGCCCCTGTCTTGATTCCTGCAGACGCAACGGCTATTGTTGATTGGGTTTTTGTGGAAATTCGTGACGGTAACGATCCAACTACGGTATTGGCTACAAAATCTGCACTTATTAGAAAGAATGGTTTTTTATGTGATGTAAACGGTAACAATAACATGATTTTTGCACTTCCAGAAACAGGCAACTTCTGTGTTGCTTTAAGACATCCTAATCATTTGGGTTTTAGAAATACGACTGTAACTAATAATGATCCTGGAACTGATCATTTCTTTGATATGAGTAACGGATCTGAAGCATTATATGGTACAGATGCATTATGGGATGCAGGAGGTGTGTTCTTCATGATACCTGGTGACGGTAGTAATGATGGTCAAGTTAACTCTGTTGATAAAAATTTGCACTGGAGAGTAGAGAATGGTGGGGGATACGATTATTTAATTAATACAGCTGATTTCAACTTGGATGGTACTGTTAATTCTGTAGATAAAAATGCAGGATGGAGACCATACAATGCTAAAATTGAACAATTAGATTAGTAATTAATTAATTGGGCGTAATGCATTTAAAGAAGCCCAAATTTATTGAAGCAATTGTTTTAACACAAAAGTTTCTGAGATATTGCTCTTAGTAAGATGATTAATCTCGATTTAGAGTCACGGCAAACAAACAATAACAATTTTTTATGAAATTTCTAACAACACTCTGCACGATCTTAATATATGTTAGTGCACTAGGACAATCCGAGAATGTATCATCGGAAGAGTTATTACAAAATCAGGAAGGGCCTTTTCCATGTGTCAATGGAATGGCTGGCGCATACCCATGTGATGGATATGACCTACAAAGCCATCTAACAAATGCCGAAATTGGTGGCAGTGGTGGAAATGATTGTTGGGGTTGGACGGATCCTTTGGATAACAAGGAGTACGCAATAATGGGCTTGAATAATGGCACAGCTTTTATCGATATTTCAAATCCAACTACTCCAGTTTATTTAGGACACTTAGCGACTCAAACGAGTAATAGTTTATGGCGTGACGTGAAGGTTCATGCAAACCATGCTTATATTGTTAGTGAAGCAGCAGGTCATGGCATGCAAATTTTTGATCTTACACGACTTAGAAATGTTTCAAATGCACCAGAAACATTTACCGTGGATGCCCACTTTGATGGGTTTGGAGATGCACATAATATTGCCATAAATGAGGAAACAGGCTATGCATACCCAGTTGGAGCTTCGTCATTTTCAGGAGGCCCTATCTTTATTAACTTGGCTAATCCTTTAGTCCCAGTGACGGAGGGTGGATATGATGGTGATGGATATACGCACGATGCTCAAATTGTCGTTTATAATGGTCCAGATACTGATCATACTGGAAAAGAAATTTTCTTCGGATCTAATACCAACACTTTAACGATAGTTGATATAGAAGATAAATTAGCGCCAACTCAATTGGCAAGGGAAACGTATACTGGTGTAGCATATACCCATCAAGGCTGGTTGACTGAAGATCAAAAGTATTACTTGATGGATGATGAAATTGATGAAAACAATCAAGGCATCAATACTAGAACATTGATTTGGGATGTGCAAGATTTGGACAATCCATTCTATATAGGAGATTTTGACGCTGCCATTGCTGTTACAGATCATAATCTTTACGTGCATAATGGGAGAGCGTATCAAGCAAATTATAAAGGTGGATTGAGAGTCTTAGATTTAACTGATGTGGCAAATGCAAATTTGTCCGAACAAGGATACTTTGACACATACCCTGAAAATGATAACAATGGATATGATGGTGCTTGGAGTACTTATCCATATTTTCCAAGTGGAAATATTATCATTAGCACCTTAGATAGAGGGCTGTTTATAGTCAAGTCAAATGAACTTAATACTGACTTGGTTAACTTAAATTTAAAAATGAAATTGGAAGGTCCTTTTGATAATGTCTCAGGCTTGATGTCTGATAACTTAAGGAGTTCAGGGAATATTCCTCTTTTCGAACCATACTCTGAGTTGGGTTACCCTGTTGCTGATGTCAATACGACAAATGCTATTCTTAATGTAAGTGGTGACGATGCGATTGTTGATTGGGTGATTGTGGAAATAAGAAATTCGCTTAATCCTAGTGTAATTATTGATTCGCAATCTGCATTGCTTCAACGAGATGGCGATATTATATCTCCATCGGGAATTGGTACGGTAACTTTTGATCCCGTAATAAATGGAAATGTGGTCATAGCCATCAGACATAGAAATCATTTTGGGGTGAGAACTCTGGGAAGTTTTAGTACAGCGGCACCGATTGTATTGGACTTTAGTAATCCGAGTACAAATCTGTTTGGTACTAATCCAACGACTATTAATTCAGGAACTCAATTGTTAATAGGAGGAGATGCCAATAACGATGGGCAGGTAAATGTAATTGATAAAAATTCTTATTGGAGATTACAAAATGCCTTGGTATTTGACTACGTAATTTCTCGAGCTGACTTTAACATGGATGGTGCTGTGAATTCTGTTGATAAAAATATCATTTGGAGAACTAATAATTCAAAAGTTGAGCAGTTGGATTAGTAACTTTCTACCCAATTATTATTAAACTAACAATCTATAAATTAATATCATACATGAAAAGATTAACGATAAATCGATTTGCCTTACTCTTCCTATTAATTTGTGGATCATTAAGTACAAGTGCACAAGGAATAATCTATCAAACCTTGAATGCTAAACTCACAGATAAACAATCAACGCATGTTGATGTATTGGTTCCTGTAGAAGAGGAGATGTCTCAAAGTAAATATGCTTCGAACATAGACCCTAATCTGTTATTGGAGGCTAATTTTTTCAATCCCAATCTAACGGCAATAAATGCATTGAAGTCAAACGATTTGGATTTAATTACCATTTCTTTGGACTTACCTGACATAGGATTAAGTGATATCGGATTGTATAGAAAGAACATCTTTACTGAAGATTTGGTCATTGATTCTGATGAAGGGGTTCTGTCTAATAAAGACGCCAAAAAGATTTTATTCTACCGTGGGGTAGTATTGAATTATCCCAATAGTTTGGTTTCCATCACGATTTCTGGTGACGAAGTTTCAGGCATGATTTCAATCGGTAATAACAATTATAATCTAGGTAAAATTAAAGGAATGTCAACGCATATACTTTATCATGAAAAAGACTTGAATTTGGCTCATGATTTTGTGTGCGGAGCGGTAGAAGATGAAATTGGGGATGCTAAACCAATTGGAAATTTTAATCCAGATAAAACAACTCAGTGCGTAAGAATTAGAGTAGAGGTAGACAATGGTCTTACTAGTCAACTTGGAGGTCTAGTGGGTGCAACAAATTATGTTGCGAGCTTGTATAATGAAGTTATAACCTTGTATGCAAATGACAATATTAGTGTAAATGTTTCTGAAGTTTTTATATGGCAAAACTCGAGCCCTTACAGCGGTGATTCTGGTCAGATACTTAATCAAATGAACAACACCTCTTCCAATTCGGATATTACAACCTTACTTAGTTCACAAGGTAGTGGTGGTGTAGCTTGGTTAAGTGGTTTGTGCAGTACGTCTAATGCTACTAATTTTAACAGTATAAATGGATTTCATTCTAATGTGCCAACTTATTCTTGGGATGTTGAGGTAGTTTCACATGAAATGGGACATAACCTGAGCTCTCCCCATACACATGCATGTGCTTGGAATGGAAACAATACGGCAATTGACGGGTGTGGACCAGACGCTGGTTACAGTGAAGGTTGCACTGGAACTTTGCCAGCTGGAGGTGGTACGATTATGAGTTATTGCCATTTGACTGCTGTTGGAATAGATTTCACAATGGGATTCGGTCCTCAACCGAGTCAAAGAATAAGAGATTATGTAGATGGTTCAGGTTGTTTGGGAACAGTATGTGCGGCAGCTCAGCCAACCTGTGATGATGGAATTTTGAACGGTACTGAAACTGGTATCGATTGCGGAAATGCTCAATGTGGTCCTTGCCCAACTTGTATTGATGGTATTCAAAATGGAAATGAAACAGGGATTGACTGCGGAGGTGCAGATTGTACTCCATGTCCATGTGCTGATGCCGGTATTATTCTAACGTTAAACTTCGATAATTATCCTGAAGAAACTTCTTGGGAATTGGCGAATGATTTAGGTGCAATCGTTGCAAGTGGTGGAACATATCCGAATGAAGCAGATGGCAGTACATTATCAATTCCGATGTGTGTTCCTGGAGGGTGTTATGACTTAACCATACTTGATTCGTTTGGAGATGGAATGTGCTGTAGTGTTGGAACCGGATCTTATGATTTGTCGGATTATGCTGGCAATAGTTTAGTATCAGGAGGTGATTTTACAAATTCAGAAACCACAAATATTTGTCTGGTAGATCAAAATACAATGGCAACACTTAACCTTAAGGCATTTCTTGAAGGACCATACGTTAATGCATCCGAATTAATGAATGACCTATTAAGATCTAATGGAGAATTGCCTTTAACGGAACCATATTCAGCAATGGGCTATTCTGTTCCTTCCACTTCAACAAGTATTGGTGTTCTAGGGCAAACTGGTAACGATGCGATAGTTGATTGGGTTCTTGTTGAATTAAGGAGTGGAGCAGATCCTACTTCTAGTATAGGTATGCAAGCTGCATTGATTCAAAGAGATGGAGACATTGTATCCGTTGATGGGATTAGTCCAGTGAGTATGGACATAGGTTCGGAAACAAACGTATATGTTGTACTTCGACATAGAAATCATTTTGGAATAAGAACGGCCAACAGTTATCCAATAGGAGGGACTATTAATGTGGAATTTTCTAATCCAAGTACAGCCTTATTTGGTTCGGGATCAGTAATATTGGTAGGAGCAAATAATGTTTTGATTTCTGGTGATGCTAATAGCGATGGTCAGATTAATTCAATTGATAAAAACATCTTTTGGCGTGTGCAAAATGGAATCGGTTTCGATTATGCCACTTTCAGATCTGATTTTAACTTGGATGGGGCGGTGAACTCTGTAGATAAAAATTTCTTTTGGAGAATCAATAATTCAAAAGCTCAACAGTTGGATTAAATATTATTTAGCGATTAATATCTTCCCATTTTAAGTTGATTGAAAAACATGATGCAAGATATTAATCTGGAGGTCATCAAATATCACATAGACGTGCTGATGTTTTTTGGCGATAAAAACTAGACTATTCTTAATGATATTTTGATTTTTAGGTTGCTATTTTCTCATTGGTTTGGATTCATTTTGTCTTAGTAGAACTTTTCAATGGATTAGTCTAATTGTAAAAACTCTGACCTTTGTAACAGTTATATTTGGCTAGATAGTGTTTGCCAAATTTATGTTCCACTGCGTTACAATACAGTTTTATTTTTCACTTAAATAAAATATCGATTTATTTTGAACATTCATGAAGAGGTTGACACAAAACTGTTTTACAACCTAAATTATATATGAATATTAGTTTTACCAGAAAAGGTATTTTTTCACACTTAATGGCTGCAATTCTTTGCGTCACTTCATCTAACATTATAGCTCAAGGCTATGTTGCTCAAAACCTAAATTCGAAAATGAATCTTAAACAGATTCAAACGGTTGATCTTTTAGTTTCAGTTAACGATAAAAACACACATCAAAATATGGTGCCTCAAGCGCTTGTTTCCAAAGCAGAATTTTTTGAACTGAATGATAAAGCGATTCAAAAATTAAGAAAGAAAAATTTGGATGTGATTTCAGTTCCGATAACCTTACCAGAAGTTGGAAGGATAGACTTGAATCTATATCGGCAAAGTATCTTTACTTCAGATCTAACAGCCATAACTATTCTAGGCAATGACCTTTCGAGTGTCGTAAATAAGACCATGTTTTATAGAGGCGTTGTTGCAAATGTGGAGATGAGTATTGCCTCTTTGACAATTACAGATGGCGAAATAAGCGGTGTAATATCTATAGGCCCCAATAACTTCAATATTGGTAAAATAAAAGATCAAGAAGCACACATTATTTTTAGTGAAAAAGATTTGGATTTGGCTAACGATTTTATCTGTGATGCATCAGAGCTAAAGATGAATGATATTCATCCCATG
>JBLIMR010000052.1:0-17776 GCA_047638815.1 Gammaproteobacteria bacterium
ACTCAATCATAACTCCTCCTATCCCGAATCCTACCATCCTTTCCATGAATGATAACATCTGACTTATAATTCACAGCGATATCTCTGGCTCTATCAATAGCATCATCTTGATATTTGTAACTAGCGGTTATTCTTCTATTGCCTTCACCCCTAACGGCCCATCCCTTAGTATGTGGTACCACGTGCTGGTGTCGCATTGATTTCTTTCTGGAACCTCCACCTATGCCTTTGGCCAAAATGGCCAGTAATTTCTCCAACAACTTCGTCCAAAAACTACCTTCTCTAATATCACTCATATGCTACATGTGCGCGTATGCACCTTTCGATTTTCTTATTCTTACTGCTACCACTTTATATTCTGGACAACTTGCTTCGGAATCCATTTCATCAGAGGTAACCAAATTCACCATAATCTCAGGAAAATGGAATGTTGTACTTAAAATTCCAGGTTTTACATCTTCCGTAATAAAAGCACTAACATCAACTTTTCCTCTTGGCGACTCAACACATATCTTTTCGCCATCCTTCACTCCTATTGATGCTGCATCCTCAGGATTTATCCATAGTCGATCTTCTGTATTTATCAGAACGTTATTTGTTCTTCGCGTCATTGCTCCACAGTTGTAATGTTCCAAGTCTCTGTTGGTTGTCAAGATATATGGGTAGTCCTTTCCGTTTTGAACGATCTCATTTGTTTCTTTAAATTCCTTAAAAGCAAACAAACCTTTTCCTCTCTTAAATTCTTCTTTATGAAGCATTGGAGTATCTTTTCCGCCTTCTTGAACTGGCCATTGTTTGCCATTTTCACCAAGTTCATCCCATTTAACCCCTTTGAAAAATGGAACAATTTGAGACACTTCCTTAAGCACCCCTTCCGCAGAATAAGGTTCCTGGGCATAGCCCATTTTATTCATCATCTCAGTGATTATTTGACCATCAGGTTTAGAATTTCCAATGGGTTCAACCAATGCATTGACTCTTTGTATTCTTCTTTCCCCGTTTGTAAAGGTTCCACTTTTCTCAAAGAATGAAGAACCTGGTAAAATAACATCTGCATACTTCGCAGTTTCTGTCATAAATAACTCCTGGACAATAACCAACTCAGTACTTTCTAATGCTTTAATTACTTTGGTCGTATTGGGATCTGTTTGAACCACATCTTCTCCAATAATCCAAATGGCCTTTAGTTTTTTAGCCAAAGCAGCTTCAAACATTTTTGGAATTGTATATCCAATTTCAATTGGAATAGGCGCTCCGTAGAACGCTTCATATTCTGCATTTTTCACTTCATCAGTCACTGAAAAATAACCAGCGCCTTGATGTGGCTGAACACCCATATCTGCAGATCCTTGAACATTATTTTGTCCTCTCAGTGGATTTACACCAACGCCTTTTCGGCCAATATTTCCAGTAAGTAAAGCAAGATTTGCGATTTGCATTACAGTAAATGTTCCTTGAGAATGTTCTGTTACTCCAAGTCCATGAAAACTCATTGCATTTCCTGCACGTGCATATGCCAAAGCAGCATCCTTCACAAGATTTCTATCAACCCCAGATATTTTTTCCATTCGATCAATATCCAAGGACAAAAGAGATGTTTTATAATCCTCGTATCCTTCAGTTCTTAGTTCGATAAAAGATTCATCATATTTCCCAGACTCAACAATATAGTACATCATCATATTCAAGACGGCCACATTGGTACCTGGTCTTAATGGTAAATGGTAAGTCGCATACCTTGCTATTTCTGTTTTTCTAGGGTCAAGAACAATACTAACATTGTCCGTCTTCATTGCAAATTGTTTCAACTTGGCACCTGTTACAGGGTGACCATCTGTTGGATTTGCACCTATCACCAAAATGCAATTGGTGTGTTCCAGATCGTCAATCGAATTGGTAGCAGCACCAGTTCCGAAGGTTCTTTGCATTCCTAAGGCTGTTGGTGAGTGACAAACTCTTGCACAACCATCAATGTTGTTGGTTCCAACAACAGCTCTAATGAATTTCTGCATCAAGTAATTCTCTTCATTCGTACATCTGGATGAAGAAATTCCGGCAATACTATCAGGTCCAAAATCTTTTATATATCCTTGAAATTTGTCTGCCAAATAATCATAGACTTCATCCCAGGATACTTTCTCAAGCACACCATTTTTCTTTATCATTGGATCTTGGAGACGATCGGGATGATCGTAGAATCCAAAAGCGTAACGTCCTTTTAGACAAGTATGCCCTCCATTAACTTCAGCATTAAATGGCGCTTGAATTGATTTTATTTTTCCTCCAACTGTACTAACATCCAAGTTGCATCCGACCCCACAATACGTACATATTGTCCGGGTTACTTTCTCTGCTTCAACCGATTTGGATTGAAAAATATCTGAAATGGCACTGGTTGGACAGGCTTGAGCACATGCGCCACAACTCACACAATCAGAGTCATTAAAACTTTCGTCTGCGCCTTTGATAATTCTAGTATCAAAACCACGGCCATATACCCCTAGAACAAATTCTCCTTGAACTTCGTCACATGCTCTTACACATCGATAACAATTGATACATTTGGACATCTCGGAAGTCATATACGGATGAGAATGATCTTTCTCAAGATCACCATGACTTGCTCCTGCTGGATACCTCACTTCTCGAATCCCTACTTCGGCTGCTACATCCTGTAATTCACAATTGCCATTGACTTCACAAGTCAAACAATCCAAAGGATGATCTGTTAGGACCAATTCAATAATGTTTTTTCGAAGTTTTCTAATACTTTCAGAACCGGTATAGACATACATCCCGTCAGTAATAGGGGTATGACATGAGGCCATAACTTTCGTTTTTCCACCTTTTTCTAAAGCTACATCAACAGAACACACCCTACATGAACCATACGCTTCAAGGTTGGGTGCATCACAAAGTGTCGGGATAAGTTTGCCTCCCTCAATTCGTTTTACAAAATTTAGGACACTCTCCCCTTCTAAAAAATTGTGTGCCTTATCATTAATATATCCCGTCATTGTTCTTGCATTAAAATTTCTTTAATCTCTTAAATAATTATTCAAAATAATTACTCAGTTCTTCCTCAAAATACTGGAGTGCGTTTCTTACAGGTAAAGGAATACCTCCACCATGGGCACATAGCGATCCATCGGCTAACGTAGTCAGTAAATCATCGAATAATACTTTGTTGATTTTGTATTCCGAATTTTCAGCTTTCTCCAACATTTCATAAGCCCTCTGTGTTCCTAATCTACAGGGGAAACATTTCCCACAGCTTTCATAAGCAGCAAAATCCATAAGGTGGACAAGATATTTTATCATAGGAAATGATTCAGGTATACACACTATCGATGCATGTCCCAATAAAAATCCATTCTGGGCAAATGATTCAAAATCTATCGAAAGCGCTTCAAACTTTTCTTTTGGCACTATTCCACCCAATGGTCCACCAATTTGCAATGCTTTTACACTTTCTTTAAATCCACCACCGAGATCATTAATCACTTTTGACAAAGAAGTTCCCATATCCACTTCATATAAACCCGGTTTGTTAAAAAAGCTATCTAGTGATAATAGCTTTGTACCAGTGGATCTTTCTGTTCCCAACTTGGTATATGCATCAGCACTATTATTCATAACGTAATGAACAGCCGCTAACGTTTCCACGTTATTCACTAGCGTAGGTTTATTGAACAATCCTTGTACAACCGGATAAGGTGGTCTTGTTCTAACTTCCGGTCTTTGGCCCTCGATAGAATTGATTAATGCCGTTTCTTCTCCACATATATAAGCGCCTTGTGCCTGAATGATTTTAAAATCAAAATTGAAGGAAGTTCCTAGGATACGCTCTCCCATTAATCCTTCACTTTTTAATTGATTAATTGCCTCTTGCATAATTGTTACAGACTCAGGATATTCCGCTCTTATATACAATATACCAATATCGGCTCCGGCAGAGAATCCTGCCATAAGCATTCCAAAAAGAACATAAAATGGTCTCTCTTCAAGTAGGTAACGATCTGAAAAGGCTCCAGGATCACCTTCATCAGCATTGCAAATAATATATTTTTGATCCGATTCTTGCTTACGACATGCTTCAAGTTTCAATCCCATTGGAAAACCCGCTCCACCTCGCCCCCTTAAATTGGCTTCTTTGATCTCCGTCAAAACATTCTCTGAACCTTTATCCAAAGAATCTTTAACCAATTTCTTCAGAAATTCTAGTCCATCAAAAGGTCTGGTCAAAACAGGCTCACCTATATAACTTACGTTATACGCTTGAGATACTTTTTTCTTACCACCTATTAAATCAGATATTTCATTGGCTTTAAGATTTGAATAATTTTGACCTTCATAATGAAATGCGCCATTTTCATAACAGCGGCCAAGACATGTCATATGCCCAATTTCAGTGTCCTCAAAATGATTTTTTAGATTATCAATTACACCATCTTGAGTTCCAGCACAAAGACATGCTGACCCATTGCAAACATAGACCTTCTTACCTTTATTCTCAGGCTTCAAGAAATCGTAGAAACTCATGGCTCCAAGCAAATTTGCCGAACCCACAAGCGCCTCTTTCGACTTAGATTTCAAGCTCTCGGTAGAATCAATATCAGACAATTCTTCAAAAAGATTGTTTTTCAACCCTTTACGATTAGACAGCTCACTGAGATTTTTTGACATAGTTAATATGGTTTGATCACTCTCAAATATAGCTTTATTTTTTTGTCTTAGTCTCATATGGACTGAACCATCAATTTTACTTTTTAAATCCTAAATCTTAGTTAAATTTGCTGAAGACCCAATTTTATGTCATCCGTAGCCAAAAAGAATATTGTAAAATACCAAGACTCAACACTAATCAACAAAAACGACTTGTTGACTACTGAACGTATTTTAGCAATTTACCTCCAGTATGAACTAGAAGAGAATCCACGACAATTAAGTATTACCATGAGAACTCCTGGTAATGACAAAGCTTTGGCAATAGGCTTCATATTCAATGAAGGAATTATCAAAACATATGATCAGGTTGAAGAAGTTAATTTTATAACGGATGATGAGATATTGCTTGTTATAAAAGGACTTAGGCCAATTGACGATATAGAAACAGATAGAAGCTTTATGTCAAGTGCTAGTTGTGGAATGTGTGGTAAATCAAGCATTGAAGATGCCTTAAAAGTTAATTTTTCATCAATTGAAACTGGTGATTTAACAATTGACGCTAATGTCGTTAAGACTATGGGCGAAAAATTAAGGTCTGCTCAAAATAACTTTGATCAAACTGGTGGCATTCATGCTGTGGGTCTTTTTAATAGTCATGGCAAACTTCTTGAAATTAGTGAAGATATAGGTCGTCACAACGCTCTTGACAAGATGATAGGAGAGCAACTAATGACAGAAGCTTTACCAATGAATGACAAGATTTTACTTCTTAGTGGTAGAATTGGTTACGAATTGGTGCAAAAGAGTTTGATGGCCGCAGTCCCAATATTAATTGCGATAGGGGCTCCATCTTCTTTAAGTTATGACATTTCAAAGGAATATAATCAAACCCTTATTGGTTTTTTAAAAAAGGAAAGCTTTAATATATACACTGGAGACCAGCGTGTTACAAACTTGCAATCTAATTCAACATGATTTGTTTAAAAATGATGTCAACTTGCCCGTCTCAGTGAATACATGACTGTTACTTTAGGTGTCTCATAGACAACTTAAAAATACGCACATGAATAAAGGCACGAACATCGTAGTATTCATCTTATCGATAGTACTATTCTCACTTAATATATCAGCCCAAGATACGGCCCCCACAGCACCTATAAAAAATTTGGATAACGGAACTGTGGCCGAACAATTTGATTACGTGATTGATAATTCCAATCGATATCAAACATTTAAGGTAATCAAAAAAGCATGGATATTTGCTCTGAAGGATCATGTACTTGATTCATTAGAAAGTTTTGAATCTGAAATTGCAGATCTTAACAGTCAAATAAAAACTAAAAGCGACAAAATCTCTGAATTGGAGTATTCTTTAACTGGTGTTGAATCAAATTTAACCTCAGTGACGGGTGAACGAGACAACATTAAATTTATGGGATCATCTATGACCAAAGCTAAATACAAGAGTATGATGTGGGCTGTTATAGCAGGTTTAGCGGCACTATTCATCTTCTTTTTCCTAAGATATAGGAGCAGCAATGGTATCACTAAATCAGTTAGAAATGATTTCACTCAATTACAAGCGGAATTTGCAACACATAAAAAATCTGCTCTTGCTAGGGAACAAGAATTGGCGCGAAAATTACAAGATGAAATAAATAGAGTTAACTAGTATTGCTCTTAAAGAATTCTAAAGGCCATCATTTGCTAAGCAATGATGGCTTTTTTTGTTTCTATCACATAATCTTTGATCCATCATCTTGGATTTTTATAACTTAGCGGATCAAACGTAAATTTGTCAATGTCTACTACCAAAGCACCAAAAAAAAATATCTCGACCGAAAAGGATCTATACCTCAGAGCCTATAAATTGATGGCCACGGCAAAATCAATGACTGAGATATATGAAGTAAATGCCAAATTAACATCAAAGTACGTGCATGCTACATCGCGGGGTCACGAAGCAATACAGTTAGCTGTAGGTATGCAACTTAAACCTCAGGATTTTGTTGCTCCATATTACAGAGATGATTCTATATTATTGGGCATTGGCATGGAACCTTACGAACTCATGCTTCAGCTTTTTGCTAAAAAAGATGATCCTTTTTCAGGAGGACGTAGTTACTACTCTCATCCTAGTCTTAACAGAGATGATATGCCCAAGATACCGCATCAATCATCTGCCACTGGTATGCAAGCCATTCCAATAACGGGTGTTGCAATGGCCATTCAGTATATGGAACAACAAGAGTTGGCTCCAGACCTAGAAGAAAAGCCGATTGTTGTATGTTCAATTGGAGATGCGGCCATGACTGAAGGAGAAGTCTCTGAAGCATTTCAAATGGCGGCATTAAAACAAATCCCAATATTATTTTTAGTACAAGATAATGAATGGGATATATCTGCTCATGCAAGAGAAGTTCGCGCCAATGACGCGGCTCATTTTGCAAAAGGATTTAAGGGAATAGAGATTGAACAAGTGGAAGGCAATGACTTCATTGCATGTTATTCCAAGGTTAAAAAGATTTTTAAATCCATTCGAGAAACTAGGAAACCATATCTTCTCCACGCTAGTGTGCCTCTTCTTGGGCATCATACTTCTGGAGTAAGGATGGAATGGTACCGAGATGATCTTGAAGAACACAAAACTAGAGATCCCTACGATAAATTCACTGCACAATTAAGAAAACTTGGGATATCTGATGGTGATTTGAAATCCATCGAAAGAAGTGCCCAAAAAATAGTTTCAGAAGATTTTGATAAAGCACAAAAGGCCGAAGATCCATCACCGATAGATTTATTTGATCATGATTATGCGCCAACACCAGTTACTGTAGAAAAAGGATTAAGAACGCCACAGGATGGAGAGCTTACTTTAATGGTTGATTGTGCCTTACATGCTGTTCAAGAAATATTAGCTAAACACCCAGAAGCTCTTTTGTATGGTCAAGATGTTGGTGGAAGACTTGGTGGGGTGTTCAGAGAGGCTGCAACCTTGGCGCAAAAATTTGGAGATGATCGCGTTTTCAATACACCAATAGTTGAAGCCTTTATCATTGGAAGTACCGTTGGAATGTCTGTTGCTGGATGTAAACCAATTGTCGAAGTTCAATTTGCCGATTATATATGGCCTGGACTCAATCAATTATTCACTGAAGCATCACGTTCATATTATCTTTCTAATGGAAAGTGGAACGTGCAATCATTGATAAGGGTGCCCATTGGAGCCTACGGTAGCGGTGGTCCATATCATTCGAGCAGTATAGAATCTGTCCTTTGTAACATAGGTGGTATAAAAGTTATATATCCATCCAATGGTGCCGATATGAAAGGTCTGATGAAATCTGCCTTTTATGATCCAAATCCAACTGTAATCCTAGAGCATAAGGGATTATACTGGAGTAAAATAAAAGGCACAGAAGAAGCAAAATCCATTGAACCTGACGAAGACTACATTATTCCACTTGGTAAAGGGAGAATTGCTCTTGAGGCTAGTGAAGAAAAGGTGACTCAAGGTGAGAGCGCTTGTGTCATAGCATATGGCATGGGAGTCTATTGGGCTAAAACAGCCGCTAAAAACTTAGGTGGCAGCGTTGAAATTATTGATTTAAGAACATTGGTCCCATTGGATCAAGATTTGATCATTGAAAGAGTTAAACACCACGGTAGATGTCTTGTTATAACTGAAGAACCTAAGGGTAATACTTTTGCTCAATCATTAGTCGGCATCATTCAAGAGAACTGCTTTGAAGATCTTGATGCTCCAGTCATGAGTATTGGTTCTGAAAGACTGCCAGCTATACCTTTGAATGAGGTTTTAGAGAAAACAATGCTTCCAAATGCCGAGAAAGTACAATTGGCAATCCAGAAACTATTGGACTACTAATAATATTTTAGGATTGCAGTCTATCGCAAACTCTTACTAGAAGAATTTTTTAATGGAATCGATCATTTCTTGTGGAGCCTTTGTCGGACGTCCCGAATTAAGATCAACGAATACTAATGTTGTGGTACCGATGTTCAACAAAACATCTTTTTCATTGTAAATTTCATATTCAAATTCAATACGTACCTCTGGTATTTTCTTGATTGTCGTTTTTATGGTGAGAAGGTCATCATAATGGGCGGGTCTAATATACTTCACATTCAAATGCGATACAGGAAGCATTATACCATTTTCTTCCAGTTTCTTATAAGGCATACCTAATTGCCTCATGGCTTCTACCCTACCAACCTCATAATATTGAGGATAGTTACCGTAATAGACGTAGCCCATTTGGTCAGTTTCCGCATAACGGACTCTTATTTGGGTTTCAGCAAGAAACATTATTCGTTATTAACACTAAATGATATTATTTCTGATAATATTTCATTGCTTCTGGCATGTAGGCCTTTAGATCAGCAACTCTTGTAGCAGCACTAGGATGAGTACTAAGAAATTCAGGTGGTGCACCGCCAGATGCAGCAGCCATTCTTTCCCAGAATTTAGGTGCTTCATTAGGGTCATATCCCGCCATGGACATAAATATTAACCCCATTTTATCTGCTTCTGACTCATGATTTCTCGAAAACTTTAAGGTTCCCAATTGAGTTCCCACACCTGCAGCTTTCAACATTAAATCATTTGCCATCGTAGGTTTCTGCGATAAGATTGCATCTAAGGAGCCAAGGCCAGCTTGAGCTAAGATATTAGTGGACATTCTTTCATTTCCGTGTCTGGCAATTGCATGAGCGATTTCATGACCCATAACTACAGCAAGCCCCAATTCAGTTTCAGCAACATCCATAATTCCGGTATATACAACAACCTTTCCTCCTGGCATACACCAAGCGTTTACTGCGGGATCATCAACCAAATTAAACTCCCATGCAAATCCCTCTACTCTTTCCGCCATACTGTGATTTTTACAATAATCAGTAGCAGCATTAGCTAATTTATTGCCTAAGTTTCTAACCATTTGAGCATCTCTATTTGATGAACTCGCAGGTGGATTTGAGGAAAGGAAATCAGTATATGCTGTGGCACTCATTCCAATCATTTGACTTTCAGGTAGAAGATTCAATTGTCTTCTACCAGTAATAGGAACACTATTACACCCAATTATCATTAAGACAGCAAATAATATTTTAAGCGTATTTCTCATTTTTTTACTCTATTTCAGCTGATAATCCTCTATCGGATAGTGCTGCTTGATATTTCCTCAAATCATCAAATCCACCGTTTTTTACGGCACATTTACCTTTGAGATGAACTAACCACGCACACTGTTCGGCCTGAACAGGTTCGTGATCACATACTTTTACAAGAGATTCGATTACCCAATCAAATGTGTTAACATCATCGTTATAAAGTATTACTTGATTTTCAAGCTTTTCATCGACAAGAACTTCTTCTTGATATGCTTCTTTCGTCATACTTTGGCTATTTATACTACAAATATAACGAACTACTCAGATAATTCATCCAAATATTCCTTTAACGATATTTCTCGGTCTCCTTTGAATGATACAATTTTAGCTGTAGTGATACCTTCCTTCTCCAATGTTTCTTTCAAGTTTAGTGCTTCTTCATAGGGAATCGGATTTATTGATGAATATACATATACGTTATTCTCTCTTTCTTCAAATCTTATGTTATCTCTGAAATTCAATATGATTTCTACTTCTCTCGTAGGTATTGCTGCAACAAATGGCCCCAATATCACCTTAAACGTATTATCCTTATCCTCCACTGTCTCCAATAAACCTTCTTCTTCTAAAAGATCCCATATCATTTGACCTGGCATCCCATTTTCTATTAGGGAATATGCCGCATCTAATACTTCGTCCTTTGGACGCTCTTCTTCCTTACTATTTGGACTCGTTCCAACACTATTTACAGAACGAGTGATTGTATTGTCTAGACCAGTTGAAATAGAGCTAGCATCACCATTTCTTAATAGATTTTCATCCACAAGGATATTATCCCCTTGAGATGCAATTATGTCTCTTGCCTTGCTTAGGTTGATTCTAAACCCATTATAGTATGCTGAAACAAAGGCATCTGAAATACCTCGTCCAACCATTTCCTGTTTATAATCTGATGCACCATTGATATTTCTATAGATTCCAGAAGTATATCGAATCAATCCTTTGTTCGTTAATTCAGAGTTCAATGGACTAACGTTTTGCAACTTATCCGCAGTCACTGGATTGGAATAAGCCCCAATTTGCACCGTAAAGAATAATCCCTTTATCATCTCCACTTGCTTGGCTTCAGCTGCATTAACATCATCATAATAATCATCTTTGGCAGTATCTTCAACAAAGGTGTAATCTTCTAAATCCACAACTCCAGTACCTACTGTAGTAGCATTACCATCAACGTTATTCACAGTCTCAACGACTGTCACAGCATCATTACTAACCGGTGCAGTAACATTATCATCTCCTTCTGGTAAGGCCGCAATTTCCTCCCCAGTCAATACTTGGGCCTCAGCAATTGAAATTTTCTCCCCACCGTTAAATACCACGACAAAAGCATCCGTATATCCAAGTGACCTGATCTCATCTCTTGCAGTAGTAGCATTGCTATGAGAAGTAAATAATCCCACTTTATACCTTGTAATTCCTGATTGTATTTTCTGCCCCATTATAGGTGCAAAGCCTTTAAATAAATCTTGAGGAATAGGTTGGCGATATGCACCTACCTGAACTTGATAAACTATTCCTTCTGGCATAACTAGGTCAACCGGAATTGGGTTATCATCAGTGTATGCTGCTTTTTCACTATTGGATTTCACAAAGACATTACGCAACAAGACATCCGGTATATTCGGGATCGATAAATTCTCGTCAACAACAAATTCATCCAATGCTTTTTCTTCCTCCCAATTCCTTTTCAAAACAGACAAAGAAGTTTCTTCCTGATCTAATTGCCAATTCATTACCAAAACATTTTTTTCAACAACACTATTGAGACTTTTTAATCTTACTATTTCAGCTACAAGCCTATTATGCTCTTTAATTAAAATCTCACTTGATCCATCCTTTTCTAAAGATTCCTTCACAACTATCAATCCTTGTTCTTTAGTATATATAATATCAGCATATTGTTTTTGTAGATCAATTTGCTCCACGGACATTTCCTTAATTTGATCAATCAATCCCTTCTTTTTGAAATAAGCTCTTGCATTTTCTCCTTTTGATGCTTCTGTATTATTGTCGAGCAAAGTAGTTCTTTGAGCAGATAACATAACCCCATTGCTATTCAATGGCTCAATTTGCTTTATATCTTCCTTGTTCAATCTAATTTGAGCTTCTTGAAGATCTTCAATAGTTACATTTGATTTGCTTAATAATTTTAAAGTATCAAGTTCGGTTATTTTCTCATTTGCTGGTTCAACAGCCAACGAATTTTCTATTATCTTAGAAGATTCGATAGCTGTTTGACTCGTATCAGCTATTTCATTCTCTTCCACTATATTTTCATTTCCAATTTTAGTAGTTGAATTTCCTGTTTCAACAGGAGTCGTTTCAGTTAGGTGGTTCTCATCTTCTAATATTTCATTGGATGTGTCTTCCTCACTGGATACTACCTCACCGTTTATATCCACCACATTCACATTATTTGACGCGGTTGCTTCACTTTGATAACTTGGGAATTGATAGTCACTTGAAAATAGATCTTCAGCAAGATCATAATTTGGTTTTGAATTCAATTCCGCTATCTCATGATTAGGAATAACAAAATCTGTAAAAACATAAGTATCGTTTGTGTCGGAGTTATCCTTCGAGTAATTAATAATTGCTTTCGCATGTCTCATATACTCAATGGCATTGAGCTGGGAAGCCAATTTATCCTTTAGTAAACTATGCTTTTGATTACCAACGGCATTTACAGAAAGTTGTTCCAAATTATTTACCGAGGTTTTCCATGTTTCTGCTTTAGCCAATAAATCTTTCGCTAATGTCAATAACTCCTTACTTGATATTGCCTCGATGTTTACATTTTCAATTGAGTTGTCAAGATCTTGAATCTCAAGTCTGTTCGCCTCTCCCATTTTTTCTCCAATGGCGATTTCATGATTCATATACATTTGCGGATCAATATTATCTCTCTTTGTTTCCAAAGCAGTTAATTCCTGATTCGCTTCCTGTTGAATTATTTTCGCTTCTTCATAATTAAGGTTAGTTCTTTTATAGCCCTCATCGTTTAGCAACTTAGTGTAATCGGAATTTCTAATTCCACTGGCATCGTATGATACAAGTTTTTGTCTACCATACATTTCCGTCTCAGAAATGTCGTTATTTAAAATGGCAATTTCTTCCTTATTTGCAATTCTTATATGATCGTAGTCCTTCTGAATCTCACCCAATTTATTCTCCAAGCTGCTTCGTTGAATTTGTGAAATATCATCGAGTATTAACTGTGCTTGCATATTCTCAATCTCTTTTTCTAAATCAAAAGCAATCATATTATGTAGCATTACCTTCTTTTTAATTTGATCGTTTTTATCAGGAGTGCTAGCTGATATTTTTGCCAGTTCTTCAATATAGTCAGTTCTGTATCTTGAATTTGACAACTCATTTTGAGTGAACTTCAAATTATTGGACTCAGCCAACTTCACCCGATCTTTATCCATTTCCAATTTGGTGGATAGAATTAATTTCTCAAGCGCCTCGTTAGCTGTATTATGGCTTTCCAAAAACAAAATTAATTCTCCATCATTCGACATTTCAGTGATATGTTTAGATTCCAAGTGTTCTAGGTATATTCTATTAGACACTAAACGTTCCTCTACCTTGTCAGAACTCATTTGGGCTCCATTATTTATATCATTTATCCTTAAAATGTGTTCATCAGTAGTCCGAGATACATCCGCTTTATCTGCCAGGTCTTGTTTCTCAATTGATGTCAAAATATTAACTTCATCAATAATTATTTCTGTTGTATCATCAGCCAAAGTTTCTCGAACTTGATTATCATTATTCGAAGACTTTGATTCTTGCTCAGCGGCCATGAGATCAATTTGAGAGTCGGCCTGAGGAATGACTATATCATCTTCATTACTAATGTCACGAGTCTCTATATTTAAATTTTCCTGAGGTACAGTTTCGTTAGACTCTTCTCGTGTATCAATTGAGTCAGTGTTGTCTGATGAATTCACCAAGTCAATATCAGCATTTAAGATTTTATCAATTGGAGAATTTTCAATAGCGAGATCCAAATTCATATTGCCTTCAGACTTCTCTTGTGCCCCTTCATAATTTGTATCACTTGATGCTTCCTCATCTTCAACCACAACAGCATTAGCGATTTCATCTTCAACCGCCACTTCCTCACCTAAAGGAATAATTTGTCCTTCCGCAAACTCGTTTTCCAGGATTTGCAGATACTCAAGGTTTTCATTTGCCCTCGCTGTTCCGGCTATTTCCCTAATCGTATAGAGATAAACCAGTTCTGCTTTAGATTTAGTAATATCCTCATTAAAACTAGCATTTAGCACATCATATTCCTTTTGTTTTACCTCGTTGGATTTATCCGAGTGTAAAATCACACTCTTTTTATCTAGATATGTTGGATTTATCCAATTAAACACGATTGACTCGTCCTCTGCTAGAAGCTCCTTCTCCGAAATGAATTTTATTTCTTCAGAAAAATCTGCCAGTAAGTTCTTTTTGACTTCATTTTCTATTTTTGTTACAGATTCTGATTTCAAATTCGTTAATCGTGAAATTCGCTCTTCTAGTATTTCTTTTTCCTCAGGAGTAGCAACCTCCTTTACTTTGTTATATTCATTTATTTTATTGTCATATGCAATTACTTGATCGTTTCCCTTTTCTGTATCAATTAAGAATATTTCATAATCATCTTCCTTTTCGATTTTTTCGCTAATAACAATTAAATTTTTTGGGTCTTCCGACTCTTCAATAAATTCTAAATCATCAGGCACAATTTCTTGTGCAACTTCAGCTGTTTCCAATGTTTCTTCACTATCATGTACTATCTCTCCAAAATCGAATTTGTGCGAAAGATCTTCACGTTTAGCCAATATTTGAGAAATATCCACATCTCCAATCTCAATATCTTTGGACTCCCGTTTTGCGAAACGCATGTCCTTGTCAAATTCGGTAAGCTCTTGTTTACTGTATTCTTGTGGTTCAAGATTAGACCATATATCTCCTTCTATCCGTAATTTGTATTCTTCTAGTAATTCTCCTTGCGCTTCTGAATTAGTCTGATCTATTATCCTTGTTTCATAACGTTTGTTTGCAGCTTCAGTTTGAATTTTATAATCCGCCAATTCATCCTTTAATCCGATAATTTCTAGTTCTAAATTTTCTCTTTCTTTTTTTTTGGTGCTAGAGTCAAGTTGTTTCTTACGAACATTCAATTTATCACTAAGTTCTTTTTCTTCTACTTCAAGCTTTTGAGCAAATTCAAGTGCTCTAATAGATTGCCTTCTCTTTTCATTGTTTTCCTCTTGGAGTAACTCTAATGTTTCTGGAAGCTCAACATTATTGTTAAGTTCCTTTTGTTCGGTCAATGCAGATACCATTTTGTCATAATCGTTTTCTTGAAGCGAACTCTCTAAAATCTCCAAGTTTTTTTCCAAAGCCATAGATCTTTTATTTTTAGCTCTACTACTTTTATCGAGTATTCTTAACATACTCATGGCAATTAAAGCATCCTTACTTTCAATATCAGCCATTTTTTTGTTGAAAGCCGATTCCAAAAGGTTTTCTTCCTTCAATGATTGAACACGCTCTGATTTTGCCTTTTCATAGGACTCTTTAGCCATAGTTAATAATGTCCTGGCTTTATCTTTCTTCATCTGCGCATATGCAAAAAGCATTTGTGCATCTGTTAGGTCTGATTTAGAATCTCTAGCATAATTATCACTTTTAGTTTTGACATCTGAAATAATAGTTTCATTGCTACTTGATTGTGAAAATCCTGCCTCTTCATAGGCACTTTCAATCGAAGAAGTATCATCTGTTAACTCTTCATCGAAATCATCCTTATTGATATCTAGCTTCGCTTTCTGCTTTAGTGCATCCGCCATCAACATTGTAATATCATCCTCCAATGGTTTATCAAACAGATTATTTAAAACCAACTGATTGGCACCATTTATCTTGGTAAATGTCATTTCTTGTGCGTAGGCAACATTACCATTTGTTCTTGGTATCTCAAAAAGTCCTGAATGAACTGTATTCTCACCCTCCTCCTCAACATAAAATTTATATTTACCACTCCGAGGTAATGATATCAGATATTCTCCTGTTGTAGGATCACTCTCAAAGGCACCGACTTCATTATTAGTCATGGCATCCTCAATACGAATTCTAACAGGTTTATTATCTTCGCCAGGTAAATAGCTACCTTTTATAATTACAAGGTTTGCCACCCCGGCTCTTACTTTAACATGATATACGTTTAACCTTCCCAATTCACTTGATCGACCTGATGCAAAGTAGGCGTTATCCTTATTCAAATCGGCTATATAGAAAATATCATCATCAGGACTACTGACCGCAAAATCCAAGTTTTCAGCGGGGCCGAAAGCACCTGTATTTGGGTCTAGGCTACTTTTAAATATGTCATAGCCTCCCATGCTATTATGTCCCTTAGAAGAGAAGTATAGTGTAACACCGTCAGGATGCATGCAAGGGTAATTTTCGTCATACTTGGTGTTTATTCCTCCAATTAACTTTCTTGGTTTAGTGAACTTGCCATTCTCTAATCTACTCACACGATATATGTCCCTTTGACTTTCATTTCCATAACTTGAGAAATAGATATCTGAAGCGGCTCCTTGGAAAAAAATTAACGAGTTTTCACCAGACTCTTTATCTTTCTTAGAAAGTAATTCTGCTGGTGTAACAATAATTTTCCCGCCAATATCATCAAGGTTATAGCTTCGAAAGAATTCTTTTTCTGAAGCTTCAGTTTTATCCAAAACAATTATGTCTTTGATTTTTTTCAATAATGACTGTCCATTTTTAGTCATCTCAAGCAATAGTTCAGCATCGCTGTATTTTTCTTTTAGTTTACTATCCGCTTTTAATATAAATGAAGAAAATGCTTTTTGTGCATCCGCAAATTGATAATTCAAATGCAATGCCTTACCTAGGTAATAATATGCAAGAGGATCTGAATCACTACTTGCTCCATACTTTAAATATTTGATCGGTTCATTGGTGTCCTCATCTGAATAAATTAAACAAGCTCCATATCTATAGTTTAAGTGTTGATCCTCTGGACTGACACTTAGCATTTGTCTATATATATCAAGTGCCAATAAAAACTCTTCATTATCAAAAAGAGTATTTGCTTCCTTCAATCGTTCTTTATCAACCTCATGCTGCGACATCACAATTATGCACGGCATTAGCAGTATAAGAAGTAAAGTATATTTATATCTTTTCAATCTCATGTTTAGTTATTTGTGAATGTAACAGATGATTAAATTCATGGTTACAAGTCTTCAATTTTGTTCAAGAAACCGACTTTCTTTTTCTTGCTCCCCAGCATGTAAGAATAGTTTTCTTCATTCTTAGCACCTTTAAATTTCCGATCATTTTCTTTTGTATTCATAATGTCAGAATTGAATAAGTTATCAGAAGAGTATACCTGCATCACTGTTCTAGCATAATTAAAGAAATACCAATTATCCTCGTCCAATTCCAAATATATACTCAAGACATCACCCCCCTTTTTCTTCTCTACAAGTACATGGCCTTTTACATAGCTGAAAATTTCTTTCTTCCCGATTGTCGCAATCCCAATTTTGCCTTTTGAAATGTACGCTTCTTCGTATCTATCCCATTCAAATTTTACATCAGCGATATACAGTTTTCTCTGAATAGCATCCGGTATCTTTTTAATTTTTCCAGACAGGGTAAGCTCCGATATTATTTTATCTGTTTCTTCCAAACCCATAATATCTCTCAATGAGTTTTCATATGATGTTCCATCTATCTTTAATGGTGTAAGTCCAGGGTATGAAACAATCTTATTCTGCATTTTCTCCATTGCATCATCATTCATCGGAAAGTCTAATGCGATCGCTGTTCTAAATTCAAACTTTTCAATCTCCGTATTATTTTCAAATGTTCCGAC
>JBLIMR010000053.1:0-17575 GCA_047638815.1 Gammaproteobacteria bacterium
TCATACCAGAATGTATAGTTTCCTGTGTAGATGTTTATCTTACTAAAGTCGATATCTGCAATGTTCGTACAAACAGTATCCAAGAAGTGTCTATCGTGAGATACAACTATAACTGTGTTTCGGAAATTGAGCAAAAAGTCTTCTAGCCACTGGATGGTCAGGATGTCCAAATCATTTGTTGGCTCATCAAGAATCAAGATGTCTGGATTTCCAAAAAGCGCTTGTGCCAAAAGGACACGAACTTTATAAATCCCTGTCATGTCCTTCATTGAGCTGTAATGCTGGCTTTCATCAATACCAACACCACTTAGTAGGGTTGCTGCATCCGATTCAGCATTCCATCCATCCATGTCAGCAAATTCACCTTCTAGCTCAGAAGCTTTGATGCCGTCTTCATCGGAGAAATCTTCTTTCGCATATATCGCATCCTTCGCCTTCATGATATCCCAAAGTCTGGTGTGACCCATCATCACCGTATCCAAGACATTGAATTCGTCAAATTGATAATGATTCTGACTCAACACAGCCATTCTCTTTCCTGGCTCGATAGATATGCTTCCAGAAGTCGCATCAATTTCACCAGAAAGTATTTTTAGGAAAGTAGATTTCCCTGCACCATTGGCACCAATGATACCATAGCAATTACCGCCAGTGAACTTGAGATTTACGTCATCGAATAAGATTCGTTTTCCGTATTGAAGGGAGATGTTATTTGCAGCAATCATTTTAGTCTATTTTTCAGGGCGACAAAGGTAATTAATTACGAATTACGAATCTGAGAATTACGAATTAATTAAGGACAGCTGCTATTGCGAGCTTATTGTGGCTGGTAGAAGGACTGGATATATCGTCAAAGAGCCTAGTGAATTCATTATGAGATGAATAAAATTGAAATTGGAAACATTGTCCTTTATTGAGAATGTCGCTTTCAAGAATACTTCGAATTAAATCATCATCGGCAGAACTCACCCCTAGCTCCTCTCCAGCGGAAATAGATAATACGGATCATCAGAATGTCCGCTTCAACTGTTAATTAAGCTAAAAAAAACAATTCGTAATTCTCAGATTCGTAATTCGTAATTATTTTTAGTACCCGAGAACGATACTCGTTAGATTCTTACCATGCAATGTCATTACTGGGACTCTTGAGTGATTGACTAATTGTTGAGCATTGGACCCTAAGAATAAACCTGTAGATGATTCGGTCTCAGACATCATAATAATAATGGCCGACCTAACCTCATCAGCATAGTTCAAAACGTTCTCCGTAATGTTTCCTCCAAATTTTTCAGCCGACACTACACCAACTTCTTCTTCCTCAATAAGCTTAGCAATCTGCTGTCCATATCTATCGAGCTTGTTGGACACTTCTTCCATTGTGTATTTGCTGGTTTCAAATACATGAACCTGAGCCCCCAATAATTTAGCCATACCAATGGCTGTTGGTACTTTTTGTCTCGTCTCTTTAAAGTCATCAATTGGAATGATGATATTCTTAAAGTCTATAGATTCCACATCTTCTCTGACCGTTATCACAGGAACTAATGCTGAACTCACCACTCGAAAAGCATTGGTGCCAATCCAAAACTCTTGGAATCCCGAAGCGCCATGTGTACCCATCACAATAAGATCAGCCTCTATAGTCTTTGCCGCTTCGATAACGCCTATATGAATACGACCGGTTTGCTTCAAAAAGAGAAACTCCAATCCACTTTCTTCCTTTTTTTTCGCCATTACAGATTTAACTTGATCTGACTGATCTCTACTTGGACTTGTAACTACGTGAACCATAGTTACTTTTGAATTGCACTTTTTACCAAACAGTATTGCTAATTCTAAAGCTTTAAATGCAGACTTCGAATTATCAAAAGGAACTAGTATATTTTTAAAGTTTAAAGGCATAAGTCCGATTTTTTATGGGTCAATGTACAAATTACATGGGATATATTAAAATAAAAAATGGCTCTTTTATTTATAAAATTTTAAATCTTGTTGAGAACTAGGGTCTTTTCAAAGTCAATAAAAAAGGGATAACTTTGTTGGGTGGCTAGATTTAAAAGCATAAATAGAAGTCTCGATAGATGTTACCGTACTGGACTGAAAATCGATGTGGAAGCCCGGGATCTTAAATGGATCATTTTTTCAGATCACCACAGAGGCAGGCGAGATGGTGCCGATGATTTTCTTATCTGTGAAGACACATATGTTGCTGCCCTCAATCACTACCACCAATCTGAATTTTCATTATGTTTACTGGGTGATGTGGAAGAATTTTGGGAAAATCCTTTTATAACCGTAATGGTAAAATATGCGGATGTCCTACAATTGGAAAAAAAATTTTACGATGCAGATCGACTCTACAGAATTTGGGGTAACCATGACGATGCTTGGAAATTCGCTGACACCATCCGAAAGCATTTGGGATGGTTGTTTCCAAAAATTGCTGTTTACGAAAGTTTAGTTTTAAACGTAAATGATGAAGATGAGTCGGGAGAGATATTTCTAGTCCATGGACACCAGGGCTCTGCCGAAAGTGACCGTTTTTCTGCAATCAGTAAATTCTTTGTTAAATATATCTGGCGTAACGTACAACGCTTGTTTAAAATTCCATTATCGACACCTGCAAACAACCTCAAACTCAAATCCCAACATGACAAAGCCATGTATAATTGGGCATTCAAAAACGAGAAAACTTTAATCTGTGGGCATACACATCAACCGGTCTTCTTGTCCCTTACTCATGAAGAGAAAATTCTAAGGGAAATTGCCAATATCCGGGAAAGTATGGAAGAGGACATAAGAGATGAAAAAATAAAGGAGCAATTGGATTTGTTGATGAAGAAAGTCGAAACTCAACTTGCTAATAATCCAAATGCAGATCATACTGAAAAGAAGAAACCCTGTTATTTCAATACCGGATGTTGTTCTTTTTCTGATGGGGACATTACGGGCATAGAATTAGAGAACAAAATGATTAGACTCGTCAAATGGGACAAAGAAAAAAAGGAAAGAATTGTTCTGGAGGAGGTCTCTCTCAACACGGTATTTGAAGAAACGTAAATTGAATGATGCAACCCTTTTTAATAATTAGCCGTCAGATAGTAAATCACAATTATTAAAAATGAAGAATTTCCTCATACTAACCTTGATCATGGCGTTTAGTTCTTGTATTAAAGAACCCGTTGATGAAGAATATACTGTCTTGGGAATGAAACCCCTTTATCTCGAATCTGAAAGTTTCAATGACATCTATGCTCAAGATGCAAAACCTTTTGAAAGAGTTGGGAAAATATACCGGTATGGTCAATTTATCTATATCTCGGACCGAGGAACTGGCGTTCATATTATTAACAATGTAGATCCTTATAATCCCCAAAAAGTTACATTTATAAACATCCCGGGAAATTTCGACATGCTTTCTCGCCAAGATGTTCTCTATGCAGACAATAATTCAGATCTTATTACACTAGACATATCAAACCTCCATAATATATCTGTAGTTGACAGAATAAATGACGTATATCCCAACAATGGATTTTTTGACTACCCGCAATTCTATAATGGCCCTTTTGAATGTGTCGATCCGGACAAAGGTCTGGTATATGATTGGGAGGAAGCATACATCACTAACCCTAAATGCCAGAGACAATGAAAAGCACAATAACATATTTAGCGTTAATAATAATTATTGGAATCACAGGATGCACAAAATCAGATGGTTCGAATGACCTATCAACTGTCGAAGGCCAAGCAGGTTCCTTGGCAAAAATGATTGCTGTAGAGAATCATCTTTATGTAATCAATGATTCAGAAATGAAAATTTTTGAAATTTCGAACCCTCAATCTCCAATTTACAAAAACACAGTTGACGTTGGGTTTGGTATTGAAACATTATTTCCATTTGGGGAGCATCTTTTTATTGGCAGCGTGGATGGAATGTATATCTACGACATAACAGATCCAACCAATCCATTCTTAACCACGGAAGAACAAGTACAACACATTGCGGGATGTGATCCTGTTGTTGCCAATGAAAATTACGCCTATGTGACCCTAAATACACTTCGTACTTCTTGTGGCAATTTGCAAGCTGCCAATGTCTTGATGGTTTATGATATTTCGGATATTTCCAATGTTACCTTAATTTCTTCTCGTTCAATGGATGGACCGAAAGGACTTGCGTTGGATGGAGATTTACTATTCATCTGTGACGCAGAAGATGGTGTGGAGGTGTTCGATTTATCAGAAGACCCAAAATTCCCTTTCCCAATTTTAACTATTGATGGATTTACCGCCAATGACCTGATTGCAAATAACGGTCACATGATGGTTGTATGTGAAGATGGCGTTCGACAGTTCGATTATACAAACATTGACAATGTTTCACTTATGTCCTTTCTAAGTACAGATGAATAAATTAAGTTGTCTGGCAATTATAATAATTACGTCATTAAATTATGATTTTGTTCTTGGACAAGAACATAACCAGAAGAATACTGGACGTGTTTCAAATATAATTTATGCACCAACTCAGCATTTGAATATGCTTAAACCCGGACTTAGATTTGGCTATGAAATTCCCAGAACGGACGACATTAGCGTAGTTGCATGGGCGGGGTTTTATCATAGTAATCTATACTTTTTTAAAAATAGCCTACATGAGTCTTTTTTTAATTATCGAAATCTTGCCGGTTTTCAATTGGCTGTTGAACCAAAAAAATACTTAATCCCAAAATATCGAACTATTGGTCCGTCAACATACATTTCTATTAGACTAGGGCTTGATAAAGTGGTGGAATATCGAAGAGAGCGGGTTTTGAGACAAAACGGAGCGTATTCACAATCAATCGATTTTAAGAGAAAGGAAGTTTCATTTCCACTGATTGTGCATCTCGGAAGAAAATTATTCAATATTTATTCCTTACACGTGGATGGATCAATAGGTCTAGGTTCTCGATATTTCGTTGTAAACAATGATCTCCCAGAAGATGCTGAATTTCAGGATCTGGGGTTTTTCAGAAACAGTGGAGATTTCATTGACGGCAATTTCTTCAGGTTTGCATTTCAAATAGGCATCTATATTTCGGTTCCTACATCGAAGCAAAATGCCGATATTTCACACCAAATGTAAAGACAGTAAGGCCTAACATTACCATTTGAATCTGGCAAAAATTCGTTTTAAGATAAAGAAGTGAGCAGAATAAAATAAAGATTTAACTTCGCCTCATGGAATCGTCCAAACTTATTTCTAAGGCTGTTGATCAATTTGCTTCCTTGCCAGGGATCGGTAGAAAAACTGCATTACGCTTGGTCTTGCATATGCTCAAGCGTAGTAATCAGGAAGTGGATGACTTCTCCAATGCTTTTCAAAAACTAAAAGAAAACATAAAATACTGCGCCAAGTGCAAAAACTTATCAGATAGTGAATTATGCACCATTTGTGCGAATACCAGAAGGGATCAATCGACCATCTGTATCGTTGAAGATATCCGAGATGTAATGGCTATTGAGTCAACACAACAATTTAGTGGACTATATCACGTTCTTGGTGGTATCATTTCGCCAATGGATGGTATCGGGCCAAATGACCTAAATATTACTTCTCTGATCCAGCGCGTGGAGGGAGGAGAGATAAAGGAAATCATTCTGGCACTTAGTGCAACAATGGAAGGTGATACAACTAATTTCTACATTTATCGAAAATTAAGAAATTTCGAACTTAATGTGAGCAGTATTGCTAGAGGTGTTGGTGTTGGGGAAGAGCTAGAATATACCGATGAAGTTACCTTAGGAAGATCTATCCTAAACCGAACCCCATTTGAAGTAAGTGTTCAATGAAGCACCAGTTAGCCGTAGTTATAGTCAATTATAATGTTGCCTTCTTTTTGGAGCAGTGCATTCATTCTGTTCTAAAGGCTGCGCAAAATGTATCCACTGAAATATGGGTGGTAGATAACGACTCAAAGGATGGCTCTGTCGATATGGTCAGGCAAAAGTTTCCAAACATCAACCTTATTGCCAACAAGGATAATCTTGGATTTTCTAAAGCAAATAATCAAGCCATTCGAAAATGTGATAGTGAATATATCCTTCTCTTAAACCCGGATACAGTTGTAGAAGAAAACACTTTTGAACGAGTAGTCAACTTCATGGATGATCATCCAAATGCTGGTGGTCTTGGAGTGAAAATGATCGATGGAAAGGGCACTTTTTTACCGGAATCCAAAAGAGGACTACCCACCCCCGCGGTTGCGTTTTATAAAATTTTCGGCCTTGCAAAACTATTTCCAAACTCAAAGAAATTTGGGCAATATCACCTGGGTTATTTAGACAAAAATCAAAACCACAAGATTGATATACTTTCAGGTGCTTTTATGCTCATGAGGAATGAAACCCTTGAAAAAGTAGGCCTTTTGGATGAAACATTTTTCATGTATGGTGAAGACATAGATCTTTCATATCGAATTACCAAAGGTGGCTATGATAATTACTACTTTGCAGATACCAGCATAATACACTACAAAGGGGAAAGCACGAAAAAGAGTAGTGTTAACTATATTTTCGTTTTCTACAAGGCGATGGTGATTTTTGCTGAAAAACACTTCAGTTCTAAAAATGCCAAACTATTTTCATTGCTCATCAATGCAGCCATTTGGTTAAGAGCAACGATCGCCTTGATCTTTAGGTTCCTAAAATGGCTTGTTCTACCACTAATTGATCTCGCGATTATACAAGGCGGACTCTATCTTATTAAAAATTGGTATGAATCTTATAGTGGTATTGATTACTCCGGGACCACATATCCATACGCCTTTCTGAGCTATGGCTTAATATGGGTTATAGCAATGTACTTCAACGGAAGCTATGATCGACCCATAGCACTTAAGAAAAACATTACCGGACTTTTTTATGGCACTGGAGTAATCTTGATAATTTACGCTCTTCTTCCCGAGAATTTAAGATTCTCGAGAGCAATAATACTTATTGGGAGTCTATATGCCACTGCAGTGATTCTCTTCCTAAGGTTTTTGTATAGTTTTATACTCAAAGATTACAAAATCAAGGGAGTGAATCTTGAAAAGTATCTCATAATTGGTAAGGACGAAGAAATTAGCAGGGTCAAGAAGATGCTCAATAAGGTTAATATCGCGACAGATAAAGTTAGCAGTCTTCTTATTGAACAAGATGGTTCTAATATTCAGAATGCCCTTAGTACTATTGCTGACAACGTAGAGTTCAATAACATTAACGAAGTTATCTTTTGTGCAAAGGATATTACCGCTGAAGACATTATCAGACAAATGTCAAATATCGAAAATTCAAAAGTTCACTTCAAGATAGCTCCTCCTGAGAGCATGTTTATTATTGGTAGTAATTCATCCAATAGCAGCGGGGATTTTTTGTCCTTTAATGTTAATGCTATCTCCAGCCCGCTTAACAAAAGGAACAAACGAATACTTGATATTTTGACATCTATCATTTTGTTGTTGTTTAGCGCAATTCACATCTGGTTTATCAATAACAAGGTTGGATTCATTAAAAATGCTTTGCTCATTCTTTTTGGTCAAAGATCCTGGGTCGGATATATGAGAAAAGGGTCAAATCACACGCATCTTCCCAAGATAAAAAAGGGAATAATTCATGCCCTTAGTCATATCCCTGAAGAGCCATTGGATGATGTGATAATTGAGAAGTCAAATGTCCTTTATGCCAAGAATTATCAGCCCCAAACTGACATCCAAATCATACGTCAAAATTGGAAGCGATTGGGAGCCGAAATAATTTAGTTTTATTTCGCGAATCTCAGTCCAGTACTCGGATTAATAATGCTTCGTTAATATCTTGAATTTATCACTTTTGGTAAACTCTAAGAATCACGTACATTTGTCTTTATAACATGTAAAATTGGCAATGGCGCAAATAGAGTTGATACTCCCAAAAATGGGTGAAAGTGTAGCAGAAGCAACCATTACAAATTGGTTGAAAAAGGTTGGAGATTCAGTCGAAGAGGATGAGTCTGTACTTGAAATTGCAACGGATAAAGTTGACAGTGAAGTGCCATCCCCCGAAACAGGAATAATCACAGAGTTACTCTTCGAAGAAGGTGATGTTGTACAAGTGGGCCAAACTATTGCTGTTATCAGCACGGAAGGAGAGGGTCCAGTTGCTGCAAGTGTTCCACAAACTCAAAAAGTAGAATCTGCCGCGGTGAGTTCTTTCCAAGAACCAGTGGCGCTTACAGCAGAATTCTCTTCCAACGGATCCAATGGTGCTATTAGCAAGAAAGGTAAATCAGGAAGGTTTTATTCTCCTTTGGTCAGAAAAATAGCCCAAGAGGAAAAAATCTCTATGGTAGAATTAGAAGCCCTTAGTGGCTCTGGTGCTGAAGGTCGAGTAACCAAAAAGGATATTCTTGCGTACATACCGAATAAAGGAAATCAAGTTGCGACCTCTGTTCCCGCAGCAAAAGTAGCACCCGTAGTTTCGGCTCCAGTTGCTACGAAAGCAACAAAAGCTATATCAGTATCTGGCGGTGATGAAATCATTGAAATGGACAGAATGAGGAAACTCATTGCTGACCATATGGTTATGTCAAAACAAACCTCTCCACATGTAACATCATACGTGGAGGCTGATGTAACGAATATTGTAACCTGGAGGAACAAGAACAAGAACACCTTCCTTGAACGCGAAGGTGAAAAATTGACCTTCACTCCTATTTTCATTGAGGCAATTGTTAAGGCTATTAAAGACTTCCCTATGATCAACATTTCTGTTGATGGGGATAAAATCATAAAGCGAAAAAACATTAATATCGGCATGGCCACTGCTTTACCTTCAGGTAATTTGATTGTGCCTGTAATTAAAAATGCTGACAACCTAAATCTGACTGGAATTGCTAAAAATGTCAACTCTTTAGCCAATAAAGCGAGAAATAACAAATTAGCTCCTGATGATATTCAGGGAGGAACTTATACCGTGACCAATGTAGGATCGTTTGGTAATGTTATGGGAACACCAATAATAAATCAACCTCAGGTTGCGATAATGGCTGTAGGTGCCATTCGGAAGAAACCAGCCGTTATTGAAACTCCAGAAGGAGATTTTATTGGTATAAGACACATGATGTTTTTATCTCATGCGTATGATCACAGAGTGGTTGATGGAGCATTAGGTGGAAGTTTTGTCAGAAGAGTAGCCGATTACCTAGAAAACTTTGACCCCGACAGGGAACTCTGACACAACACACGAATTTAACTAAGACACACTAAAACACTTTTAACATAATGAGAATAATTTCAACTGCCTTACTGGCACTATGTTTTCTCTTCAGCGTTCCTCTTTTTAGCCAGGAGGCAGACAGTAAGTTCTATGATGAATTTGTGGAAGCTGCCAGATTAATGGAAGAGGGTTACAAAAAAAAATCTCTAGTTATTTGGAAAAGATTAGCCGAGGCAGAACCTGAGAATGCCAACGTAAATTATAAAACGGGTTATTGCTACCTCCTTCAAAATAACGGAAGAAAAGATGCATTGCCATATTTGGAAAAAGCAGTTGCTCTTCAAACCAATGATATTGGAAAGTTTAATAAATCGGATTACAATCCGGTTGCTCCAAGAGAAGTGAATGCTCCATTAGAGTCCGTCTACTACCTTGGAGAAGCATATCTGCTAAACTATAAACTTGACAAAGCAAAACAAGCCTTCACAAGTTCACTTGATGTAATGGGCGCTAAACATAGGCTCGCTGATGATGCACAAAGAGGCATTGATATGACCGAGAATGCCAAGTACCAGCTTGCAAACGAACGTAAGGATCTTGTAATTAGTAATATTGGAAATGTAATCAATTCTGAATTTAATGATTTCAGTCCAGTTTTATCTGCTGATGAAAACGCGCTCTTTTTTACCAGTAGAAGAATCAGAACCGACAGCAGTAATGCCAACTTATTTGATTTCAAGGATATCGAATATTATGAGGATATATATGTGTCGTTCAAAGATAGAAATGGTAACTGGCAAACACCGGAACTTCTAAATATAAATGATGCAAGTCAGCACTCAGCTTCAATAAACGTTTCTATTAATGGTCAAAGACTTTTCATATATAATGGGAAAGTTGGAAATGGTGATTTGTTCGAAAGTAAATTGGTTGGTGAGGTATTCACAACGCCTGAGGCCTTAAACTCTGAGGTAAACACTAAATATTGGGAAACTCATTGTGCATTATCGGCAGATGAACAAACACTATACTTTATTAGTGAAATCCCTGGAGGCTTTGGTAAACGTGACATCTATCGTTGTGTTATTCTACCTAACGGACAATGGTCAAAGGCCCTAAATCTTGGCCCTATGATCAACACAAAGTATGATGAAGATGCTGTTTTCATTCATCCTGATGGCAGAACACTTTACTTCTCATCTAAGGGCCATAGTAGTATGGGTGGTTTTGATGTTTTCAAAACTACAACTAACAATGAAGGAGCTTGGTCGGAGCCAGTTAACATTGGTTATCCTATCAATACCGTTGAGGATGACGTTTTCTTCATTACCTCTGCGGATAACAGAAGGGCATATTTCTCTTCAGGAAGAGAAGGGGGCCTAGGACAAAAGGATATATACATCGTTGATTTACCTGCTCCTCCGGTTGAAGAACAGGTTAATCTTACTTTATTGAAAGGATATTTAACAGCACCTGCAGGTGAGACACTGCCAGAAAACGTCACCATTGTTATTACTGATAACGAGACAGGCGAAGTTAAAAGCTATAAACCTAGATCGAAAGATGGTGCTTTCGTGGCTATCCTAACTCCATGTAAAGACTACACGATAAAATACTCTTTAGGAGATGAGGTATTGAAAGAAGAAGAATTGAATGTGGGATGTGAAACAGCATATCAAGAAATTCAAAGAGAGATCCTATTGGCTCCAGTTAATATTGGAGGTGGTGAAGTTGTGGAAGTTGAAGACAATAAATTCTCGGGCTCCGATGCTGCCAAAGACAGTGATACTGCGGGCGAAGAAAATGTTGCTGAATATCAAAGGCATTTCGGCTATAACGAAAAAGATATTGAGACTAAAGATGCTGAGTATGCTGCATTCATTAAAAAGTTAGCGCAAATTCTAGCGGACAAGGGTGAAGTTAATGTGATCTCAGAAGGTAGTGCATCTAGGGTGCCAACCAAAACTTGGAAAACGAATAAGAGATTAGCGAACAAGAGAGCTACGGATGCAAAAGAGACTATTCTTGCAAGTGTGACCGAGTTAGGACTTGATAAAGATAAGATTACGTTTATTTCAACAAATGGTCTTATTCAAGGACCAAGATATAAGTATGATTTTAAATCAAACAGATTAGTTTACGAGCAATATCAATATGTGAAGATGATTGCCAAATAAGGGAAACCTTAAAAATACTTAAGCCCTGTTGACAAATGTTGACCGGGCTTTTTTTATGCGAAATTGAAAAAATCAATATTTAACTTAAGTCCACCTGAAACAAATCTTTGCTTAATCATTCTTTTATCTTCTTCCACAGCAATTGCAATGATTACCTGTTTATTCATTTTTTCAATATTCTCCTGATCTGATATTAATGTTATGCCATAGATATTCTTTCCGATTTTTTTCGGATTGTTTGAGCACCATGTCACATGATAGCCCATTTCCTGTATTTTCCTAACCAGGTATTTGCCTTTATTTCCGGCACCGTAAATCAATACGCCTCGTTCTTCTCTATAGTCAAGTTTGAAAAACCAATTCAATTTTAAATCAAAAAAATTGTTCTCCCTATAATTTTCATCATTTCTTGATGCTCTAGCCTCATGATCATACCAATAATGAGTGACAAAGTTGACCCCCTTTATCTTATATCCAGCGCTATACCATCTAAAAACAAGATCATAATCCTCAGGATACAATCCCTTAAAGCCTCCAACCTCTTCAAGATGTTTCCTGCCAATAAGCCAATTAGGAGAGGCTACCACGCACTCTTTATATATATCCGTGTAGTATTCTTGTTGATCAACAAGTTCATTGAGCCAATTTTCATATCTCAGGTATCCATCCCCTACTCTATCCTTGTCATAATGAAAATACTTCACCTTCCCTGTGGCAACTTGAACGTCATCATCTTGAATAACATCATAGAGCAATTGCAATTTATTTTTTGGCATTATATCATCTGCATCCATGCGTGAAATATAATTCCCTTTGGCCTGCGACAGGCCAAAAACTAGTGCGTCAATTATCCCTACACCAGTATTTTTAATCAAAAGAATTTCTGATTTGTCTTTAGTATATTCCAACACTAGGGAATATGTATCATCAATAGAATTATCGTCAACAATTACCATCTCTTTATCTGCCCCAACAATATCTTGAGAAAGAAATGACTCAATAGCCTTTAAAATAAAATCCCGCCCGTTTCTAACAGGCAGGATTATTGATATTTTATCTTCTGAATGCAATATGCACCGAAAGTATATAATTTTCTTTATCGACTGATGTAAAAATAACCTTTGAATGTAATGGTATCATCAATCTTTAGATTGTAGAAATAAGTCCCCATAGGAATTATTTTTTTTCCGAGTGTTAAGGGGTTTGTCATTGTTCCATCCCAAGAGTTATCGTAGTCCTTAGACTCATAAACAATATGACTCCATCGGTTATAAATATTCAATTCAGCTTGAGGGTAATTTTCAATCCCAACAATTTCGAAATAATCATTTACACTATCATTATTAGGAGAAAATCCTTCAGGAATAAATACTTGCACATCGCATGAAACTTCAAGGTATACAGTCGCAAAGGATCTGGATCCAAAAACATCCTCAATTTCATAGTAAATGCTGTCCGTTCCACACCAATCTATTTCTGGAATATAAACAAGTGTCTTTCCTTCAACAATCATCACATCACCCAAACTTGAGTTTGCGGAAACAATGCTAAAGTCATCTCCATCTGGATCGAAATCATTAAATAATGCATCAATTTCAATGCTTACACCCTCCATGCTTACTACGGAATCATTTACAGCAACAACATCAGAGTTTACTGTAACTGTAAACGAACATTCAGCGGACAACCCTGCACCATCTGTTGCTAAATATGTTTGTTCATTGAATCCATGATCAAATTCCGATCCTGTTGTTGCACCTTCAATTTGAACAAGTTCAGCAGTACAGTTATCATCAAATGTAGGGGAATCATAAGTCACAATCTCATCAATCGAATAAATATCTACTGAACATGAAATCCGTGGCGTCTCAGAATCAGTAACCTCAACATTAAATGAACAAAAAGTTTCGTTTCCAGATAAATCAGTTGCTCTATATTCTATTGATGTTATGCCAACATCAAAGAATGTATTGTTCAATGCTCCATTTATCAATTCTAAACTAACCGCGCAATTATCCTCTGATGAAACCGGTCCATAATTAACTATCGCCCCACACTGCTCAAGATCATTCGGCAATATTTTATCTGTTGGGCAAGTGAGTACAGGCGTAATGTCATCCACAACTGAAACAGTTGCCATACAAGTTGTTGTAATGCCAAAAGTATTTTCTGCTGACATTATCACAATATTATCTCCAATATTTGCACATGTAAATTCTTCCTGAGTAATAGTCAAGCTTACTTGTCCGTTTGGATCGGTACTACCTCCGTCAACGTCCGCTGCAATTATTGAAACATCTCCATCTACATTCAAACTAATGGAAATATCCTGACATACGGCATCTGGTGGTATGGTGGAGTTTACTCTTACAGTTGCTGTACACGATCTTGTATTTCCATTCACATCTACTGCCGTTAAAACAACATTATTAATTCCTAAATCATTTTCATCAAAATCATATTGACTCAAGGATAAACTATCAATACCACAATTATCAAAATTGTCATTATTAATGTCTGCAATAGTTATTGATCCCTGATTTAGATCATCCAAATCCAAGACAAAATTTTGGCATAAAACAGTTGGTGCAATATTGTCAACAACTGTTACGATTGCATCACATGTTGAACTATTACCACTAGGGTCTACTGCAATTACAGAATATAAAGTGTCCCCAATATCAGTACAATCAAAATTAATATTGTCTGAAATAAATGAAATAAGGTTAAGGTTGTTGTCACTACTTCCAACACCAACTTGATTACTTGTGACAGTTGCGAACCCTGAAGCATTCAATGGAATAACTAAATCTGTACATATTAGCATTGGAGCAATTGTATCCAAGACAGTCACAATGGATAAACAAGAATTCATATTCCCTGATCCATCAGTGATTTCAACTATCACGTTATAAGAATGTAGATGAGTACCATCAAAATCACCTTGCGACAATTGAATCGAAAACACACCACAATTGTCATTAAAAGAGGTTACTAAATCCAAGTAACTAATTAGTGATATTCCATTACTATCCAAATAAACTGTTGCGTTTTGACAGTTTAATGTTGGTGAAATATCGTCAATTATTGTTACTGTAGCCCCACATTGCCCTAAATTCCCCTCATCATCTTCAACATGCAACGTCACGAGATTATTTCCCAGGTCAGAACATGTAAAATCTAATTGAGATGCGATCATATCAGCAATCTCTGTATTATCAAAACTTCCTCCATCGATTGCACTATCCGGAATTGAAACAGTTCCATCTGCTAGGAGATTCAAAGTTATATCTTGACAAACGGCTATAGGTGGGTCTGGTGCATCAATTACGTTTACTTGTGCTGTACATGAGCTATTATTGCCATTTACATCTTCCAATAAAAGTATTGTAGTATATATGCCTACCGGCCCAAAAACACTAGCTGAAAGATTAATGCTGCTAATACCGCATTGATCAAAAGATCCATTGTTAATATACGTAGGGTCAATAGTTACATCGTTAGTGATAAAGTCCATCACTAAAGTTGTATCCTGACATATGGCCATTGGTACAGTCACATCACTAATAATAACATTTTGATTCACCGTGATTGAATTTCCATTACCATCATCAAACAACCATGCTATTACATGTGTTCCTTGAGTTGTATATGTTAAGGCGTCTGATGTTGTTCCTGTTACCGTTCCTGCGCAGTTATCTGTTGTTGTTGGTGCTGTTGCTGTTGCTGAACATTGACCTGTGATATCTGTCAATGTTGGTGTTACTGGATCGATACTATCACTTGCAATGATATTGAATGTACATGTTCCTGTATTTCCTGCTTCATCTTCTGCTGTGATCGTGATCACTGTACTTCCTGTTACTACTTTTCCTGATACTGGACTTTGTGTAAATGTTATTGCTGGTGAAGCACTACAATTATCTATTGCGCTTGCTCCAGCTGTGTAATCCAATAATGTGTATTGACAGTTTAGATCAAATCCTACCGTTATATCTGCTGGACATGTTGTTACTGGATCGGTCGTATTTATGAGGATTACATTTTGATTTACTGTGATTACATTTCCGTTTCCATCATTAAAGTCCCATGCTATTACATGTGTTCCTTGTGTTGAATATGTTAACGCATCTGATGTTGTTCCTGTGATTGTTCCTGCACAGTTATCAGTTGTTGTTGGCGCTGCAGCTGTTCCTGTACACTGACCTATAATATCCGCCAATGTTGGCGTTAAAGGATCTGTTGTATCAGAAATTTGCACATCAACAATAGTTCGCACACTAGCACATGAAGATAATGTTTGATCAACATAATAGTTGCCATTTGAAATATTATCTGTCAATAATAGCGCTGTTCCTCCGGTCGGAGTTTTATACCAATTTAGATCGGTACCTGTTGCAATTAAATCAGCAACGGTATAAGATCCACTAGTGCAAAATACCTGAGGACTAATTGCCGCAGGGGCCGTTGGAGCTACGTTTACCGTTAAATCCACAACATTAGAAATGGTTGAATCACATGCATATGCATCCGAATAAACTATAATTCGATAATAATATCCATTATTGGTTATGTCAGTGCTTTTCAGACTTAGCGAATTTGAGGTATATCCAGTATAAACTGGATCAGTTCCGGCCGAGGTAATAGGAGAAAAAATAACTCCATTGTTTATACTCAATTGCCACTGATAACTAAGTTGAGTGCCGGTTGCCGATACAGTGAATCCTGTATTATCATCTTCACAAACTATTTCATCAGTAGGTTGATTTGTGATTATAGGAACGCTACCTGCTTCTTGAAAATCATAGATACCATTACTATTCGCATCTAGTGGGGTGGTATAGCCCTGAGAAAAGGCTTTATTATTGAAGAAAAGGACTGATATGAACAAAAATGAAGCACCAATAAACAGCTTAAGGCCACCTTTACTACGTAAAGATCGCCTTTTAGCCCATTGATTAACAAAGCCTTCTTGACAGGCTATCTTTATGTTAATCAAGATATTAAAACTTGCTCGTTTATTCATTCTTCAATTTATCGGGCAATTTTACTCGAGTAAAGCCTGATTCTCTTGATATTTATACGCTTTCTTTAGGCTATTGTTTCAGGTAAAATGGCTTGAATTCTCAGAATTGATGATCATTGAAACACAAAAATCGATATGTTTTTATCACGATTATTATCAATGCGTTAAGGCATCACATGGTCTAAGCCTTGAGTGTATTACGATTAGTGAATACCGGTATTAAACAGAGAGGATATTATATTAAAATGGTCGAGAATTAGTTCGTTATTCAAACCCAGATGATTTAGCCAAAAAGTTTGTGGAAAATGAGCTAGCCGTTACTCATGTTTATATTTAATTAAAGCACCGTAACATGCTGAATATATATCTTATATGTAACTAATATATCGCATTATCTTACAAATAAGAAAAGGGCCTGGCTTTTACAGCCAGACCCTTTTTTTCCACTCAAATATTTTTAATTTCTATTGCCTATTGGTCGTGAGAAAGACAAAACCCTTATAGATAGGAAGATCATCATTCAATGATAAAACATAATAATAAGTTCCTCTCGGTAAATCAAGGTTTCCTATAGTTAACTCGGCTTCTGATTTTCCAGTCCAAGTATTGTTGTATCCCTCCTTGACAAATACCCTATGTCCCCATCGATTATAAACTTCTAACTTGTTGTTCGGGTATTTATATATTCCGAATATCTTGAAGAGATCATTCACTCCATCTCCATTTGGTGTAAACACCTGTGGAATTACAATGTCGGCCAAGCATGCAATATCTAGATGTACAACAGCTGTATCACTTGCGCCATAAATATCTTCAATTACATAATTAATACTGTCTGTGCCACACCACTCATCTTGAATGATGTAGAACAGAGTCCCATCTTCCATTATCATTGTAAGCCCAACGCTAGAGCTCACATAAACAACATTGAAATCATCGCCATCTTGATCGTAATCATTAGCCATTGGAATGATCACTTCAGTGTACTCAACCTCAGATACCGAGACCGCATCATTAACTGCAACTGGCGCATGATTCACCAATACCTCAAAACTACATTCTGCCGTAAGACCCGCTGGATCTGTCGTCAAATAAGTAACCGTAGTATACCCATGAGGAAACTCTTCTCCCGAATTATATCCATCGATAA
>JBLIMR010000054.1:0-17313 GCA_047638815.1 Gammaproteobacteria bacterium
TCATACTTGTTTCTTTCTTTTTCAGGCTTTCTATTTGCTTGAGCTACTTTGTCTTCCAAAACATATCCTGTTTCAGTAAATAATTTTCTAAATGAAACAAAGTACATGTTTGACATGCCTACTTTTAACTTCTCAGCGTCTAGCTCTTCTGCCAGAGAAACATTATCCAGTTTGATTATGTTCTGCTCTTGCCAATATCCTCTATCATAAATCATAGAAAGAACAAACTGCGATGGCGTCATTCCTTTGTACTTCTTGGCCACTGTTATTTTTCTGGCCAATTGAGATGTGTAGGTCTGCAACGGCATGAATCTACCATCCCCCCCTTGCACGATCAATTGTTCAAATTTCTCAGCATGTTCTTCAGCAATTGAAAAACTCTCCTCTTGGGCATTCACTCCAAGGGACAAAAGCACCATGGCAGTTGACAAATATCCCTTGAGTCTTTTTGCTCTAACCTTTCGTAATTTTTTACGCAATTGATTGAATCTGGTCTTTGGCGCCAAGTATGTTAATATCATTCCTAGCGTCAGAAGTAGATATCCAATATAGGTAATGATTGTACCCCAAAAGTCACTATTTACAGATAATACGGTTCCTAATTGATCCTCGTCATAGGAGGATTGGAAGAATCGATATCCTCTGTGATCAAGGACATGATTCATGTAGATACGATGATCCTCTACAAGTGCTTTCTCATTATCTATCAGGGTAACCTCACTAGCATAGGACGAAGGGCTTTCACTTCCTGGATATGTTTCTAGTTGGAAATCGCGCAATTTTATTTCAAAAGGCAATTCATAAAACTTGGAACCATAACTCCCAGAAAAGTTAAGTCCATTGATCTTTACTCTTGTTTTTGGAGAAATATATCCAGCCCCTCCTGGTAGATTTAGCACATGCTCCTCTCCACCACTACTAACAGCTATCTTTAGTATATCATGACCCAGTTTTTTGTCTTCATCCACCGAAACTTTACGAAGCTCTCCACTTGGAACGATAGTCTTGTAAACAATCTGTGTTTGGCCAAGTGTATATAATCTCCTCTGTTCAAAGGGCTGAACACTATCAGGAAGGATGGTTCCAACACTCTGATCGGCCATTGTCATGTATTGAATTTCATATGGCGACAAGATTGTCAATCCTAAGTCTGTAGAATTAATCTTAATGGCCATGTTGCTATCATCTTTTCCGTTGAAACTCACCGGAAACGGACCAAACATTTCTGCCATTCCAGATTCCAGAAAAACAGATTGCCTCCCGTCTTTCCCAACCGTCACCAGTTCAATAATTTCCTTCCCATCAGTTGTTTCCACAACGGAGTCTACAGCATTAGTAATGAAATCAAGATATTTAATACTTACCTCCTTCCCCTCAAAATCAAGATTATAATCAAACTTAGAATTGTACAGTTTATTTGTCAAAATAGGTTTATCAATCACCAATTGCTTTACCTTATCATCAATCTGAAATTGAACGAAAGTTCTTTGAGATACCATTCTATGAGATGCCTCGCCCTCTCTAATATGCATGGAACCCTCATATCCGTAATATCGAGTAACACCTGCTCCAATAACTATAAGAATCCAGGATGTATGAAACATGAATACCGTCCATTTTTCTTTGCGGTAGAGTTTATATTTAAAAATATTGCCAATAAGATTTAGCCCAAGGAGAAAAATAACCAATTCGAACCAATGTGCATTGAAGATTACTTTTTTAGATGCCTCAGTACCATAATCGTTTTCGATAAAAGTGGCTATCCCAATTGCAAATGTGAAAACCAGTAACAAAATGACCATCAGTTTGTTCGAGAAAAGCGTTTTCTTAAGTAATTGGAGCATCAAAAATTCTTGAAAATTGTAGTGCAAATATAGGACTTAATATGTCTATCGCTCCATATTGCTGAGCCATATTTTCCATATCTTAGCAACAATAAAAAAGGGCCGAAATTTTGGAAATAATCGTTGTAGGAACTGGGAATGTGGCCTTTCAAATGGCACTGCGTCTGATGAGTCGAGGTGTAAATATCACAGGTATTATCGGGCGAAATAAGACTGAATCAAAAAGGCTAGCGTCTCTCCTTCAATGTCAATACAGTACTGACGTCAATGCATTCAAAGATCATTCGAAAATATACCTCATCGCTGTAAGTGATAATGCCATCAAGTCTGTGGCTAAAAAAATCACAGACCCAAACGCGACCATAATTCATACTTCGGGAAGTACTGAATTGAATATCTTACCGAGCACAAAAAAAGGTGTTCTTTGGCCTCTGTACAGCATTAGTAAGTCGGCCAAGATAAATTGGAATGATGTACCCGTAATTATGGAATCTTCTGATCGTGGGACGACTAGAATTTTAAATATTCTAACGAAGGCTTTGGGCGGAGATGTATACCGATTGGATGGTAAACAAAGAGCCCATGCACACATGCTGGCTGTATTTATCAATAATTTTAGCCAACACTTCTTCTATCTCTTGGGTGAACATCAAAAGCAACTTGGGCTTAATCCCAAAATGTACGATGACATATTGCAGGACACACTATCAAGAATAGGGAGTGGTGAATTAAAAGAAAGTCAAACAGGTCCCGCCAGAAGAAAAGATAATAATGTCATTAAAAAACATTTGACTCTTTTGGATCAAAATCCTGTAATGAAGAAACTTTACAAGCAATTTACAGACTCCATCATGGAGACTTATCATGGAGAAAAATTATAAAGAAATATTAAAGAAAGTTGACACCTTGATATTCGATTTCGATGGAATATTTACTGATGGCACAGCTATTCTAATTGAAGGTCAACCGCCCCTAAGATCGTGTCACGCCAGAGACACTTATGCTGTACAACTAGCAGTGAAAAAAGGTTATCGAGTCGCTGTTATCACGGGAGGATCATCAAATGAGGTGAAAGACCGTTTTCTTGATCTTGGTGTTACTGATGTTTTTCTTAAAAGCCATAACAAGTTGTTAGTTTACACTCAATATTGCGAAGATCATAAGATAAATGATGATACAGTACTGTATATGGGAGATGATATTCCCGATTACAGGGTAATGCAAAAAGTAGGACTCCCTTGCTGTCCGTCTGATGCAGCTATGGAAATAAAAAGCGTGGCCAAATACATATCGCATATCCCAGGAGGAAAAGGTTGTGTAAGAGAAATAATTGAACAAGTATTAAGGGTGAAAGGTCTCTGGTTTGATGACGAGGCACATCTATGGTAAATGTATTGACATTTCTCATCAATCCAATTTCAGTTGAAATAATTTAGAATGAAAAATAAAATTTTAGGATTAATCGTAATGGGATGTTTGTTGATTGTTGGATGTGATCCATCAGTAAATGACGCAAGCTCAGAAGCAGAACCTGGAGAGAAAAACGATTTTATTACGTACGATAGTGCGGCTGTAGTGACAGCTCATCCAATCTCAACACAAATTGGATATGATATCTTAAAAAATGGGGGAAACGCATACGATGCCGCTATAGCTATTCAATTTGTTTTAACCGCCTGTTATCCACGAGCTGGAAATATCGGTGGTGGTGGATTTATGTTATCTAGAAATTCTAATGGTGCTGTAGAGAGCTTGGATTTTAGGGAGAAGGCACCTAAAGCTGCAACTAAGAACATGTACCTCGATGATCAGGGTAACGTAATTGAGGATCTAAGCAAAAAAGGCATTAAATCTTCAGGTGTACCTGGATCTGTAGCTGGTATGTGGGCAATTCACAAAAAGTACGGCAGCATGTCTTGGAAAGAACTTGTGCAGCCAGCCATTCAACTGGCTATCGGTGGTAGCATGCAAACACCCAAGAATATAAAGTATCTTAATGATTATCGTCAGGAGATAATAGATGCCAATGAAGGATATAATGAATATGCCCCAGAAGTTGCTCTTAAAGTTGGAGACAAGCTAAAAAACTTCAATCTCTATAACACGTTAGTATCCATTAGTAAAAATGGAAAAAATGGGTTTTACAGAGGTACGGTAGCCGAATTAATAGTTGAACAAAATAAAAAACTGAAAGGACTAATAACCCGAAACGATTTGATAAATTACAAAGCCATTTGGCGGGAGGCTATACATGGAGACGTTGGAGCATACTCAATATATTCTATGGGTCCTCCTTCTAGTGGTGGCATAGCGATCGTCCAATTGCTTGAAGGATCAGCATTGCTTAACATTGATAAATATCCACACAACAGCCCCGAAGCCATTCACCTTATGACTGAATTGAAAAAAAGAGTCTATGCAGATAGGGCAACCTGGCTGGGTGATTCGGATTTTTTTGATGTTCCTGATGATAGTCTACTCAGTGATATATACCTTAGAGATAGATTCTCAAATATCACAATTGATGCCATCACCCCTTCAGCTGATGTGAAATCTGGCTCAGTGGAAAGAATCGAATCTCATGAGACGACCCACTACTCTATTGTTGATCAATATGGAAATGCCGTGAGCATTACAACAACCCTAAACTCTAATTTCGGCTCGAAAATAATAGTTGAAGGGGCCGGATTCTTTCTCAACAATGAAATGGATGACTTTAGCATTAAGCCAGGGTTGCCAAATCAATTTGGCTTGGTAGGTGGAACAGCAAATGCTATTGAACCTGAGAAAAGGATGCTAAGTAGCATGTCTCCAACTATAGTGGAGAAGAACGGCAAACTTTGGATGATACTGGGTTCACCAGGAGGATCTACTATTATTACAAATGTGTATCAGTGTATCCAGAATGTAAAGGACTATGGCATGTGCATGCAGGAGGCAGTTAATGCTGGGAAAGTTCATAGCCAGTGGCTTCCTGAAATTATCCATTATGAAGAGGGTAAGATTGACAAAGAAACTTTAAGAACGTTACAATCCAATGGGTACATCCTAGAACCTTGGGACCGCATTGGACTGATGGAAGCAATATTAATTCATGAAGATGGAAAAATAGAAGCCGCTGCTGATAGCACAAGAGGTGAAGATTCAGCAATGGGTTGGTAGAAACATCAATGCTATCAATCCATACTATAATGAAACTCGACTATCAATGGTGCCATACTTCTGTATGACTTTTTACTCTTAATTTAATTTATCTTCGCGATATATGCGCTCAGCTTTTGCAGACTTCTTTTTGGTTTTGAAAAAACTTGGATTGGTCTTGGTCATTTATACCATTTGCAGAATTGCATTCTACTATTTCAATGCAACTTATTTTGACACTGATGGTCTATTAAGAGCATTCATGGGCGGTGTTCGATTTGACATTTCTGCCATTATATATATCAATCTTGTATTCATAATACTCAGTCTAGCACCCATTCCCATAAGGCGAAATGATATTTACCGAAAAGTAATGAATTACATATTCCTAGGCTTAAATGTTGTTGGCATATTGTTCAATTGTATAGACATTGAATACTTCAAATTCACCTTAAAAAGATCAACATTCGATTTGTTTACACAAATAGGAACTGGTGATGATATGAAAAATTTAGTGCCACAGTTCATAAAGGATTACTGGTATCTAATTGTGCTATTCTTAATGCTCACATGGTTATTGTATTTTTTCTCAAAAAAAATCATCCCTCACAAAAATGATAGCTCCTGGAACCTCAAAAATTATCTCATTCAAACAGCTGTTTTACTGGCAACTTTAGCCTTAATCGTTTTGGGTGGCCGTGGAGGCTTTCAATATCGCCCACTTAGTTTGATCAATGCAACTCAATACGGCAATGCAGATAAAATGCCGCTAGTACTCAACACTCCTTTCACTCTAATTAGATCCTATAAGGCTGACTATTTGATTGAGTCGAATTACTTTACTAACGCACCAGAATGTAGCGCCATATTTGATCCAGTCAAGCACTATAATTCAAATGAAGTATCAAAGGATAATGTTGTTATTTTATTGCTTGAAAGTTTCTCATATGAATTCTTAAATTCAATCGGTGAACACGGTCAATATCTCACCCCTTTTCTTGATTCTCTTTCTGATTCAAGTCTTTATTTTGAAAGAAGTTATGCCAACGGGAAAAAGTCCGTTGAGGGTGTGCCTTCTGTATGTAGTAGCATCCCATCTTTGATGACCAACCCATTTATTTTTTCTCCTTATTCAGCCAACAAAGTGAATAGCCTTGCTCAGGTGCTAAGAAAAGAGGGATATTACAACTCCTTTTTCCATGGTGGCGTCAATGGCACTATGGGTTTCGACTCCTACGCCCTAGCCTCAGGATTTAACGACTATATCGGGCTCAATGAATATCCATACGATGGTCATGAAGATGGGACTTGGGGTGTATATGATGAGGAGTTTTTTGACTATTTCAATCAGAAATTACTGGAACAAAAAGAACCGTTTTTCTCATTGTGTTTTAGTTTAACATCACACCATCCATATAAAATTCCTGAACGATATATGGATGATTTTCCAAGAGCTAAAAACCCGTATGAACATGTCATTCAATACAGTGATTATGCTTTGAAAACATTTTTTGAAAATGCAAGGAAGCAAGAGTGGTTTGACCGAACTTTATTTATTTTAACTGCCGATCATACTGCACAATCGTTTCATCCATATTTCAGAAATCGAGAAGGCTTATTCAGAGTCCCATTAATGTTTTATCACCCCAAGAAAATTACTCCAAAAAAATCAAAAAAAATAGCGCAACAGATTGACATCTTTCCAACCGTGATAGATTTTCTTGGGATAGACAAGTCTTTTATTTCCTTTGGCAACAGTCTATTGAGTAGTGATGCGTCCTATGCGGTGCACTATCTCAACAATATATATCAGATTACGAATAAGGATTATCATTTGCAATTTGATGGTGAAAAAAGTATTGCATTGTATAATTTATCAACCGATTCACTATTGAAAAAAAACATTCTTTTAGCGACTGATAAAGCGATTTACAAACCCATGGAAATAAAGCTAAAAGCAATCATTCAAACCTACAATGATAGAATGATAAACAATAGACTTTTTGAGGAATGAAAAAGAAGTTGAAGATTATTATTAATCCTTTTTCAGGGATTGGAAAAAAGAAGGTTGTTCCCTTTCTTCTTGAAAAGATTTTGGATAAAAATCTCTTCGAATGGGACATCACTTATACTGAAAAAGCAAAGCACGCAATAGATATTAGTGCTGATGCCGTTAAAGATGGTTATCAAGGTGTCATAGCCGTTGGAGGGGATGGTTCTGTGAATGAAATAGCACGATCCCTAATCCATACTGATGTGGTATTAGGTATTATTCCTGGAGGTTCTGGCAATGGGATTGCTAGAAGTCTCAACATCCCGATTAAAACTATTCGTGCGATAGAAAACATCAATCAGTTTTACTTAGAGAAAATTGATACCGGACTTTTGGATGGTCATCCGTTTATTGGCGTTGCAGGTTTGGGATTTGATGCACTAATAAGCAAAGAATTTGCCGAGCGTAGAGTTAGAGGTAAATTGGGCTATGGATATGTTATACTTAAAAAGATGAATGCCTTTAAACCGATGAATGTTGCTATTGACGGCATATCAAATATGGACTCAAACGATGCTATTGTTGTGGCATTTGCCAACACTAGTCAGTACGGTAATAATGCTTTCATTGCGCCAACGGCTAACCCCTTTGATGGTCAGTTAAAAATCAGTCTTATTGAGAAACTCAATCTGCTGCAGTTTGCAGATATCTCTCAAAAAATGTTTAGAAGAAAACTGCTTGAATCAAAGAAAGTACAGTTTGGAGAATTCAACGAAATAACCATAAAACATGGGAGTAAATACGCGCACATCGATGGAGAGCCAATTGAAGTTCCTTCTGAAATTGTGGTAAAGGTTGTCCCTCTTTCCTTGAATGTGATTTCACCAAGCAGGTAAATGGTGTATTAAAAATCTCTCTTGTGTTTTAAATTATGTTATATTCACTAAAAATCTGACAGCTATGACTATAAAAAGTACTTTCATTACTATTTGCCTTACACTTTTTTTCTCAACACTTTTTTCCCAGACTCCTATTGAACGGGAAGATTTGATAGCTGAAATCGGAGAATCATTTGTTCTCAATTTCAATACATATATAGATCCCGGCTCATCTGGTCTTAACCAAGTTTGGGACCTTACAGGAGGAATAGTTTCTCAGCAAGCTCTTTTCGAATATGTATCTGTGGAATCTACTCCGTTCGCTAGTAGTTATACTAATTCTAGTTATTGCACTCGATCTTCAAACGTAGGTCAATCTAACTATGCGTATACATATTTCAGTACTGATGGGACAGCTGACTATTTTGATGGTTTGGCTTATACAGGAACTGTTATTAATTATAATGACCCTCAAAAATTTTGGCAATTCCCGATTGAATATGGTGATAGTTTTGAAGATTATTTCGAATCAACATTCGAAAGTGGAGTCACCTGGTTCAGATCTGGTACATCAAGCTATACAGTGGATGGTTATGGAACACTTATTTTACCATATGGCACGTTAGAAAATGTTTATCGTGTTAAAACTGTTCAGGATTACTCGGATGAAGCTATAGCTGAAGAAATTATTCTTGATTACAACGTAGAGTATTATTCATATGTAAAAGCTGGAACACACAACTATATTGCATCCGTACAATCGATTGAAGTTGAGCAGACTGGTCAATTAAGTCAATATACATACATTATGGATGAAAGTAGTGTTGGTATTCCAGAATTCAATTCGCTTAACAATGAAATTATCATTGCTCCCAACCCTGTTCTAGATATAGCACGCATCACCGTAGAAAATCACCAAAATGAAAATATACTTATTGAATTAGTCGACATAACTGGACGAACAATTGAGGAAATCGGTATAATTAATTCTGCCTTTGATAATTCACTGAGTCATGATTTTTCAAGATATAATGCTGGGATGTATTTGGTTAAGATATCTACTGACAAAGGTTTTGCTGTCAAGAAATTGATCTTAAACTAACCCAATTCATGCAGACTCTATTCGATATTCAGCATATAAGGATTTTGACTTTTTAAGAATCACCTTTTTTAATTTACCTGAAGATTCTAGTAGTAGAGTGATCTTATTTTCATCGTTATAAAAAGTAATCCAATTTGTAAGATTACCATTAACAACGTGATCATTTATCGCGATAATCTTATCCCCCTCGGCAATTCCTTTGGAACTAGCATCTGACATGGAATGCACTTTTTGAATATTGCTTTTGTCATCGACAATAAGGCCATAACATGCTCTAGTAATCATGGAATTATCCTCAACAACTTTCCAATTTAGTTTCTTTAACGCTGCCTTCAGCCGCTTTTCATAACTGACCGCGTTGTTATGAAAATTGTTGTAGAAAGAAGACAAACTGCCTCCATAAACTCTCTCCGAAATATCCCAGAAATCTTTTTCTCTATAGCCTATCTCAGCTGAACCAAATTTCTTGTAGAGTACTTTCATAACGCTATCCAAACTTTTCTTCCCCTTCGTTTTATCTTGGATCTCAATATCAAGAATAAGAGCCAATAAAGCGCCTTCTGTGTAGATAGAAACTTTTCTTCCCGGTATTCCCGCCACATATCCATCGAGCCATGTATCGTATGACGAATCTTTTACGGAGTGATTGAATCTACCTTCATTCCACATATGTCTTTGGAATTGTGTAGACATTTCATTTCTAAACCAGTCATCATTCTTAACTCCGGATTTCCAAAGCATCTTATCCCCCATATAAGTTGTCACACCCTCGATGACAAAACCAATTCTATTGTAATTTTCTTTCGAGAAATCAAAAGGAGTAAACTCTATTGGTTTTATATTTTTCACATTCCAAGTATGATATAGCTCGTGAGAACATACACCCAATAGATCATTATATACCTTATCAGTCATCAGATCATATCCAGGACCTAAGGCAATCACAGTGCTTTTTTCATGCTCTACGCCATGGTATTTTCTATAGCTAGGGGTTTGCACATAAAACCAATATTCATTGACAGGAAAACTACCAAAACACTGAATTTGTTTTCTAGTAAATTGTTCGAAGTCTGCTAATATTCTTTTCCAATCAGGTTTACATACACCTTGAAACATTACATGGAAATTTATCTTATCCACGACATACGTTTTCCTCTGCCAATTATCAGAGGCGATCAATGGACTATCAAAGAGTTCAAAATGATCTTTAGATTTTAAACCATGTGCACCAATCTTTTTTAAGGTTGATGCTATTTTATATTTTTTTGGTAGCTCGAATTGCAACTCATATTTGTGTGGAACCATTTCAGGGACATAGAAAAAACAGTTCACCGGATTAATATACAATTGATCTTCGTTAAGATAAGTTGAGCCTGCATTTAATTCATTGGCAAAATATTGATAATGCACAATTATCAAAGATGCATTTTTACAAGAGATCAACCATGAGCTATGTGCCGTCTTTTCATATTTCAGCTTTTTACCCCCCTGATCTGTTACCCCGAAGCCCTTTACGTTTTTTGCGAAATTTCCCAATTCGTAGCGACCAGGCCTCCAAACTGGCAGTTGAATTAGCAATTCGTTTTGATCTTTTACATCAATGCTCATTTCAAATTGAATGAAATGTTGAGCGGGATTTTTTACGGAAATTTTATACTTGATCATATTTTTATTTAGAGGAATTAATCATCCTTAATTATTTGGAATATTACGATTCAAGGGCTTCTCCCTTTCTAGAAATTAAAAACAATCCCGCAAAAGATAATAATGCATTATAAATAATGATTTCAAATCCGAATTTGTATGTACCTAAAATTCCGGGCATGTCTGGCACAGATCCAGGTGCGCCAAAAGAATAATACCACAAGATTCCAATAAAGACTGGAACTAGTAACATAACAAACCATACTAATTTATCATTCAATATTCTATCCGTTAGAATTCCGAAGAAGAAGAGCCCGATTAGTGGCCCATAGGTAAAACCAGCAAACTTCATCAATAAACCAATAGCGGCTGAAGTAGTCGTGTACTTGAGTAAAATCACGACTGCAATGATAACGGCCGATACAATTACGTGAACTTTCTTTCTTGTTCTCTGTGCCTTCTTGTCCTTCATTTTTTGAACCCCCAAAAAATCAACAGAAACTGAGGTTGTCAAAGAAGCTAATGCCGAATCCGCACTAGAATATGCAGCCGCTATAAGTCCTAAAATAAATAATACCCCTCCTAACTTACCAAGACTACCCTCCATCGCAATAGTCGGAAATAACATGTCTGAGCTTACTCCCGCTCCGATGCCTGTCTGAGCGCTATACATGTACAACAATGCCCCCAAGCCTAAGAAAATAAGATTAACCGGGACCAGAACTAAAGCGAAACTCATCATGTTCTTCTTGGCTTCTCCAATGTTCTTACAACTCAAGTTCTTTTGCATCATATCCTGATCAAGACCTGTCATCCCAATAGAAATGAACACCCCTCCAAAAAAGTGTTTTAGAAAGTGATTGTTACTCATGATATCATCAAAAAAGAAAATCTTGGAATAGCCCGAATTCGATATGGCATTCACAATACCTCCTGTCTCTGATAGGTTCAAGTTCTTTGAAATCAACCACACCGTTAGACCAACTGATGACAACATGAACAAGGTCTGGAGTGTGTCCGTCCAAATGATGGTTTTAATCCCCCCCCTGTTTGTATACAACCAAATTAAAAGCACTGAAATGATAACTGTAATCTCAAATGGGATATTCCAATCGTCAAACAACACTGCTTGCAAAGCATTGGCCACCAACAATAATCTTACAGATGCTCCCAATGTTCTTGAGGCAAGAAAGAAGAATGCTCCAGTCTTGTATGATCGTTGGCCAAACCTCTCTTCCAAATAAGTATAGATAGAAGTCAAGTTCATCTTATAATAGATTGGCATCAATACATAGGCTATAATGATATATCCAAAGAAATATCCGAATACAGCTTGCATATAACTGAACTGGTTCAATTCGTTGCCTACCCAACCAGGAACGGAAATAAAGGTAACTCCACTCAATGAGGCGCCTATCATACCGAAAGCAACTGCGTACCAAGGTGACTTTTTATCTCCTATAAAAAATGAATTGTTGTCAGCCCCTTTTGATGTGATCCTGGCGATGAGAACCAAGAACAAAAAGTAACCAATAATGTATAGGGAAATTTCTAATGCCGTCATGGGGTAAGTTTTTCTAAAGAAAAAGAAAAACTTAATTACGAATTACGAATTACGAATTATAAATTAACAATTTCAGGTGTTGGAGGAGTCTATCTTCTCAGAATGAGTTGACGATATGTCAGCATGTTTTAAAACCCCTGATTATAAATATAAACTCTAATACTCTAGTAATAAAGTATATTCAAGAATCAGCTTCATTCATCATCATTAACCATAATATTTCTTAACCCTAAATGGGTATAACATGACGTATTTTCATCAAAATTCCGAGTAATAATACGCACAATATTGAGTAACATTGCCAAAACAAATTCTTTCAAAATTGAACGAACTAAGACACGATTGGTCGATAGAAGACCTTACCGACATTCATAATACGCCATTTCTCGATTTGGTATTCGAGGCTGGACTTGTCCACAGAGAAAACCATAATCCAAACGAAGTTCAGGTAAGTAGTTTAGTATCAATCAAAACAGGCGGATGCCCCGAGGATTGCGCTTATTGCCCGCAAGCGGCAAGATACCATACTGATGTTAAAGTTCACAAACTTCTAAGTGTGAAAGAAGTGAAATTGAGAGCAGAAAAGGCTAAAGCTGCAGGTGCTTCCCGAATGTGTTTGGGTGCTGCTTGGAGAGAGGTTAGAAACAATAAAAACTTCGACCAAGTTTTAGAAATGGTTGAATGCATCAATGAAATGGAAATGGAAGTTTGTTGCACACTCGGAATGGTTTCTGAGATGCAGGCAAAGAAACTAGCTGATGCTGGCTTATATGCTTACAACCACAACATCGATAGTTCGGAGGAATTTTATGGTGAAGTTATCAGCACAAGAAATTATGACGACAGATTAGATACAATTGCCAATGTTCGAAAGGCAAACATTACCGTTTGTTCAGGTGGGATAATCGGCATGGGAGAATCTACAAAAGATAGAATGGGCATGCTAAAGACCTTGGCAAACATGGATCGTCATCCAGAATCTGTGCCAATCAATGCATTGGTGCCTGTTGAAGGTACTCCTTTGGCTGAACAACCACCAGTTCCTTTTCAGGATTTGGTTAGAATGGTTGCTACTGCAAGAATAGCAATGCCAAACACTATGGTTAGACTTTCGGCAGGACGGGAAAAATTGTCTATTTCAGAGCAAGCTATGTGTTTCATGGCAGGAGCCAATTCCATCTTCGCAGGAGATGTACTACTGACGACATCAAACCCTAGTTTTTCTACTGACAAAAAAATGTTTGACATTCTTGGATTGACTCCAAGAGCAGCATTCAAAAAAGAGGAGGCTCCAAGCGTGGTGAGTTAGTAATATGGATTTCCTTAAAGAAGAGCTTGAACTTCGAAAGAAAAAAGGCATTCTTAGAGTACTTCCAGAATCCAACCCGGGAATTGACTTCTTATCTAATGATTATCTTGGTTTTGCAAAAATTGATAGTCCTTTGTCAGGATTTTCTGGCAGTACAGGCTCAAGATTACTCTCTGGAAATTCTGAAGCCATTGAAAATTTAGAAAGTAAAATAGCCGACATTCATAAATCCGAAAATGCGCTGCTTTTCACTTCGGGATTCACTGCAAATCTTGGCCTTATTTCATGCATTGCGAAAAAAGGTGACACGCTTATTCTGGATGAACTTTGTCATGCTAGTCTTATTGATGGCGCAAGGATGTCCTTCGCAAGAAGATTAAGTTTTAAGCACAATGACCTCGCAGAGTTAGAAAAAAAAATTAAGGCCGCATCAGGTCGTGTATTCGTGATTATAGAGTCTATCTATTCAATGGATGGTGATAAAGCTCCGCTGCAAAAAATCAATAATCTTTGTGAAAAATTCAATGCCAATTTAATCGTTGACGAAGCTCATGCTATCGGTGTTTTTGGGGAATATGGTCAAGGGCTTTGCCAAGAACAAAACATTCATAGTGGCTTATTTGCTAGAGTCGTGACCTACGGAAAGGCAATGGGAACACATGGTGCAGCCATATTATGCTCAAATACATTAAAGGAATTCTTAGTGAATTTCTCAAGACCATTTATCTATTCTACTGCTCCCTCACCACATCAAGTTGAGTCAATCTCTTTGGCATACGATAGGCTTTTAAAAAATGCTGAATCGCGAGACAAACTAATTAATCTTATAAGTTACTGGAATGAAAAAAAGCCGTTACTAAAATATGGTCATTGGATGGGCTCTAATTCCCCCATTCAAAGTTTGATTATTCCTGATAACGATGTGCTACAAGTCATTACCGCCACGTTACAGAAACATAATTTCTGGATAAAACCAATAAAAAGCCCAACCGTGAAAGAAGGTTCTGAGCGAATTCGTTTTTGCATTCACTCTTATAACTCCATGAAAGAAATAGATGTTTTATTTAATACCTTGACTCAGATTATATGAAAAAGATAATTGTCGCAGGAATTGGCACTGAAATAGGTAAAACTGTTTGCTCTGCAATATTGTGTGAAGCACTGAAGGCGGACTACTGGAAACCAGTACAAGCTGGTGAATTGGAGAATTCAGACTCTCATACTATTTCATCGCTTGTATCCAATCCTGAGATAATAATACATCCCGAAAGTTATAGGTTAACCAATCCTATGTCGCCACATGCTGCTGCTTCATTAGATGGGATAGCAATAGATATTTCCACAATTTCAATTCCCGAAAGCAAAAAGAACATGGTTATTGAGTTGGCCGGGGGACTTTTTGTTCCACTGAACAATAATTCACTAAACATTGATTGGATAGAAAAATCAGGCTTACCCGTAATCTTGGTTTCACAATATTATTTGGGGAGTATAAATCACAGTTTGTTGTCATGGGAGGCATTGAAAAACAGAAATATACCGATGCTGGGATTCATTTTTAATGGGAAAAAAGTACAATCAACTTTTGATATAATAATGAAATACACCGGTGAGAAATGTCTACTTGAAGTGGATCAAGAGCCAACGTTAAACAAAAATATTATTGCTGATTATGCCAGAAAATTCGAGCTTTAGTGAAGAAGATCTAGCGTTTGACAGAGATCACATTTGGCATCCCTATACATCTCTTTCAGAGCCACTTCCCACCTACCCTATATCCGCTGCCAATGGTGTTCACTTGATAATGGATGATGGAACCAAGCTCATAGATGGAATGGCTAGTTGGTGGACGGCTATTCATGGATACAATCATCCCGAACTTAATAATGCTGCAAAAGATCAATTGGATAAGATGTCCCATGTTATGTTTGGTGGCATCACACACCAGCCGGCCATTTCTCTCGCGAAAAAATTAGTGGAGATAACACCAAAAGGTTTGGATAAAGTCTTTTTTGCAGATAGTGGCTCTGTTGCTGTCGAGGTTGCAATGAAAATGGCCATTCAGTATCACCAAGCTAAAGGAAACACTTCTAAATCGAAATTCCTGACGGTTAAGTTTGGCTATCATGGAGACACCACTGGAGCTATGAGTGTTTGCGATCCCGTCTCTGGAATGCATCATATTTTTAAAGATTTTATCCCGCAACATCTCTTCGCTCCTCCTTTTAAAAACGGATTTTCAATTGAAAGAAATCAAAATGATCTAACAGAGTTAGAGGAAATATTTAGGGATAATGAGCGAGATATTGCCGCATTTATCATTGAACCCATTGTACAAGGTGCTGGTGGGATGAGAATATACAGCCCTGATTATTTAAAATTAGTCGAGGGACTGTGCGAAAAACATGATGTGCTTTTCATAGCTGATGAAATCGCAACGGGCTTTGGAAGAACAGGAAAGTTATTCGCTATGGAACATGCTGGTTTCTCTCCTGACATATTGTGTTTAGGAAAAGCATTAACAGGAGGATACCTTACGCTGTCTGCCACACTATGTACTGAAGAGGTTGCAAACGTTATATGCTCTAAAGATCCAGGTGTATTTATGCATGGACCAACATTTATGGCCAATCCTCTAGCCTGCTCAATAGCCCTAAAAAGTGTAGAGTTATTGATGGACTCATCTTGGGAACATAACATTAAACGAATAGAATCATGCCTTACAAAACACCTGGTACCACATGAACGCATTAAGGATATAAGAATCTTAGGTGCTATTGGTGTTCTTGAATTTAAAGATCAAATAAATGTTGCTGAAGCTCAGAGAATGTTCGTTTCGAGGGGAATATGGATCAGACCATTTCGGAATTTGGTGTACGTCATGCCTCCATATATCATTACGGATGAACAACTTTCAACCCTCACTAAGGCCATGATGGATATGTGTGAAAATGACGCCTGTTTTATCGCTTAATTTTATACTTTCGAGGCATGAATTTATTTGATGTTTTAAACAATTTTATCCAAGATAATTCCATTCATGCCAAGTGGTTGAATACGCTATCAATGATGGAGAATTGCGGGGCAAGAAAAATTTCAGCTTGTGAACATTCGCAGGACGTGGATATTATTGTTTTAAAACATGCTGCTGAGGAAGCAAGACATGCTTATTTTCTTAAGGCTCAAATAAAAAAACTAGGAGTTACTAATTGTAAAACTTATCGCAGGAACGAAATTCTTGCGCCTGTATCAAGCTACCAATACCTTCACCAACTTGATGTTAAACTGTCCAGGTATTTAAAAGACAACTTTGACTATCACGGTTCAAAATTGAAGTATGCTTCATACCTACTTACAACCTACGCCATAGAAGTTCGAGCAGACGAGTTATATCCAGTTTATGCAGAAGCGTTGAAAGCCAATAGCAGCAACATAAATGTGAGAATGATCATAGCTGAGGAAAAAGGACACCTTGAAGAGATGATTGCTCAGATGGAAGGTTTCTTTGAGGATTGGGAGACGCACGCGAAATTCTCAGAAAGTATCGAACAGGTCTTATATGATGCTTGGTTTCTTAAACTTAAGGAAGAGGCACTGGTATTGGCTGAATAATTCTAGAATAATTTCAATCGCGATTGTCTTTATATCTAGTTCCGAAGAATTTACAATGCCGTGGCACTCCACATGTACCAGCTATTTTTATTCTTTACTTATAATATAGTTGGACTTAACAACTGTTATAGTTAAGAAAAATACAGCTTCTTTTTTGATTGCATGTTTTACTCCCCGCTTGATTTTGTCAAGGTAATATTTATGTATCTCCGCTCCGCAGCATTTG
>JBLIMR010000055.1:0-16512 GCA_047638815.1 Gammaproteobacteria bacterium
TGTGAAGCCGAAGGATTTAGTGTTGATATTCCATGGAATGAATTGACGGACAATCAGCGTAAGGTTGTATTGCATGGCAGCGATAAAATCAAAGTGCCATTCGGAAAGCACAGTATTGAATCGAGGTTGAAGTGGACAGGCATAAAAGCAAAACCACGTGAAGATGGACATTACAAGGGCATGATTCCGATAATGTCTGATATTCTGAGAAGAGATCGAAATGCCAATATTCTTAAGTATGCACATTCAGTTACCTGTCAAGCTTGCAATGGTACTCGTTTGAATGACGATGCTTTAAGCGTTACAGTTCACGGAAAGTCGATTGCTGAAATAGGACGCTTTGAATTGAATGAAGTCAAATCTTGGATCCAATCAAATACTTGGGGGACCATAGCAAAAGAAATAATCGAAAAGGTTGAATCTCAGGTTGATTTACTGGAAGATTTGGGTCTTGGTCATTTAACGCTAGATCGTCCCTCAAAATCGCTCCGAGCAAGCGAGATCCAACGAATTCGCATAGCCAATCAAATCCTAGTGCCGTTGAGTGACGTGCTTTACGTTTTTGATGAGCCCTCCATAGGTTTGCATCGAGATGAGAACGAACGTTTGATTTATCATTTTAATGAACTCGTTGAAAAAGGGAATACGGTTATTGTTGTTGAGCACGATCTAGATACAATCAGCAGTGCTGATCATATTATAGATATTGGCCCGGGTGCAGGAGTCAATGGAGGAGAGCTTGTTTTTAATGGTAAGTTTTCAGATTTCAAGAAGAATAGGTCATTGCAAGATGTTAGTGCAACTTACCGAGCAATTAATAGTGCTAATCATAGCGCGAAAACAACAAAGACATTAGTGGCAGAAAGTAAGTCTGTCCGTCTTAGAGGATGTTACGAAAGAAACCTGAAAAACATTGATGTTGAATTTCAGTTAGGCAAGCTAAATGTGGTTAGTGGAAGATCTGGGGTTGGGAAATCAAGTTTAGTAAAAGGCACTCTACTCAGAGCAGTGCAGCAACAGTTGGGGATTGATGTCAATGAACCCGCCAACTTAGTCAGCCATGAAAATCTTGACACCTTCGATAAACTGATTTTTATAGATCATTCACCAATAGGAAAGACCCCACGAAGCAATCCTGCCACATATCTGGGGCTGTCAGATCATATTCGGGATATCTATGCAAGTCAGCCCGAATCAAAAACAAGAGGATACACCAAATCTCGATTTTCATTTAACAGTAAAGGTGGAAGATGTGAGTCCTGTCAAGGTGCTGGTAAAACGCAAATTGGCATGCACTTTTTGGGTAATGTAGACCTTGTTTGTGGTACCTGTAACGGTGATCGATTTAATAAAGAAACACTTCAGATAGATTATGAAAAACTCTCAATTGCAGATGTTTACAAATTACCCATTGATGAGGCGATGTCTTTTTTTTCAGATCATACTTCGGCTCAGCTCAGCACAAGTACTTCGGCTCAGCTCAGCACAAGTAAAAAGGTGCTGGAGGGACTTAGAATATTACAAGAAATAGGACTGGGATATTTGACGCTTGGACAATCTTCAACAACACTATCAGGTGGGGAAGCACAGCGGATCAAAATTGCAAATCAGCTTCAGAAAAAAGATACTGGAAATACTTTGTATGTGATTATTGAGCCCAGTATTGGATTGCATCATGATGATATTAAGTCGCTGCTCAAAATGTTTGACCGTATTAAACAGAAAGGCAATACCATTGTTTGTATTGAACAAGATGAAGCGGTAATAGCTTGGAGCGATTGGCATTTAGAACTTGGCCCTAAAAGTGGAAAGGAGGGAGGCATGATTGTTTACCAAGGGTTTCCTAGAACGGATAATGCCAGAAAGATTGACAAACCAAAAGAGACAAATTCGCTATTTCAAAATGAGATCATTCTGAACGGTGTTTCAACTCATGGATTAAAAAACATTGATGTACGGATTCCAAAAAACCAGTTAACGGTGGTAACAGGAGTTTCTGGAAGTGGTAAATCTTCTCTGGTTTATGACACATTGTTTGCGGAAGCCAATGCCCGTTTTGCAGAATCCTTATCAACGTACAACAGAAGTTTCCTTCAACAAAACAGTGAAGCTGAGATTATAAATTTCTCTGGATTGGGACCGGCCATTGGAATCAACAGAAAGGGAGGGAGTCCTTCGAAGCGATCTACGGTCGGCACATTGTCCGGAGTATATGATGCATTTAGATTGTTGTTCTCAAGGATAGCCCAGAATCAAGGGGAAAACTATACGGCTCAACACTTCTCCTTCAATCATCATTTAGGCGCATGCCCAGTCTGTGAAGGCCTAGGAGTGCAACGTAGATGTGATCCGGATCAAGTGATAGTTTCTCATGGGAAGTCTATTCTGAATGGTGGTGTATCGCTGAATAAGGCTGTAGGGTATTATGCAGATGTCAATGGTCAATTTATAGCAACCCTGCAGGAAGTTGCAAAACTACAGCACTGGAATATTGAACTTCCTTGGAATGAACTGGAAGAGAAAGTAAAGGATGTTATTCTGTACGGAACTGGAGATGCGATTTGGGATGTCACTTGGGAATTTAATACCAAATCGAGAAGTGGAACACAATCTTTAAGTGTAAAATGGCTTGGATTATGCAATTATATCGATGATGAGTATCAACGAAAACTCCAGAATAAGAACATTAAGAATCTAGAAGGATTATTGCATGATGTAGTATGTCCAACCTGTCACGGTAGCCGATTGAAATCAGAATTATTAAACACCAAGTTTCTCGGTAAAAACATTCATGAACTCTCTCAATTCAGTATTGAGTCGAGTTTGATGTTGATTGAGAATATTGACAATAAATTGGATGAGGTAGTTTTTGCAATTACTAAAGTCGTTTTACCGTCTGTAAAAAAGTCTTTGAAGACTATAGTCGATCTTGGATTGGGATATCTAAATTTGGATAGGGCAGTGACTTCCCTATCAGGCGGTGAACGTCAACGTGTAACGCTCACTGGTCAATTGTCAACGCATCTATTTGGCGTTATCTATGTTTTGGATGAACCTACTATAGGATTGGATGGGGAGCAAGTTGACGTTTTATCAAAAGCATTAAAAACAATTGTAAGCAATGGTAACACTGTAGTTGTTGTTGAGCATGATCCGACCTTTATCCGAAGTGCGGACTACCTAATCGAAATGGGACCAGGGCCAGGTAAACTTGGTGGTGAGGTGATCTATCAGGGAAAGGTTAGCAATGTCGATAATGCGAAAGAAACGATAACCTACAAGATGTTTCAAGATCAGAGATCTTCTCTGGTCAAGACACGGAGGAAAAAAGGGGATGTTTTTGGTGTGAAAGGCGGATCTGCCAATAATCTTAAGGACATTGATGTGAGTTTTTATTCAGGTCAAATAACAGCAATCGCTGGGGTATCAGGCAGTGGAAAATCAAGTTTGATCAAAGACGTTATGTATGGTTCTTGGTTAAGAAAACGGCCAGTAAATAGTATTTCAATATATGGTATGGACCAATTTGAGGAAGTATTCCTCATCGACCAGGAAGTGCTTTCACAAAACAGATTAAGTACTCCAGTATCGTACACTGGAATTATAGAACAGGTGAAAACAATATTCTCAAAAACTGAATACGCAAAACAAGCTGGGCTGAAGAAGGCCGATTTCTCTTATCAGAGTAAGAACGGAAAGTGTGGGACTTGTGGAGGGCATGGGAAACTAAAAACAAGCATGGATTTCATGAGTGATATATGGCTTACCTGTGATACATGTAATGGTTTGCGCTACAATAAAAATGTTCTGGCATGTAAACTCAACGATTGCTCCATTGGAGATGTATTACGCATGACCGTGCAAGAGGCGATGGAATTTTTCGATCCTGGAGCCATATTAGAAAAATTGGAAATGCTAAAGCGAGTAGGTGTGGGGCATTTACTTTTAGGTCAAGCTGGTAATACTTTATCTGGTGGAGAAGCGCAACGTTTGAAGCTGGCCAAGTCCATGATGGAGAAACGAAAAGGAGCTACTTTATACCTATTCGATGAACCTAGTACGGGACTTCATTATTTTGATATTCTGCCTTTAATTGCTGTCTTCCAATCCTTAGTTGACTTGGGTGATACGGTGATGTTTATTGAGCATAATAGCACTTTGATTGAAGCTGCTGATCAGGTTATTACTTTGGGTCCCGGGAGTGGCGAGAATGGGGGAGAGGTGATTAGTATTTAGATTTATTATATTAAGTCTTAATAATCTTTTTAGCAAAATATACGACTCCATTTTCACCGATGCCATTGATGATGTACAAACCTTTTGGTAAATCACTTGTGGCAATTCTGACGTTGGAATTTCTTAAATCTGCAGATTGTTCATAAACGAGTTGTCCTAATGAGTTCATGATATTCACTTGAACTAAATCGCATTCACACTCAATATTTAAGACATCGCTGACGGGGTTCGGGTAGTAACTTATATTTACCTCCGACACTTCTTCGATAGATAGTGGATTCGGCTCAAGGGTTGACCAGTATGAAGCCCAAGGCCTGGCTTGTTTAATTATCAATTGATCATCACTCGTAATTTTATACTCGATATCCATAGCAAATTCATCTATGCCAACGGCATCATACAAGATCGCGAATTCGTCATGAATAACGCTTAAATAATCTCTCATCTCATCAATATATACTTCTTCCATAATTAGCACATCTTCAGGAACCAAACTGGAGTTTCGTATAACCACATAGTCATCATCCGTAACAGGCACTATATCCATTAAAATTTCTTCAGGTATTGAATAATCTTCAGGGTTTGTAACCAAGTCTTCTCCTAATTGGGTATTTAAATAAAAGGTATTGTCTGTCTGATATATAGGGTCTGTACTGACACCAACACCGTTTGCCTTTTCATCGGTAAAATTAGGATGACACAATACGCCCATGGATGCAATAAACTGATCCACTCTATAGAAATCTCTTTCATCATAAGCTCTGAAATTCCACATGCCTGCATACACCTGTTTAACGGATTTAGAGATATGGCCTTCAATCGGGTGATGGGTTTTCGAAGTGTATAAACCTGCACCACTAAAGCCAGGTAAATCTTCATTGTTAGAGGTAGATCGACATCGAACGGATGAACCTGCTGGGAATGAGTCATGCAAATCTTGCAAATCATCCAACATCCATTGAGGCATGTCACCGTCCTTTATGGCATCTCTAAAATCTCCGAGCATTTGAATTCGAGTGTTTAAATCAGTTTGGAAAAGTTCGTTCTCCATTATTGACTCAATTTCAGTAAAAAAATCATTGTACGCCATAAACTCTTGATAATAGTAAAAAGGAATACCAAATCCATCTGGTATTGTCCCATCAGGAAAACCGAAAGTTCTCATTGTGGCCAAGTTGGCGCATTTGGCACCGAAACCATCAGACATTTCAAAGTCGATTTGGTCCAATGGCAAGATGGAAGTATAGTCCAAATTGAGTATTGGAATTTGCGGATCATCTGGACGTAAATCTTCAAACCAATCATTAACTTCTTCAAGTGTTGCAGGTTCTATGAAAAAGGTTCCCTGTTCTACGGTGAAGTGAATGTAAGTATTAAGTAAATCAGCGACAGAATCAATCAATAATGGATCGCGAATAAAGGCATTGGGCACATTGTCTTGAATGGCCCTTAGATTAACGTGTGACAATGGCGTTTGAATAAAAGAAGTCATTATACCACCAACACGAGGCAATGAATTCGGAATGGTTTCATACAAGACTATATCTTTTGAGCCTGGCGTTTCGCTTAAATCCATTAATCGGAAAAAGCCATAACCTTCCGCGATATTTAAAGCCAAGTAATCTATGTCAGCGAATATCTCCGATTGAAAAAGTATTGGAATTCGAGACTCGTCATAAAGGTCTTCATCCTGAGCAAACTCACTTTCATTTTCTGTCGTAACAAAAAATGATAAATTATTTTTAAGAAAAGGCATATTCGCAGCGATGAGCTCATGCACATTTTGTGTAATATCAAAATCCTTTAAGTCTCCGAAAGTATAATTCCAGGCAAATAATCCCAACGTCCCATTATTCGAAACCACGCTAGGGTAATAAACTATTTCTCCTTTCACGACATTATCTGTATCCCAAACATCTACACCTATCGTATTTCCAAATGATTGATGTGTGGAATGGGTTACCGTATTTACGATATATAATTTCGACTCAGGGGTGTCATAATCGACAATCACAAATTTCGCAAACTCTTGGTCATCTAAAAAATCGGCCCATGAAACGGTAATCTCATCTATCGAGAGTTCTTTGAACTGCAACATGTCTTTTGCTATCGTTGAACCATTGTTGAAATTGATTGCTGCTGCGTTATTAACTGGACTCGTGGTCTGAATGTTATCGGCAAACTCAGTAATGTCGTCAATGCCATCTCCATCTGTATCCTCAGGATCAGCAATTGGATATTCCATAACCTGATAATGGTGTTCTGGGTAAGCTTCTAGCGATTCAGAGATTATTGTCGTGCCTTCTTCCCCCATGGTCATAGAACTATGTACTTCGTACAAGGGGTCGCTTGAATCGTGTCTAACATTAAGAATGTAGTAATTGCTTTCAGAAGAAGCGACCTCCAATTGAACCACACCATTAACATCCGTTGAATAGTTAATAATAGGAACTTCCTGGCTATACGTGGATAAATGAAGAGAGATTAAAGCTAAAGTAAATAATGTTTTGAGCGTATTCATAAATATCGTGTTGGTTGTTATTCGTTTAAATAAAAAATGCTATTAATCCTTTATTAAACAAAAATGAACTTTTATGGGTAAAGGCCATAAATTTAAATGTCCCTGATCAATTTATTTTTAAAGTTAAAGATTAAATCGAGTATTTCTGAAAATCCACCATGATTATGCCAGACTCCATAAGAAACATTCTTACCTAGTTTGGATTCTTATTTGAATCTTGAAACTTCTTAAGTTAGAGATAATCAATGATTTGGCTGTTGCCGGTATGTACTAACTACAAAAGCCATCACACATTTTTCATACTAAGCTGAATCCGTTTTCTCTCCAAATCAACATCCAAAATAGTAACGGTTACTTCTTGGTCTAGACTCAACACTTCAGAAGGATCTGAAATGTATCGATCTGCGATTTGTGAAGTGTGAATCAGTCCATTTTCTTTAATGCCAATGTCCACGAAGGCACCGAATTTTGTGAGGTTAGTGACCTTTCCTTGCAGTTTCATGTTTGCCCTCAAGTCCTTAATTGTTTTTATGGTGTCATCAAAGATCACTGGCTTGGCAGCACCTCGAGGATCTAATCCAGGCTTATCGAGTTCTTTGATAATATCTGATAAAGTGGGTAGTCCAAACTGAGCAGTAACAAAATCCTTGAGGGCTATATTTTGAGTCAAACTTTCCTCACCAATTATGTTTGTTATATTTTGTTTTAACGACAGCGCCATTTGTTTAACCACAGCATAACTTTCTGGGTGAACGCCAGAACTGTCTAATGGATTACTTCCTCCTTTTATCCTTAAGAATCCAGCACTTTGTTCATAGGCTTTGTTACCAAGTCCTTTTACTTTTAGCAACTCCTTTCTGGATGTGAACCGTCCGTTTTGATCTCTATGGTCGATAATATTCTGAGCAAGTTTGGGACCAATTCCTGCAACGTGCTGAAGTAAATGTTTACTGGCGGTGTTGAGGTTTACGCCAACTTTATTTACAGCAAAGCTCACAGTGTTTTCCAAACTACTTTTTAGCTTGTCCTGAGCAACATCATGCTGATATTGACCAACACCTATGCTCTTAGCATCTATTTTAACCAATTCGGCCAATGGATCAATCAATCTCCTGCCAATGGAAATAGCACCTCTTACCGTGAGGTCAAGATCTGGAAATTCTTCTCTACCAATTTCGGAAGCCGAATAAATGGATGCGCCTGACTCGCTGACCAGATAAACTTCTACTGAGGTGTGTTTAGGAAGCAGTTCATTAATGAATTGATTTGTTTCTCTACCGGCAGTAGCATTACCAATCGCTATGGCCTCAATATTATACTTGTTGATCAAGTCTAAAACCTTCTTCTTGGCTTCATCGGCTTTGTTGACTGGGGGATGAGGGAATATGGTCGTGTGATGCTCAACATTAGTTTTCTCGTCAAGACAAACCAATTTGCATCCGGTTCTGAATCCTGGATCCAGGGCCATTATTTTTTTAGCACCCAATGGAGAAGCCATAAGTAGTTGGCCCAGGTTTTTGGAGAAAATCGCAATGGCTTCTTGATCTGCTTTTTCTTTAGCATCTCCTCTTAATTCGGTTTCTATACTTGGAGCAATGAGTCGTTTGAATGAATCCTTAACGGCATCCTTAATTTGATTGGCAGCCTCACCTTTAGATTTTACAAATTGATGATTCAGCTTTTCTAGTGCATAGTCGATATCTATAATAACTTTCACTTTTAGAAAGCCTTCTTTTTCTGCCCTTGCAATAGCCAAGTATCGATGACTTGGAATGCGTTTTAAGGGCTGGCTAAAATCAAAGTAGTCTTTGTATTTTATCGCTTCACCTTCTTTTTTCTTAATGACCTTGGACGTCAATGCTGCACTGCGATGATATATGCGCCTGACAGTATTTCTGGCATAAGCGCTTTCACTGACCCATTCCGCAATAATGTCTCGAGCACCATGAAGTGCATCTTCATGACTGAGACCATTTTTCGCAAATCGTTGGGCTTGATGATTGATGTCGTTTTGACGTTGTGCCATGATGATTTTAGCGAGAGGTTCAAGGCCTAAGGATATGGCTTTAGATGCTCTTGTGACTCGCTTAGGCTTGTATGGAAGATATAAGTCCTCTAGTTCTTTTGGATCGAAGCAGCTGGCAATTTTTTCACGAAAAGCAGAGTCAGTGTGATTAAGTTCATCGAGTCGCGCTATGATGACTTCTTTTCTTTTGACCAGTTCAGCTAGCTTTTTATTTTCGAGATCTATTCGTTCAATATCTACCTCGTTTAAGCCACCCGTAACCTCTTTTCTATAGCGAGCGATGAATGGAATAGTAGCCCCACCATCCAGTAAGTTTAATACAGCTGATACCTGGTTAGTGGGGAGTGATAGACGAGAGGATATGAGTGATTTCAAAATAGAACGATGATGAATGTTGCGAGGACGAATTTAGGGGTTCGGAAGGACATTCGTAAATGTGTTTTGGCTATACCGTTTAGATGCATTTTATTATAATCCATTCACTAGGTCACTTTAATCTATAACCCTTGCGAAAATGCCATAAGAACAAACAGAAGTAGCATCCATAGAATCCCATGGGCCCTTTTAATCGAAGAAAAGGGTAACTTTTCTCTATCAACATATTCGGATGTCAGCAATTGTTTCGGTTGTATCAGAACGTCTGTATCAATCATTATCGTCTCCTCGGAATTCGATTCTCCTTCTGAATCCAAGTGGATTCCCTTACCGCTCATTTTTCTATAAGCAATTATAGCAACCGCTATCACAATAGAAATGAATATTAATCCTTCATCTAGGTTTAAATGACCAAAAGGTCCTATTGGTTCATGAAATTGTCCGCTTGTTAATGTAAGTACAGTCATTTTTTAAGTGTTTTATGTTTCATAACGGACCTGAGATATGGATATTTGCTTTCGATTGTGTGAGGGGAGGGGCTTAGCACCGACAAGGCTTGTGCGGCAATGATCTATATCTGTTGTTGTAGGTCGTTTCGTTCTATTTTTGGGTTAAGTTAGTGATTAATTTCAAATTTATTCCTTCGCATTAACGTTATTCATTTTTTCCAATTGATGAAAAAACGAATCAAAAAAATCTAGATAAAAAAATGCTTCCCAGCGCTCTTTGACTACGATTCTTAATCTCCTTAAAATCCCCGATCTAACCGAAATCGGATTTGATTGGACGATTTGCGCTATTCAAATTCACCCCAACACCGGCCCGCTTTTTTATCAGGCTATCTCACTTTTTTTATTTCGTTTATGTTACAACAAGCCATTCAATTTGGGTGTATTGCAATGACCTATAACGTGCCAATCGATATGGACTGTACCTTGGAAAAAGCGGATCTTCCTCTTGACCGCTGTGCCAGGGCTTTGAGCGGGTATAGTCTATATCGGGTGTTAGGAGCATTTTATTAGTCAATTAATATCAGGTTCCTCTCATCATAATCGAATAAGGAATCATCTATCTCAATATCTTCTACTCTCATAGCGCTGTAAGTAATGGACATTATGCCGTTTGATGTAATCATTTTCAAATACATACCGCCATTTAGCCCTGATATTACATTCCAATGACCTTCTATCCAATCATTATAAAGCTCTGAATCAATTTTTATATTCTTATCAAGCCAAACGGTGACATCCCATGTTTGAAAACTCTCTTCATTTGTTTCTAGAACTTCCAATTTATATACTTCACAATTACGATTGAGAAAAATATCATTGTTTAGTGTGTCGATTCTAATCAACTGTGTCGGTTCGAGTGACTTATTGCCTAAAAATATTGAGTCTGAATATGTGAACTTGTGGACAGAAAACTCGCTCTCAGGATTGAGTATATTGAATTCAAATCCTGGATTACCAGCCCCGATATAGTCCTTTCGCATTTTTCCTGATTCACCAAGGGAAACGATTAAGGAATCACCATATTTTGCCTTTTGGTAGTCAATGTATCCATATGTAGAGTCACTAGATTCTACATTGGTCGAATAGACTATACGTCCAGAAAAGCTCTGAGAAAATGCACTCAGGCTGAGCATGACTATTATAGTTAATAAGAATAGTTTCATCGTTTAAGTTGCTCCTAACAAGGAAATATAGAACACTACCAAGTCATTTTACAGATTTTTCTGCAATTTAATCAATTTCACCATTATATCTTAAAAACATAATATGTAGCTGAACATCAAGCTGTATCACCATGTTATATCCAATTATAAACGTTTATAAACGATATTAAACGTCTGTTAAACGTTTTTCCAGCGACTTACTCTAGTGTCTGTCCGCTTCTTTGCACTGTCAATACTTCGACAAGCTCAATAACCTTACAGTGAAGATTAGCAGAGCGAACAGTCGTAGAGTGTAAATCAATAATTATTAAATACATATATACTATGAACAATTTAAGAAACAAAGTACAGTTAATCGGACACATCGGGCAATCACCAGAAATATTCACTTTTGATAGTGGTAATAAAAAAGCCAGTTTTTCGGTCGCTACAAATAGCTCCTATAGAAATAAAAAAGGGGATAGGGTAGAAGACACACAATGGCATAACATAGTTGCCTTTGGTAAGACGGCAGACATCATAGAAAACTACCTGGAGAAAGGAAAGGAAGTTGCTATCGAAGGTAAACTAAACACCCGTTCGTACGAAGGAAAGGATGGCGATAAAAGGTATGTGACGGAAATCATCGTTTCGGATCTTTTGATGCTCGGTAAAAAGGAAACTGCAAAGGCATTTTAAATATCGGATACATAGAAATACTCAAACAAAAGCGCGGTGCATTTGCACCGCGCTTTTTGTTTATTTACTTATTTCCTTTTGCTGTAAGTTACCGCAACTAGACCAAATCAAATTCCCTTTACAAAATCTAAAAAGACTTTTTTATGAAGTTCAAGATCCATATCTGGAGAAAGTGCTATACGAGCAATGTAATCTTTGTCCCCTTCTTTAGTGGTTCCTTGGGTAGATGTTGCGGGTATTGTCCAGTAGCATCCTTTCAGCTGACCATAACTAACACACTGCTTGCTTTCATAAGGAATTTTTAAAATCATTAAGGTGATCAACTTATGATTCAAGGCTCTCTTGCGGGTTTCTTTTTCTTCAGGGGTGTTGCCAGTTGTTGGAAGATCTAATGAAAACACGGATGGAGTAAATCCTTGAGCTGCCAATTCTTCTGATACAAAATTGATTTTAGCTGTTGGCAAAGCCTCTTTTATAAAGTTTACAAATTCACGGGTATTCATATATGCATCATGAATCCTCTGTTTCATGGAAGGCAATTGTTTTGCCATTATTTCATACTGTAAATCTGTAGCCTCATTAGCACAAAGTGTGAGATGCAATTCTATTTTTTGCATCAATTCTTTTGTCTTTCTATTCCCCATGCAGTATCCTGCATTACATAGTCCGCCACTCGGAAATTTCGAACCACTAGAAAATGAAATAGTTCTAACCTCTGCTAATATTCCATCATCGGCTAAGGATTGAACATTTGGGCAAAACGTTTGGTCAAGGATAAAGACTGGATCAACAGCAATATCACCATTGCTTGTTTTTCTAACAGCTGTTAAAGCTTCTTTTAACTTTAAGAGATCTGGAACTTCAACCCTTGGATTCGTTGGTATTTCTGCAATAATGAATGGAACCCCATCTTCTTTGGCAATTTTATCTAGGACAAAGTCGATACTTTGGACCATATCATCATCACCATCTACAGCCAAATCAACAATATCAACATTGTCGAGACACTCAGCAACTCTTCTGGCCTGGTCGTTTGTACCTCCATAACAATTTGGAGGAACAATAATTTTAATGGCCTTTCCCACATGATTTTCTAATCCACTGTGAACCAAGCCCATCAATATGGCATATTGAACAGAAAGTCCGCTGGAACCTACAACGGCTCTTGTTTTTGCATCGGTAATTTCTTTAATGGTATCTAAAACAAACTTTTTATTAATCTTCCTAGTACTTTGACTTTCATCCAAATCAGTCTGCCCAACAAGAATCTTTAGGGCTGAATGACAATCATCAGGCGTCATGGCAATGGTTTCTCGTCTTCGAACATGCTGAATATCTGAGGCATAACTTTCGTTTTTTGTCCCATTTATCAATAAAACGCTTCCAAAGTGAGCATGAACATTGATGAAAAAGTCAATATTTGAGGTGAGATCAAAATTAGAAATGTCATCTTGATCTGAAATAAAAATGGTGCTGCCGTCAAACGAAGCAACATCTTTCTCGTTCTTAACCTGTTTAAGTTCAAACTTATAACCGTATATGTTCCTGAGGACTTCAACGTTAAAAGATTCAGGAACTTCACCAGTATAAAGGATCTGAGTGTTTTTATTGTCTAATAAATTTTTTCTAAGAACGGCCATAATAGGCATCGTTTTAGACGAAAAACTAATGACATTTTCAGCATTTACTTCATTTAGGTTAGCGATTACCCATTCCAGTATACAAGATAATGGATGGCCAAGTCGAATATAATCGTATGCCGTAGGTAATTGATTAAGTGCTAATATTGAAGAATTACAGTCAATAAACAGCGTTTCAAACTGTTTTAAGAACTGAGTTTTAGCCAATTTCTCATCATAAATGTCTAATCTATGCGTGGTTAGCCTTAACCAATCCGCTGGCATGTTTTCTAATACTTCCCTAATGTAATTACGCATAATCCTTAATCAATATCACCTTTAGATATAACGGCAAGCTATAATAATTAGATTTATTTTAAAAGTGTTAGTAGATGTTTTGTTTAAAGTGTTTAACGTTTGACACAAGTTGTCTTGGAAAGACTTGTGTTTCACGCTATTTGGGCATTAATCAATGCTGTCAAATTTTAATCTATGATTTCCGTAATTCTTACTCGTATTTTGTTTCAATCAACAATTTCGTAATCAACGCGAAGTTTTCGCAAAAGGCCTAAAGCCGAACCAGAGTTTTTATCTTTTATCTCAATTTCTATTTCATCTCCTTCCAGGAGCATGCCTGTAAGTTCACTCGCCAAGGAATCATTCAGGTCTGCTGAAATCTCTGCAAGACAATTGGCAATAGCTCTTCTATCTGGCCTCGGAGCATCACAGGACAACAAGTTTATTTTCATGATAATTTGTTACTGCAATATACTAAAGTTGACAGTATCTATGGCGTCAAAAATATTTATTTCCCGTGAGTGCCTCTCAAATTACCTCAAGACTGTTTTTCAAGCGCAACTCTATTCCAATCTGATATATTGACAGCAGCTTCGTAGCTAGTTTGTAGCGTGTTCAAGTTGATCGTTTTAGGGTCAATTGGGAATTCAGAAATAACATATTGAGTGCTAGTCAATGATCTCTCATGTATAAAGACGATATGTTCTAACTGAGTTTTGTTTTCAATAAATTCATTGTGAAGTGCCTCTAGCAGCAGTTGTTCTTTTTGTGCCGCGACACGCTCTTGATTCCAATTGCTCACTTGAAGCGCGAGAAGGATTCCAACCATCACAAGTAGAATTTCTCCAATGGCGTATTTAAAATATTTTCCTGTTTTGTTTTCCGTGAGTATAGATTTACGGATATGGCGGAAGAATTTTATCATTGCTCATTGGATTTTGAAAGTTCGATGATTCGGTCAATGGTCTCCTGGATAATGCTCAACTCTCTATCACGTCCCAATATATCAATTAGATACTCTTTTCTTTGCTTGATCAGATTTTCAAACTCCAAGCTAGAGAGCATTTCAACATTAGCGCGTGGATCGTTATACTTTGTCGGATACTGAAAATGTTTATTGAGGAAAGGATTCAACACCTCCATCACATATTTCTTTGAATGTAATTCGTCTTCTTGGTAATCAATGAGTACATCGTTCCATGATACAAGAAGCTTTCGTAGCTCTCGATTTGTTATCAACTCAAAAGAGGAGGTGCTAACGAGGGAGTTGATTATTCCTTGTGAAGGATTGAAGGTCCATCTTCTTTTCAGGGCTAAAGACATCCCCGAAAGACTGTCTGAGTTTATCTTCGCTACATCAACAGGAAAGATGGCAATCAGTGAATCACAAGCATCCATTGCTTCTTGGTGCTTGGACACAACTTTCACGAATTGAATCTTATTCTCCAAAAATTCCTGGTGAAGTTCAGATAGAAGAATGTGTTCTTTTTTGGAAGCAATGCGTGCTTGATTCCAATTGCTCACTTGGAGCGCTAGTAGAATACCGACCATCACAAGAAGGATTTCTCCAATGGCGTATTTAAAATATTTTCCTGTTTTGTTTTCCATAAGTAGGTTCTGTCTTATTTTTCTGAAGAATTTTATCATAGGTCGTTCTGATTTCCTGTGCTTGCCTCGGCCCTAAAGGGTGAGCTTACACACAGATACGTGTATGTTTCAAAATTTGGATCTCTTTTCATGTTCTTTCAAGTTGTATTGATAGTGTGATGGAGCTCCCTTTAGGGCCGGGGCAAGCGCGGGCATTCGGACAACGATAACCACAAGGAGGATCTCTCCAATGGCATAGAGGAGGTACTTGCTAAACTTGTTTTCAGTTAAAAGCTGATGTCTAATTCGTCTAAAAAATTTTATCATACTAATTCATATTTAATGCCAACGCGGCAGGCTGGCTCGTTCACTAAAAATGTCTCCCAGACATTTTTTACGTTCCGCACTCTAAAGAATTTTATCATGCCCCCTTCTTTATTTCTTCTTCTATTAATTCAAGGATCTCCACGTTGTTGGTTCGGATGACTTTCAGTTCCCTTTCATATTCAGTGGCCAGGGCAAAACTGAAGCTGGTGTAATCTTCAAATTGCACATCCTTATATAGGCCACGCACATCAGATGGATAGTGGCTCAGAACGGAGCCTGGGAAATATGAACTCCATAGATCCCCAATGCGGATATATTTCTGTAGAAAATCTGTTGATTTAGTCTGATGGGCTCGTTGTTTTAGTGATTCCTCTTTCGAGTCGTTGACAACGTCTTCCCAACTGAACAATAGATCTAAGAGTCGGTCATTATCAATCAGATGTATTTCTCCCGATGAGATTCCAGAACGAAGCGCTCCATTGATTGGGTCAAAACTCCAGTTATTCCCAAGATTCATGTGGGCAAATTGAAGTCTTGAATCATCCGTTATTTCGTCTACCGTCTTGATCAGCCGCATGACTTCGTAATAGGCAGTGATTATTTCCCCATTCTGGAATAGTACGTTATCCAGTTGTGCAAGATTCGACTGAAACTCGAATTGCAGGGCCTGTAAGACCTTGTCCTTTTGTTGGCTGTTCACCATATCGTTACGCCATTCGTTCAATTGAATTGCGATCAAGATTCCTATCACAACAAGAAGAATCTCACCTAAGGCGTAAAGAAAGTATTTGCTGAACCTATTCTCGGTGAGAAGGCGTTTGCGGATTTTTCGGAAAAATTTTATCATCTTGTAATTGGTCGATTACAATGAAGGCTAGCGCACAGTAAAAGAAATTTAGCGAATAAAAATTCGCATTGGTTTGGTTGGTCACAAGGTAATAAAAAAGCGCAAACCATTTGGTTTGCGCTTTCACTGCAATTTTTTTTATACGAAAATAGAAAAGGATCTATTTTTTTGCCCTTTTATAGTATGAGACGATACTTGCTTTTGCTAGGGTGTTGTTCCAAAGATAAAAACCAACCACCGCTGGATTAGTTTTTTCGTCCAGTCCGAGTTTGTCCGTTTTCAAAGCATGTACCGTTATAATATATTGGTGTAATCCATGGCCCT
>JBLIMR010000056.1:0-15474 GCA_047638815.1 Gammaproteobacteria bacterium
AAAATAACAATGAAACTGACACAGCATTTGGCAACTCCAATATTGACGCTCTTGAGTTTGCCATTTATGTTGAAGATGATTTTAAGATTAACAATCGAATAAAAGTAAATTTTGGTGTTCATGCATCTGGTTTTTCTGTAGAAAATACTTTTTACCACTCCGTACAACCTAGAGTGTCAGGAAGATATTTACTGAATGAAACGACATCTCTCAAGGCTTCATTCGCACAAATGGCACAGTATCTACATCTACTAAGCAATAGTACCATAGGCTTACCTACCGATTTGTGGTTGCCACCAACTGAGAGGGTTAAACCACAACTTTCAAGTCAAGTAGCGTTTGGAATTGCACACACTTATAAAGAAAAATTCCAAGTTAGCGTAGAGGGATATTATAAAGAGATGAAAAACCTTCTGGAATACAAAGAAGGAGCTAGTTTCTTTAGTCAATCTTCAGATTGGCAAGATAAAGTGGAGGTAGGAAAAGGTTGGTCATATGGAGGTGAATTATTAATTGAGAAGAAACTAGGTAAAACAACAGGTTGGATTGGCTATACTTTGTCATGGTCGGAGAGGCAATTTGAAAATATAAGTTTTGGCGAAAAGTTTCCTTATACCTATGATAGGCGTCATGATATTGGAATCGCTATTACTCATAAATTTTCTGAAAGAACAGATATGGGTTTTGTTTGGGTATACGGTACTGGTAATGCAGTCACATTAGGTCAAGAAAGATATACTCCACTATCCCAAGTAACAAGTTTTACTGATCAATTTGGATTTTTCGGCAGTGATGTTGAGCATATTGAAGGAAGGAACAACTACCGAACCCCTTCCTATCATAGAATGGACATTTCTATCAATAGACATAAAGAAACGAAATGGGGAGAGAGAACATGGAGTTTTGGTTTGTATAATGTTTACAGCAGACAAAATCCTTTTTATTTATACTTTAAGACAACTTACAATAACAATATTCCAGAAAGAGGATTATACCAAATAAGCATCTTCCCTATTTTACCTTCATTTAGTTATAACTTCAAATTTTAGTATTATGATGGCATTCACAAAATACCCGATTATAGTATTAGCTTTTATGTTGGTTTTACAAACAGCTTGTGAGAAGAAGTTAGAATTCGAGGGCGAAGTATTAACATCAAAATTGGTTGTGAACGATGATTTTGACCCTACTCGCTCTTGGTCAGTTCATGTAAGTAATAGCCTAAGTGTTATTGATAATGCAAGTTTGCGTGCCATTGAGGATGCAGAGGTGAATATATTCAATGGCAATGAACTAGTTGAGTCGCTAACTCACACCAATGACGGGTTCTATCATAGTTTTGATATGCTACCACTGCCAAATGTAAACTACACGATCGCAGTAAGTGCCCCTGGCTTTGAGCCAGTCTCTTCAAGTAGTTTTGCCCCAGAAAACAATTTAGAAATTTCGAATATTGACACCAGTTATTTCGAGCAAGAATTTAGCGATAGTCGTTCGTTACGACTTGATATCACAATTAAGGATACTCAAGTTGGACAGAATTATTACGGGATTGGTGCTACAAGTGTTTTTATTAATCCCGAAACATTGCAAGAGACTCACAACCAACTCTATTTAAATTCTTCAGATTTAATTTTTGATGCAAGTAGTGGGGATAATAAATATGGCGAATCATTACCTTTTGATGATGTATTATTTAATAATAGTCAATATATACTTTCCGTAAATATTGATGAAATTGACGGCCAATATCAAGAAATATATGATGAATTTGGCAATTATATTGGATTTGAACTAGTGCCACCAAGCGTTTTAATATTGAAGATTTTCTCATATTCAGAAGAACTATACCTATTCAATAAATCCATAAACTCATATGAAAACAACGATGGGGATCCATTCTCTCAGCCAACTCAGATATTCTCTAATATAGAAGGGGGATTTGGCATTTTTGGCGGATTTACCGAAGATGAGTATATTTATAATCTATAAGAAGATTAATGAGCTGATCTTTAGTTGATTCCATCATTTCAAAAACTTCTTATGAAATGTGGTAAATTAGCACATAACCAAAAGGTTACCACCAACGTATAAAATAGAAAGTTCCAGAAATAAAAAGCCCCATTTTATGTTTCTGTAACTTTATTATGAGATAAGGAGCTTATATTTCTAAAATAGTCGTTTGAAAGCTGGTATAATTACATTCGTTTTTTTGTTCTCCATAGCATTCTGCTATTCGCAAGAGAGTCAAGGCATTAGCAATAGTAATTATGTGCCTACAACGAGCGTATGGCTTAATCCAGCATCCATTGCTGATACAAGGACTTGGATTGATATAAATATTGCTGGCTTATCGTTCTTTGCCCTAAATAATCATGAAGTTATAAGGAAATCAAACTTTGTATCTGGCAATTATCAGAACGAGGAAGATCTTGAATATAAGGGGTTGAAGTATGCCTCTATGGATTTAGCTATTGAAGGACCTGGAATTACTTATGCTAAAGGAATTAACACTTATGGCGTTGCCTTTAGAAATAGAACTCAACTAGATTTCAGAGGTATTCCTGATCACCTTTCTCATTATCTACACGATAGATTTGTAAATTCTGAATTGAACGAATTCTACGAAGATCAGTTATTGACCATAAGGGACATGGACTTGAATGTGCTACAATGGAGTGAAGTTAACTTTTCACTGGGTCATATCCTTATGACGAACAATAAAAATCAAATGAATGCAGGCGTAACATTGAAGACTATTTGGGCAGCCAATCACTTTGGGCTGAAGGTTGACTATACTGAATATGATATTGATAATCCATCAGAATTGGAGATCACCAATTTTAAAGGCGAATATGGGGTTGGGCCAAGCTCACGAGGGTATAACGGTTTGGGCTTTGATTTCGGATTTACCTATAAGAAACTATTTCGTTCTACCAGGTTACATAAACCTCACACCCTACGAAATCGATGTAAAATAGCACATTACCGATACAAAGTAGGTCTATCTCTTTTGGATGTCGGCAGTGCTAAATTTAAAAACAAAGCAGTTCGTGCATCCTTAAATGACGTATCGGGTGACTTATCTGAAGTTAACAGTGTAGCTCCTGGTGATTTTGGTGAGATCACACCAATCCTCGATGGTGTTTTTGATAATGATTTATCAAAGGTCTTTAAAGAAGATAAATATAATGTTGGACTTCCAACAGCACTAGCATTCCAATTCGATTATTTTTTCAAGCATAATATTTTCTTGGCCTTTAACTTGAATCAGGCATTTGGTAAGTCCGCAGGTTTTGGGACGAAAAGATTGTCCTCACTATCCTTAATTCCAAGATATGAAAAGGAGAGATTTGAATTTTCTTTTCCAGTTACTTTGGTCAACTATCAAGAACCACAAATTGGGTTTGCAATAAGAGCCAAGTACGTCATCATCGGTATGGAGAAAATTGAATCTCTATTTCTCAATAAAGATGTTTATGGTTTTGATTTCTACTTCAATCTCAAACTACCAATTTATCGCCTAAAAAGTTGCAGAAGTGGTAACAGAAGAGTTGCTGCAATTCCCTGTTGGAAATACTAAATATCCAATCAGCCTATCCACATCTCAAATAATGTTTTTCTTGTAATAAGAAATCATGTGTTCTTGGGAATTACCTAGTACATACATAACATATAGCTTAAAAAAAATCCATTGTAATTTGTAATATCCATTCATTGTGTACTTTCGTGCAGATGTAATAATCTGACGATCAATAATGACAAATTTGGTCTTATCTCTTAATCTCCGAATGATCTCAATGTCTTCCATTATTGACAGCTCAGCATTGTAACCACCTGACTCATGATAACACTCTCTTTCCACAAAAAGAGACTGATCACCACCCCGACAAATATTAATATTGAACCGTGTAAACCAGGCGAAGAACTTTAACATTGGATGAGGAGTATCAAAGGCTAAGCGAAAACATCCTGCTTTATAATCCTCATTTAAAGCATCTATTATGAGGTTATCAAAGTCCTCTGGTGGTTTGGAATCTGCATGTAGAAAATAGATTATTTCCCCATTCGCTTTCTGCGCACCAAAATTTAGTTGTGAGGGGCGGCCTTTTTTTGGTGATTGAATAACCTGGACCAATGGCTGATTATGGACAATAGAACTGTTATCAAAATCAACAACAATTATTTCCTTGATATTGACTCGAGAACCCTTTTTAGTAATGAAGTTGAGTAACTTGTTAAGCTCAAAATCTTCCTTATAAGCGGGTATGACAATACTGATTGTCGACATGTATCAGATTACTTTTTAAGCATTTCTCTCAATTCATCATTGAGATCTTTTTCTTCATCGACATCATTCAATGTTTCCAGAAGAAAGTACGATTTTTCTAATTTTTGGAGATCCAAGACAGTGTCCAAAAGCACATCACTAGTGCTCCAAAGTTTATTCTCAAAAAGAGTATCACAACTTCTTTTCATGCCTATCAGATAGTATCCTCCATCTTCAGCAGGTCCAATAACTACATCATTATTGTCCAACCTTTCAAAAGCTTCTGCAATAATCTCTGGGGTGATTGTGATACAATCACTTCCAATGAGGATAACCTTCGCATAAGCCTTTCTGAATCCCAAGGCCATTGCATTTTTCATTTTCTCTCCAAGATCCTTTCCTGATTGAACAGCTTTTGGAAACTTGAAATAATCCAATAAATCAAAATCGTGTATTCTATCCGAATAGAATACCGCCTTATCCGCAGCAACAATGTCCGCAACTTTATGCGTATGCTGTAACAATTTCAAATATATCTCCAGTGCTTTATCGTCTCCGATACTAGCCGCCAAACGAGTTTTCACCTTCCCTTTTTCTGGGCGCTTCGCTAATATGATTAATAGGTTTTCAAACATTATTTATTCAATTTCCAATTATAGTCCATATAAGATAACTTTCCTTCCTCACTCACTTTGATCTTACTGTACTTGTTGATATATGCTTTGAGAGAACCGTTTTTTGTGAAATCACCCTTAAACCAATCAAATATTTTGGAAATTTGAGCGTTGTCTTTCGTTACAACATTGCGAACAGGATCATTCATAAACTCAACGGCCGATTCCTCAAGTTGGGCATTTAACTTCACATCAATAAATGCATAATTCTGCAGCTTCGGGCATGATACAGAAGCACAATTGATCGCAAAATGTATTCTTGGATCATCGAACTTCTTCCTTAAAATCTTATGTTCAATGTCCTCTAAAGAGTACGTGGCATTCTCAATTTGAATAAAAGACTTGCCCCAAGGGTTACTAATATCTTTTATACTCTTAACTGGCCAATTGTCATTTATCAGCTTTACAGTAAATGCATTGTAAGCATTTATCCAAAAGGCCATTCTCTCATTTTTTGTCCAAGTATCATCAGGATGAGAAGACATAAGTAAATTAAGATATTGCTCAAATCGCTCATCTCCACTAATTCCTTGATAGTCAACGTTACCTATAGAAGTAACATTAGCCTTCAGAAGTGCTGACCAAGCATCATGTTTAGGGGAATTAGCTCCAGAACCAGCAAGATCATCTACTACACGTTCGTTTTTAAAGGAACAAGCAAGTCCAAGGACCGCAATCATTAAGACTCTAAAATAATTTTTCATCATATTAATTTATAACTAACACAAACCCAAATTCATGCCAAAGCTAAGATCGGTCCTATTTAATGATCTAATTGTCGTCTGGGAGCAAGTTGTAAGTTTTAGAATAATGCAGCATTTGCTCCACAAAATTCTTCGAATGAGTAACTTTCACATCAGTTATGTTTCCATCTCCATCTTTTTCTGCCACCAGGATAGGATTTACAAATCCACCATAAGGAGCACTATTTAATTTTGCAGCTCTATCCAAAACTTCTCTGTGCACTGCCGGGTCAACTTTTACACCATAGCCCTCTACCAATGCTCTTCCTGCTTCATAATCACCTTGTGATTTGATTCTTTGAATTTCTCTTAAAAGATCTCCAAATAGCGTCCTTAATTTTAAATAATCATTCACCACAAAATATGTTTTACCATCTTTCACTTCTTTGGTGATGACTTTATCTGCCTTTCCTTTTTCGTAAACCCATTTCGAGATATATTGTCTATTTCTCATGTGAGCTTCCTCAATTTCCTTTCCTGTTTCAAGTCTTCTTAATTGAAGCATCAAGCCATTTCTTATATAGCTCTCATAAGATTCCTTACCCACATCCAAAGATTCCATAAGACCCAGTTCTACCAACTTAGGATCCATTAAATAATACAGGGCTACAAGATCTGCTCTACCCTCTTCCAAAGTTGAAGCATAACTCTTTAAAGTTTCTTTTGGTGTTCCCACACCCTTTTCCAATTGGCCACTTGCATGCCCAACAACTTCATGCAAGGCAGTATGAAGTTTAGCCGCAACACGACCATACTTTTGCCCTCTTTCAACTTCTTCTGCCGTATAAGCAAATTCATTCAACATTCCTTCTCCAGATGACTCAGCATATGCAGCTACGATATTCCCAAGAGAAACTGATTTACTACCATGTTCTGCTCTTATCCAGTTTGCATTTGGCAAGTTGACGCCTATTGGTGTTGAAGGAGATGAATCACCAGCTTCACCAGCGACAGTTACCACTTTATAAGTAACACCTTTTACATTCTTCTTCTTGTGTTCTTCCATCAATGGCGAATTGTCTTCAAACCATTGCACATTATCCATTACAACACTCATTCTCGCTGAAGCATCAAAATCATTAATCTCAATGACCGTTTCATAAGAGCCACTATAGCCCTTTGGATCATTATAAACCTCTATAAAACTATTAATATAATCTATATCACCTTCCGTTGCTCCAACCCATGCAATATTGTATTCATCCCAGGTATTCAAATCTCCAGTTCTATAATAATCCACAAGTAATTGCAAGGCATTACCTTGTTTTTCATTCTCTGCAACGGATACTGCTTTTTCTAACCAAAAAATAATTTTATCAATAGCAGAGCCATACATACCTCCAGATTTGTATACTTTCTCTTCCAATTCACCGCTAGCATTTCTTACCAACTTAGAGTTTAACCCATAACTAATAGGTCTATCGCTTTTCTCAGTAATGGACTTGTAATAAGCATCCACTTCTGCCTCAGTGATATCAGAATCATAGAAGTTTACAGCTGACCCTTTTACCAATCCTTTGTCAGGATTAAGATTGACTTTTTTGTTATCGAAATTTTCATCGAACAAGACCTTTAATACCTCATCATTCAAAGAAGTTCCAGTCTTTTCCATTAGCATGCTGAAATATTCTTTCGAAAATTTTGGCATTAGTTTATCTGTAGAATAATGATGGTGAACGCCATTAGCAAACCAAACTTCCTTCATGAAAGTATCGAAAGCCTCCCAACCCTTGGTGTCTTTCGCCCCTGTGTATGATGTGTATATTTTTTCTAAGCCTCTTCTGATTTTGAGGTTATGTCTATAGTTTTGGTCATACATGATATCACGACCAGACAATCCTGCTTCGTTTAGATAATAAACCAATTTCTTTTGTTGTAATGACAATTTATCCCATCCCGGAATCTTGTATCGTATGATTTTTTTATCTGCAAATTTATCTACTTCCCAATCAAATCCACTTGCATCTTTTTCCGCCATAAATGGTTTAGCGTTGCTCTTTTCCATATCCATTTCCAATGGACTTAAAACTTTGTCAACGGTCGTTGATGGGCTTTCTGAACAAGCATAAAAAAAACTGCTTATAACAGCCAATAGAATTATTTGATAAGTTTTCATGTATAGATAAATTTTAGTTTGTGACAAATGTACTTAAAGACAATGAGATAACAGCATTGCCAATAATTTTGACTGTTCGGCAAGGTTAACAACAAATACTAATTATTACAATAATCTTGTGGCTTATGATTTAATCAAGATTCATTATTCTTTGGTACCTTTAATAAAGTAATTCGAAATTTGATGATTGGCAATTGAAGTTATCTTTCAAACAGCGATAATAAAGACAAATGAGTATTAAAATCAGAGAAATTCAAAGAGGAGACATTGAGTCTATCGTAAATTATTGGCTTCATAGTGACCCCGAATATTTGAAGGATATGGGGGTTGATTTAGATAAGCTACCGAAAAGAAAAAGTTTATCCGAAATGCTAAACGAGCAGATAGACACACCTATGGCAGAGAAGAATTCTCTAGCACTTATTTGTGAATTTGAAGAAACAACCATAGGTCATTGTAATATTGTTGAAAGAGAAAAAGGCGAACAGGCTTATATGCATTTACATATCTGGAAAAAGGAAGATCGACAAAAAGGAATTGGCTCTGAAATGGTCGCCCGTTCCTGCCAATATTTCTTTAATGTTTTTGACCTCAAACGCATCATCTCAGAACCCTATGCTCTCAATCCTGCTCCCCACAAGGTTTTACTTAGAGTTGGATTTGAATTAGAGAAAGAATATATAACGATTCCAGGATCATTAAGCTTCAAACAACGTGTTTGTCGTTATGTTCTTAGTCGAGAAAAATGCCTCTCTAGAAAAAATTAATTTCACAAGAATCGGATTTATTTTGAACTTATTTCCATCTATTTTTGAAATATGAATACCCAAAAAGAAATTGACTTCAATAGGATCAAAAAGGCTATTAAATTTATCAGTGAAAATCATAAATTACAACCGTCATTGGATGACATTGCTCAAGAAATAAATCTAAGTCCCATTCATTTTCAAAAATTATGTAGCGACTGGGCGGGTGTAAGTCCAAAAAAGTTCCTGCAGTACACTAATATTAACTACGCAAAAAGCTTGTTGAGAGAGCAGCAAGCCACACTTTTCGATACTGCCATTGACACTAGACTTAGTAGCACAAGCAGATTGCATGATCTCTTTATAGGTATTGAGGCTATGAGCCCCGCGGAGTATAAAAATTTCGGTGAAAATTTGACAATATCCTACTCTTTCTCTTCTACCTTATTTGGCAATTCAATTGCTGCCTCAACAGAAAGAGGATTATGTCATTTAGCATTTATCGATTCTGTCGAAGATGGATTATTAGCCCTTCAAAATAGATTTCCAAAAGCTCATTTTACTTTTAAAAAGGAAAGAGTACATACCGCTTGTTTATCTTTTTTGACCGAAGATTACGAATCTTTTAACAAAGTAAAACTTCACGTAAAAGGGAGTGAGTTTCAATTAAAAGTCTGGCAAGCATTATTGAAAATTCCAAATGGAAATCTCAACACATATGGCCGTATTGCAAAAGAAATAGGGAAGCCTACAGCCTCTCGTGCAGTTGGAACAGCCATTGGTAGTAATCCCATAGCATTTCTAATCCCATGTCATAGAGTCATCCAATCTTCTGGAAATACTGGTGGTTATATGTGGGGTGAAGAAAGAAAAAAAATAATCCTTGCGTGGGAAGCTTTAAAGAAAAACAAAACGCATTATTAGATGAGCTTGTTTCAATTTAATGCTGAAAGAAATTTAATCCCTGAAGGTGGTATTGTCAACTATCATGGCAAGATAATGAGCGACTCAGAAGCACAATCACAATATGATTCGCTCATTAAAAATGTTCTTTGGAAAAATGATGAAGCTATGATGTTTGGAAAACATATCATCACTAAAAGAAAGGTGGCGTGGTACGCAGATACAGCGTATGAATATACCTACTCGAAAATCACTAAAAATGCACTGCCGTGGATCGAAGATCTGAAGACATTAAAGTCGATGGTCGAAAAAATTACAAGGTCGACATATAATTCATGCTTGCTCAACCTTTATCACGATGGATCGGAAGGGATGGCCTACCATAGTGATGATGAAAAAACTCTCGGTGATGAATCCACAATTGCATCATTGAGTTTCGGTGCTGAACGTAAGTTTTTATTCAAACATAAAAGAACTAAGGAAACGGTAGGACTATTCCTTGAAGCGGGTAGTTTATTGGTTATGAGAGGAGCAACTCAAAAAAATTGGCTCCATAGATTGCCGCCAACAAAAAAGATAAATAGCCCAAGAATAAATTTGACCTTCAGAACGATCGTCATGTAAGGACAATTAAAAGTTGGAATATTGTATGTTGGTCAATATTCTTGTCTTCCTCCCCTTGTCATCAACACACGTGACCAACAAGTCCCCTGACTTGGGAAAGAAAAAGACCTGCTCGTTGGGTTCAGCTTCTTGTAAGAATTTATCATTCAAATACCAATATACTTTATCTACATCATTATATGCCTGGCAGGCCAAAACCATTTCCGTGCTATCGACAATATCCACATAATAAGAAATACCCGCTACTGGTGAAATAATTCTTGGTTCATTTTCATAGAACACTCTTTCACATTTGGGATTGTGTGCTGGTATTTTTTCGTAATTCACATGCCGGTGGTCATACCAAGCAACCAAAGCATTGGGTAAATTGTCAAAGTAAGCCTCTATGTAGCCAACGTCAGGACGGCATGTCATACAATAACTCATGCTCGAGTCCGGGTTGATCCATACTCTTTTAATATGATCACATTTTAGTGTATTGCTTATGCCTGGTATGAAATCATCGATTATTAGATTGTCACACTTTTCATTCGGAACTTGACCAGTTACGGAACACACTTGTCGATAATCGAGATCAGGCGCCCTGTTAATCCAATTTTTCGATTTGGAAACATTCATTGTATTAAACAATTGAAATAACAAAGGTGCTGCACTTGTCGATCCACTCATTTCTGGTACACCTGTGCCATCAAAGTTGCCAACCCATACACCAATAGTGATCTCCTTATTGTAACCAATACTCCATGCATCTTTTCTTCCATAAGAAGTTCCTGTTTTCCATGCTACAGCAGGTAAATTTAAAGTATTTCTCCATGACGATGGTAAGTCAGGTCGACTAACATCCAGTAACATGTCTGATAGAAGACTGCTAGCGGATGGTGACAAGAGAGTATCTGCCACCGCTTCATCAACCGCTCCATCAAGATATTTAATATTAACTCCCTTTCCTTCTCTCGAAAATGCGGCATACAATCCACAAAGATCTTCAAGACTGACTCCACAACCACCCAATATCAATGACAATCCTAGTTTATTTTTATCCGCGCTAATTTGAGCAAATCCGGCATTATGTAAATCCTTAACAAAGGCTTTTGTGGAATATCCATCAAGTAACTTTACTGCTGGTATGTTTAAGGAGTGCGCCAAGGCATGTTTGGCTGTAACGCTACCATGAAACTCTCCATCATAATTCTCCGGTTCATAGCCCTGAAAGTTAATGGGAACATCCAATAATTTTGAATTAGGCGTTATCAGTCCGACATCCATTGCTAATCCATATAGGAATGGTTTCAAAGTACTGCCAGGAGATCGTATCGCACTTATTCCATCAACCTGACCCGCATGTTCCTTATCATTAAAGTCTGATGAGCCGACATAGGCTAGCACATTTCCAGTTTGGTTATCGATAATCATTACAGAGGAATTATGGATGCCGCGATAAGATAAACTTCGACTATAATCGCTGACTAGTTTCTCAACTTTTTTCTGAGTGTTGATATCAATTGTTGCCTTTAGATTTGCCCTATCCCGATTTGCTCTACTTAAACGGAGGGATAAATGTGGCGCTTCTTTTGGAGCATCCTTTCTTTCTCCAATAAAATCTTCCTTCAGAGCATCCTTTAATTGTTCTAAAGGGAAAGCTTCGTTTTCGAGATGTCGAGTAACCCATTCATTTTTCGCCCTATTAATTCTCTCATTATGTTTCCCCGCTAATAATGAATTCGGTGTATTAGGTATTATCGACAGAGCCACACATTCAGATAGACTCAATTGTAGTGGTAACTTATCCAAACATAGAACTGACATGGCCTTTACTCCTTCAATATTCCCACCATAGGGCACAAGGTTAAGGTATAGATTGAGAATCTCATCCTTAGAGTATTTCATCTCCAATTGAAAGGCTTGCACAATTTCAATGAATTTATTCTGATAGGTTCTAGCCTTCGGATTTAACAATCTTGCCACTTGCATGGTAATCGTGCTGGCTCCTGAAGTTCGTCTGCCTGTGACTATATTATTGAATACTGCCCTTAGTATTGCAAAGGGATTTACTCCTGGGTGATAGTAAAAGTATTTATCTTCCTTTTCCAAGAAAGCTTCTTTCAACAGGTCGCTGATTTCATCAGGCTCAATGTACATCCTCCATTTATCGTCATTATTGAGAAAAGCATGGAGCACCTTATCATTTTTGTCCGTAACAAGAGTTGAGTAATCCACCTTTACCTCTAGTGGCCTAATGAAATTAAAAATATATAAGGCAAATAGACAAAGAGCAAATAGCTCGAACGCTCCTCGCCCAAATTTTACGATTAAGACCTTCTTTTTCCTATGAATAGCGAATTTCATACTTTAAACTGGCAAATATTCAGGTTATACTTAGATTTCTCACCTAAATAAACAATAAAATTACAATTTTATTGTTCTCATTATCAATTATTTAGATAGAATTATTGAACTTAGTTGAATTAAAAAGGCAACGCTTTGGGTTAACTACCGTCTTTTATTTGAAAGCAATCTGTTAAACCGGGATTGCGATGGTTTCAAAATTTTCCTTGCAGGTTTAAAAATGGAAGAGCTTCATCCCCCGAGGCTCTTTTTTTTATGCCTTATTTTTAGGGAATTGTATAGCCAGTGCAACGCTAAGAGAAATTAATTTACTTCTTAGGTCTATTGTTATTAGATCGTTTGTTCTTGAAATTTGGCTTTCGACTTCCACCACTTTTCCTATATCCAACCCTCCATTCAGGGCTTTCGCCAATTTCAGCTGGAATCTTTTGTTTAAAAATCTTGGTGTCGATTAATTGTTCGATTTTATGAAAATTATTCATGTCATTTTCATTTACAAAAGTAATCGCGATACCTGTAGCAGATGCTCTTGCCGTCCGACCCACTCTATGCACATAATCTGATGCATCACTCGGTACTTCGTAGTTGATCACCAAATCTATTTCCTTAATGTCAATACCACGAGCCATAATGTCCGTTGCCACCAATTGATTTATTTTCCTTGCCCTAAAAAGTCTTAATGTCTCTTCTCTCTCATCTTGGGTCAAATCCGAATGTATTGCCGCAGCATTCATTCCTTTTTTCTTAAGGCTACGTGCCAATATATCAACGTTCTTTTTCGTAGATGCGAATATGAGTACACTCTTAAGGTCCTTTTCTTTCAGAAGTGATTCCGCAAGTCTGACCTTATGTTTGTCATTCACAAGATAAACCAGTTGAAGTACACCTTCTGCTGGTTTGGATATGGCGATATTGATCTCTTTCGGTTCATTCATGACAGCTTTCGCCAGTTTTCGAATGTCCGGAGGCATGGTCGCTGAGAACAGTAGATTTTGTCTCTTCTTCGGAAGTTTCTCAATGATTTTCAGGATGTCATCATGGAAACCCATATCCAACATACGATCTGCCTCATCAAGAATTAAAAACTTTAGATTCTTTGTGTTGACATATCCCAAATTCATATGAGACTTCATTCTACCTGGAGTAGCAATGATAATATCTACACCATGAGTAAAAGCCTTTTTCTCGGCTTCGAAAGCTCTTCTATCTCCACCTCCATATACTGCAAGTGAAGTACAATTTGTGAAATACGAAAATCCTTCCATTTCCTTGTCAATCTGAACCGCGAGCTCACGAGTTGGTGTAATAACCAATGCTTTTATTCCCTCTTGCGGATGGTCTTCAGTCAACAGTTTGTGTAAAACTGGAATGAGAAACGCAGCCGTTTTTCCTGTACCCGTTTGAGCAACAGCAATGATATCGTTATTGTCAATTACTATTGGAATGGCTTGTTCTTGGACTGGGGTAGGACTTTCGAAGCCCACTGCGTCAAGACTTTCAAGGATGGTTGAGTGTAGATTGAGTTCTTTAAATGTCAATTTGTTTTCTTAGTTAGGATCTTAAAGACCGGTTATAATACAAGTGTACGGTCTATCAGTTGCTTTTGATTCGATCGAACGAAGATATTTCATTTTTAATGCTTAATTGAAGTTCCTCAGAAACTCTTGTCAATGGTAACCTTAAATATGGTTTGCAGACATCATTTTGATTTAAAATTTCTTTGATCCCAGCTGGGTTACCTTGTTCAAAGGCAAATTCCGTCATTTTCTTTAAGCCATTTTGAATCTCTCGAGACACCTTTAATTCCCCTTTCAGAGCACTATATGTAATTTCTTTCATAGATTCTGGAAAAGCATTGGCCATAACGGAAATAACACCATCCCCACCAGAGGCAACCAAAGGAATGATAATCTCATCATCGCCTGAAATTACAGCGAATCCGTCTGTTCTATTTTGAATGATTTCGATGATCTGCAACATATCACCTGAGGCCTCTTTAATCGCTACGATGTTATCAAAATCCTTCGCCAACTTCAATGTCGTTTCACTCGTCATATTACTCGCAGTTCTGCTGGGAACATTGTACAGTATGATTGGAAGATCCGTAGCATTCGCTATCATCTCAAAGTGCTTATAAATTCCTTCTTGATTCGGTTTGCAATAGGATGGACTCGATATCAATAGACCATCAATTCCGCGCATATCAAACTTCGACAATGCACCAACGGTACCCATGCTTGAGCTAGTACCAAAACCAATAACAATGGGCACGCGTCCATTATTAACTTCAAGGATAAAATCCAAGGAATGTCTCTTTTCCTGGTCACTAAGCGTTATAGCTTCTCCTGTGCTTCCATGAACAACAAGGTAATCAACTCCACCTGCTATGACATTATTAACCACAGTTTGCAAAGCCAAGTAATCGATTTTTTTATCTTCTTTGAAAGGTGTTACAATCGCTACACCAAGTCCTCTAAATTTATGCGTGTTCATATGCTTTTTTTGGTTGATTAATGACTTTCAAAAAGTGATTAACCTTGTGTAAATATTTATCAAACGTATCATCATCATTCACCTGAACAAGCATATCAAATTGATCCTCATTCCCAGCACCCGATTTACCTACTTTGAAATTGGCAGTAGATTCTTTTTGAGCAAACAGTAATGGTAAACAATCACCATCTGTAAGATCAATAAGAATGTCCAAAGGTTCAGTGACAAACTTGTTATAACTTTCCCCCATCGGTTTGCTATTCCAAGCCAGATCCTTTTGCGTTATCCAATCTTGATCCGTACCTCTTAGAAAATAGCCCGGCACATCCATAGCATCAATATATGCAAATGCTCTGGCGTTACGGATACCATATTCAGACTTCAGAAACTTTATAAATTGCTTAACCAAAATAAAATCACTTTCACTTTTCGCAAAATAAATAGCACCTACGTTGTTGGCATCATGATAGTTAGTCACCACAGCGTGTCTTTTCTTGTGGTTCATACGTTTTAATGCACGAAGGCCTACGGTATGTTTTAATACTTTAAGCACGGTTCT
>JBLIMR010000057.1:0-15284 GCA_047638815.1 Gammaproteobacteria bacterium
TCATTTTGTTCAGCAGCAAGATGGAATTCAATAATATTCTGATATCGTTTGAATTTTGCCGCGTGATAACCTCCAACGGACTTATGATAAAACGAAGTTCTAGTACTATTGAACGAATTACCTAATTCATACACCCTGAAATTAGTATTTTGCCCAATCACACCAAGCTGTGCGGTCATTTGTTGACTAGCAGATAATTTTTTGGTGTTATGGCGCTTTTTCAGTGCAGACTCCATCTTATCAATTTTTTCATCCAAGCCAGTTATGCCTACTTTTTCAGCATCGAAGATTACTTGCTCCGAGGTATATGCAGGGTAAGGGAATTGTAATTTTATATCTGGAATCCACTTGACGTAATTCTTCCCACGTTTTTCATTGTTCACAAATCGCTTGCCAACACCAACCATATCAAAGGTGACAAGTGCAAACAGACCAGCAATCATAACCATTTTATTGACCTTGCCTTTCAAATAGAGCCAAACAAAAATAAAGGCCAAAAGCGCTAGGAAAAATGAACGAGCGACATCTTTCAGGAAAATATCTTTACGCACATCAGCCAATCCCTCAAAGGCCTTTTCGTAAAAAGAATAATTGTCTCCGTCCAAAGACGCCAATTGTCCAAGTTCTGATGGAGAATTGAAACTAAGAAGGTTTAGTCCTAAAACTGCTACTAAGAGAATTGTTGCCAAGAAGATACCACCAGAAATATTCAGGCGCTTCATATTCACTCTTTCGGCTAACTTTTCCTTGTTTTCTAAGACTTCTTTTAAATATAACATGGCCAGAAGAGGAAAGGTCATTTGGGCGATGACCAGAATCATTGTAACAGAACGAAACTTATTGTAAAGTGGCAAATATTCAATGAATATGTCACTGAGCCATTTTAAATTACTTCCCCATGCCAAAAGTATAGCCATGATTGTGACGCTCAGTATTGCCCATTTTAATCGACTTTTAATAAAGACCATCCCTAAGACAAAAAGTAGTAGGATGATGGCCCCGATGTACGTAGGTCCTGCAGTTCCCGGTTGTTCACCCCAATAGTGGCGCACACCCATTTTTTGAGGGTCATTTTTCTTATATGCCTCAAGCAAAGAAATCAATTCTCTGTTACTTGAAGTTTGAACTATTTTTCTATGCTCTTTATTGTCGAGAAGTGCATCGAAGCTACTACCACCCTTAAGGTTAGGTATCAAAAAGTTGAGTGTCTCAGCCTTGCCGTAACTCCAACTTAAAATGTAGTCAGTAGAAAGCCCAGCTTCTGTTCGTTCCATTTGGGATCCATCTGAATTAATGGAGATCTCGGATGCCCCTCTTTGTGTCAGCTCCGAGTATTCTTTCGTTACAACAATATTCACGTAATTGGCCATAATTCCTACTCCAGCAGCCAGGATTATAATCAATGGTCGAATTAAAAAAGATCTAAATCGCTGACTTTTGACAGCCTCATAACCCACAGCCAACATGCCAGCAATAGCCATTGGTATCCAGGAGTGAACGAAGAAAGAAATTGTAGCCCCCACAATTATTGCACCTATGCCGATCAATAACTTCTGACCACGTTTGCCTTCGAGCTCTTGATACAAGTAGTATAATCCAAAAGCCAATAAAACGAAGGCTGAATAAAATGTAATTTGGAAATGGTTAGCGTTAAGTTGCAGCGCGAAAAATAATGAAAACAAAGCCGCACCAAGCAATTTCTTATTTCTCATTACCAAGATTAAACCCGCTAGCATTGCTGGCATAAACGCTACAGCATGAATCTTTGCATTATGGCCAGCAATCAAAAGAATAATTAGATATGATGTAAATGCAAAAGCGACACAACCAATAATCGCAATTAGTGGATCCACCTTAAGTGTCATCAGTAGTATGTAAAATCCAATGAAAAGAATGAAGAAAAATCCAATGCCACCTGGAAAGCTTAGGGTTAAAAGTTTATCAATGAAGAGAATCGGAGTTGAACTCTTGTCTGCAGAAATTTGGATCGCATCCATACCCGAAAACATATTGTCCGCCCACAGAGGATCTTCATCATACATCATTCGATGATTTTTGATGCTTTGTGACATTCCACGAGACTTTTTTATATCCTCTTGATTGATGCTGTAACCCGAGAACATTGGGCTAAAAAAAATTGAGGTTATAATTGCAAATACAAAAAGGGCCAAAAGATGGGGGTATACCTTTTTCAAAAAGTCTTTCATTACTTAAGTGTTTAAGGGCTCTAAGATAAAAAGTTTTTCAGTCTATACGACAAGACTTCGCCACCTTTTAAATTTGAATGTGTTGAATTATTTGGGAATATCTGAGGAAAGGATTAGCGCGATATTGAACGAAGATCATGTCGAAAAATCAGGGCTAGCTTTCAATCAGACTAGCCCTTATCATTTCTCTCTTCCCAGGTGGACCAGGTAACCTCTCAATACTAAATCCTGCCTGTATCATATTTCGTCTCACATATCCCTTGGCACAGTAGGTAACAAGATATCCCTTAGGTTTAAGGAGATATTTCATATTCTTAAAAATTTCAACTGTCCATAGTTCTGGTTGCTTGTCCGGGGAAAAAGCATCGAAAAAGATAACATCCGCATCTTGTTCAATAGTTACATTTTCCAATTTCAATTTATTTTTAGTAATTGTGAAAAATGAATTAATTGAGTGTTTTTCTTCCCAATTGCATTCATGTATATCCATGAATTTATCCTTAAGATAGCTCATGCCTTCCAATTCTGAAAAATTCAGCTGTTTTACAATATCTATTGAGATCGGATTTAATTCTATAGTATTATAGCATACGTTTTGTTCATTTTGTACAGCCCAATGGAGGCATAATAGGGCATTGAGTCCGGTGCCGAAACCCATTTCGAATACGTTAATTACATTTTTAGTGCTGGGAAGAGCATCTATTCCCATCTCAATGAACACATGTTGAGACTCATTCCTAGCACCATGAATACTATGATAATGCTCATCTAAAACACTATTAAAGAGAGTGTTAGTTCCATCGTGTGTTCGGATAATTTTCATTTTTAGCTGCTAGATCTTGAATTGTCGGCAAAGATACAAATCCAAGAATACACCCTCATTGGCTATACAGGACATAAATTATATACCTAACTTAGCCTACTGTATATTAAATAACTATATGAAGAAGATAATCCTCTCAACTATTGCAATTACACTATGTCTAAGTTTTTCAGCTCAATCATGGGTTGAACTAAGAAATCAGAATAAAAGTTTCTTTGAAATTCAGGATGCTTTTGAAGCGGAGTGGGCAAATAAAGAATATGAAAAAGGCCATGGCTATAAACAATTTAAGCGATGGGAATATTGGATGGAACCTCGTGTTGATGAAAATGGTTTTTTACCGCCTTCAACTCACATATGGGAAGAGTATCAAAAATTAAGGAAAACAAAGTTTGTTAATCCAGATAAGAATGGTGAATGGACATTCTCAGGTCCATTGAGTATTAATCCGGGAGGACAAGGTGAAGGTATTGGAAGAATTAACGTAATAGCAGTTGATCCCAATAATTCATCTGTTATTTATATTGGGGCGCCTGGAGGTGGCCTATGGAAATCGGAAGATAACGGGAATTCATGGGCTCCGAAGACAGACGATTTACCAACTATTGGTGTTACAGGTATTGCCATTGATCCAAATAATTCTGATATTATATATATTGGTACGGGTGATGGAGATGCATCAGATACATACTCAATAGGTGTATTGAAATCATTAGATGGAGGTGATACTTGGATAAATACTGGATTGATATATGATGTTGAAGGGCAGAGAAATGTTCATAAATTGTCGATGGACCCTAATGACTCACAAACTTTATATTGTGCAACTGGAACTAGTTTAGCAAAAACGGTTAACGGAGGAGATTCTTGGTATACGGTAAGATCTGGTGAAGTTTATGATTTTGAATTCCACCCGACCAACCCTGATATAATGTACTTATGTACTCCAAGTTTGTATAGATCTACAAATGGCGGTGAAAGTTTTCAATCTATAGTGGATGGGGTTCCTAGTGCATTTCAAATGTCAAGATCTTGTCTTGCTGTTTCCGAAGATGAACCAGACTGGGTATACTTTCTGGCTGGGGGAACTGATTACGGTCTTCTTGGGGTTTATAGATCTACCAATTCAGGTGAAAATTTTTCTCAACGTGCGGACGAATCTCCAAATCTTATGGGATGGTCAGAGACTGGAAACGGTTCTGGTGGACAAGCATGGTATGATATAGCGTTAACTGTTGATCCTGAGAATGCTAACCGAATATTTGTTGGTGGTGTGAATCTATGGGGTTCGACAAACGGTGGAAGTAATTGGGGGCTAAGGGCACATTGGATTGCATCTAATCCTTCAAGTTATGTTCATGCGGATATACATTTTTTACACTATTTCGCAGGTACTTTTTATTGTGGTAGCGATGGAGGAATATTTAAATCTACGAACGATGGCTCGTCATGGTCTAGTATTTCAGATGGCCTAGGAATTACTCAGATATATGGCATTGGTACAACGGATCAAAACCCTTCAAAAATGACTCTTGGGGCGCAAGACAACGGTAGTTCACTGAGAAATAGTACCACGTGGACTAAAGTGTTTGGCGGGGATGGAATGCAAACTCAAATTAGTCCAACAAATCAAAATAGAATTTATGTTTCATATCAAAATGGTAATTTATACCTATCTAATGATGGTGGGAATAATTTCGACAGTTATTCTGGGAATATAGATGAGTCCGGTGCTTGGCTTACACCTTATGAATTAAGACCTGATAACGGAAACATTGTTATCGCGGGGTTCGAAAATATATGGGAATATAATAGTGGTTGGACTCAATTATCAGATTTTAATTTTTCAACGATTAATCATATTGCTTTAACTGCCGCTGATGACGATTACATTTATTTTGCCAATGGCGAACAGCTTTATATGACGAGTGATCATGGCGATTCTTGGTCAAATATTGATGAAGGGATTCCGAGTATTGCCATATCGGGTATTGCTGTTGATGACGCTAATCCGGAAATTGTTTATGTCTCTATTTCAGGGTACAATGAAGGAATTAAGGTTTATAAATCAGTGGATGGTGGATTGAATTGGGAAAACTACTCTTCAAATTTACCTAATGTTCCTGCGAACTGCTTGGCTTTAGGAGAAAATGGGGCTCTTTATGTGGGAACAGATTTAGGTGTTTTTTATACTGATGATGAGTTGTCCAATTGGCAAAATTTCTCAGATGGAATGCCAATGGTTCAAGTGTCTGACATTGATTTATTGCCAAACTCGGGAATTGTAAGAGCAGCAACATATGGTAGAGGTATATGGGACTCTCCATTGTATTCCCCATTGACGACAGAACCTGAAGTGGATTTTGAATCTGACCTACAGGTTATATGTGAAGGCCAATCTATTTCTTTTACAGATAATAGTTTCAATGCTAATATAGGCTGGAATTGGACTTTTGACGGTGGCACACCTTCTACATCATCCGATCCTAATCCGCTTGTGACATATGATACTGCAGGTACTTACGAGGTAACACTGTCAATGAGTAACAACTTCGGGGATGATATAGAAGTTAAAGAGGCCTATATAACTGTTACTGATGGTGCCGGATTCTCAGTGCCATTCGTTGAAAGTTTCGCAGATTACACGTCATTTCCATCGGATGCTTGGTTTACGGATAACGAAGATAATAATGTGACATGGGAGCTAAGTACTGAAGTTGGCGCATCAGACAATAGCTCTATGTTTTTAGACAATAATCTGGGAAACGAGGATGATTTGGATGAATTGGTTAGTCAAGTTTTTGATTTGACTGGTGGGGTTGGGTCAGTGCTGACTTATAAATACGCACATGCTCAAAACACTGACGATAACAATGGTAAGATGAAAGTTTATTTCAGTAGTAATTGTGGAGAGTCATGGCAAATACAGGGGTCCAACTCTGCTAATGGCAACCTCTCTACGGCTGAACCAACATCTGAATTTTTCATCCCTACTTCTGATCAGTGGGATGAGGATTCGGAGTTAATTGATGAACAGTATTTGGGGCCTGATTTTAAATTTAAGTTTCAACATAAAAATGATAATGGTAACGTTCTATATGTTGACGACATAAACATTGAAGGTTTTGTTGGAATTGGTGAATTATTCGAAGGAAAAAATGGAGTGAACATTTTTCCAAACCCTTCCAACAATTTTATAACTGTTCGGTTTGAACAAGATGGGGAGTCAGTGATAATCATTAGAAACCTATTGGGGGAGGTGGTGACTAAACTAAGTCTGAACAGTGGATACGGTAATCAAGATTATAGATTTGACGTAAAAGATTTTGCATCTGGAATTTACAACCTTGAGATTCATCAAGGAGATGGTGCTGCAGTAAGAGCTTCTAAATTTATGGTGAAATAAAATTCATTCAAATAAACAAATCATTATTATTTTAAAAAGGCAAGCTCACACATTTGAGTTTGCCTTTTTTGATGTCATAAACAAGTTTAATTTAAAATAACATTTTTTTTCAGGCAACTATTTTGACTAAGTAATCTGTTATCAAAAAGCATGAAGAGGGGAGAGTTGGGAACAATTATACTCCTATGTATCAGTATTTAGTTCGCTTGGTATTTTGGTTGTGTGTGTTGGACTGCGGGCCATTTTAGCTTCTCCGTTCATCAGAAGGTTAATGCACGGTGTGGTATAAATCAATTGTGTTTTTTTAATCTGAATTTATTGTAGACAAATTCCTCGCAATTTCACCAATAATGAAGATTTCACCAATAAATGACATCAATTTTGTTTGCCCTGGTCCTAAACGGTTCAATATTGACTGTGATGGTCAGTAATATTAGAAAAAGTCAACCCTTTTGGGTCGGGGCAGAGACTTTTGCGGATTCGGAGCTGCTGCATTTTAGAACTGATATGATTCAGAGGATGAGACAAAAGAATTTAATTAATCTAGTTGCTCTATTTTAGAATTATTAGGCCTCCAGTATAAATTTTTGTCAACTGAATTAATGCCTCCATCCATATTGAAATCAGCTTTTGTATTGAAGTAATCAAATGTGACTCCGTTTTCTAGACGCCAGTAACTGTTTTTGTCAATGGCATTTATTTGACCATCACTATTCGCATCCCCAGCGTACATGACGAAAATTCCGTTTACATCTTTTAATGATTCAGTCCCATAAAATTGAACACTTGAATTTGTAAAATCCAAACTGTACTGTTGTCCCTTATCATAAATATCTGAAGTTCTAAATCCAAAGTGATTTCTATGTCTTATTGCAAGCATTACTTGTGGTACTTCTACTTGGGAAAACCTGAGGCTCGAAACCCCATCAACCCCAACAATATCGCCATCACGTTGGACCAATGCGACTTGATCTTGTATGACAAGAAGAGGGTCATTTGTATCTCTTAGCTCAACAATGATCCAATCCACAATAGCATTGGAGCCTTCAGTGTCTAATACAGCTTGAGAAGTGTTCTCATTGCCGCCACTAACATATTGATGTCCGAAAGATGCATAAGGTTCGAGCAAGGGTAAATGATCATTGGCTCTCAAATTATCATTCATCAAACCCGTATTAACATCAAGAGGTCCTTCAAGAAATACTTTCAAGTTAAGCTCAAGATCAAATGCATAAATGTCATTGGCATTATTTGATTGAATAAAAAATTGACCAAATTCAGATATATTGCAATTCGAAGAAAATGCATAAGCACCATCGGTTAAATCAAGCGCATGACATATTTCCTGCCAATTGTTTAAGTCCTCATTTTCTGTTCTGGTATATAAACTCACATCTACAAGATTACCAACAGATGCCCCAGATTCTGGATAAAAAGTAATATCATTTATAACACCCACAGTTGTGTTTCCATAATTGTTAATGATCCAATAGTTTGTTGGTCCTTGGTTTGAGTTTGGAGTAATGTTAGGCAATACATTAATTCTGGATACTACAACTGCATCATTAGGAATAATACCAGTACTAAATGTAAGATCAACTCCAGTTGTTGGAAAAATATAATTGCCAAAAGCTGTGACAGACATGCGAGAACTGGAGCCGTCACCAACTGGAGCTCCAGAAACATTCTTTGACGCACTCCCACTAAGAGAACCATGTTTAGTGCCTACTTTATCCATGATATACCCCTCATTTTCAAAGTTAAATTGATAGTAAGCGATCAACTCATTAGTAAATGGTGTGTTTCCAGTTCTTGTAAGATGTCTTAATTCTCTAATCTCATCCTGGTTTAGTGACTTATTCCAAAGACACACCTCGTCAATTTCACCTTTGAAATTTCTGCTTTCCCATCCTTTGTAACTACCAATTTTCATTGTTTGAATATCAACAGGAGTCAACAATATGTTTTGAGTAGAACTTTGACCATTAACATATAGGGTCATGCTATTAGGTTCGGCAACCATTGCGACATGAGACCATTCGCCAAGTGGTACATCTAGACCGCTATTCCACCACCATTGACCACCTGGCCAATGATATGCTAATGTGTTTCCAGAAATAAAATTAAACCCGGCTGTTGTTCCATCACTAATTACAATGCCCGTATAGTCATTCTGAACTCCATCGGGTTTGATCCAAGCAGAAATTGTAAATTGATTTGTTTGGCTGATATTTAGATCTGGAATATTAGCATAATCACCAATTTCAGTGCACTCAAGACTTAGTCCAGGGACTTTGTCAGGTAGACATTGGCTCTCAACTTGCACCATTCCTTCAATGGTTTTACTTATCGTACCTGATTGATGCGTGATGGTAATTGTAACATCGAAAGAACCATCTTCTCCGAACACAACCTTCGGGTTTCTTATGTTGTTTGAGTTTATAAATTCTGGCTCAGGATCAAATGACCAACTCCAGGAGACACCGTCATGATCAACGATAGAGTGATCTTCAAATAGCACCGTATCACGAGTACAATACACGGTTTGATTACTTGTCATGGGTTCAGGCATTATTTGTGAATTCACAGCCATTGGTGCCTGCCAAATCCCTCTACTTGAAGCCATTCGCAGTTTACTGTCTCTGTAAAACGGCCTAAGATATAGCCCACGAGTTAACATAGGTAAACCGTCAGCGTACATTATCCAATCATTGCTAATTGTATCCCAATAAAAAACGCCAAAATCCGTTGTGACATATACCACGTCATCAGTTCCTGCCTGATAAAGAACATCTAATATAGCATGGCCATCTAATACTGAAGTTGTTCTATTGATCCAGGAACTTCCGCCATTCAAACTATTATAAACTTTCTGCCCATTGGATGCATGATGGCTGATGACCCATACATTGTTTGAATTGTAAGGATCAATAGTTAAATCTAATTTGGATCTATTACTAGCAGGAATGTTCGGCAAGACTGAAAAACTATCGCCACCATTTACGGATTTATATAAAAAACAAGTTCCGCCATTTGATACCAAGCAATAAATGATGTCTGGGTTTTCTCTTGAAATTTCAAATTCTAACGTCCTGCTGCCAACTGGAAAACTGTGTAAAGCATCAAATTTCCCTCCTCCATTTAAGGACCCATAGAAAATATTGTCTCGACCGAGATAAAGCTGATTTGCATAATTCGGATGATATTCTATTTCACTTGAGTTTAGGGTGAAGTATGATTCGTTTGGGTACATGCCTAGATTTGCAATATCCGAACTGGAAGCAGATAGGGTAGAGGGAACAGATTTATCAGTAATATCAGAATAATGTGTAGCGCTATTATCTAATGGATTCACATAGCCAGTTGAGGTCTCAGCACCTCCGAGAAACATGGTGTTGCCATCTCCAAAACCTTCATGGAATATCGCGTTCCCATTGTGATACCTTCCGCCAACCCAGACATCTTCATTCCATCCTTGATTGAAACCCCAATATGTACTTGCAGATATGCCATAATTTCTGGTTTCCACAGTTTGCATTTCATCTGTGGAGTAATTAATTCCACCATCAGAAGTATACCAAATCTCATTGCCAACTACATCAATGTCTTGAACATCGGCATGCATTGATAGGTTCCGAGTTCCTCTAATGTATTCAATATTTGCACCGCGGTTTCCAGATTCACAGGACCAAATGGTTCCGATCCAGAGTTTGTCAGGATTAACATGAGAGACATCCAAGTCAAAATTATACCACCCTTGATGATAACCACTACTGTAACCCGCATAATACCAATTGGTGTTTACATCATTGCCGGCATCATAAGGCCCACCATCGATCCCATCAGAATTGACCCATGTATCACCACCATTCAGGCTATAATAAATGCCAATCCATCCTTGATCACCGTCTTTACTATTGCCAATCAGTGCAGCATATAAACGTTCAGGATCAGCAGGAGATACTCCAATTTTACAACCATAGTCCTCTGCAAAGGCCATGTCAGTGGGAACATACCACTGATTGTCTTTCAGAGTCCAAGTTAATCCATTGTCATCCGACTTGTATACTTCTGCTTTTTTTGCAATTGAGTTATGGGTAGATAAATAAATTATGTCAGGGTTAATCGGATGTGGCTCTATATCCCAGCATCTTTCATTAAATATATTGGACCATGACACACCATCATCTATTGACTTAAAAAGACCATCTTTAGTCGCTGCAAAAACTATATTAGGTTGTGTGCGATGGATATAGAATTGTTCTACTTGATCGGGAGCGTTAAAAATCAATTGCCATGTCAGACCACCGTCTATTGTCTGATAGACCTCTTGGTTTTGAGAAGCGTAAACAATATCCGAATTTGCAGGATGTATTTTTATGTCATTAGCATCAACAATAGGATAATCCAAGGTAACTAAACTCCATGATAACCCATGATCCAAAGATTTGAATATACCACCACCAGTAGCTGCACCACAAAAAAGTATATCGTGATTTGAGGGTGCTACAGCTAGACAAAATATATTTGTCTGAGTAGGCCTAGTTTCCAAGCTTCCATTATTGTTGTAGGTTTCAAATGGTCCAGCTGATTCCCAAACAGTATTTAAAGAAGAGCTACTATTTTTCTGAGAACTTATTGATTCAAATTTCAATCGCATTGCTTTAGTTGACACTGGTCGTATCCTTCCATCTTGTCCTATCTTATCTTCAATACTCTTTAACCAAAACTTAAAGTTTTGAGTATGTATGTTTTTCTCAAATGAGTTCTCTTTGTAGTATTCATGATAGAGTCTAACCACAATATCTACCACTGGATCTTCAGAATACATAAGATGAGTCCATTCCGGCAGATTGTTGTCCAAGGATGGAATCACTTTGAAAAAGCTATCATTATTTTGAGAATATACAATTGAGCAAAATAAAATAGTTGCAATAGTGAGAGAAGTAATTTTTCCAAGCATAAACTAAGTGGTTTGACAATGATCTAATAATTCGATTGAAATCAAATATCCATATTTAATTCAACTATGCCAATTATCAACATGACATGAAAGTGTCATAGGCTGTAATAATCAACTTGCACTCTATTAAAAGGTTCCAGATAGTAGCGCATAATGTGCTTTTTATGATTCTGGTAATCATTCTTCCTTCTAAAATATTTATATAAAAAAAACACCCCACTTGAATTATCAAGTGGGGTGTTAAGTTATGCTTCTTTAAACCTATAATTAAAGGGATTCCTTAATCAACAAATTCAACTTTGTTGTTGTTTGGTCTCCATTGAGCATTTTTATCAACAGCATTTGTTACACCATCTAAATTAAAATCAGCGTGATTCATAAAGTAGTCATAGTAAACATTACTGCTATTTTCTAATCTCCAATGTGAGTTCTTATCGACAGCATTAACCTGCCCATCAAAACTTGCATCAGCAGACACTAGGGCTTTGATACCGCCAACATATGTCATCGCATAAGTTCCACCTAACACATCAAAGTCAGGTGCAGAGAAATCAATTGTTACAAGCGACTCAATATTAATTACTTGAGCTGTTCTTGCACAAAGGTGATTTCTATGTCTTACAGATATAAACATTGTCGATGCATCAACACCGTTGATCGTCAAGCTTGAAATACCATCTACATCTACTATGTCACCATCTCTTTGGATCAATGCAGATTTAGATTGAAGTACAATCGTTGCATCATTAACATCTCTCACTTCAACTAGTATCCAATCAACAATGGCATTCTCACCAAATGTTGTCAATACTGCAGGATCTATATGTTCTCCACCACCGTTTCCAGTATGGTTGAAGCCCATTATTGTAAATGGTTCAACTAATGGGAAAGAAGGTAAACTTCTCAAGTTGTCCGTCATTAATCCTGTAATAGGATTAGTTGGACCTTGTAAGAATACTTTCATATCCAATTGGAATGCAGTAGTCGTTGATGTAATAACAGTAATCACTTGGTCTGATGTGCTTGTGTTTCCACAATCATCCTCAGCAGTCCATGTTCTTGTAATCACTTGTTCACATCCATCTCCCGGTATAATACTCTCAGAAGGTGTCACAGTAAATCCTGCATCACAAGCATCAAAGAATACTGGTACATCAGTTGGTAATTCATCCCCACATGCAACTACGACATCTGGCAATTCAGAAAGTACTTCTGGAGCCGTGTTGTCACTAACCTCGATCTCTTGAGAACAAGTAGTTACATTATTACAGTCATCAATCGCTGTCCAAGTTCTTACTAGCGTATAAGTACCGCTGCAATTTCCTGCAAAAGCACCTTCAAAGAAGGATACAGTAGTTGCACCACTGCAATTGTCTAATGCTGTAATTACAGGTACATCTGGTAAGTCATCACATTCAGCAGTTGCATCAGCAGGACAATCAGATAATACTGGATCAGTAGTATCCTGAATATGTATTATTTGTTCAGCGGTTACTAAGTTACCACAGTCATCTTCAGCAGTCCATCTTCTAACGATGTCATAATTACAATCGTTATTGAAGTTAGGTCCACAGTTGATTTCTGCATTAACATCACCGTTACCAGTTATGTGAGAATATCCAACACCGTTGATGAATAGATCACCTTCATAGTATAACCAGGAAGACATACCATAAGCAGCGTTTATATCATTCGCAGCATCACCAACTTGCCATCCGAATCTGTAACTTTCTGGTGCTTGAGCCAATGATAATAATGATCCACCCAATCCATCAAATCCGATTAAGAATGAGTTGTTTTCATCAATTTCATAGAAATCCCAAGTAGTCCATAAGTCACCACCCGCAGCAGCAAGTCCAGTAGCATCCTTGTACGTTCTGTTCAAAGCACTTGGTGGTGCAGGAAGAATACTCCATTCAGCCCAGGTTCTTTTGTTTATCAAATTGATATCCAATAAGAACACTAAAGTAGGATCATCAGCTGCAACAACTTTTCCTGACATTCTAGCCGTTCCATCAGCATTTTGGTCAAAGACCACGCCATCAGGATGAGCTATCCAGTTAGATGTTAATCCACCAGGAAGGTTATTCAAGAGTAAAGTCCACACGTTAGGATTAATTCCAACAGCGTTTGCTACATCACAAGTAATCTCTTCAGTCTCAGGACCATCTTCAGGTAACAATATCTGTTGAGAATAATCGATAATGATATCATCATCACAATTGTCCGTTACCATTACATCAGCCGGAGCAGGTAGATCTCCAAAGCATTGTACTGAAGTGTTCGCTGGCACGCCAGTTAGAACAGGATCTATTAAATCTATAATCCATGTAAAGACTTGAGTACATTCTCCAAGGTTACCACAATCATCAGTTGCCCAGTAAGTATGAGTTACACTCCAACCACATCCAGTAGCATCAGCTACAGGAGTACCAGCAGTAACACCAGAATCATCAACACCACAGTTATCTGACCATGTAGTTGAACCTGGTGCATATTCATCTTCTTCAGGGTTACAACCTAAGTCACTACCTAGAGGACAAGCATCAGCTGTAGGATCTTCAAGATCTACAGTCCAAGTATATGTCTGATTACATGAAGCATCATTACCACAAGCATCCACTGCCCAGTAAGTATGAGTTACACTCCAACCACATCCAGAAGCATCAGCTACAGGAGTACCAGGATTAACACCAGAGTCTTCAACACCACAGTTATCAAACCATGTAGTAGAACCTGCAGCATAATCATCAGCATCAGGGTTGCAACCTAAGTCACCACCTTGAGGACAAGTCGTTGTAGGATCTTCAAGATCTACAGTAAATGTAAATACTTGAGTACATGAAGCAGGATTTCCACAATCATCTACCGCTGCATAAAAATGAGTCACTGACCAATTGCATCCATCCACTTGAACCGGAGTTCCTTCAAGAACAGTAGGCAATAAAGTTATGCCGCAGTTATCTGTAGCAGTAGCCATTCCGGACGCATATTCACTTGCATCTGGATTACATCCTAATGCATCTCCATCAGGGCAAACTATTACTGGTGGTACCGTGTCAGTCAATGTTACATATTGAGTGAATACAATCTCGTTTCCAGCACAATCAGCTGCAGTCCATGTTCTTTCTATCGTACCAGCACAGCCACCTGAAAGCATGATGTCACTATACATTGGCATAATATCAGCATCACAATTATCCGTTACGGTTATAGTTGCAGGATCAGGAATAGCATCACAAGGTGCAGTTATATTTTCTGGTGGTAATGTTCCCCAAACAGGATCAGTATCATCTTCAAATATGTAAGTGCAAGTAAAGCTGCCATCAAAGTTTCCACATTCATCTTCCGCTTGGAAGGTGATAGTTAAAGTGTGTGCACATGGTCCATTATCATTGGTCTTACCGATAACTCTTATAACTAGATCACCAGGAGCAGTACAGTTATCACTAACACATCCAGAGAGGTTAGGGATAGTAATACCACCAGCAGTCCAAGCGTCATTAACAGTAATTACATCACCAACATTAAGAGAGATCGCTGCATCTGCAGGACAATCAGCACCACCATTAGTTGTGTATGTGTTCGTGATTTCACAACCTGGATTCCAAACCGGAGCGATAGTATCAATCACAGTAATCGTTTTGCTTACGCTAGACACATTACCACAACCATCATCGAACGTCCAAGTTCTAGTGATGATCAAAGGATCACCATCACAACCAGCACCACCATTGTCAGTATCAACACCTGTAGTAGTTATATCACCTTGACAAGCATCAACAGCTGTTAACGTACCAGCAGCCATTACATCTTCTACACATTGTGCAGTCATGTTATCTGGAGCAGCAGGAGGAACAGGCGCAGTGTTGTCAGTGAATGTAT
>JBLIMR010000058.1:0-15194 GCA_047638815.1 Gammaproteobacteria bacterium
CGAGCACATTGTCATCAGGGATAAGTTTTTGAATTTCAATCCATTCACTGCCAGATCGTTCAAAAATGTATGCAGCTCCAGATTGATTTCCATTGGTTTCATCTCCGAAAGCACCGATTATAGCATAGTCCCCATGAACATCAATCCCTCCTTTTACGCCCAGACCTTGAAGATCACCATCATCAGAAGAAGGTAATTTATATTCATAATCGCAGAAATCTTGTGATGCAAGTGAACCGATTAAGAAGAAAAATAACGGAAACAACAGAAGTAGCTTTCTACTCATATCGGGTTTGGAATATATAATAACACAAATTTACAACCATAAACACTTAAGGTGTAAGTCATTTTAACGATTCTCTGACAATTTAGGTTGCATAAAATTGGTTTAATAATACTAGTGAGAATTTTGCTCTGATTTAATTAAACTGATTTTTTTGTAGCTATGTCATCAATCCACTCAGACTAACTCCTACATCACCAAGAGAAGACCAGGGTGGGTATGGGGGACGAGAAATAGCAACAAGTGTTATTTAAGGACAATTGGTGAAGAATTTCGAAGTGAATTAAGTCTTAATAGCTTATTCGCCAATATATAAGACAACCTTCATAAAGACTTTGTTTACTATCCTGATTGAAAGCATTACAAGCTATCGAACAATGAACATTCAATGTGATAGTTCTAATAATTGGGAGGGAGTATTAATCGTTAATCACAACTCAATCCAAAGTTCCCTAGGAATTCACCAAAATCATCTCCGTCTATAACACCGTTATAATCTACATCCGAAGGACAAGGAGGTGCTCCGCAAGTAAGACCAAAATTACCTAAGTATATGCCAAAATCATCTCCGTTGGTAAGACCGTTTCGATCTATATCTGTGGGACAAGGCAGTTGACATGCTCCAACACTGTTCATGCAAAAAGGAGCGAAATCATCGTTAATCATCATTGGATTTGAACTTAAATCTACCGTTGTACTAGAACAATAAGCTGCAAATGAAATAGGAATGCAGCCTGTGAGTTGATTGTCGTTCAAGAAAAGTTCCGTTAAATTAGTCAAATCACCCAGCTCCGTTGGTATTAATCCATTAAGTTGGTTGTTATCCAAAGTAAGTCCAGAAACCCTCCCATCCACATCACAAGTTACACCATACCATGTACAAGGCTCGCAATCAATAGCAAGCGCACCTTCTACCCATCCAGTATTATTTAACCAATTTGGGCCATCAGTACTAATATACAATGCCAAAAGAGCCTCCATGTCAGGATGGCAAGGAGTTGAAATATCTTTAAAGAAACTCTCAACGGTACAAGCCTGAGTTACTCCAAAAGAATTATACGGTTGTATTGTTACGAAAGATTCCGTCTGATCAGCAAGAGCTACGAAATAGGATGTCGTATCCCCAATATCCTGGATTGCAAATATATCATCAAGTCCGGGTCCACTCCCAACAGATAACATGTACCCATCAGCCATTGTTACATCCGCCCAAGTTAAGACTTCATTCAAGTAAAACATCGTATCGCCTCTAGATGGTGATAATAATTTTGTACAAACGGGAACGCATTCCACATGATACATATAGGCTGACCCTGCATTTCCACCGTTGCTATCATCACCCATTGCACCTATCATTATTGTACTGCCATGCATACTTGATCCAGCCCCGTAAAAATCAGCATGATCTCCGTCATTCGCAAAGATCTTTTGTTCATACTCCCATGAAGTCCCGTTATATGTATGCAAATAAGTTGACCCTGTTTGGAAAGCTAATCCAAATCCGGTTGTCGTTCCTGCAATCAAAAACTGCTCATTAAAATCAACTGAAATACCGAAATTTTCGGAAACTATAGTTTCAGGGCTAATTAGGATGTCATCTTCAATCCAAACACCAGAACCTTGATTTTTGAACACATACACCGCACCAGCATCGTTTACTAGCGTATCATTGTTTAATGAACAAACCACAGCCATGCTATCGCTTATGGCTACATCATGTCCAAATTTATCATCTTCCGCAAAGTTAGAAGCGATCAATTTCATTTCAAAGTTCCAACTGTCATTTACATTTTTATAAATATAAGCTGCTCCTGTATCCAAATCAACATTATCATTTTCGTCCGCCCCAATTATTACATAACCATTTCTTATGTCAAGACTTAGACCGAAATTATCAAACACACCAGCATCTGGCGCTAATAATTTGGTCTGAAAGGTCCAAACATCATTGACCTTCTTGTAAATAAAAGCAGAACCGCTAAAGGCCACAGCCCCATAGTCATTCTGAGCCCCTATTAGAACATAATCCTCCCATATACTAACTGTCCATCCATACCAATCAGAACCAGAGCCATCCAAAGCTGTGAGTTTTTGATCAAACTCCCAAACGCCATCAATCAATTGATATACATATGCCGAACCACTGTTGTTTCCCTTATCATCATCGTAAGGTGCACCAACTATTGCAAAATCACCCCATATTGCAACACCACGTCCATATCTGTCCGAGGCCACGTTATCACTTGGAATTAACTTCTGTAATTCTATCCATTCGCTACCACATCTTTCAAATATATACGCAGCACCAGATTGGCTACCATTTGTATCATCACCAAAAGCACCAACTATAGCATAATCTCCATGAACATCGATTGCTCCTTTTATGCCCAAACCCTGAAGGTTACCATCATCTGAGGAGGGTAATTTAAATTCATAATCACAATAATCTTGAGAATAAAGTGAACCAATTAGAATGAAAAATAACGGAAAGAAAAAACTAAGCTTTAAACTCATAGAAGGACTGTCAATTTTGTATTACTGATTTTCATGTAAAATCAAGTGATTCGCAAGGTACATAAAGAATGGAGCACAGTCAAGATTAGATTTATTTGCCCAATATATGCTGCAAAAAATATTGATCGAAGAAGATAATATTATAGAAAATTAGAATTTTTATGGTCCCCTTTAAAGCAATATCATCCTTTAGACGCTACAGCTTTCCTGACACTACCATATTTTAAAAGAAGTGTTTTTCCTTCCTCATATTCAACACCCAGTTGAGAACAGACCATTTTCGTACCCCTATCAACTAACTTGTTGTTAGAAAGTTGCATATCTACCATTTTATTCCCTTTGACATGACCAAGCTTGATCATAATGGCGGTTGATATCATGTTCAATACTAATTTCTGTGCTGTTCCTGCTTTCATTCTTGTGCTACCTGTTACGAACTCAGGACCAACAACAATTTCCAAAGGATGGTCAACGGCATCAGCTAGTCCACTATTTTCATTGCAAGTAATGCCGGCTGTCAATATGTTATTCGAAACACATTTCTTCATCGCTCCAATCACATAAGGTGTTGATCCAGAAGCAGCTATACCTATGACTGTATCCTTTTGACAAATGTTATATTTCTCAAGATCTTTCCACCCTTGCTCAGTATCATCTTCGGCAAACTCCACAGCTTTACGAATTGCCAAGTCTCCTCCAGCCATTATTCCAACAACAACACCATGATCAACGCCAAAGGTTGGTGGACATTCTGAGGCATCTACAATTCCTAAACGACCGCTGGTTCCAGCGCCCATATAGAATAATCTACCGCCATCAGCCATTTTTTTATAGGCTGCATCTATAAAGTTAGAGATCTTAGGTAATTGCTTCTTGATAGAATTGGCAACAGATTCATCTTCATTATTTATACCTGTCAATAACTCCTCCGTTGACATTTGCTCGAGGTTGTCATAGTTCGAATTCTGCTCCGTGTGCCTTTGTGTTTCCAATTGAATGCTGTTTTGTTAGCTTATTTTACATTTCTCATCTCCCACAGCCACTATATCCCCAGGCCGTATCTTATTCCTCAAGCGATGCTCAATTTTATCATTGACCATTACTTCTCCATCTTCAATGAGAATTTTAGCATGGCCACCTGTTGCGGCAAAGCCAAGAACTTTCAGAAGTTTGTTCAGGTGAATATACTCTCCCGTAATTTTGAATTCTGTCATTAAATAGCAGGAAATCTAGACGGATCCGCTTCACTCATAATGGCATAGGTTCTTTCGAATATATCATCAATCGAAGGCTTAGAAAAATAATCCCCATCAGAAGCGTATGCAGGTCTATGATCCTGAGCACACAATATTTCTGGTGCTGAATCCAGATGAAAATAACCACCTTGCTTGGTTAAAACCTCATCCAAAAGATAAGAAGAAGCTCCTCCATTCACATCTTCATCAACGATTATGAGTCTGTTGGTTTTTTCAAGTGATTTTGCGACCATACCTTCAATATCAAATGGCAATAATGTTTGAGCATCGATAAGCTCAACGCTAATCCCAACCTCATCGAAAAGTGCCAATGCTTTTTCACAAAGATTAAATGTCGATCCATAACTTAACATGGTGACATCAGTTCCTTCTCTTACGATTTCAGGATATCCGAGTGCCTCTGTAAATTCTCCGTAGTTACTCGGCACATTTTCTTTTAATCTATAACCGTTCAATGGTTCAATTACAAGGGCCGGATCATCAGAGCTCAATAATGTATTGTAAAATCCAGCAGCTTTTGTCATGTTCCTAGGCACACAAAATCTCATTCCTTTTAAAGCATTTATTAGCGTTCCAATTGGAGAACCACTATGCCATATTCCTTCTAATCTATGTCCCCTTGTTCTTACAATCAACGGAGCTTTTTGCTGACCTTTTGTTCTATATTGAAGTGTAGAAAGATCATCACTAAGTATCTGCAGTCCGTAGTAGATGTAGTCTAAATACTGTATCTCGGCTATAGGTCTCAACCCTCTCATCGCCATTCCAATTCCTTGACCAATGATAGTGGCCTCTCTAATTCCGGTATCACTCACACGCACTTTGCCAAACTTGGTCTGCATGTTTTCCATGCTTTGATTTACACCACCTATTTCTCCCGTATCCTCCCCAAAAGTTAGGATCAATGGATTTTCTTCGAATAGCTTATCGAAATTGTCTCGCAAGATTAATCTTCCATCAGCCATTTCATCTGTGAAATCTGGATCTACCTGAGGTACATTTAAAGATGAAGTACTGTCCTCAGTGTACAATGAATCATTGTATCGATCAACGTTCTTTTCTTGAAGTCTTTCAAGTTCAAGCTTCAAAGCTTCTCTGGCAGGACTATCCTCTCCAATGGTCATTCTCAAAGCTGTTCTAGCGCCAGAAATACCATGTCTAATCATCGCAGCCATTTCCGATTTGATGTCTTTGACGATTGCCAACAAATCATCTTTCCTCGAAACTCCTGCAGCCAAATCCTCGATTAAAGCAATAAGAGTGTTGTTTTCCTCTTTTACTTCATCTTGGTATAATTTCCAAGCATCCTTTTGTGCTGTTCGCACTTCTTTTTTTGTCGTTTCATGAATCTCATCAAGCTGCTCAATCGTAGCGATGTTTTCTCCTTGGTACTGGAAAGCTACAATCCATTCTTTAAACTTGGCTATACAATCGAAGTCTTTTTCGAATTGCATTCTTTCTTCATTTTTATATCGCTCATGCGAACCAGAAGTTGAATGTCCTTGTGGCTGAGTAACCTCTTGAACATGAACAAGCACTGGAACGTGCTGCTCACGGGCAATTTTTGTTGCCTGCTCATAGGTCTTAACCAAACTTGGATAATCCCAACCTTTCACGGTTAAAATTTCCATGCCAGGATCGTTTTCATCCCTTTGAAAGCCAGCCAATGCCTTAGATATACTGTCTTTTGTTGTTTGGTGTTCCCTGGCTACGGATATACCATAGCCATCATCCCACACACTCATGACCATAGGAACTTGCAATACTGCAGCGGCATTCATCGTTTCCCAAAAATGACCTTCACTTGTACTTGCATCTCCGATAGTACCAAAAGCAACTTCGTTTCCTTTGTCACTATAATTTTCAAATGCGTGTAAATCTGTATTCTCCTTAAACACTTTTGAAGCCAATGCCAGTCCAAGTAGTCTTGGCATTTGTCCAGCAGTTGGAGAAATATCTGCTGAAGAATTTTTTAGTTTTGATAACTCAAGCCAGTTTCCATGCTCATCAACATTAGGCGTAGCAAAATGCCCTCCCATTTGACGGCCTCCAGAGGCTATCTCCACATCTTTATTTGGATGAGCATAGAGAGCCGAATAAATTTGTTGCACATTTAATTTCCCTATTGCCATCATCAAGGTTTGATCTCGATAATAACCACTTCTCCAATCTCCTTCTTTAAACTGCTTGGCCAAAGCTATTTGAGCCAATTCTTTACCGGAACCAAAAATTCCGAATTTTGCCTTTCCTGTTAGTACTTCTCTTCGACCCAAAAGGGATGCCTCTCGACTTAAACAAGCCAATTTAAAGTCCGCTAATATTTCATCAATGAACTTTTTTACATCTTCTTTATTACTCTGAGTCTTAGTTTCCATAAGCTAATATTTATTCCTTACAAAGGTATGTTTTTTTTGAAACTTAAAAGCTTGCCTAACCCTCTGAATACCTATTACTTACAGGGTTAGTGGAATTTATCGATGAAATGATTTCAAGATCAATTATTTTTAAGCCAATTGGTGGCATTTCATTCGTCCAGTTTCATTTATCAAATAGTTCAATCGAATGCAACTTTACATAAGGTCAACTTAATACCTAAGAATATACAGTTGCAACTAATTTTCTTGCACCAGCATTATTTCTGAACTCACAAAGATATATTCCTTGCCAGGTGCCAAGCATCAGTCGCCCATTTTCAATTGGAATCGTCATTGAGAAACCAATCATCGCACCCTTAATATGGGCAGGCATATCATCACTTCCTTCAATAGTATGTTTATACCAAGGTTCATCTTCTTTAACCAATCTATTGAAGCTTTGTTCTAGATCTTCTCGTACTGTAGGATCAGCATTTTCATTGATCATAATTGATGCAGAGGTATGTTGTATAAACAGATTGAGTAAACCATTGGATGGCAAGTCCATGATCGTATCCAACACCTCATCAGTAATTATATGATACCCCCTGTTTTTTCTAGAAATCTCAATTTTATAATGCTTTATCACGATTTTTCAGCTTATTATTTAACATATCAGTCAATAGCGTCACCGTCTTCATTTCACTCATTTCATCTTTTGACACCAGGATTTCAAAGTTCTCTTTTGATTTTTTCAAAATGACCGGTAATGGCAAATTTTCATATGCTGGAGGAAGATCATTTTTATGATAAAACTTAATCGGATGTTCCAGGCCATCAATAAATTCCTGCCATTCCCTTTTAGGCCCTGCAAGACCGTGCGTAATACTGCATAAGTCACAAGTGTAGGTGTCAGGTGAAAACAACTTGTGAGCACTATCCATCATCCCACTAAAAAAGCCCGAATTGGCATTATAAATAAATATTATCTCCATTTATCGTGAATCCTTCGTCAGAGCTGCTATTTTATCCAACATTTTGTTTTACTCTTAAGCAAATTTATCATTAATTTGGTGGCATGCAGAAGTGGAGGCATCTAAAGCACGTTTTCTTAGGGATATTAATGTTTATCGGAGTGAATCTGAACGCCCAAGACATTAAAATGATTGAAAATGTCGGACAATGGCATAATAATGTTGAATATCGGGCCGAAGTCAGTGGCGGGTATTTATTTGCCGAAAAGAATGCTTTTACCTTCAAATTCTACGACATAAAGGAGCAAATGCAAATTTCTCGTGCACACATTGGCAAAGGAAATTTCCCGAACAAACTGCATTTTCATTCATACAAAATCAGGTTTTTAGACTCCAATCCAAACACAGCAATATTAACGAAGGATGTACAAAAGGAAAGATACAACTACTTTCTAGGCAATGATCAAAGTCGCTGGGGTAAAAATGCAAAGGCATATGGTGCTATTTACTATGAAGATATCTATCAAAATATTGACCTAGAATTGTATAGTGAAAATAGTTTCGTGAAGTATGATATGATTGTGCATCCTCAAGGTGATCCTGGGCTAATTAAGTTTGCTTATGATGATGTTGAGAAAATCAAACTCAAAGATGGGTCGTTACATATTAAAACTTCTGTGAACAATGTAATAGAAGAAAAACCATATGCCTATCAATGGGTAAATGGGACAAAAAGAGAAGTTTATTGCGAATACTTCTTGTTAGGGAACGAGCTATCTTTTTCGGTTGGGGAATATGATAAGAGCCTGCCCTTGATCATTGACCCTATTTTGAAATTCTCCACATTCTCAGGATCAACAGCGAACAATTTTGGCTACACCGCGACCTATGATCGCTTCGGATATTTATATTCTGGCAGCTCAATTTTATCAGGCCTTGGCGAATACCCAACAACTCCGGGGGCCTTCGATACAAGTTTCAATGGAGGATCGGTTGATTTTGGTATTACAAAATATGATTCAACAGGAACTTCACTAGTTTATTCAACATACATTGGTGGAAGTGAAAGTGAACTGCCTCATAGTATTGTTGTTAACGATGTGGATGAGATATATATCCTTGGAACAACTAGTTCTTCAAATTTTCCAATTACATCGGACGCCTTTCAAACGACATTTTATGGTGGATCAGCAGTTAATCTTAATGGATTGGCAGTTAATTATGCCAGCGGAACGGATATATTTATTACAAGATTAAGCGCACAAGGAGATGATGTCTTGTCGTCAACTTTTTTGGGTGGCACATCTAACGATGGACTAAACTTGGCTGACCCAACTACATTCAATTATGCAGATGAAATACGTGGAGAAATTGATCTTGATGAGGATGGCAATGTATACATCGCGACATCCACATTTTCAACTAACTTTCCTGTTACCACTGACGTTTATCAGTCGAGTAATAATGGTAATCAAGAAGGTGTTGTCGCTAAACTTTCAGGCGATCTGCAAAACCTAGATTGGAGCACATATTATGGTGGGGGTGGAAATGATGCTGTATATTCTTTGGCTTTTGATGATATCGGTCAAGTTGTAATTTGTGGTGGAACAAGTTCAGGTGATCTTGAAATGACGCCAAATGCATATGACAGCTCCTACAATGGGGGGCTAGTAGATGCCTTTACCGCAAAATTTAATGCAGATGTTACTAATGTTGTGAGCAGTACTTATCTTGGAACGTCAACCTACGACCAAGCCTATTTTGTTGAATTGGATAGTGATAACAATGTTCACTTGTTTGGTCAAAGCACTTCAGGGTCTGAATATATTTTCAACGCTGGATATGATGATGGCAATAGTGGCCAGTTTATTTCGAAATTCAATGCTGACATGAGTGCTTTCATCTGGAGTACCACATTTGGTACCGGTGATGGTGCACCAGATATTTCTCCGACAGCTTTCTTGGTTGATTTATGCAGTAGAATATATCTTTCTGGATGGGGTGGCCCAGTGGGGAGTGGGACATCAAGCACCTTAGGTTTACCTGTAACATCAGATGCCTTTCAGGATGAAACAACAAGTGGGGATTTTTACCTCTTCGTCATTGAAGAGGATGCCTCGAATTTAGTTTACGCGTCTTTTTACGGTGGTGACATAAGCAATGAACACGTTGACGGAGGCACTAGTAGATTTGACAGGAAGGGAAAGATTTATCAATCCGTATGTGCCGGTTGTCAAGGGAATAGTGACTTTCCCATTGAACCTGCGAATGCATTCTCATCGACAAATAATTCAGGAGGGTGCAACAACGGAGTATTTAAATTTGACTTTGACTTACCAGGTATCGTTGCGGACTTTGCTTACGATCCGGCCTGTCTGCCCGATCCGATTCAGTTCAATAATATTAGTGAAGGTGGTTTAACTTTTCTTTGGGATTTTGGAGACGACACAACATCTGGTGAAAATGATCCGTCTCATTTATACGATGCTCCGGGTGTTTACGAAGTAACACTCATAATTACTGATCCCATGTCTTGTAATTTAGCGGATACAATTTCACAAGATCTTATTATTTTACAAGAAGAAAATTTTGAGCTTGAAGAGTATACTATTTGCAACGGTGAAAGCGTTCAATTAGGTTTCGATCCTATTCCAAGTCCCGGGTACACCTATACTTGGAGCCCAGCTGGAGGATTAACCAATCCAAGTATATCCAATCCCACAACAACAGTCTCTGTGAGCACAGAATTCACCTTAACGGTAAGCAATGGAGTGTGTGAATCTACCAGTACTCAAAATGTAAATGTGGTGAATTTTGATGCGCTTTTCCCTGAAGATGAAACCAGTTGTATTCAAGGATTACAACAAGTGCTTACCATAACTGACTTCCCCGTATCCTCTACCTTCATCTGGTCAATATCTCCTGATTTTACAAACCCAATTAATGGGGATCCGAACGCAAATGAGATTACCGTAAATCCAAATGAAACTGAGACTTACTTTGTCCAGATAACTTTTGACGATTGTGAATTAGAAGAATCGGTCAATGTATTTGTAGAAGAATTTGAAGTAGAACTTCCTGAGGTAATTGAACTCTGTGTAAATGAGTCAGAAAATATTGTCGCAATTGACCCAAGCCCGAGCCCAACTGTGAATTTTCTTTGGGACACAAATGATGCAATCGTTACAAATACAAATAGTCCATCCATAACAGTTTCTACTGATGAAAACACCACGCTATATCTAACGGGAACTAGCCTCAATGGTTGTGAGGCAAATGACTCCATAATGTTGAACGTAAATATTATTGCACTTGAGATGCCTTTGGATACAATTATTTGTGATGAGACTGAATTAAATTTGGTGGCGAATACATTTGGTACGGGAGATACTTTTACTTGGTCCGATGAACCTACTTTTACCAATGTTTTGAGCAGTGATTCCTCCGTGGTGTTGAGCCCAGAAATGTCATCAACTTACTATTTCCAAACTGAAAATTTTTGCGAGATCAATGGGCAAGTGCAAGTAACAATTGCTTCAGATCTTTATTCGATAAGTCCAGATATTTTTCTTTGTGCGGGTGATGAGTTATCGTTAGAACTAAATGCAATTGTACCGGGCCAGACGTACACGGTTGATTGGTCTCCTAATGATGGAATAATTTCAGGAGACGGAACTTCTCTTGTCAGTGTTTCTACAGATACTTCTCAATACTTTTATGCCGATGTTACGACCAGCGAAGGATGTGAATTTAGCGATTCAGTGCTAGTGGAAGTTTCAGATTTGTCCACTTTTCTTGTGAATGCAACAGCTGATGAAACAGTTATACCTCAAGGAGGATCTACCGTTTTACATGCAGTACCTGAGGATAATTTTGACATTAATTGGTCACCTTCAGACCCCTTATCCTCAGCTGGTTCTTCCAACCCTACAGCAACCCTATTTGAAACAACAACATTCACATTAACAATTTCAGACGAAAGAGTCAATGGTCAGTGCCTACGAGGAGATACGATTACAATTAGCGTCTTTGAATTTGATTGTAATCAGCCAACAATATTTGTACCCAATGCATTTAGTCCAAACGGAGATGGATTTAATGATAGCCTTCTAGTACGAAGTGATTATATCGATGATATGGAACTTTTCATATACAATCGATGGGGCGAATTGGTTTTTGAAACGCAAGATCAAAATATCGGATGGGATGGAACTTTCAAAGGAGCAACTGCTTCACCTGCTGTATATGTTTATCACTTAAACTTAACATGCATTAATAGACAGAAAGGATTGGTAAAAGGAAATATCACTTTGCTAAAATGAAGCATTTTCTTTCCATATTGTTTGTCCTATTTTTTGCTCATGTTTGCATAGCCCAAGATGTGCACCTTTCGCAATATTATCATTCTCCGCTGCTAACAAATCCTGCTTTAACAGGGAAGCATAGGCAGACAATTAGGCTGGTAATGAACCAACGTCAACAATGGAAATCCGTAACCGTTCCGTTCACCACTTTCGCGCTCTCTGCTGAAACAAACAGAATTTCCACTAAAAAAAATATTTCTGCTGGATTCAGCATTACGAATGACAAAGCAGGTGATTCAAAACTTAATACCTTTCAAGTTAATTTAAGTTCAGCATTCGTTTTTTCTGTAAATCCCGACTCTTCGGCCATGGTTCGACTAGGCGCCCAAACAGGTTTTACGCAAAAGAAAATAGACTTTAGTGACCTACGTTTCGATGAGCAGTACAATGGTTTTGCGTTTGATCCAAGCTTGCCAAACTTTGAAGATCAATCAAATCTAAAAACAAGTTTTGCCAATTTGAATCTCGGTCTTGATTTTGATAAAGAAATTGATTCGAGAAGAGGATACGGTATGGGCATTGGTGTTTTTAATTTATTAAATCCAGCGTATAACTTTTTAGGTGATACCCAATCGAAACTAGAAAATCGCTTGAGTACACAGGCCCATTATCATCAGGACATTGCTAAAGATTGGGATATAATACTTTCCGCTCAAGGAATGTGGCAAGGCAGCTTCCGAGAACAAATAATTGGTGCGATGTTTAAGAAAATTTGGAGAGATGATAACATCTTGAATCGAGCAGGATACATCGGTGCCTTCATGAGGGTAAAAGATAGTGGTTCCCTTTTACTCGCGATGGATTATGACGATTGGAAATTTGGCGTGAGTTATGACTTCAACTATTCCCCATTGAATGTAGCGAGTCGTTATAGAGGAGGTCTTGAACTTTCTGTTATCTATCTTATTGATATTTTTAATGAAACCATAAAACCTCACAGGGCCTGCCCAGATTTTATTTAATGAAATTGTACAGAACGATCATATTGATTTTGGCCCTCTTTGTAATGGGATCTGTTGATGCTCAGAAACAAAAAGACTGGATCGAACTCGGTGATCAAGCGTATGCTATTGGAGATTATTATGGTGCCAGACATTATTTTGAGAATGCGCTAAGTATGGATTCAGCCAAAGCGGCACTACAATATAAATATGCCGAAACCTTAAGGAATATAAATGATTACAAAGGTGCCGAGCACCAGTACGACAAGGTATATAGAAAAGATAGAGGACGATTTTATCCCTTGGGGATTTTCTGGATAGCCAAAATGAACGAATATAATGGTGACTATGAAAAAGCCATTGAATTTTGGAAAAAATACAAAAGTGGAGATGATTCTGACATGAAAAAAAGCATCAAACAAAGATTAAAATCTTGCGAATTTGCTAAAAAAAACAAAGACGCTGTTGCGCAATATGAAGGTGCTCCATTGGATGTAACAAACGCAGGAAGAAAGATAAATAGTGCTGAGTCAGAATTTGGGTTAAGTATGATTGGCGATTCCATTTTATACTATAGTTCCTTGCGTGGAGACTACTCTGACGAAGATGTATTGTTAGAAAACAAATACAACATAAAAATATACAGGAGTACGTTGAAGAGAAAGTTTAAGCGATTTACGGTTGGTAGAGAATTGGGAGAACACATCAACGTTGAAGAGATGATAACCGCAAATGGCAGTTTCAACGTTGACTTGAGTCTTTTCTTTTATAGTCAATGTGATCAAGACAGGAATTGTGTGATAATGGTTGCAGATCACGCTAAAGGGAAGTTTACAAATCCAAGGAAAGTTGATCTGAAGATAAACACACCCAACGCCTCAACTACCCAACCAAATATTGCGAAAATATATGATGAGGAACATTTATTTTTCAGTTCTAACCGTCCTGGAGGATTTGGTAAAAATGACATTTGGTTTTGTAAAATAGATGGAGAAAATGTGCTAGGTGAAGTACAGAACATGGGGGGAATTATAAATTCTCCTGACAATGAAATTTCTCCTTTTTATGACAGTGACAAAATGGGACTTTACTTTAGTTCCGACTGGCATGAAGGTTTTGGTGGATTTGATATTTTTTACTCTGGTGGCTTGCCTTTAACCTATACGGTAACACCTAAAAACTTGCTCTCCCCTTTTAACAGCTCTGCCAATGATATGTATTTTGGCAAAACAAACGCCAACGAAGGTTATTTAACTTCTAATAGAGTTGGTTCTCTAGGACAAAGAGGAGAAACATGCTGTAATGACATTTGGTTTTTTGGAGAGCCTGAAATATCTGATTCATTGCTGGTGGATGAAAAAGAAACCTCAACACAAAATGGTGAGACAGGTTTATCTGATGAAAATTATATCGATCCAAATGATCGCATACTTCCTGAAATTGAGAATATCGAAGACCTTTCGAAATATTTACCAATCACATTATATTTCGATAATGATCATCCCAATCCAAAAACATTAAAAACGGAAACCGACAAAACTTATAGTCAAACGTATAATCGATATTATACCTTAAGACAAGAGTACAAAGACAATATTCCGTCAGGCTATGACGGAAAAAAAAGAACGCAACAGGTGAAGGAACTTGATCTCTTTTTTGATGAAAAATTACGAAAAGGAAATGATGATCTTCTTTTCTTTTGCAGACTGCTAGAAAGAGAATTATTAAAAGGTAGAAAAATAGAACTTGCTATAAAAGGATATGCCAGTCCTCTATCCAGCTCAGACTATAACAAGAACCTTACACTTCGTAGAATACGCTCTTTAATAAACGAGCTTAATGAATGGGACAACAAAGCCCTAAGGCCTTTTATTTTAAGAAACGAGGAAGATCTAGGGCAATTACTCTTCAAAGAAATTCCTTTTGGAGAAAGTCAAGCTGGCAAAAATGTAAGTGACAACCTTGAGAATAGGGCTGTATCTGTTTATAGTACCGAAGCTGCATCCGAGCGAAGAATCGAAATACTGGAAGTCGAAGAAATGGAATGATAGTATCGTGAGGTATCCTCACAATTTATATCTTAGCCCTTCTATTTCTTGATCTATTGAACACTAAATCAAAAGGCATACTTCTTACGACCATCCTGTTGGTCAGCTTTCTTATATTTTTCTATCACGCAAATATTTTCAATCTGAATGGCTACATGTTTTCAGATACTGATGATGGATTAAAAACTTACTATAATTTTCAGTGGCATGTTAATCATGATAACTCCTATGTCCATCTTGACAACATGAATTATCCTTATGGGGAATTTATGCTCTATGAAGACTCCATGCCATTTTACAGTACCATCACAAAGCTAATTTCGGAGGTGTTTCCTGGCATTGGCAATTATTCGGTTGGCATCATCAATCTATTTTTCTTTTTATCATTATTGATTGGCGCGATTTTCATTTTCCTTATTTTGGAATATTTTCTTGTTTCCCATTACTTGGCTAGTATAGG
>JBLIMR010000059.1:0-14932 GCA_047638815.1 Gammaproteobacteria bacterium
TGGATATTTCAATAGTTCCATTACATTTGTGTAACCAAACAAACACGACTTGAAACTGGATAAAAACATTAGTGACCTTCTCTATCAATATGACTGTGTCATAGTGCCGGAACTAGGTGGCTTTGTTAGCAATTATCATCCGGCATCGCTCGATGGGAACTCAAGTATTTTCTCTCCACCCCGTAAAGCCATTAGTTTCAATAGCTACTTAAAAAACAATGATGGACTGCTGGCAAAGTATATTGCAGAGAAAGAGTCCTTGAGTTTTGAAGAAGTAAACGAGCAGTTGAAACGAACTGTAGAGGAATATTTCACCAAGCTCAATAATGGTGATAGGGTAGTCTTCGATAAAGTAGGAATCTTGTATATGGATAAGTCCAAGAAGATTCAGTTTAGCCCTGAGTTGGCCAATAACTATCTTCTGGAGTCCTTTGGTTTAAGAAGAGTTTATGCTCACGCAGATCAAAAAGTGAAAACGGTTGTTAAAGAACCAATAAGAATCATCAAGAAAGAACAGCCCGTTAAAGTTGAGAATATCGTTGTTCCTATAGCACCTCCAACTGAAGTTGTGGAATTGAAGCCAAAGGATGCTCCAATTGAGGAGTTGGATGATGACATGAAAAGACGGATTTGGCGATCTGCAGCGGTCATTATTCCTTTCGCCTTATTGATGGGTTATTTCTTGAAAGACCCATCCGAAGGGTCCAATCAACATCTTTCGAATCTCAATCCTTTTAAGGATTCAATTGCGCATACCTATCAAAAGAGATCAGAGGTTTTTAATGTTCCTGTGACAAAGATGGAATCAGATTTCCCAGATCTATTTGAACTTCCAGAGGACAAGAAGACCATTTACTTTTCGTTGACAGACAATGAGGAAGATAAAATCCCTGTAAGCCTCATTGAAAAGACTAAAACACTGCCAAGAGTTAGTGAAAAAGTAGCAAGTACCGCCTTAAATATTGAGAAATATATGGCTCCAACCGCTATAAAATCTCGGAAATACCATGTAATTGCAGGTTGTTTTGGTGAGCAAAAAAACGCTCAGAAAAAGGTAAGGCGTATCAGGAAAAAGGGCTTTGACGCCTTCATAATTGACAAGAGAAAGGGCTTGTATAGAGTTGTTTACGGTAGTTTTAGCACAAAGAATGATGCCCTCGTAATGTTACAGGCTGTAAAGCAAAACGAAGACCGTAGTGCATGGCTTCTCAAGAAATAGTCGGATTATTTTCAAAAAGGTCGCATTTTAACTTTGTATCTCACCTCAAGAGTATAACTTTGTCTTAACAAATTTTAGAAGTCAAACGTGGCAATACGAGTTGAAGATATCGGTGACCTTACCATTACATTTGAAGAGGTAGGTTATGTACATTTCCATTTCAAGAAATCAGATAAACCCGTTGGGGCTTCGCTGATTAAAAAGGCACTTGAGATATTAAAAAAGGAGTTAAAGCAGAAAGCTTGTTTGCTTGTTAGTACTGAAGAAGGAGCAACACTATCACAAGATGCCAGGGATTTCGCTTCTTCAGAATCCTTTGATGAGTACATCCTTGCAGACGCTATTATTAGAGCCAATTACTCGCATGAGATGGCTGCCAATTTTTTCATCAGATTTAACAGACCCAATAGACCTGTGAAGCTGTTTCCTAGTAAGGAAAAAGCCTTGACATGGATAGCCGAAATACAAGATCAGGCTAACAATTAAAAACGTCCATTTCCCTATGAGAAAAAAAGTAAACGCTGAAAAAACTTTAGCGATAAGCACGCATTTAGTTTTGCCACATGAGACCAACACTCTAGGAAATCTCATGGGAGGCCAGCTTCTGAATTGGATAGATATTAACTCCGCTATTGCAGCGCATAGGCTTTGCAGAAGAGTTGTTGTCACAGCCTCTGTAAACAATGTTGCTTTCAATAAATCGATAGGTTTGGGGCAAATAGTAACTATAGAATCTAAAGTCTCAAGATCATTCAATTCTTCTATGGAGGTATTTTCCGAAGTTTTTGTTGAAGATCATATTACAGGAGAAAGAAGCAAGTGCAACGAATCCATATATACCTTTGTTGCGGTGGACCAAAATGGTCAAACCATAGAAGTGCCAGAACTTGTGCCTGTAACTGAAGATGAAAAGACTCGTTTTGACGGTGCGCTTAGAAGAAAACAACTAAGTTTGATTCTAGCCAAAAGAATGAAGCCCGAGGAAGCTTCAGAACTCAAGGCATTATTCGGATAATTTCTTAAGAATTATAAATCCAATTGATGTGATGAAGAACATCTTCATCCAATATTCGATTGATACACCCGCCCTTATATTTACACCTATTACCAAGTTTAGAGCAAGGCCGCTTCCTTAAGTTTTCTGGCTCAAGATTTACAGATTTTAGTCCAGCTTCATATGGTCCCATCCCCAAGTTTGGTGTTGTACAACCCCATAGGGCAATAATATCCTTCTTATATGCTGCGGCTATATGCATCATTCCAGTGTCCGGAGTCACTACCAAACGTGCTTGCTTTACAATATTCGCGGATTGATTTAATGAATAGCGACCCACGGTATTGTAAACGTTCGAGCCAAGATTGGCCTTGATGTAATCCGCATCAGCCATGTCTGTTGGACCACCAATTAATACTACCTTCTCACGGATTTGTTTTAATACACTGACATTTTTTTCTTTGGAAAACCTTTTCCCCTTATACGTTGCACCAATACACCAGGCAATAAAATCATTCTCCTTTAGATCCATTGAGATTTTGCTCAAATCAACGTGATCTTTAATATCGATATAGTGATCCAAACCTTTATGATCATTCTCGATATTAAAATGATCCAGACAGTCCATGTAACGATCTACAATGTGTCTTTCAGCCATTAGATTGACTCCGGTGTTCACCAAGACCCATTTTTGGAGGTTTAGTTTGTCAACCGTGGCATTTGGCGCTTTTATTCTTTGTTTAATTTTAAGAGATCTCAAGTTGTTATGAAGATCAATAACATAGTCAAACTTCTCTTTCACCAATGATGGGAGACATTCTCTCACATTGTCTTTATATGTCCATAATTTATCAATGTATGGATTCGCAGATAAAACAGATTCATAGACTTCCTTTACAACATAATGTACTTCATAGTCATAGGATTTCCTTCTCTTAAGGCTTCTTAAAACTGGCGTAGTAAGAACAATGTCTCCAATGGAGCTCAATCTTATGATTAGAATTTTGGTCATTTAATAATAAACTCTGCTGGTCGTATAAAATTATCGATAAAGATTGTTCGTTATGATATATTTCCAAACGTCATCATGTAACATGTATTGGACATTAGGATTATCCGTTTCCAACTGCTTTCGGATGTAGGTAGAGGACAATTCAATAATAGGGGCTTCGGTGAATTGCACATTCTCCGGTAATTCTTTGATAAAAGATTTCTTGACTTTATATCCAACACGCGGATATACGAAGATGTTCTGATCCAAAATATATTCTGATTCACGCCACTTATTAATCCCCAAAACATTGTCACTACCCATAATTATACTGAAATCAGTATTGGGACATTCTTCATTTAGATGCTTTAATGTATTAACAGTGTATGACGGCTTAGGCAGATTAAACTCCACTGTGGAGACCTTAATCTTATCATTTCCTTCAAGTGCCAATTCAATAAGTTTGAGCCTGATTTTTTCATCAAGAAGATCCGTGCTTTTTTTAAAAGGATTCTGAGGAGAGAGAACTATCCAAATTTCATCATGAAATTGGCACATGTATTCGGCAATTATGAGATGCCCAATATGTAAGGGATTAAAACTCCCAAATAGTAATCCAACGTTCATTTATGACAAGAATTGATTAATTATTTCACAAGCCTCGGCACATGATTTGTCCAATTCATCATTGACAATAACTACATCAAAGTTGATTGATTCTTTCATTTCTACATTCGCTTTCGCTAGTCTTTTCTCAATTTGCTCCAGTGAATCGGTCTTTCTACTACGGAGTCTATTTTCTAATACATCCATTGAGGGTGGTTGTATGAATATTGACAGGGCCTTTTCACCAAGCTTCTTCTTCAGATTGATTCCACCAATGACATCAACGTCAAAAATAACTTGATGCTCGAGTGACCATATTCTTTCTAGTTCCTGATTCAAAGTGCCATAAAATTGATTTTCATAAACTTCCTCCCACTCTAGAAACTCACCATTCATTATTTTTGATTTGAAATCATCAGTATCAAGAAAATAGTAATCCTTACCGTGAACCTCTTCACCCCTCGATTTCCTATTTGTTGCCGAAACGGAAAAGGATAGATTGAGATCTTGCGCAAGGAGATATCTGACTATCGTAGTCTTACCAGCACCAGAAGGAGCCGATACAATTATCCCTTTACCAGAAGCTTTTTTAAAGGACATTTAGTAACTGTTCTTTTATTTTTTCCAGTTCGTCCTTCATCATTACAACCATTTTCTGCATATCAGCATCATAGGACTTTGCTCCTAATGTATTTATCTCTCTCCCAAGTTCTTGTGAGATGAATCTTAATTTTTTTCCCTCAGAAATATCGGTATTAATGCACTCCATGAAATAGTCAATATTCCCTTGCAATCGAATAAGCTCTTCATTCACATCCATTTTTTCGATGTAGTAGATCAACTCTTGCTCAAAACGATTCTCATCAACTGCGATATCTTCGAGATTGGTTTTTAAATTCTTTCTAATTCGCTCTTTTATTTTATCAACTCGATTATCCGCAATCGGCTGAACTTGATCCTTTAGCTTAGCAATGTTTTCAATATTGGTGAGAAGGTCTTTTTTAAGCATATCACCTTCGCTAATTCTATAATTATCTATGGCATCTAATGCATCACCTATAAGAGATTTTAACGCATTCCATTCCGCCTTATCTGCTTCAATCTTTTCAGTTAATAGCGCATCAGGCATACCCAAGACCAAGGATAGTTTATCTTTTATGTCGGTTCCAAGTTCTTTTTCTAGGGCGGTTAATTCCTCGAAATAACTGATAACTAATGGCCTGTTGATTGTTGACTTATTGCTATTGCCATCTGTTCTGTTGATGCTAATCTCTACTTTTCCACGCTCAAGTTTGTCATTAACCATGGTTCTAATATCCATTTCATAAGCTTTGAAATTGGATGGTACACGGAGCGAGAGATCCAAGGACTTGCTGTTCAGTGATCTTATCTCAACAATGGTATTGAGATTTTCAATGGCCCCACTTGCTTTACCATATCCAGTCATGGATTTTATCATATTCTCGCTTTTAGCATGCGAAAATACACAATTCATTTGTGAGTGTAGTAATCTCAATTTGGAGGTTTAATCATGCTCAAACTCAAGCCAAAAAGCCTTTTGTCACATTAACAAAAGGCTATTGAATAAAAGGGTAAATACCACGTTAAGGGCATAAGACATACTTTAAATTTAATGATTGCATTCTTGTTAATGAATAAATTAATCAAAATATCATTTGCCCTAGGAACTATGGCGATTCTTGTTGTCGGGATATTTGTGGGTTTGGCATATTTGTTTGAGGATGAAATCGTAGAAGGAGTGCAGCTTAAAATCAATGAAAAGCTAGAGACAAGAGTAGCGGTAGGAGAGATGAACTTCTCAATGCTTGCACGTTTTCCCTATGCCTCAATTAAGTTTGATGAGGTTTTCATAGAGAATAAGGATATTGAAGGAGACACATTGCTTTTTGCTGAAGAACTCTACCTTTCATTTAATATGATGGATTTGGTGAGTAAAAACTATACCATCAAGAAGGCCGAAATCAACGATGGTAAGATTCACATGCATCGAGATAATAATGGAAGCAGCAATTATATCTTCTGGCAAAAAACAAATGATAGTGCCGCAACCGTAAACTTTGATATCGAAGAACTGAAGCTGCGGGCTATGGATTACACTTATCTCCTGGGAAATGATAAGTTTGAATTGAAGGGGTTTGTTGAAGATCTCAATCTCTCAGGTGGAGTGGATGATAATGGACTGAGCCTTAGTAATAGAGTGGTTTTGGACCTTAGATCATTGAAATATGAGAATAAGACTTATATCGAAAATCAACATACAAAATTAGAGGGTGATATTAATTTAAACAACAAGTATAGTGAGCTGTCATTCAGCGACTTTAAACTTAGTTTTGGAGAAATAGAATTGCCTATTGATGGCAAGATATTTAATGCGGATGATCATTGGAACGTGGATTTGAAAACGAGTAATAATACAAATTTAAAAAATGTACTTACCGTTCTTTCCGATGAGGTCAAAGAGGAATTCGATTCTTATAATCTACGTGGTAAATTGGCTTATGACGCCAGTTTGGTGGGTGCAATGAAGAAGGATGAAGTACCCTTGTTAAGAATTAATTTTCAAGTGGATAATGGAAAGGTTGAGGAGCGAACTTCTGGTGTAACGTTAGACAACCTCTATTTCAAAGGGGCATATCAAAGTCTTCAGAAGGGAAGTGAAAGAATGGAGATTGAAGAATTGAAAGGAGTTCTTGCGGGCGGAACTATAGCTGTTTCTGGGGGTATAGAGAATTTTGAAAATCCTTGGCTTAATTTGAATTTGAACTCTGAAATCAAACTGGGTGCACTTCAGCAGTTTCTTAAAATTGACCATATTAATGAAATGCATGGTAATGTTCTGGTAAAGACACATTTTAAGGGACCTTTCCCATCTAAGGAAGTAAGCAGAGCAAAGCTGGATAAGCTCAAGATGTCAGGTGACATGGAATTTAATGACTTGGTCATGACGCTGAAAGATGGGAATCAATCCTTTGAACAACTATCGGGTTCCGTTGTGTTTGATGACAGTGATTTGAACATCCAAAATCTAACAGGAAGCTTGAACGGAAGTCCCTTTGAGGTTGAGGGCAACCTCAGGGGCTTTGTTCAGTATGTTTTCGACAAACAGGATCAATTCAACCTAGATGCTAAGATCTCTTCCCCTCACTTAGATCTGAACGCACTTTTAGCTGAAAATAGCGAAGATGGAGATGCTAATATCAATCTTGATAACAAGCTAAATCTTAACCTAGATGCGAAAATTGATAAATTGACGTACAAAAATTTTATTGCTGAAAACATCAATGGAAATGTAAAGATTATTGAGGGGGCATTGCACGTTAATAATGTTTCTTTTAATTCTGCAGAAGGTTCGGTGAAAGGAAATTTAAGCATCAAGAAATCATCGGAGAATAGCTTTGTAATCAATTCAAGCACAAATATTCAAGACATTGATATTTCGGAAATCTTCAATCAATTTGACCAATTTGGTCAGGAGTTCATTCAATCCAAACATCTCAAAGGTATTGGCAATGCGGAGTTGACCTATCAGTCTGTTATGAATAGAACCCTCGACATAGATCCCAAAAGCATTGTGTGTCATGCGGAGTTGGCCATTAGAGATGGAGAGCTTATTAATCATGAAGCCATGAAAGATATTTACATCGCTCTAAATGATAATAAGCTTGTAAAGCCTTTTGTTCGCTTGGTGGAGCTTAAAAATGAACTGACCCATTTAAAATTTTCAACTTTAAAGAATACGATAAGTATCAAGAATGAAAACATAAGTATTCCTGAAATGACTATTGCCTCTAATGCAATGAATATCAACATATCAGGTCAACATGATTTCAAAAATAATATTGATTACAAATTCAATTTCAAGTTATCTGATATATTGTTGAGAAAGAATGAGTCAGAGTTTGGTATTATAGCAGATGACGGTACCGGGGCAAAATTATTCATGAGAATGCATGGAACGACAAAGAACCCAAAGTTCGAAATGGATCGTCAGAAAGCAAAAGAATCAAGACAAGAGCAGTTTATAGCAGAGAAGGCAACCTTAAAGAACATCATAAAGGAAGAGTTATTCAAGAAGGGTGGAGACTCAACACCCAAGGACGAAACTAAAGCTATCATCACGATTGAAGTGGATAGTGAGATCGATGAAGGGGGTCAGGATGCGAAGAAAGCAAAGACTGATATTCAAAAGAAAACAGCTGAAAAAACAAAAATTGATTTTTTCGATGAAGGTGATGAAACTGATGATGATGATTTTTAGAACGGGTTGTAGATGAGTATATACTCCAAAAAACAGCGTTGGAAAATAGTATTATTGATATTGGCGTTTCTAATTATAGGAGCGTCATTTTGGTATTCCAATTATATCGTAAGGAAGATTAGAAGTGAAGAGCACCAAAAGGTTGAATTGTGGTCTCAGGCGATAAAGAAAAGAGCCAAATTGGTTCAATATACACAGACGTTATTTGAAGAATTAGAGGAGAACGAACAGAAAAGTGTTGAGATTTGGACTGATGCCATGGACATTCAGAATAATGTGGAGTTGGAGGATTATACATTTGTTCAGAAAATTATCCAAAATCAGGTTAATATCCCCATGATTCTCGTTGATGATGATGATCAAATAACATCGACAAGAAATCTGGATGGGAGCAGAATTGATGACCCTTTATATGTGAGGCAGCAGTTGGAACAAATGAAGTCCCTCTATCCCCCCATGGAAATCATCTTTTTTAATGAGAAACAATATCTCTATTATAAAGATTCAAAACTTTTCTCCGAGTTGAAGTCGGTAATGGATGATCTAATAAACACATTTATTTCTGAAACGGTTATCAACTCGGCATCTGTGCCTGTTGTTTTAACCAATGAAGCTCAAAACAAAGTCATTAGTTCAGGTAATGTTGATCAGAAAAAATTAAAGCAACCTGATGAATTACGGAGAGTTTTATCCAATATGAAGCTGAGTAATCCACCAATAGAAATCGACTTGGGGAACAATCAGAAAAGCTTTATTTTTTATGAGGATTCCGTGATATTGAAGCAGCTTAAGTTTTTTCCACTGGTACAGTTCTTGGTTATTGGACTCTTTCTCATGATTTCCTACCTTCTATTTAGCACATTCAGAAAATCAGAGCAAAATCAGGTATGGGTTGGAATGGCTAAAGAGACCGCACATCAGTTGGGAACGCCATTATCTGCCCTAATGGCTTGGATGGACATTTTGAAAATTAAAGAAGTGGATGAAGGTATAATAAACGAAATGTCCAAAGATATCTCTAGACTAGAAACGATAACAGAACGTTTTTCTAAGATTGGTTCAGAGCCTGACCTTAAAAGTGAAAACATTAAGGATGTCATGCAGGAGTATATAGATTATTTCACGCCAAGAACATCCAAGAAAGTCATAATGGAAATGGAAGTGGATGAACACGAAGATCATAACGCTATAATTAACAAGGCATTATTTGGATGGGTTATTGAAAATTTATTTAAAAACGCAATAGATGCAATGAGTGGAGCTGGTCATATCCATGTTAGGATAGTTGATAAAGGATCAGTACTACACTTGGATATTTCTGACAGTGGTAAAGGGGTTCCTCAGAATATTCAAAGAACAGTCTTTCAACCTGGTTTTACTACTAAAAAGAGGGGTTGGGGTTTAGGTCTCTCATTGACAAAAAGAATAATGGAGACCTATCATCATGGCAAAATATTTATCCTAAACTCAACGATAGGCAAGGGAACTACATTCAGAATCATTTTGATTAAGAAAGAAGTTGAGATGTAAAAAAACACCATCTCATTACTGGCTGATGTTTTAAACATTTTAAAACTTGTTGTAGTATCGGCTTATCGCCCTAGTTAACTGATCATATATTGGTCGTGTAAATTCCACAAATAAAGTTTGAGGCGGAGGAGGAAGAGCTTCTGTACTGTTGCAAACGTTTATTTGCTCTTGGCTAAGCGCTCTTTCATCTCCATTGAAGTTCCCCCAATCGGAAATCCAGATGAATTTACCATCGAATTTTTCGTGTCTTATCATAGCATTGGTCTGGGCATCATATATCCGCATGCTCAATAGACCTTGAGATACTGTCTCCTTGTGCCAGGTGCTCAATGTGGCTGAAACGGTGTTATAGGCATCGATAGACGTTCCATCTTCTAAGGTTACTTGCCCTACGACCACACTGTCCTTGGTAAACGTCTCTGTTTTTTGGTTCACAAAAGTTTGCCCGACAACAAAATCATCAAAAGCGACCTTCATATACTCGTCAACAATATTTAGGTCTTCACTGTCCGCCTCTTCTTGGCTATAGAATCTTACGAATTTGTTCGTGTTATATCTGTCATGTAAATAGGACTCCACCTGATCCTGGAAGAAATTACTACTTAACGTGTAAGATGCAGGCACTGGAATTTGTTCAACAACAACTTTAAGGGTAGCCATAAATAGCGACTCATCTATCTTGTTGTTAACATCCTTGAAGCCAGGGACGTAATCATTGGCCTCCTGGTAGTAATAATACGCATCCTTAGCATCACGCCTTGTATTTCTGGCCATGGAAGCATCACCTGCATCATACCTCTCTTGGGCTGCCAGCTCTGTTAATTCATCAGCCTTGCTAAAATAATTTTTCGGATTCTTTATCACTGACAAAGCCCCGGGTGACTTTCTAATGTCATCATGCATTTGATTGATCATGTCATACTTTTCCAAGGCTTCACAATACTTAAATTGGTCATTGGAGGAAATGATCCTTTGTGCATCCTCCTCCAAATGCTTTAACGCATAGTTGTATGCATTAGATAAAATTGTTTTTGATTTCTTGTGATCGGGATTTTGTCTCAGTCTATTAACCGACTTGATCACTGCAGAATAGTAATCCCCGTTTTCGAAAGCTTTTTTCCCTGAAGAACATTGGGTTAACAGACCCAACGATAGCGCGATAAAGAATAGTTGTAACGTTTTCATAACACATTTATTTTGACGTTTAGAATGAATTATGCAGATATGATGCCAATCGATCCCAAAAGTCAATATTAACTCAAAATAGCGTTGTAAAAAATATTTCTCACTCCACTTATTAATTGTCAGAAGTGGACACAAAAACACGTAATTCACATCATCACTATGTGTTTTATCTACCTGTAAAACAGATGAGTAACGTGAATTACGCCTTGTGGTGATTGAGGTTTAGTTTATTGAGGTATTTGGCGTTAACGCCCTAGTTATTTCTATGGATGTTATTTTATTGTTAACGGATATTTTCAATAGATAAATGCCATTCGGAGTTTAATTCCATATCTCTAGCCTAGTCTTCAATCTTGTTGACAGGGATCTGTTTGTGTGAAAATATAAAAAATACCAATCGGTATAATAAATGATTACATTTGTCAATATAATATTTATTGATGAAATCAGAACAAACCAAAAAATACATTTTAGAAAAAGTATCACCTGTTTTTAATTCTCGCGGGTATTTTGGGACGAGTCTGTCAGAAATAACGGAAGTAACTGGATTGACTAAGGGAGCTATTTATGGTAATTTTGCCAATAAGGAAGATTTAGCAGTAGCAGCTTTCAATTATAATATTAGATCTATTATCGGGAAGATTACGATAATCACCAACGAGATTGACTCTCCTCTTGCAAAGCTGTTAGCGATAAGTAATTTTTACCGAAATTACTATGAAAGGTATATGGTGAATGGAGGTTGTCCAGTTCTAAATGTTGGAATTGACGCCAACAACAATAATCAAAAACTATTCATTAGGGTAAGAGAGGTCCTAGTCAAACTGCAGTTGGCGTTAACCAATATAATAGAACAGGGTAAGCAATCTGAAGAATTTGTGGGAACCATAGATTCGAAGAAATATGGAGCACTAATGTTTTCACTAATTGAGGGTGCGGTCTTCACATCAACAATAATGAAAGATCCAAATTATTTAAAAGATATGATGAATCATTTGGATAAGATCATTTTAAATGAACTCAAGAAATAAATAATACTGATGGGTATAATATTAATGAAAATATATTTCAGAACCATGTCTGTGATTCATTCAAAATTTGCTGCGAATCAAGCTTTTAAACTATTTCAGAAAGTTAGAAAAAAGGAAATACGAAGTAGGGAGTTACCCTTTTTTGAGGCAGCACGATCATTTACAGTGAACTTTGACCCAGAAGATATTTTGGGTTATGAACTGGGAGATGCTGATGGTGAGGTGGTCATAATGGTACACGGATGGGACTCTAACCCCGGTAGTATGTCCAAAATTGCATTTGCACTGGTAGATCAGGGTTATCGGGTTATAGCAATGAACTTACCGGGCCATGCGATGACCGAAATGGGTGAAACAAACTTATTTGTAGCTAAAAATGGTTTAAAAGCGTTTTTGGCCCACTTGAATTTATCAAAACCTATAAGTTGTGTGACACACTCTTTTGGTTCAGCAATGTTGAGCTTTAGTCTTGCGGATCTCGATTTAGAAATCAACAAAATGGTTTTTCTAACATGTGCTAATCGAATGCAAGATCTCTTTGTTGATTTCAAAGATTTTATAGGGTTGGGAGACAGGGCATTTGGGAGAATGTGCAAGATGGCGGATAATATCTTGGGGGAACCATTAGCAGAAATGGAGGTAGCTAAGAGTTTGAAGAAAGTGAATTTTGGAGAATTACTTTTAGTTCACGACAAAAACGACAAGATAATTCCTTTCACAAAGTCTCAGGAGATACATGATAAACATCCGAGATCAATACTAAAGATCTACGAGAATATTGGTCACTATAGAATGCTATGGAATGATAATGTGTTGAACGATACTCTGGCGTTTATTTCCAAAAACAATTAAGCCGCCATTGAAATACAGATTTAGGTAGATTTCCGATCAATCTCTGAAATGACCATTGATGAATGAAGTATTGGAGCTATCGTATGCCTTGAATCAAAAAATTCCTTTCTTACTAAAGAAAAATTTAAAGCAGCTTTAGTATGCCCATTATTATTAGAATAACTCCAGCGGGCACCTGATATTGTAAAAGTGTTGCTCGCATGGATTCTGCTCTATTTCTTGCCGTTTCATTTTTTTCAAGAAATAAGCGTGATATTATTGGATAAGCAAGTAAGAAACCAGCCACTAATTCAGCACCAAACAATGCCAGGCTAATGATGCCACCATTTATAGAACCAAGACCTTGAAATAATATTGTAAGAATACCCCTTACGCCAAATATGGTAAGTAACACTCCTAGCCACTCTTGATAAGGTCTGATTTTATCGAGATATTCTTTAGTTTCCGGGCGTTTTGCGATGATTAGGGAGTATGAGGCCATTAATCCTCCAACAATGGCTACAATAGCTGATAACATGTGTTAAATTTTCTCCGAAGATAAAAAATGAATCTTCTTAAATTATCAAAAACAAAAAAGGCTACCCAAAAAATTGAGTAGCCTTTAGTTTTGTTTGGAAAAGATTATTCAACAATAATCTTTCTGTTTAGGATAGAGTTACCATTGCTATCATTAATGTTTAAGAAATAGATTCCAGTTGTAGCATCAGGAATTGATACTTCATTATTTGTATTGTTTCTTAAGTTAAGGTTTTGTGAATGGATTATTCTTCCTTGCAAGTCCATTACATTCAAACTTCCGTTTTTAACGTTCACGTTAGTATTGATAATGAACTGTCCATTACTTGGATTAGGAAAAACAGAGAATTCAACTTCAGTAATTTCTTCGATTCCTGTTACAACAGTTGGTTCATCTCCGATTAGTTGAAATTGAAATTCACCAGGTATTTGACCTGTAACATATGTAGAAACTCTCACCAAATATTCTGTTGGCGTTCCTGAAAAACCTTCGATTGTCCATTCAAAATCTGGTGTTAACGTCTCATCCCAACAAGTTTGAGGAGATAAAGTTCCTCCTACGCTATCAATAGGCAGAGATGTAGCAGAACAATCACCATCCCATATTTCAAAGATGAATTGTGCTTCTGGATTTAATGGTTCAAAAACAACATCAAGTTCTTCATTCGTTCCTGTATTAAACCTAAACCATACATCATAAAATTCACCAAATGGACGACATGTTGGTTCTGTTGTGTTTGATGGTGAATTTTCATTGTTCCCTAAGGTAAAGGTATCATCATCATTCGCTTGAGAAGAAGTCAATACTGGTACATTTTGAGCAAGATTACAAAAAGTATTTGCCGCAGGATTTGGAGGAATAATTTCTGTTAAACTAAAAGTACCACTTCCTGAATCACCAGCAGAATATCCACCGATTCTTACCAAGTATGTTTCTCCTGCAACAACAGGAAAATTAAGAAATGAAGAGAATCCAGCACAACCAGCACCGTCATCGTTACATGCTAATAGATCTTCCTCAACTGGAGGACAATCCCAATCTGGATTGTAAACCACTAGACGAGAATCATAATCAATCATATCACAAGTAGAAAGCTCAATGAAACCATCATTTTCAGCAGTTACTTCGTACCACATATCCAAGTGACAGTTGTCGTCTCCAAAAGAGAATCCTGTGCAATTTGCGTGTTCAGGACCATCTGTAGTAGCACCTAGAGATGAATAATCATGTGTGCCATATCCAACTTCAATTGCGTCTTCGCAATTATCGTTATCCGGCTGCGCAGAAACTAAACCTATGTTTAGCACGCAAAAAAGTAATAAAAGAGCGTATAATTTATTCATATTTAATATTATTTAAGTTAATTTACGGGTAATACATTAGCATAGTAAGTACTATGTAACAATTGTCGAAGGTAAAAAATAATTATAAAAATTATGTTAAATTAAGTGAAGAATCTAATTTCATTATTTCATTTCCAAATATCGTTGATATTACGATTTTATTTCATGGTGAGAGGGCTTGATCTTTTTAATCGTTTGATATTTTCGATCTAAGAATTGATCGTAATATATTGACGTTAAGGTGTTTGATGTCTTAATGATGTATGGCGCGAACAAAAAAGAGAGTCACATTGCTGTAACTCTCTTTTGCTCCTCCTCTAGGACTCGAACCTAGGACCCTCTGATTAACAGTCAGATGCTCTAACCAGCTGAGCTAAGGAGGAAT
>JBLIMR010000060.1:0-14787 GCA_047638815.1 Gammaproteobacteria bacterium
ATCGCCCACCAAAGAAGATCATCTTGTATCAGGGTGATCTTTTTTTATGGGGTATTAGCTCAGTTGGTTTAGAGCGCTACCTTGACAGGGTAGAGGTCACTGGTTCGAATCCAGTATACCTCACATATTTACGCTAATAAAAGCGTTAAAAGACGATCATAAATGAAGGACAAATATTTCATGTACATCCTTCATTCGCAAAGCTATGATCGCTATTATGTCGGAATGACATCAGATCTAGAAGAGCGACTGATCTTACACAATGGAAATCACATTGGATATACTGGAAAGTATAGCGATTGGCGAATCGTATATTCTGAGGAATTCGCTATAAAATCAGAAGCATATGCACGAGAAAGAGCAGTGAAAAAGTGGAAGAGTCGTAAAATGATAGAGCGATTAATAGTTGGTACTTAAGAGCATCCCGACCACAGTCGGGAGGGTCGGGGGTTCGAATCCCTCATCGCCCACCAAAGAAGATCATCTTGTATCAGGGTGATCTTTTTTTATGGGGTATTAGCTCAGTTGGTTTAGAGCGCTACCTTGACAGGGTAGAGGTCACTGGTTCGAATCCAGTATACCTCACATAATTTAAAAAGTTGAGTTACTGCAAAATTCACAGGGTATAAATAAAAAAAGGTCAATTACCACAGTAATTGACCTTTTTTTATTTTCTAAATTTTCTTTTAGATCTATTCAACAACCATTCGCTGCGAGATCTTACCCTCTTTAGCGATAACTTCCACCAGGTATGTCCCTGGAGCAAAAGGAGTAGATAACCTCAACCCACCACTCAAAGCACCATTAGATGTTTCAAACCGATCAATAATCCTACCCGATATATCAGAGATGATAACCTGAGCTGGTCCCAATAGATTCGGAACGACCATCACAACCTCACCATTATTTGGATTTGGATATAAACCGAGATCTAATGTTGTTAATTCATCAATCCCAACAAAAATGAATGATGAATTTAAGACATTGTCATTGGCTGCTTCGTCACCAAGCGCGGAGACCAAAACACTAAGGTTGTAATTTTCATCGACTGAACTCATGTCCACCGTTTCGATGAAGGTGTGGGTATAACTATCACCAGGAAAAATCCCAACATCAACAATGTATGTTTCTTCCAAGGTTAATTCACCGTTAATGTATGCCTTGAATGTTATATTATCTATTAGAGTGGTACCCGTGTTTGTCATTGCGATGGAGATAGTAGTTGTAGCACTCAAGTCAACAGGAGTAGCAGGAGAGTTTATGCTTACCGCAGTTCCATTAATCCATCCACCCTCAGCGTAATGTGCTGGCCCTTTTTCGACCAAAAATGCATGCAATCTGTAGTGAGGCTCCGTATGAGATCCACCATTGTACCCGGTGTTCAATAAGTTTGTGTAATCTTGAAGTTCATAGTCCAATTCAATATCATTACCAGCTGATATCTCTGATGTTATATCAACCAATAGAGGATCAACAGCTTCCCCAGGACACCATCCAGCTCTATCAAACAACCAACTTCCAGCTTGATTTGAGCAATCGTTTTCGGAACAGTCGTCATTCCACAAGTTATGTTCTTGAAATTCTGTGCCATTAACAACCACACTATGCGTGAAATTCGAAAATTCAGCCGCATTATTCGTATTTGCTTGACCATGACCAGATACTGTCAGCCTGTAATCGGCTGCTACAGTTTGAGGGTCTATAGGAATTGTCATTGTGGCCAAATCATGACTAATAGTTGGTTCACCATATACTACGTAATCAGAGATGTAAACAGGAGTAACTTTCTGGAAGGCATTTTCAACATTTCCGGGGATGTATGAAAGACTAAGATTAACTAGCCATCCTGATCCACCCCAAACTTGTACATAAGAAATGAATTCACAATCACCTTGAAGTACAGATTTAAAGCTTGTTACATCAACTGTCCAAGGACCACAACCAATACCGTATGGTGTAATGTATCTTGCGATTTCATATGTGATTCCATTTTTCTGTAAGGAAACTTTGGCAGGTTGATCCCAAGGATCACATCCACCGGTAGGGCAGTCCACAGAAATATTCATAAGTATTTGCTCGTATGAGCTATTATTTTCGGGAAGGCTCACATTGGTAACATGAGTTTGCCCAGCCGAACCAAAACTATGTTGTTCTTCAACAAAAATTGGTATGTTAAGATCTAATTCTGAGGCACTGTAAGTTGCACTCAAGTCATCATTGAATGTATTTCCATCGTCAGTTAAAGCGGCACTTACTGCAAGCTCATCAGTGGCTCCATTACTTAGAACAACACTCTGAAAAGTATGAATATAAAACTCTCCAGGTTGCAACTCAATATTTACAGTTTCTGAGAAGGGCTCTCCACCGTTGAAAACATAAGAAACTTCAAACGAAGAAATTGCATCGATTCCGTTATTTAAAAATCTTGCCTTTACTTGAGCAGCTCCACCAGACAGAGTGACAGCATCAGGAGAAATAATAGCATCCGTTTTGATATCAAAGCCTGGCACTTCATATCCCTCTTGCCAAGAGCCAGGATTGAAGTTTAATAGTGTACCATCATTCGTCCCCGGAGTCATATGGTTTTCAGCTATATCTCCTGTGATTTCATCCAATTTGTAGTATGCAATCAATCCGGGAGTAGTGTTAGGAAGATCGATTGATCTATCCGTGGCAATCTCTTCGTTTGTTCTAACAATATTCCAAATTCTAACTTCATCAATACGACCTTCAAAAATACGTCCAGAGAACCCAGAACTTTCTCCAATAAGAATGTTTGTAGATGAGCTCAAGGAAGCAGGACATGGCCCTGTCCCAACCAAAATACCATCGACATAGATTTTAGACTCTCCACCAGTAAGTACTGCAGCAACATGATGCCAAGTCTGTTCACTCATTACAGGTCCACTAGTAACTTCGGTCCAGGCTCCAGTTCCCACAGTAAAACTTAATGTTCCATTCGCTCCTGTTCTAAGCACAAAACCAGTGTTTGGATCTTGATCTTTACCGATGATTGTTCCTTCCCAAACATTAGTTTGCCATTCATCCGCATAGATCCAAGCCTCTAGTGTGAAATCATTGGTTAAGTCGAATATGTCATCATCTGGAAGGGAGATATGATCATCTGACCCGTCAAAGTAGAGACTGTTGTTTTGTGCGTTTACTAATGAAAAAGAAAGCACAAGGAACAGAGAGAGTAAAAATTTAGTCATATTCATTTTTTATTTAAGCACCGAATTTACTAACGAGAGCCTTTGTAACCAAGATAAAAGGTATAATTCCTGTACTAATATTGGGGAGCTAGAATTAATAAATCCTGCTCAGCAGGTTAAATTGTTACTCAGCCCACCATACAGGTGTGAGGAAATCATTTTGAACCAACCCAACGTCCATTACGTTTTGACCATTTAAGCTCCATTCCAGAGCTGGATATGCCAATCGTTTTGGGATGGACGAAATATTGATTTCTAAGCCATCTGGATCTTTGAGAATAGGAAACCCAGTTCTTCGCCATTCGTTGAAGATTTCGATGCCATCCGTATAGATCAATGTTTTCCATTTTTCGTTAATTATATTTTCTAACGTGCCATCAAATGCACCTTCATTTTGTAAATATTCATCAATTTCAGATTGATTAACATTCATGAATTCCATATGCGCACTTACTCCGTTATTATAATATTCAGAAGGAGAAAGAGGTGTCCCAACGCCATTCAAAGATGCTTCAGCTAAAAGAAAACATACTTCGGGATAGCCTAGGGAAGTGCCTTCTAAACTTGCGTCTAAAAAGTAGTCCCCAATATAGGAAATGGTTAAGTTGCTATATTCGATTGCATCAACTTGCGCATTTGGAATAAAACTAGGCATCCCTACATATTCGAAGGTTCCGAAGATGATGCTTTCAGGAGTGAAAGTTGCATAATTTCCAATTCTAGGATCATTATCAGAGTTTAATTTTTCAATTAAATATTGACTTGGATTTCGCATCCCTTGGCCGGTACTATGCAACTCATAAAAGGCGCTTCTCATCGCTGATACTGATGTGTGTGGAAAATGAGCGCCCTCTTCATTGGATTGAATGAACATGTTTTCATCTATAATATCTTGTATTACTTCTGATGATAAACCGGGGGAAATATTGGAAATTCTTGTCGCCATCCTCATGCGAATGGAATTTGCAAAACGTTTCCAATGATCTACATTTCCTTGGTATAACCAATCCTGCATGCCCAGTGAGGGGAGCGATGGATCAAATAAATTTTTAGCTTCCTCCAATTCGTTCAACAAGTCGATATATATGGATTCTTGCGAGTCATAAGCTGGTGTGAAATCAGGGATATTTTCATCGTTAACAAGATTGTGAGCTTCTGAATATGGTATGTCTCCCCAAAGATCCGTTAAACGATGAAAAACGTACGCTCTATAGATTCTATAAATACTGTTTTCATTGATCTTCTCTGGTTGGTCATTTGTGATTCTAATGGCTTCACTTATGTTTCCCAAGACATTCGCGTATGTAATTTGCCACGTGTTATTAAGCGCATCTGAACCAATAAAATACTCTTCTCCAAGAGACGATATTCCATTGATGTTGGCCTGAATTTGCATCCACTTGTTTAAACCCCACATTTCTGTATTTACCCCATGGCCATAATCCGTGTGATATTTAAGTTGGGCATATGCAAATAATTCTTCTGGGTTTGCTTCAAGCGATACATTAGGGTTTTCATTAATTTCTTCAAATCCTTTTTTACAAGAAATCACGAAGAATAAAATCACGAATAATAAGATGTAGATTCTTTTCTCCATTAGAAACTTAATTGAATATTTAATCCGATACTTCTTGCCGTTGGGTAAGCAGCATATTCCACACCCTGACCATTGCCATTACTATAGGTTGATTCAGGATCGATGTTAGGAACGTTACTTTTAATTAGCCAAAGATTTCTACCACTCAATGTAAATGAAAGATTGCTAAAACCTTTATGCATATTCTTCTTAGGGTAAACGTATGTTATCGATACTTCTCGTAGCTTAACATAACTCGCATCATAGATAAAGGGTTCATGAATTTCACTTCCCCATGCTGCAAATTGACTCCAATAATCTTCTGGATCGATTAATCTAGTGCTAGCCTGACCACCAACGTCCTCACCATTTATAATAGTTCCATCTGCATATACACCATCGACTTCATAGCCACCAGTTGGTTGCCAGTTAATAATATAGTCATCCCCAACTTCTTGATTCGCACTGATGTTTTGATCCTCTCTAGCTGCTTCTGACGCATACCATTCCTCTCTACCAACTAAAGTTGCATTTACGTTACCGGCATAGCCATGTAAATACATGTTTGTTGCAGAGTAAATTTCGCCCCCTTTTTGAATGTCAATAAAGAAATTTAGCGAGAAATTTTTGTAATCAAAGCCATTCAAAATTCCCATTTTCCAATCGGGGTTTATATCACCCAATAAAACCTTCCCTTCTGTTCGTAAAAACTTTCCATTCGCTTTCATAATATTATTCCCATTGTCGTCTTTTTGGATGCCAAAACCGAAAATTGATCCGTATGGTAATCCAGCGGTTGCACGTGTGTCTATTCTCCATTGACTGCCTAAAGACTCTACGCGATCATCACTATTCAAAGTCACAACAAGACTTTTGTTTTTGGAGAAATTAATAATGGTGTTCCATTTGAATTTATTGGATTTAATGAGTGTAGAAGTGACCAATAATTCAATCCCATTGTTTCTGATCTCACCACCATTAACAACGGCCAAAGTATATCCGCTTGTTGGAGAAATAGAAGACCTTGGAATGATTTGATTGACCGTTGATTCATCATAATAGGTGAAATCAACACCTAATCTATTTTTAAAAAACCTCACATCCAAGCCTAACTCATGGCTTGTTTTTTTTTCTGGCTGTAGATCAATTAGTGGAAAAGGATTGTGGACGGATTGAAATTGTACGCCACCAATTATTTCGAGTGAATCGTATGCAAGATTCAATAAATGTGGATCAGCGTCTTTTCCAACTTGAGCGATTGAAGCTCTTACTTTCGCAAAGGTTAGTAGATCGGACTTAGGTAATATTCTCTCCGTCAAAATATGTGCTAAACTAACGGACGGATAGAAGTAAGAATTGTTGTTTTCCGGTAAAGTTGACGACCAGTCATTACGTCCTGTAACTTCGAGAAACCAAGAACGATTGTATTCAAATAGAACCGAACTGTAAAGAGAATTTATCCGACTTCTTGAACGAGTCAATCGGTTTTTTCTATTTTCTTGTGGGGTATTTTCTAAGGTGTAAACACCATTATTAATGAGGTTCGATCCTTCAATATCTCTTGTTTTTTGATTTCGGTCCATTCTATTGCCTCCAACATGGGTAGTCATGCTGAGCTTGTCTGAAAAGGTGTATTCAGCTGTTGCTAAGAAGTCGGCATTGACCTCAAGAAAATCAGCTTTCGCTTCGTTAAACTGACCACCTGGCACAATGAATGATTGTGTTGTAAACCGACTGTGGCGATTTTCATCAAAAGAATCAAGTCCTATTCTACCCATTAAATTTAGCCAACTTTTGGTTTGATGAAAGAGAGAAATAGTTCCTAGTTTCCGTTGCCTATCATCATAGTTTAAATTTCGATTCAAGGTGTAAAAAGGATTTCCAATCCAACCAAATCCGGTGTACCAAACTTGCTCATTTCCTTCATCATCTTCAAAATCCATAAGCGATTCGGCACTTACGTTTCGCGGCATCATTATAATATTTCGTGCTGCATTATCACCATTACTTTGGTTCACTCTATTGTATGCCTCTTGATTGATGTAGCTAAACTTAAGGGAATAAGTCAATTTTTTAGTAATCAATCCCCCGTTACTTATATTGATGTTTTGTCGGTCAAATTTACTTGTCGGGGAAATTCCAGTATTACTAAGATCAGTAAATGAAATGCGAATAGGGTATGAGCCACCCCTCGATGCCGCAATGTTATTTGTGTTAGTATAGCCTGTTTGAAAAAACTTTTCGTAGTTATCTTCCTGCGGAGAAAATGTAGAGAGTTTTTCATTCCAGTCTATATATTCTTGCCCTAACATTTCGGGTCCCCAACTGGAGGCGAATGTTGGAGTAGAAGGTCTGCTAGTTTCAAAAAAAGGAATGCTGTCAGCATTATATTTGAATTCTCCTCCTGTTCCTGCTCCATACTTATTTTGAAAATCCTTCAGGAAATTTGCACTTTCAACACTATAGGTTCTGTTAATGGAAAATGACCAGTCCTTGCTTCCGTTCTTGCCCGACTTGGTAGTGATCACAATGACTCCATTCAATGCTCTACTGCCGTACAAAGCTGCAGCGCTAGGGCCTTTAAGTACCACAAGACTCTCTATATCATCGGGATTAATGTCAGAGATTGGGCTACCATAATCAATACCACCCCAAGTCCCGCCAGTTCTAGAGGTGGTGTTGTCTATGGGAATACCATCTAATACAATGAGAGGCTGGTTATTACTGTCGATAGAGCTATTACCTCTAATTACTATTCGACTAGAAGCTCCGGGTCCACCCGAAGTTTTTTTAATTTCAACTCCTGCCAGTTTCCCTTGCATGCTGCTCACAACGTTGACATCTCTTACCACAGTAGCACTTTTCACATCCATCTTACTAACCGAATAACCCAAAGATTTTTCTTTTCTAGTGATACCCAAAGCAGTTACAACTACTTCATCTAATGTTTCTTGTGATACAAGTAATAAGACAATAATAGATGAACGATCATTGATTGGGACTTCTTGAGTTGTATAACCAACAAATGAGACCATCAACGTATCAGTGTTAAGCGCTTCAAATTCAAAAGAACCGTCAACATTTGTGAATACCTGTAAATCAGAGGAAAGAACTTTAATTAAAGCACCTGGAAGTTGTTCATTTGTATTGCCGTTAACAACTGATCCTGTGATGATTTGCTTTTGGCCAAATGCACATGTCGAAATCAAAATTACCATGAAGGTCAAATAGGTCCTCAGAATCATAGAGCAAATATAACCGAATAGAATTCTTGAATAGTGGGAGCAATATTTTTAAAATTGGATTCTCTTTAAAGTTGATTGGGTGTAAATATTGAGGCTGAAATGATAAATGTTAATGCTAAAACTGCTAATTTCACTAAATAATAGAAGATTGAATATCTTGATGAGTAGGACTATTATTGTTTCTTTCAGAAATTCAATCTAACGCTACTTACCTGTTTAACCACGATTAAGAACTAAACTATGAAAAATTCATACTTGTCACTAATTGTAATGATGTCTGTCATTACATCCTATGCGCAAAATCCAGCAGGAAATGCTTTTAGGGTTGATTACAATCAGTTTTTAGAAACAGGAGACATAAAATATTTTAATTGTGGGAATAATGAAATTCTAAATCCAGGTGACGAGTTAACCATTATGACATGGATACAACTTCGTGATATTGGCGATAACCAAAAGATTGTTGGAAAGCATAATCTAGATGAATCAGGATATATTCTGGCGGTACAAGCGGATCAAGTTTATACTGAAGTTTGGAATCCATTTCACTACCAACCAACAGAAGGTTCAATGAACCCAGTATCAATGTATTGGTTTCATATTGCTTTTACATACAAAAGATTCGAAGCAATACGGACGTATATCAATGGAGAGGAGATAGCGTCAAACAACGTAAACGATAATCCAATAGTTGCCAGTGATAATGATCTGATAATAGGTGTTAGTTCATGGGCTGATATGAATTCATTCCAAACTTTTGGGAATATGGATGGCATTGGATTGTATAATGTGGCACTTACTGAAGATGAAATAAAGGCGAAAATGTTTCGTGAATTTACTGGTGATGAGCCGGGTCTAATTGCCGCATATAATTTTAATGAAACGGAAGGGTCAGTAGCATCGGACATTTCTGGAAATGGGAATAATGGTGTAGCGAGTGAAACTTTTAACGGCACTGAATGGGTAGAATCTCAAGCAGTGATGGCGGATGAAAACACGTCACAAGCTTTGGATCTTAATGGATTGTGGAATGCAATTTCAATGTCTGATCCGCGATTTACAATCACTGAAAATGGGATGAACCTTGTTGCAAGTGGATTGGATACCACAGCATATGCATTGTTCGGTCATGATGGTGCATCAGGGACAACAGATGATGAAATTCCCACTAATGCACCTTCTGGATTTTTGAGAACAACGAGAACTTGGCCATTAACCGAGCTTGGATCACCAGTGGCGAATGTCATAATTAACTTGAATTTAGCTGCGGCCGGGGGTGATGTTTTAGGGGATGGTTTCCCAGTAGAAAATTACACTTTGTTATGGCGAAGTGCTGGTGTTTCAACATTTGAAGCAATAGCTAATGGATCATTAATTAATAATGGTGTAGTTGTTTTCAATGATGTGGAATTGACAACAGCGGGGTCATATTCAATTGGCGTTGGAGATAGTCCAATTGTTCTTTCTATAGATGAAAATATAATGGATGATTTGATTTCAATATCTCCTAATCCAAGCCATGGTATTGTTAATGTTAGAATGGATAGCAGACTTCGTGGAGAGATAGAAATGGAGGTTTTTGATGTAACAGGAAAAAGACTTTTATTTAAGGCCTTGGAGGAAAATTATGAAACTCGAGTTTCTCAAATGAATCTAAGCGATTACGCTAAGGGAGTATATATGATTAGAGTTTCAACCGAAGTATCTTCATTCGTTCAAAGAATATTGCTCAATTGAGTCAGAGGTTAATATTCTTCAAGAATTAAACTAAAAAAGTTCAACTTTTTTCTGACTCATATTCTTTTGCCGCAAGAATACTAAATGATGCTGCTAGAGATGTAAAAACTATCATAACATAGTTCATGGCTTCAGGAATCTTACCAAAAATTGAGCTCAAATATAGTGCGTGTACCAAAAGTAAAAAACTAGTGCCAATCAATAAATAATTAAAACTCTTCGTGTTCACTTTTTGATTTCTTTCGATGACAAAAAGAGTGGCAATAACTGCGGTAGCCAATAATATTATGACAACCATTTGTCGCGCACCAGGGGGCACATTAAGATGTCGATATAAAAAGAAACCCAAAGCCATAACCACTGCGTTTATCCAAGGATGTTGGCGTAATAATGATAAGGCATGAGCGCTGAAATTTCTTCTCAGACTCAATAACAATAACGGGATATAACTTATGATTGTAAATGCCATAAACATTCCAAACCAATTAAGCCATTGATCTTTAAGCTCAATAAAATAGGAAGCTCCAACAAGAATGGCCAATTGAAGAATCAAATAAAATTTATACATTGAGTCTTCCATCTTCAAAAATAAGATGCCGATAAAGACAAAAAAGATTAACAGACCTGGGATCACATAAATGCTATACATTTCAGTGAATTGAATGCCCAAAGCTATAATGGTGAGTACCATCGATATTGATAAAATGATCTTTTGTTTGCTCATCCTGAATTAATCGATCTCTCTTCTAGAGAAATACATTGTCTTGTCTATATTTTTTTTCCTTCTGTACCCCAACAGGTGAAAGATGTCATTTGCAAAGAATTTTGCAACTTTAGTATTTACTAGAAGTGTGTTTGCATCATCAGTGTCTCTTTTAATTCCTGGAAATATCGTCATTAATCGATCTAACTTTATTTTTCTCATAAATCTGGATGCAATCATTGCCCATCTTGGCACATCTTTTATAATGAAAAATCCATCATTCCCCTGCACTTGATAAAGTGGCATGAATATTCTCCCATTCTCTTGTGATTTTATTTCTCCATTTTGATCCGTGGCAATCAACTCTTCTTTCTCAATTAAATCAAAATTATTAAAGCCTTCAATCATTTTAAAGCCATCATTATTTTCAATGTGCTTTTTAAATCTTATTTCATATATCCCACAAGCGTCTTTAGCTCGTTCAGATAATCTATTTCTATGGAAACTATAATTTGGCAACTGATTAGCATCTATGGAGCCAGTAAGAACCATTGCCATATGGATAAATGACATGTGATTTTCTAACGCTTCTAGCTCTTGATGCTGGCCACCTTCAAAGGCAAGGGATACAGTGTCCAAATTATTCATATATGATAGTAAAGGACCAGAAATGTACTCCTCTATGCCAATTATAATAGGTAACGGAAATTTGGTTGAATAGTCTCTGTTGGCAATAATGTCATTTATTGTAATAAAAGGTGCGGAGGTAGCAGAAGTAGTATGCAGGTCAATAAAATAAATTGGAGCTTTTTCTTCCAAAAGCGGCCATATCAAATCATATAAGGCATATTGTTCTTCAGTTTCAGCAATGGTTTTTTCTAAAACCTGAGTGCTGATTTTTTCCACTTCGTTTGGTGTCCAAACTCGGTTAAGATCTCTATGAATAAATCTTTTTTCAAGAGCCAATGCTTGTAAATTTCCTGTGAAAGCATAGACATCACCTTGCCAATCGAGATTGGATGAAGAAAGATCATCAAAAACTTTTTTCAAGGCAATAACACCTGTAGGTTCATTCCCATGAATACCTCCGATAAAGACAAGAATAGATTTTTTCTTCTTGCTTTTAACTTGTGCTATTATTCTTTCTATTTGGAAAGTTTCGCCACGAAAATGGACTTCTACCATAGTGAATCAAGCTTATGACTTGAGGTTGCGAATATCCGAATCTCTTATGACACCTACAAGTAGATTATCACTTACTACTGGTATACAACTGAGCTTGTTGATTTTTAAAACATCTTTGGCCTTTTCAATCGACATTTCTGGGCCTAAAGTAATGATGTCTGACATCATAAAGTCTTTGACCAACAATGACTTCCAGTCAAACCTTGTTTCTTTTGCAACCAAAATGGCAGCTATCGAAATCAGGCCTACAACCATCTCTCCCTCGGCCTCCACAGGGATATATTCTGTATTGTTCCAGTCCATGACGTTAAAAGCGAAATAGAGAACATCGCTATCGAGGACAGATAATGTGTCAGTTTTCATTACCTGACTTACTTTATTGTATTTATTCGGAATTGCATGAAGTGACTTGTCTGATGCCAACTCCCACTCGTGACCTGGAATGTCTTTTTTATTGTTTTCATACATTTCTTGGGTCAGCAATAGCATACATTCATCTTTCGAATGTTTTCTATTGAGTTTCCTTAAAGAATTTGTAATCCACTTAGCTCCAGTTCTCCTTTGTGATACTCTGTCATGAATAACACCAAGATATTTCTTGATCTCCTCATCAGTCAAGCCTTTCTTTTTCAAACCATTTTCTGCCATCGGCAGTAATTTATCTATTATTAAATCAGCGGCTCCTATGCTCTTCCCAAGCCAATTAAACTCTACCTCCAATCCATGTCTTGCTGCCTTCAAGAAATTATTTCGCACATCTTGATATGGCAAAGAAGGAAAGATTCCTTTCAGTTCATCCGGCATGCCTAGCATTAAACCAATCCAGAAAACAGTATTGGCCATTTCGTCAATTGGAGTTGGTCCGGATGGGATATATCTATTTTCAATTCTTATGTGAGGTATGCCACCTCCAACACCATAACACAAACGGTTCCATTTGTAAATGGTTCCGTTGTGGATATTGATAGCATTAAGATCGGGAATTCCTCCTCTTTTCAGAATATCCATGGAGTTTTCTCCTTGATCAGCACCAATCATCAGCTTGTATTGGGAAACATCTTGTTTGTATACTTCAGTGACTGAATCCTTAATCCAATCGTAGCCGAATGCCACTCTGGGCTGTCTATCTCGGATGTAATTACTCGCATTTCTAATATCTATACTTTTAGAAAACAGGGCTATTCTGGTTTCGTTCCAAAGTTCTTTGCCAAGTAAAATGGGTGAATTGACACAAGAAGCCAATACAGGTCCTGCAATGGCTTGGGCCCAATTGTATGAATCGGCAATATCCTCAGGACTAACCTGCAAATGAACTTGGAAACTTGTGTTACACGCTTCAAAAAGGATCGAGTCATGCTTCAAAGAAATTTCATCGACACCCTCAATATATAAGGAGAATTTATCACCTCTCATTTCCTTGAAAGAAGCATTTAGAATCTCGTAACGAGGAACCGGGGTCATATATTTAAAATCCAAATGACTTTTTTGAATTGTTGGCAGTATGCCTGTAAGGACAACTCGGTTATTTTTTTCCGCGGATTTAAGGTCAGCAATGCGAAGCAGTTCTTTGAGTTGATTTTCCATTTTCCCAAAACAACCGGACTTAATTTCATATGGATCAAGGTTAATTTCAAGGTTCCACTTGGCCAATTCTGAAGTGAAATGTTTTTCGTTTATACTTTTTAAAATATCCTCTCCCAAGGCCGATGGTCTACAATCATCACCAACCAAACAGAACTCTTGCTCTGCGCCTACTCTGCTTTTCCCCTTTTCAATCATACCTTCAGCCAACATATAATCCAAGGCTTCAATATCACTGATTAGGTGAAGCATAAAATCTTTTTTATTATAGCTATCAAGCCTATTGATGTCCATATTTCCCATAGTCGCTAGTTTTAGTAGTTCGATAGTGTAAATATAATTAAATCAGCCAATGTGCGATATTCTAATGATTCTGGGTTATTTCTGATATTGATTAATAAGCAATGCCAATGTAATGTTGCTTTATTTCTACCTTTGAAGAATATTATTAGATTATGATTTTATACAATGTGACAGTGAATTTGGAGGAAAGCATCTTAGCAGACTGGCTCCATTGGATGAAGGAAGTTCACATACCTGAAGTTATGGAGACTGGTTTTTTCCTAGATAATAAAATATGGAAGGTTCTGACCAATGGAGACTCAGGATTCACCTATTCCATTCAGTATACATTGAAGAGTATGGCTGATTACAATGTATACATAACAAGCCGAGCTCCAGCATTACAACAAAAGCATATTGCTCGATTTGGTGATAATGCATTGGCATTCCGAACTTTGCTTGAGTTAGAACATCATCATGGTTAAACCAAAAAAACATCTTGGTCAGCATTTCCTGACAGATCTTGTTATCGCTGAAAAAATTGTGGAGGCCTTAGAAGTAGATTCCTCTTCTTCGGTTCTGGAAATTGGTCCAGGGGAGGGTGTATTGACGGACTTCTTAATGGCGAAGAAAAATATTGAGCTCACTTTAATCGAGATTGATCCCGAATCTATTTTTCATCTTAACCTGAATTATATCAATCGGGACGTAAAGATTATTGAAGGGGACTTTCTTAAGATGGACCTGGATGATATTTTTGCTGAAAAGTCCTTAAAGATTATTGGAAATTTCCCCTATAACATATCGAGTCAAATTATGTTTAAGGTTTTTGAAAATAGAGATCAAGTTATTGGATTGGTTGGGATGTTTCAAAAGGAAGTCGCTAAAAGAATTGCCGCGCCCCCAGGATCGAAAACTTATGGAATACTAAGCGTTCTGATCCAAGCTTATTATTCAGTTGAGTATATTCTTGATGTGCCACCGGAAGTCTTTAACCCACCGCCTAAAGTGCACTCGGGGGTTATAAAACTTCAAAGAAACGATAGGAGTAAATTACCTATGTCAGATAATGATTTCAAGAAGATAGTGAAGATGGCTTTTGGTCAAAGAAGAAAAACTTTACGTAATTCACTGAGAGGTGCATTGGGCGATAAAGTTCTTCCTGAAAAATTCACCATGCAAAGACCAGAGCAATTATCAGTCGATGATTTTCTCGAGTTGGCTATCTTCTTGAAAGATTAGACGATGTTATTTTTTTCTCCCGCA
>JBLIMR010000061.1:0-14197 GCA_047638815.1 Gammaproteobacteria bacterium
CCCATTTAACTCTTCCACTTCTTACAAGTACATCCTGTCATAATCATATTTCCTATGAATGTTTTTAAACAATAATTATTTCCTCCCAATATCGATTTATGAATAATATTCCCATTACATTTATACCTATATATAACACACAAAAAAAGTCGACCATGAAACTTATTACATCCATACTACTTTCTTTCTTACTTATCACCTCAGCATTTGCTCAAACAGATTCTAAGGTTATGACTCCTGAAATACTGTTAACCTTAAATAGAGTTTCCGCAAGAGGCATTTCACTTGATGGCAATGATATAATATATGCTGTTAGCAAAGTAGATTTAGAAAAAAATGACCGTTCACAAAAGTATTTTGCGGTATCAATAAAAGATCTGAACACAAGAGAACTGAAAGACATTAAAGGGCTTCTAAAAAACGATAAAGTAAATAGTACAGGAGAATTTAAATTGGTTTCTAAAGAAGTGAAAATTAAAAATGTGAGTGCCCAGGATTTTCATGATGATGTTCCAAAAGCAAATGTCCTAATCTATGATGAATTAAATTACAGACATTGGGACCATTGGGAAGATGGAGAATATGGTCATATTTTTATTGAAAGCCTCAAGGATTCTAAATTTGAAAGCATTGACTTAATGAAGGGAGAACCTCATGACTGTCCGCAAAAACCATTTGGCGGATCGGAAGATTACATCTGGCATCCTGATGGTGATAAGGTACTCTATGTCACAAAGAAGATGGATGGTGTTCGTTATGCCTCAAGCACAAATTCAGATATCTATCAATATAACATGTCCGATGGAAGTACGGTCAATTTAACAAAAAGTAATGAGGGGTATGATAACTCTCCCGCATACTCTCCAAAAGGCCACCTTGCTTTTTTAAGAATGAAAAGAGATGGTTATGAATCTGACAAAAATGATATCATAGTAAAATCCGATGCACTTGAAATGAACTTGACCGCTGCATGGGATGGAACGGTTAATTCTTTTTCTTGGTCAGAGAAGGGAGATAAAATATATTTCATAGCTCCGGTGGATGGAACTGTTCAGCTTTTTGAAACGAGTATTCCAAAATCGGGCAAAGCAGCTATGACTCCAAGGCAAATAACTAATGGTCAATTTGATGTTAGTGGTATCATAGGACAATCAGGAAGTTCATTAATTGTAAACAGACGAGACATGAACCACGCGACCGAAATATATAAGGTCAATACTAAAGATGGTTCTATGGTTGCCATGAGTCATGCCAATGATGAATTGTACAATTCAATTTCTTTAAGCAATGTAGAAAAGAGAATGGTCAAAACCACTGACAATAAAGATATGTTGACTTGGGTAATATATCCACCAAACTTTGATCCGGCAAAAAAGTATCCAACCCTACTCTATTGCCAAGGTGGACCACAAGGTGCACTGAGTCAGTTTTACTCATACAGATGGAATTTTCAAGTTATGGCAGCACAAGGTTATATTATTGTCGCACCCAACAGAAGAGGAATGCCAGGACATGGTGTTGAATGGAATGAGCAAATTAGTGGTGATTATGGTGGACAAAACATGAAGGATTACCTTTCAGCTATTGATGATGTATCAAAAGAATCATATGTCGACAAAAATAGCCTTGGTTGTATTGGGGCAAGTTACGGTGGCTATTCTGCTTTTTATTTAGCAGCCATTCATGAAAACAGATTTAAAACTTTCATTGCACATGATGGTATATTTAATTGGCAAAGTATGTATGGAACTACAGAAGAAATGTTCTTCGTCAATTGGGATCTCGGTGGTGCTTATTGGGATAAGAATAATAAAGTCGCTCAAAGAACATATCAAGAATTCAATCCAGCAAATAAGGTTGATCAATGGTCCAAACCAATACTTATCATCCAAGGTGGATTAGATTATCGTGTGCCGATTGGTCAGGGTCTTGAAGCATTTCAAGCGGCTCAATTGAGAGGAATAAAAAGCAAACTGCTTTACTTTCCTGAAGAAAATCACTGGGTATTGTCATCTCAGAATGCCCTCGTATGGCAGAGGGAATTTTTCAAATGGCTCAAGGAAACAATGTAATAACTTACATTTTTTAGTGTCAAATTTAGTCTACTTTGTCTAGTTTATTTAGTATGAGACAGAAGTCCTCAAATGGCTTCTACCTCCTAAAACTATTGCGTTTATCAAACATTTACAAAATGGTCATTACCAAAACTTTGTAACTTATTTTAATTCATCTCGTAAATAAGACCGAGATAAATTATGTTGAGATAAAACCTTAGTAATATTTCTCTTGAAAATGAATGATTGCTTACACCCCTCGTGTTCACAATTTAAGACTTAAAACTTATCATTTCCAAAAGATTTTAACTATCAACTTTGTTTTAACATTGTATAAATTCAAAAGAATAAATATGGCAACTGCTAAAAAGAGTACGGCTAAAAAGGCCACCAAAAAAAAAGTAACAGCAAAAAAAGCACCGGCAAAAAAAGCTGCTCCTAAAAAAGCTACAGCTAAAAAGGCTACTGCTAAGAAGGCAACGGCAAAAAAAACCACTGCTAAAAAAGCTACTACAAAAAAGAAAACAGCTAAAAAGACGACTGCTAAAAAAGCAACAGTTAGAAAAGTAACGGCTAAAAAAACCACTGCTAAAAAAGCGGCCCCAAAAAAGGCTAAAGCTAAAAAAGCAACGGCAAAAAAGACGACTGCTAAGAAAACTACTGCTAAAAAGGCAACGACTAAGAAAAAAGCTGTAACAAAGAAAAAAGCAACAGCAAAAAAAGTAACTGCTAAGAAAAAGACGACTGCTAAGAAAGCAACGCCTAAGAAAAAAGCAACTGCTAAAAAAGCTACCGCTAAAAAAACAACAGCGAAAAAAGCGACTAAGAAAAAAGTAACTGCTAAGAAAAAAGCAACGCCTAAGAAAAAAGCGACTGCTAAAAAAGTAGCTACTAAGAAAAAAGCAACTGCTAAAAAGACGACTGCTAAGAAAGCAACGCCTAAGAAAAAAGCAACTGCTAAAAAAGCTACGGCTAAGAAAGCAGCGCCTAAGAAGAAAGCGACTGCTAAAAAGTCTACCGCTAAGAAAGCAACGACTAAGAAAAAAGCAACTGCTAAAAAGTCTACCGCTAAGAAAGCAGCGCCTAAGAAAAAAGCAACTGCTAAAAAGTCTACCGCTAAGAAAGCAGCACCTAAGAAAAAAGTAACTGCTAAGAAAAAGTCTACCGCTAAGAAAGCAACGACTAAGAAAAAAGCAACTGCTAAAAAGTCTACCGCTAAGAAAGCAGCGCCTAAGAAAAAAGCAACTGCTAAGAAAAAGTCTACCGCTAAGAAAGCAACGACTAAGAAAAAAGCAACTGCTAAAAAATCTACGGCTAAGAAAGCAGCCCCTAAGAAAAAAGCAACTGCTAAGAAAAAGTCTACTGCTAAGAAAGCAACGACTAAGAAAAAAGCGACTGCTAAGAAAAAAGCAGCTCCAAAGAAAAAGTCCACAGCTAAAAAATCTTCTACAAGAGCAAGTGTTTCAAAGAAAAGTGCTACAAAAGCAACTGCTAAGAAACGTCCTACAGCAAAGAAGAGACCAGCAGCTAAGAAGAGACCAACAGCAAAGAAGAGACCAACAGCTAAGAAAGCTTCCTCAAGAAGAACTAAGTAGTTATAATCTTTTAACAAACTTCAAAAGAGTCAATCTGAATTTTCAGGTTGACTCTTTTTTTTATAAAATAAATCCATTTTCAAAATTTCCTCTAAGGCTTAATAATTATCTTCACCCTTCAATTATTACCTAACACAATTTTTGAAAATAGGAAAGACATGAAAATAAGCTCCAACTTCGATAGCGGCAACATAGAACTAGTATCACAAGATGACAAAGGTGATTTCCAATTGAAAATTCGAAAGGATACAAGCTCAGACTTTTTACAATGGTTTCATTTTAGATTAACCGGAGCCAAGGAACAACATTGCAAAATATCCATAATAAATGCTGGAGAGACCTCTTACCCTAAAGGTTGGGAAAACTATAATGCCTGTGCTTCATATGATAAGATAGAGTGGTTTCGTATCCCCACAACCTTTGTTGATGGTAAATTAACAATGGATTTCACACCAATGCACAATTCCGTTCATATTGCCTATTTCGCACCATATAGCTATGAGCAGCATCAAGAAATGGTTCACCAAGCGCAACTTGCTGATAACTGTGAGCTTTCTTCTATTGGACAAACAGTGCAAGGGAAAGAAATGGACATGCTTACAATTGGTGACATGAATCCATCTAAAAAGAAAATATGGCTTATTGCTAGACAGCATCCTGGTGAAAGTATGGCAGAGTGGTTTATTGAAGGAGCTATAGGTCGATTACTAGACCCTACAGATCCTCACTCGAGAAAAATATTAGAAGATGCCAATATCTATGTTATTCCCAATATGAATATCGATGGATCTATTGCAGGCAACCTAAGGTCAAATTTTGCAGGTGCCAACCTCAATAGAGAATGGGAAAACCCTAGGCTGAAAGAAAGTCCAGAAGTATATCATACCTTAAAGAAAATGGATGAGATCGGTGTTGATCTTCTACTTGACGTTCATGGCGATGAGGAGTTACCATATAACTTTGTTGCCGGTTCTGAGGGGATTCCTAACTATACAGAAAGAATGAAGGCCCTTGAGGATAAGTTTAAGGCACATTGGATCCTAACTTGTCCTGATTTTCAAGATGAGTACAATTATGGCCCTGACGAGCCTGGAAAGGCTAATATGACAGTTTGTTCCAATCAAGTCTCTTCACGTTTTGATTGTCTTGCATATACCATAGAGATGCCATTTAAGGACAACAATGATCTACCTGATGAATTATACGGTTGGTCCAATGAAAGATCAATTAAGTTGGGAGAATCAGTATTACTTCCGATTCTTCAAGTGCTTGGTGACATTTGATAAATATTAAGCGCATGGCTTGATGGATTTCCAAAGGAGCATCTCAATTTTCGGTAATTACTCTTTCCTTTTTCGAAAACCATAAGTGTTCTGGCCAATGAAGTCAGTTGGAAATTTGTCATCTCCCTCAAACCCGATTTCTATTGTCCCACTGTCTTCCGGAATATAATTTGTCTTAAATATATAATCCCAAAGACTAAGACTTATTCCATAATTCATGCCATTTCGGCCTTCAGGAACCACATAGGCATGATGGTATAAATGCATCACAGGGTTGTTGAAAATGTATTTTAATGGTCCCCACGTGATTTTAATATTCGCATGATTGAAGTGACCGATTGCAATGGTAATGAAGTGAATGATGTAGGCTTGATTTGGTTCGAACCCTCCAATAATCATTACCCCAAAAGTCTTAAGTGGTTTGTAGAATATATTTTCCATCCAATGATATCTGAGATGTGCAGCAAAACCCATTTCCTTAACGCTGTGATGAACTTTATGAAATTGCCAAAGGAAAGAGTACCTGTGTAAAAGGACATGAGTGAACCACTGCACAAAGTCCAATATCAAAAAGAAAACCAGTAATTGTAACCAAGGTGCCCACTCCGAAATATCAAGAAGCGCCAAACTCTTTGAAGTCAAATCGAATTCAGCAAAGAATAATCCTAACATATCATACACCCCAATGATCACAATTGAAAAAATGAAGAAATTGAAGAACATATAGAAACCATCCAGCCAAAAATCTTTTCTGACGATTGACTGCTCTTTTCTCCAAGGGAAGGCAATCTCCAATACCCATACCAGAATGGAAATAGCGAAAAGGCCCCAGAAGTAATTTGTATACCACGGGACATCAAAAATTATTGAACTCCAAGTCCATTCGGCCATGCTTGTAAAAGCCTCGATAAAAGTATTTATATATTTATTCATTTAAATATTTTTGTTAAACTATCTTGTTCGTAAGGATGGTCTTCGAAATGACTCCACTCAGTCCATGAGCCATCGTAATTTTTTACGTTATCGTATCCCATCAATTGAGTCAGGACAAATGTTGTATGTGCGGAACGAACGCCTGTATGACAATAGATAATGATCATCTCATTTTTATCACTTGTAAGTGTTCCATATATTGATAGCAGATCTTCTTCAGACTTGATGCGCTTATCACCATTGAAGTCAATGGCTTCAGCCCAATCAATGTGTATTCCTCCTGGGATTCTTCCACCTTTTGAGGCTCCCTTCTTCTGCCTCTTACCCGAAAATTCATCCGCAGTTCTTGTGTCCAGAATGATTGCTCCGGTCTGTAAAATAGATTGCATATCATCTTTTGAAAAGTGATATTTCATGGAAGGATTTTGAGGCAAATAAAAATCTGTTTTTGCAAATCCAGGAACTATGTTCGTTACTTCACCGCCAATTAACTGCCAAGCTGGCATGCCTCCATGAAGGAGTTTCACTTGATTAAAGTCATAGTTTTGAAGTATCCACCACAATCTGGCTGCATTGCAAAGGCCATTGTCATCATACACCACAATAGTATCGTTCGAGCCAATGCCTAAATTTCCGAAAAGCGTTTCGATTTGACCTTTTTTAGACATCATTCCTTTATAGTTATACGAGTCATCGTCAATATCACTTCGCCAAATATTTACTGCATTCACAATATGTCCCTTAATATAATCTTTAGGTTTTCTAAAATCAAGAAGTTTGATGTTCGGTCGAGTGATCATCTCTTTCAGTTCAGTAGCTTCAATCAGATACGATGTCTCCACCTTCAAAATATCACTAACTTTTTCTGACCCACAACCCATCAGCATCAATCCGAATATTAATATACTAATTGTCTGCCTCATACCACTCTATGTTAGCAAGATTAGCTCTTCTATTACCAGATTTTTTTGGCGGGTAATTTTTTACCAAGTAGTTGACTATCACTTCCTGATTCTCTCCTAAATCCCATAAATTTTGAGTCTCTTGCATCCATTTAATTGTCTCATTCCAACGTTCGGCTGTCATGCTATTTTGGGTCACTAATTTTGCTGAGTGACAATTGGTGCAGTTTGCAATAACAACGAACATTCCATCCCCATCCTTCAATCCGGTTCCTAAGTGAATACCATTTTCAATACGATCTCCATACTCATCATTTTCTGAATCTACTATTTGTTCAAGATTGTCCCCTAGCGAAAAGAAATAAGGATTTACTCCAATGAGAATCGTAGCAAAAAAAACCAGAGAGATCAAGGTAAGTGACATCTTCACTACATTATTGGCGTAGTTTACTAAATCCTGTATCTTTTTTTCTTCCATTGTTAATTACTGCACCTTAATTGCAATTCTATGGCAAGCATTATTCAGGTATCCCTTTGGGTTCCATCCTGGCAAAACCATCGGTTGAGAAAAATTGTTTGAATCCGTGGCCCTAGCCCATATCTCATAGTAACCGACTTCAGGGAAATTTAACTCAGCTGTAAAGTGCTGCCAAGCAAGTCTGTTTACTGGCGCTTCAATATCACACATCTCCCATGATGCGCCAAAGTCGATGGAATATTCCATCCTAATTACTTCAAAATCTCCGGCCCATGCATGGCCCCTAATTTGCAATGATTTCCCCTCGTCCATAATCAATCCTGTCTTTGGATATGTAATTAAAGATTTTACGGGCATTGACTCGATGATGCACATATCTTCATCATCAACTTTCTCCCCGGGAGCCAGAGGATTACAAGGCACTCTATATGCCATACCCATCATCTTTGCTCCGTCATGCACCTTATTTCGAATACTAATGCGATTTACCCACTTGCCTGAAACCGAAGCCGGCCATCCTCCCACAACCAAACGCAAAGGATATCCGTGAATGAGTGGAATATCTTCACCATTAAGCTTGAAAGCAAGAAGTGTTTCATCCTCTAAAGCTTTTGACATCGGACAGCCTCTTGAAATTGCTTCCTTGTCAGGGTTACCACTCAAGTGTTTATCAATAGCATGATAGCCAATGTATACGGCATCACTTTTAATCCCAGCATCTTCAAGAACATCTCTTAGCCGGATTCCCGTCCACTCTCCGCAATTTACCGCACCCAAATTCCATTGATTTCCTTTCGCAGGTGGATCAAATTCTTTCCTGCCATTTCCTCCACACTCCAAAGTCAGTTGATATGTATGGTGCTCAAACTTTGACTTTAGATCTGCAAGGGTATAAGTCTTTTCCTGCACAACGGATTCGCCATCGATCGTCAAGGTCCAAGTACTAGCATCAATATCCTCTGGTATTAGTCCATTATTCCTTACGAACATACTAGAAGCCGGTGTAATTCTATCATCAAGGATATGCGGCTGAGATTCAATATTCCAAGGCTTGTCATTTAGTATGATCATTTCCTTGTTCTTGGAGAATGCTTCTAGAGGATCAATATCTTGGGAGACTAGTTGTAGAGACGTAACAATTAATGGTAGAAAAATAGCAAGCTTCTGCAAAGTTGACACGGCTCTGAACTTTGAGGGCTTGTTGTTTAGAATTACACTTCTTTTCAAAATAATCGAATTTTTATATATCAAAATTACGCTGCAAGATAAGTGATAAATATGCCGTGGAGGTAACCCTTGTTACACAGATTTAGAATTTGGGACATATCTTTATACCCAGAGATATACATAAATACTTATGGTTGGGACAAAAGATTTCGAGACAAATTTCACTGGTTGGGCATTTATCCTTGCTGCGGTATTACTATTTTTCGGTTGGGTGCTTTCGCCACATCATATCGGAGAGTATATAAGTGTTGAAGATTTTAAGCCGATTGGAGAGAATGTGTGGTTTTGGATTTGGATGTACCGCATTCATATATTTGGATGGGTAGCTATGGGAATTGCACTTTTCGCGCTCGTTTCCATAACCGCACGAAAGCCATTTCGAGTGTTAATCTTGCCAGGCGCAGGCATGTTGATCATAGGAACGTTTACACTGGCAATTGCCGCGGCATATTTCTATAATCATGGTGCTTGGGGTGTCGGACAAACTGAAGGACTAAGTCCTGTTGAATTAGATGATTTTATGGTGAACTTGCTTTTCACTAATCAATATGTAACTTGCTTTATCCGCTTTGGACGTATCTTTTCTGGTGTCGGCTTAATTCTTTTGGGTGCTGGTTTCGTCAAATGGAAATTGGTCAATACCCTAATAGGCTGGCTAACCATTCTATTGGGCCTTGTTGCTATGTCAATTATTCTATTTATTCCAGACAATTTTGAAATATACAAACCTATTTTCTACGTTAAAGTGCTCTGGTTAGCCTTAATGGGTATTGTATTATTGAAACACGGAATTAATCTATCTGAAGAAAAGGCGTAGTGCTCGAAAAAAGCCAGAAAAAGGACTCCATTCAATCTTGAAACTCAAGTACTTCAACAAGATTCCGATGCTGCTTAATAACTCCCTCATTTTCCAATTTCTTCATTAATCTTGAGATCACAACACGTGATGAATGGAGGTCATTGGCAATATGTAAATGGGTAATCTTAAGTTCCCCCTTGTGCATTACCATGGCTCTATCTCGAAGGTATTTGACCAATCGTTCCTCCATGTTATTAAAGGCTAGGTTATCTATAGCTTCAAGCATCTCATTCAAACGAGTGTTGTATGATTCCAGAACGAAGTTTCTCCAACTACGATACTTTACCATCCATTCTTCCATCTTTTCAACGGGAATAAAAAGAATCTCAGATGGTTCTTCAGTAATTGCAGCAATAGCACTCTTTACAGATTTGGAACAACAATTTAAAGTCATCGCACAGGTGTCACCTAACTCAAGATAATAAAGCAAGAGTTCCTCCCCATTTTTGTCTTCGGTCACCACCTTTAAACTACCAGAAACGACAAGTGGAATATGTGTAATCTTCTGTCCGATGGACATTAATTCAGTGTCTGCTTCTACTTTCCGAAGTCTTCCGACCAAACATATTTCATCGATCAATTCTTCTTCAAAGAGGTACTGAAAGCGCTCATGCAAATGATTGTAGCATGCAATGTCAAATGATTTCTCTGTCATTCAGTAAAGTTACTTTGTTTTGCAATAAGAGTGTTGTCCTGGAAACAGAAGATACTAAAGAGTCCTCTCACAGTCGGTATGTTTTTATTGAAATCAATTCTTAAATATCTGTATGATTTGTTCAATGAGAATCATGATGAAGATCTTATTTCCCCAAATGTTTAAGCGCCTCCCTCCTACTAAGATTACTTAATTCATGATTTTCAACAAAGTCTAATACCCAATCGGGTTCATAGCGAGCGTAGCCTCTCAATGACCAACCGATGGCCTTGTTTAGAAAAAACTCTTTGGTCCCATTAGTTTCATTTATCGCATGTTCCAGGATCTGAGGGTCTACCGCGTCTTTATATTTTAACTGAAAAATCAAACTAGTTCTCTGCAACCACAGATTCCCTGAATTCAACCATTTTTCAACCAACTCCCATCTTCTTTCTGGATACTTTTTTAAGTACTCTCCAACCAATGTTGACGCTATCAAGTCTACAGTATCCCACCATGATTCGGTGCTTATCATCATTTCATAGAGTGCAATATCATCCGGCTCAATATCCCTCATATATTTCTTGCATAGGTCAATTGCAAAATATTTGAAATCTCTTTTTTCTTGAGACCACAAATTTTTAACTACTCGGGCTAATTTATCTTTCTCCGGCAATTGAGATTTCAATAAAAATGGTTTCTGTATCTCATTTCGCAACGGAGATCTAATGCCATAATATGAGAATTTGTTTCTCATATATTGCTCATTCGTTTTCGCACGTTCAACATTCGCGTTGTTTTCGAATTCCTTTCGCAATGTGACTATATAATCCTGTTCGCTAAATCTCATATAATCAATCTCATAGAAATATCGAACTTACTACCTTTTCGGAGATCAATACATCTAAGAGGCTGAAAATACAATGAAATACAATGAATCATCAAAAAAAATACATTTTATCTGCTTGATTTAAAGGTTCATTAATATTAATTTCACAATTCATCACATCATAGGAATCCAATATAATTTATATCTGTCATCTGCATGTTAAGTACAAATGTCATAAATTTGACAGACCGAGAGAAGCGTTATGTTGGAATATTGCATCTATTATTTAAAACAAGGAAAAAACAAAATATTATATTTCTATGACTACTTTGAAAAAATTTCTCTTTCTTGCTCTCGTGGCATCTCTATCAATAGTTTCATGCTCTAAAGATGAAGATAACGATGACGATAATCACATGGAAGAAACTATGAGTGACGATGGTGCTATTGTTAATCCAGAAGACTACCCAGAACTATTAACTGGTAATGCTAGCAGATCATGGAGAGCCAACACATTTACTTTAATGGGTTTTTCACAGGATTGTAGGTTGGATGATACATTCACCTTTAATATGGATAATACCTATAGTTACAATGGAGGGGATGAACTTTGTGGTGATGAAGATGATACTATTAATAAAAATGGCACTTGGACATTGGATGAAAATAGTGAAAATATTATTTTCGATCAGGGTACAGACAATGAATTTACTGCTGTTATCTCGACAGCCAAAGAACATGAGATAGTACTTACTGGATCATACTTATTGATGCCGATTAGTGGAAGCTATTCTTATTAAGAATTGATATTAAAAATGGTTAATAAAATGGGTTCTGAAGTATTTTCGGAACTCATTTTTAATATCAATCAATATCATTAAGATAAATCTCGTTAAACGGGAGATGAAATTATTTTTCCCTCAAATTATAATTCTTAATCACAAGATTTATTCTATCAAAAAACACTTACCCAACCTTGGGGGAAATCATATTCATTGTCAAAAATAAATTTATATGAAGAAAATTATCATTTTTACTTTTTGCTTATTAGTCAGCTCATTTGGAATTGCTCAGGACACATTCTTTGATCAAGCAGATACTTTTTTCAAAAAATATGTGATGGATAATGGCGTTGATTATAAAACTTTAAGTTCATCCAGGGAATCGATGAAACCACTGATGGATTACATTGCCAACAGTGATTACTCTTCATGGGGTCTAGAAACTCAAAAGGCATACCTAATAAATGCATATAACATTTTGGTTATTTCTAAATTAAAGAATAACTATCCGGTTAAGTCTCCGATGGATATCCCTGCATTTTTCGATTCCAATTCGGAGTTGGTGAATGGTGAACAAATAAGTCTGAATCACTTGGAAAAGTCAATCCTTTTTGGCCTAGAGAGTGATCCTAGGTTTCACTTTGTTTTGGTGTGTGGAGCAAAGGGTTGTCCACCGATTGCGATTTTTGCTTATCGACCAAGTTCATTGGAAGAGCAACTTGAAAGTCAAACCAGTCTTGCGCTTAATGATGATCTATTCGTTAAATATAACGAAGACACCAATTCCTTAGGACTATCAAAAATTTTCGAATGGTATGCCAAGGATTTTGGGGGCAAGAAAAAGTTGATCAATTACATCAATACCTATAGAACAACTCCCGTTAGCATGGATGCCAATGTTTATCACTATGATTATGATTGGAGCATCAATGCTACAAAGAGCTTAGACACCGGTACTAATGTCACACCAAATACATCAACAGGCCCGACTGTTGTTAGTACTAGTACAATGAAAAAATCTGATCCAATTTCCACTGAAATGGCACCAGCGCAGAAAAAATCAAATGTTCAGACCTATACACCTTCTGTATTATTAAAGAAGGGACAGAAGGATATCACGTGGTTTAACACCATATACACGCAGAATAGATCTAAATGGAAGGGTGAAGAATCTTCAGGATTTAGAGAAACATTTTACACTAGTTTGCTTCAATTAACTTATGGGGTGTCTCGTAATGCTCGACTTAATGTAGGCCTAGATATAAATTTCAAATCCTCAGGAGCGACTTATTCGGATAGTACTTTTTCCAACATTGACAGAGCCTTTGAGTTTACCAATACGGACACCACTCGTGTGGGATTAGCCTCCATTGCAGTTCGGATGAAATATGCTTTATCTCAAAAGAGACATTTATCCCTTGAGTCTTCCTTTGCTTTTCCAACGGCCAAGAATCCAGAAGGAAACTTGGAGTCAGATGGTACCAACCCCTACTTTCTAGATTGGGAGAGATTTATATGGTGGAATAGATTTTACTATGACAAAACCTTTGCTGGAAAGTATCAGATTTTTGCTGAAGCGGATTTACTTTTTCGCATCAAAACCAATAGCAATCAAAATAGTGCGTTGGACACTCCAGTAAGTATATTCTTTAGCTATTTTTTAAATAATAAAACTTCGGTATATGCCATGTCACAACACGTATGGCGATTCCGACATTCATCTATTAGCGATGACGTAAACGATGACATAACAACTCCAGCAAACTATACTGTATATGGGTTTGGCGGCAAATATCAATTAGGACAAAAACTAAATCTTGAACTATTATTCACCGATTTTTTCAGATCGAAAAATGCGGGATTGGGTGAAACTTACAATTTGGGATTAAAATATATTTTTAATTAAAAATCTGGTATAGATTTTGTTTTATAATATCTAAATTAACATCATGAAAGTAAAGAACTTATTCATCGTCTTATTATCTACTGGATTATTCCTGAATTGCAATGGAAGCAATCTAAATATTGAAACCACCGAAGAAAATGTTCCCACCAACAAAGAAACTTATCCTGAAGCGAATCTTACGAAAGCATATTTTGCATCAGGGTGCTTTTGGTGTGTTGAGGCGATTTTTGAAAGTGTGAATGGTGTTCAAGAAGCAATTTCGGGATATGCCGGTGGTCATACTAAAAATCCAACCTACAGAGAAATAGGTTCAGGGACAACTGGTCATACAGAAACAGTGGAAGTAATTTACGACTCAACATTGGTGAGTTTTAATACATTACTAGAGGTGTTTTACGATTCACAAGATCCGACTACAGTTGGACAGAGACCTGATTTTGGTTCGCAATATCGATCCGCCATTTTTTACACTACCGCAAATGAGCAAAAACTTGCCGAAGCATATAAAGAAATGCTTGCTAAATCGGGAAAGTACAATCAGCCAATTGCTACGGAAATAGTGGCTCTAGATAAATTTTGGACAGGAGAAGATTATCATCAAGATTATGAAAGATTACACCCTAATGAGTCTTACATAAGAAATGTTTCCATACCTAGACTTAAGAGGTTTCAAGCCAAGCATCCTGAACTTCTTAAAAAGGGTCATTGATTTCCC
>JBLIMR010000062.1:0-13834 GCA_047638815.1 Gammaproteobacteria bacterium
TCTAAAGCCTTTTACGGTGATAACTGTTTTTAATTTAATGCAATATGGTAAGTTGGATTGCGTTTTTCAGCAAACCGTAAACCTCTCTCATAATGTTTAAATCACTTGTCGTTGTATCCTTAATATTATTCTCTATTGCACTATTCTCGCAAAACAAGCCAATATACGTTTATGATTACGAAACGGGAATATTAGACTCATTGCCAATTATAGAATTTGATACTTTACTTACTTCAGGAGTAACTGAATTTCATATTGGAGATTATAATTCTGATGTTGCAGATCTTTCTTTGATAGCACCAACTGAAGGAGTATACCCTGGGGGTAATTTCACTTTGAAAAGACGTATAGAAGATTCGTACACATTGCAAGATTATCCCATCAGAACCAGCCTTAAAATTTCAAGTGTTCTTGATGGAGAAGTATCCAGTCGATGCAGTGGGTCAATGATTAGTAAGCGGCATGTCTTGTCATCAGCACATTGTTATGTAGACAATGAAAATAATGTTTTTGAAAATGACATCTTATCGGTAAACCCCATCTATAATAATGGAGAGATTGATGCTGTTTTTGGTTCTACATTGGTTTCCAAGATTTACTTTACTAAAGATTGGAATTTTCAAGGAGACGATTTTGCCATATTAGAATTGGCTGAACCGACTGGACTTGAAACAGGTTGGGTTAGTGTAGGCTTTAATGATAATACGGAAGAGCTATTTGATGGAATTTTTTATAAATACTCCTATCCGAATGTTACATTGATCCCAATAGATACTAATGAATACAACGGAGACACACTATATTTCAATTATGGTATTTTGGATTTTGAGTCAACCTATTCAATAGGTGTTAGTGGAGCTGTTGCTGTCCCTGGAGAAAGTGGGAGCTCTATTATAAAAGTAAGTGAAACTACCGAGTATACGAGTTATGGTGTTTTGTCTTTTTCATCCAATCTTAGTCACCAGAGATTCACCAATAACTCTTTTCATGCCATCCAGAATATTATAAGTGATGATATTATACTTGGGTTGGCAGGCGGGCCGGAAAAAAAATATGCAATATGGCCAAATCCAGCAGTAAATGAAATTAACATTCAAGGAATTGAATTGAAGGATTTCATCAGTCTGAAAGTCTTTGATTCCTTTGGTAAAATGATCTTTGTAAATACTAGAGGATCCGACTCAAAATTAACGATCGAAACCCGGGGCTTGAGAAGTGGCATGTATTTCTTGCACTTGGAAACAAGTATTGGGGCTATTACTGATAAATTTGTAAAGCTGTAAAGCTTATTGGTAGTAATAGCTATATAGTTCTACTTCATGTTTTTCCATCCACATTTGGCAATTAATCTTTAATGATCTAGTTCGTTGCTTCAATTCTTTTAATTTCTTACTTTGCTTCATTAAATTAATGATTTGAAGAGGCAATTAATCGACCCCGTATTTATTATGAGTTCCGAACGAAGCGGTAGTAATCTGCTTCGGACCTTACTTGACAATCATTCTGCGTTATATGGCCCAAGAGCCCCGCAGGTGATGAAAACCTTCGAAGGGATATTGCCCTATTATGCCAATGTGAATGAAAAGCTTCCTACAAAGGAAATCTTTGAAGATATGAAACAGGTGGTGAACCATCCATTTCATGATTGGAAGATTGATGGAGGATTCGCTGAAGTTGCACCTGGTGGGGAATCATTTTTTGATCTCTGGCAAGGGTTTTATGTGGAAATCCTTTCAAGAACAGATGCCAAGAGCATTGTTTGCAAGGAAAATAACATCTTTGAGTTTGCTTTTGAAATTCTGGCTGCTATGCCTACTGCAAAATTCATATATCTATATAGAGACCCAAGAGACGTAGGTGCATCTTGGATGAAAGTGCCCCTTGGGTTCAAAAACGTCAACCAGGCGTCAACCAACTGGCATAGGGAACAGATGGCATGCATCAAAGCAATACGAAATTACAATCTGCCAGCAACACTTGTTTCATATGAAGATCTGGTAGAGGATACCCCTGGGGTTATGTCTAGAGTACTTAAAGATTTAAATCTAGAAGTTGAAGACGCCTGTTTCCAGACAGAAGGATCCAAGAATAAGGATCTGAAGTGGAATAAGTACTGGGAAAACCTTGATAAACCTGTGATGAAGAAGAACGCGGGTAAATACAAGATTAGTTTGAGTGGAGAAGAAGTGAAGATCATAGAAACCAGATGTAAAGATTCCATGGCCATTTTGGGATATGAACGAAATAATACTGACGATTGGAAAAGTCCCGCACCAAATTTTATTGACAAGCTATATTACAGTAAGTTCAATAAGAAAAAGGATGTATACAAGAACAAAGTTGTGAAAGCTGAAGTAAATGCCGTTCTTCTGGATCGAGCAAAACTAGTGAACCAAATAAGAAATAAAAGAAAGTCAGAATGGAAGGCGTAGAAATTATTAATCTGCCAAAGATCTTGGACCCAAGAGGTAATCTGACTTTCATCGAGATGAATAATCATGTGCCATTTGATATTAAAAGAACTTTCTGGACATATGACGTCCCGGGAGGGCAGTCAAGAGGTGGGCATGCATATAAAGAGGCCAAAGAATTCATTGTTGCACTATCGGGTAGCTTCGATGTAGTTCTAAATGATGGTAAAGAGGAAAAAGTTTACTCACTTAATCGATCATACTATGGTTTATATGTGCCACAGATGATTTGGAAACACCTAGAGAATTTCTCTACAAATTCTTTATGTTTAACGCTATCGTCTACAATCTATAATCAAGATGATTATCTCAGAGATATCGATCAATTTAAATCGGAGAAACATTGATCACACCAAAAAACATATCAATTGAATCGGTGCAGAAAATATCACTACCAAAGGTATTTTTTGAAGCGGGTAGTATCACAGCAATTAATGGAGAAATTGATATTCCATTTGAAATAAAAAGAGTCTTCTACACCTATGATGTTCCTGGAGGACAAGATAGAGGAGGACATGCACATCATGAGTTATATCAACTCGTTGTGGCAGGTAGTGGTGCTTTTAATTTAAAGCTTGATGATGGGAAAAGTAGTAAAGTCTTAGAGCTCAATCGACCATATGAGGGCATAATTATTCCTCCAGGTATTTGGGGTGAGCTGGTGAATTTTTCTTCCGGAGCAATTGCGCTAGTGTTGGTTTCTGATTTATTCAAAGAATCAGATTATATACGAGACTACGATGACTATAAATCATTTAAAGATTGGAAATAGTTATAGAAAAATATCAATCCGGTGATTGTGAGTCATGGAATGCTTTCGTAAAGAAAGTCGCTAAATCACATTTTTTCTTTCAAAGAAACTTCATGGATTATCATGAGGATCGTTTTTCTGATCATTCTCTGGTTTTTAAAGAAGATGACGTAATTATCGCTGTTCTTCCTGCGAATAAAAAGGGAGATACATTATACAGTCATCAAGGATTGACTTTCGGTTCTTTATTGCACGATGATATTGGTGCAAAGAAAGTATTGGACTGTTTCGATGCCATTGTCAGTTTCTCGAAGAAACTTGGACTGAAGAGTATTGAATACAAAGCCATGCCTTCAATTTTAAATTCAGGAATTCTTCAAGAAGACCTATATGCCTTGCAACGTTCAGGCTTCAAAATATTCAGAAGAGATATATCCACAGCGGTAAAATTAGGTGTGGGTGAGGTTATCCTTATTCGCAGTTTAAGAAAGGATAAAAGAAGAAATTACAATAAAGGTCAACGCCTGAAATTGAAAATAAGACGAAGTGAAGAATACTCGAATTATTGGAATATTCTTGAGCATGTCCTAAGTAAATATCATGATGCTAGCCCCACCCATAGCAAAGAAGAAATAGAATTGTTAGCGAATCGATTTCCTGCTAATATTCAGCATTTTGAAATGTGGAATGACAACGGTGAAATATTGGGTGGAGCTGTTTTATTCATTACCGAAGATGTTGTCCACACTCAATATATGAGTGTTAATGAAACTGGAAGGAAGATTGGCGCACTAGATTTTCTTCTTGTGTCCCTAATGATGAAGTATGATCAGTCACATGCATTTTTCAGTTTTGGAATTTCTACTGAAAATGGAGGCGAAAAATTAAACGAAGGATTGATTTTTCAGAAAGAAGGGTTTGGTGGCTTTGGCTCAGTCCATGATTTTTACAAGTTAGAACTTGATGCATAAAACTAGGACAGTCATATTACAAAGTTTTGATCGAAGTGGAAGTACCGCAATCGCTCGCGCAATTTCTTCTTCAAATGATGTGGAGCTATTTATGCAGCCCTTTAATAGTGGTTCCATCAGAGAAAGGATGTACGAGATTTGGAATGCTGATATGGCTGAAGAGTCTGATGTGTCTTTTTTTCAGGGTTTGGAGAATTCATCCATTGATTTGGATTATATAAAATCCCATTGGTTTGCTGAGCATTCGACAACTCAGAAATATATCCCAGGACAGTTGCACCTTATTAAGACCACTTTAAATCATTTTACCACTGCTTGGGTGAAGGAACAATTTCCGGGGATTGATACTTGGGGCATTTGGAGAGATCCTATGGAAGTGCTGATCTCATTGGAAAGAAATAACTTTATAAACAAATGGTATGGTCAAGCAGTAACTGAGATTACACCAACAGTAGAGAATCATTCATTGTTTTGTGAGTTTAGGCCTTTCCTTAAAAATATTGATTCAGAGATAAAAGAAGCTGCCTTTCTTATTGCTGTCCGAAGTTTCTACTTATTTTGTCACCTGGAGGAGAATAGAATAATAGAGTATTCTAGATTTAAAGAAAAGGGTATAGATGGGCTTCAAGATTTTATAGCATTTTATAAAATTACCCCAGGAGAATTCGAATTTCGCAGTTCGGAAAATCTAATCGGGAAAAAGTATCAAGATAGTGTCGTTCAATCTAGTCCAATCATTGATTCTGATCTTAATTTTGCAATTGATATATTTAAGCCTTTAAAGAACTTATTAAAAGATAAATTTAATGTCTACTAATGAAAACAAAGCGGATATCCCTTTTTTGGATATGCGGAAAATCAACGAAAGATTTAGGAAAGAATATCATGAAGTTCTCGATAGGATAGTTGATAGTGGGTGGTATATTAAAGGTAAGATGCTCTCTGCGTTCGAAGAGGAGTTCGCGGATTACTGTGGTGTAAAACATGCAATTGGTGTTGCTTCAGGTTTAGACGCTTTAGAGTTAATTCTTCTGGCTGGTGTTGAGTTAGGGACTTTGCAATACGGAGATGAAATTATAGTGCCTGCGAATACTTTTTATGCAAGCATTCTGGCAATTGTTAATGCTGGGTTTAATCCTGTTTTAGTCGACCCTAAACCTGGAAGTTATCTTTTGACGGCAGATGTAATTGCGGATAACATTGGGTTACGGACAAAGGTCGTGATGCCGGTGGATCTTTATGGTCAAGTCTGTGATATGGATGCTATCAATGAGGTTGCATCGGAGAATAAACTTTTGGTGATATCTGATGGCTCTCAATCTCAAGGTGGAGCATATAAAGGAAAGAAAGTTGGTAATCTGGCATGGGCAACAGGCATTAGCTTGTATCCAGGTAAGAATCTTGGGGCTCTTGGTGATGCTGGTGCTGTATGTACGAATGACACTGAGCTTGCGAATATGATTGCTTCCCTCCGAGATTATGGATCTTCAAAAAAATATTATTTCGAATATCTTGGTAAAAACAGTAGACTAGATGAATTACAAGCAGGATTTTTATCAGTCAAACTGAGGCACCTTGATGACGATAATACTAGAAGGCGTGAAATAGCCATGAGATATATAAATGATATTAATAATGTACTGATATCATTGCCAAATGAACCTAAGAACAAATTGGAACACGTTTGGCACGTGTTTGTTATTCGGACACCAGATAGGGAAAAGCTTATTGATTTTCTAAAATCAAATGGTATTGATACCCTCATTCACTATCCTTTACCGCCACATAAACAAAATGCCTTGTCAGATTTCGGAGACGAAAGTTATCCTTGGACTGAAGAAATTCATGAAAATATATTGAGTATTCCAATTAGTCCAGTAATGACAGATGAGCAGGTTACCAGAGTAATTCACTGTATTAACGATTTTGATTAGTGTCTCTATACCAAAATCTAAAAAATATAATAAGTAGCAAAGAGCCCAGTAATGAACTCTATAGTGATTTGCGTCAGCTTGCGGAAGGTTATGTGGAATCAAACCCTGCTTTAGCGATAGAACATTTACGAATTGCAGCGTCCCTGGCTTGGATTAGTAATACCACAAGAAAACATGATAAAAAATTAGATGCAGTGCTGCATAGTATTGGAAGTTCACATCTTTCAATGAATACTAATCTCGATGAGAGCGGGAGTGTGGTTATCATTACATCAGGAATTCTTGAGTTTGGAGGCCTTACACAGCAGGTGGAGAACTTGGTTAAGTATTTCCCTGAAAATGAAAAATTGGTTGTTTGGACCACAGAGTCATTCAGCAATTCTAATATCGATTCCGATAGAGGAAAATCGATCTCCGAAAGAGCCGAGATTAAGAAAGTTGATACGGACCAAAATCATATTTATGGTGCAAAGGAAATTGTAAACTGGGTAGAAAACAATAAGGTTAAAGCGTTCTTTTACTTTCTAAGTCCGGATGATACAACGGCTTTTTTATTGCCATCGATGTTGCCTGGCCATAAGCACATTCTGATTAATGTAAGTCATCATGTGTTTTGTCTTGGATCTTTCCAGTTTGATGCTATTGTTGACGTCAGTGATCATTATTATCATGAATCTGTGGTAGAAGAGAGAAGTGAGCAGTTGCATAAAATATACCTAAGTGGTCGCGGGGAGTTGGATGATTTACAGAAAATTGTCAAAAATGATATTAGAAAGGATCTTTCAATACCGGAGGAAGCTTATTTGACTGTAACAGTGGGAAATCCCAATAAAAGCATTTGGGATTCAGATCAATCTTACATTCATATAATTGGTAAAATGTTGATGGAGTCTGTGGATGTTCATCACTTGCTTATCGCTAAAGGGATGGATAAGATCAAAGACTTAATAGTATGGCATTATCCGAAAGTTAAAAACAGAATTCACGTACTAAATGGCACTAGAGATCTAATTCCAACGCTGAAGGGCTGTGATTTGTATCTCAACTCGTTTCCAATGGGAGGAGCATTAAGCAGTTTAGATGCTATTGCCGCTAGCTTAGCTATTGTTGCTATTCCTGCTCAAAGAGAATGGTTCAAGATTTCTGAAATTACTGCTTTATCACAAGACGAGTATTTGTCCATAATAAAGATGTTCGTCAATGACTTTGAATTTAGATTGGAACACGCAGCAACATTACAAGAGTTCTATCGCGAAAATCATCAACCAATTAGAGTGGCAGAACAGTATATGGAATTATTAGAAAAGGTACATTTAGGAAATAAGGAGTACAGAGTACAAAAGGGTTTTCAATTGAATGGTTTAAAAAGGCATGTTGATCTTGGTAAATTGAAACGAGATGTTGTAAATCCTTATCTGGAGTTAGGGCATTCGGATAATAAAACATTGAATAGACTGATAAAGCAATTGAGTTAGAAAGAAAGGACCAGAACATTATTTTAGCAATTACTTAACCTTAAAGATATTATTAGAATTAATCACATCGTCAATCCAGTAAACATCGGACCAAAGTCCGACCTGTTTGTTGCACAACCTATAACTTTTCATTCGATGAAAATGGCACAGGCGAATGTTTCTAACGCTCTTGTTGGTCTATTAACAACTCAATACCATGAAGATCGAGAGATAATACCGGGTCATATGACGATTCTGAATGACTTGAAGTTGGAGATGAGTGATTATTTCAATTTCAAGATGCATCGTAAACTCCCAGTAATACGGGAAATATTTAATCGATTAAAGGATCAAGAGGGTGATTATTGCATATACTCTAATGTGGATATCAGTGTCAGACCCGATTTTTATCAATTTGTTTGTGAAAAAGTGAATCTTGGTTATGATGCTTTTGTTGTCAATAGAAGAACGATTCCTCCAAAGTTTAAAGATATTTCTGAATATGACGATATGTGTATGGAAGTAGGAGAAAAACATCCTGGTTTTGATTGTTTTATTTTCAAGAAAGAATTGCTCGACAAGTTTGAGATGGGTAATGCTGGTCTCGGTGCCAATTGGATAGGTAGGGTAATAATTACTAACCTTATCGTACACGCCAAAAAGTTTGAAATTTTTGAAGATGAATTCAAAACATTTCATATCGGAGATGATCGTTCTTGGAAGAATCCAGATTTCGCAGATTATGATGAATTCAACAGGCAGGAATTGATTAAAATACTCATAAAATATAGGCTTCAGTTTAAAGGTGATACATCTAAAGTGTCATACCTTAATGAGTTTTTATACAAGGATATGAAGTGGAATGAAGATGGGAAAAATCCTTATATTGCGTCCCACGATCACCAAAAACCAAACATTTTAAAAAGAGTTTGGAATAAGATTCTTTCTATTCTAAGATGAAACAAAATTTCATAATATTTTCTTCCCAAAGATCAGGATCATCATATTTGATGAGAGCACTTGATAATCACCCCGAGGTGTTGTGCGCGGGTGGTGTTTTTAGAAAATCTAAAAGCAAAAGACTCAAGTATCCTGAACTCTCCTTTAATTATGCAGAGAAAAAAAAGAATAAATTTTTCAGTGTTCTTCCGAAATATTTTGTCAAAAAGCATATGGAGGCGTTATACAGCTTCAGTGAAAAGGAAATACGAGGATTCAAGTTAATGACAAATCACGCGGAAGATCTTCCTTCTGTGCTAACTGTAGCAAAGAGTATGGAGGTGAAAGCCATCGTTTTGAAGAGAAAAAATATTGTTCGTCAAGCCATATCGTTAACCATAGCGCAGAATGCGGGATTGTGGATAAAGCCTAAGAAGGGGTCGGGAATGAATTATCAGATTCAAATCGATATTCAAAGGTTGGTGAAAAATATCAAGTACTTTCAACGCAGTAAAACATTACTAGAAAATTCAGAGTTTGCCACTGATCCACTTGTGATATATTTTGAGGATTTAGTTGGTGATAATTCGGCCGAAGTCATAGAGAAAGTATATAGTTATCTTGGGGTTCAAGAAAAACATCAATCGAAGGTGGAGGAAATAAAAAAATCAAAATTTAGTCTTGAGGAAAGAATTCAGAATTATTCTGAAGTAATAGCCTTATTGAACGATAATAATTTGGCGGGATATATTACCAATGAATAATATTAATCAGGAACCAATATTTATTGTAGGTTTTCCAAGATCTGGCACAACATTCTTACAATCCTTACTTGCTACTCAAGACGGACTGGTGTCTTTTCCTGAAACTCATTTTTTCAATAAAGCCGTTGGACATTACCCAAGTAATCATCAATTGGAAATGGATGAGCTTAAAGAGGTTCTGAAAATTATAAGAGAGAAAACGGATGTTGACCTAACTGCGAATGGGACAGGAGAAGAACGATTAAATGATCAAAAATATTTGTTTGAACTATTAATTCTTGAATTGATCAGAAAACAAGGTTTAGCTTTAGAAGCTGGATATAAATGGATTGAAAAAACACCAGCTCACGCAATGTTTATGTCAAAAATTAGTGACTATTATCCCAATGCGAAATTTATTGCCATCAAGAGAAATCCGTTAAATGCCGTTGATTCATACTTTAGAAAGCTAGTTGATCATAGAAAACCTCACCACGACTTGGCTGAGGAATACAAAAAAACATACCATGCCATTGATGAATTTACTAGCGCATTTCCAAATAGAGTAATAAATGTGACGTATGAAGATCTGATAATGAATCGGAACGCCACAATCAGTGATTTAATGAAATTTATTGGAGGGAAGTTTAATGCTGTAAGTATAGATGGCCACACTACAGAAGCAAAGAAGCTTATAAGAGAAGATGAAATTTGGAAAATAAGTAATACAAAGACAGATAAAGACTTTACGCAGCAGAATCACAAGCTAAAGCTAAAACATATTTTAAAAATTCAATATGTGCTAAAGCCCTTTATGGAAAAAAACCGATACCCTCTTGAAAAAGGAATGTACATGAGATTTTACGATGTGTATAGATCCTTACTAAAGAATTTGTAACGGGTTTCTGAACTATTAAAGTATAAACCAAAAACAGATTCATGGCTTAAGATTCGTGCTTGGAACCCATATGTATCTGCATGAACAACTTAGCTATATTTGCATTTATGAAGTTAGATATTTTGGCAGTTGGAGTTCACCCTGATGATGTAGAGCTAGCCGCGGCTGGAACAATAATGAAGCATATTGATCTTGGCTATAAAGTAGGTATATTAGATCTTACTGAAGGTCAATTGGGTAGTAGGGGGTCAGGGGACATTAGACTCCAAGAAGCTAGAGATGCTGGAGAAGTTATGGGTCTGGATGTGAGAGTGAATCTGGGAATGGATGATGGATGGTTTCGGAATGATAAGGAATCAAAGTTGGCCATCATAAGACAGTTGCGTCATTTCAAACCGGACATAGTTTTGTGTAATGCTATCCGCGACAGACATCCGGACCATGGAAGAGCGAGTAATCTAGTTTCCGAAGCATGTTTTTATTCAGGTTTGGTTAAAATAGAAACTGAATGGGAGGGAAGTGTGCAGGAGCAGTGGAGACCCAAAGCCGTATATCATTATATTCAGGACAGGGAAATTAAACCTGATTTTGTTGTGGATATCAGCAAATATATCGATAGGAAAATAGAAGCCATCATGTGCTTTAAAACTCAATTTTATAATCCAGATAGCAAGGAACCGAATACACCTATTTCCAGCAAGGCTTTCTTAGATTTGGTTTCAGCGAAGGGTAGAATTTACGGGCGGGATATTTCTACGGATTATGCCGAAGCCTTTACGATAGAGAGAAACATGGGCATTGAGGATCTCACTAAACTGATTTAAGACCTCTTTCTCTCTGGTAGATCAAATAATATCGTCTGATCAAGAAGTAATAGACTAATTTTGCGATTGCACTTGTGATTATTGCCCCATAAACATGGTAGATTGGGATGAGTATTATATTGCCAACAATGTTGATTGCCGCTTCTAATAACTTGGCATTACGCAATTCTTTTCCTTTGGACTTTGCCTCCAGAAAACTATATGGGATGTATAACCCATGAATGAAAAAGACAACTGTCAACGGTAATATGTAATCAACCGTTGTAAGAAATTCAACTCCAAATAAATATGTCACAATTATTTTACTGAACAGTGCTAAAAAGAGCACGCAAAGAGATAACCACAAGATATTGTAATGTATTAGTTTCTTTGGAATATCATGTCGACTAGAGTAACTCCTGAAAATGCTTCTAGAGACAGATTGGCTCATCATTATCATGGGAGTGCAAAGTAAAAGAGCTAAAGAATAAAATCCGAGTTGAGTCGTGTTAATGTAAAACGAAATAAATAGCTGATCAAGGTTATATGTTGCTTGTCCTAATACACTCCCAGTATATTCATGGATACCGTATTTTCCGTTTTTATTCCAAATTAATCTTAGGGTCGGACCTAAATTTCTAAAGTCGGGATTCAAATAAAAGAGTAGAAAAAAGCCGTAAAAGATAGTGGAAATTAGGTTGAGTAAAATTGTGTTCTGTAGCGTAATGTCACTCAAGAGGTAGACAACAATCAGTGCTGTCAGGTAAACTAATTTAGGAAGCACTTTAAAATAGGAAAGTACTTTTATTCTATTAGTACCAGTGGTGTAGGATCCTATCAGAAAGTCAAAAGGTAAAATAAAAGTAAGGGGTGCTAACATTTGTAAATGAACACCGATATGAGTGTTGAATAGATCGTTGACAAAGTAACTGGCTAACCACATGATTAATGCCATACCAATTCCGTTTAACAATGCAATAAGGTATCCTGCGCCCAATAACTTTCGTTCTCTTTGTGGGTTGTAGTTGTGGGTAAGTAGAACCTGAATGGAACTGAAAAATCCAAATTTAAAAAATAGGACCAGGAAAGTTGTCAAACCTGTGAAAAATGCATACTCACCATAATCCACCTCACCCAATTGATGAGTCTGAATGTACTTGATGATAAACCCTATGGCTACCAATGCAAGACTGGCACTAAAAAGACCAATGGATTGCTTGAATACGTTATTTGTTAAAAGCCGTTTGATGTGAAATCTAATTTAGACAAACATACAGTTTTGATGAATAGTGCTGTTGATCAACCAATTTGACCTATCAACCATCAATAGCGTATAGATAACTGAAATTATTACTATTTGTTTTAAGTTCTGAAGAAACAAAAGTTACATTTTAGGTTACAAACAAATTATCACATTTGTATTATTTTTATTGTGTAATTCGCTAATAAACAGAGTATTGCGATATATGTAAATGCAGGATCGTAGAATAAGAGCATTGTAGAATATAAAATAAATTGCAATGGAGATTAAGATAATCATTGGGAATTTGACGATTTTACTGCCCTGCATTTTATATAATTATGCCTTCAACAGACTTATGTTTTACTTAATTGGATGTTTAATGTGCGTTGAACACTAAAAGATGAAATTGTGACTATATAAACTCTCTAGTACATCCACCCAAAAGGGATGGGTGAATACACCCAGTTTTAGGGTGACGATTAATTCGCTTAACGTGTAATTGCATTAACAATCAAGTTGTTAGTAGAATTTTGTTAGCGTGGAAGATGGTGTTGTAGCTTCTGTTCTGTTCTGTCAGGCCATTTATTCTTCTAAATTCGTGTGTACCAACGGTTCAATATAAGTCAAGTTATAGATTAAGAACTTTTAGTCAAAAAGAATTAAAGAATAAATAATAGATCTGAGAAATAAGGATTCTTTATGAAGCCTCAAAGAAAGGTTAGACACAACTTCCATAGGAAGGTCTAATTATATTAAGGAATTATCTCAATATACCGAGGTTGCCTAAATGATTGTTGATGACACGTAGCTTTCCCCTGTATGGGAAAGCACGAGTCGTTAATTAATTAAATAACAAACTGTCACATGAATGATGTGAATATATGCTATTATCATTTACACCAAAAAAAGGCCTCAATTTATGGAGTCTTTTTTGATTTCGTTGAAATGTAGTTATACTAAAATGTGACTTTTACTTTGACTGTTTCTTCTCCTCTCTTAACAACGACAGGTATTGTGTCCCCTTTTTTGTGTTTACTAAGAACTTCCATATAAGTATAAATATCTGCAATTTCTTTCCCGTCCATTTCGATTATCAGATCACCATCTTTGAGGCCAGCAGCCTGAGCAGGTCTTTCTTCTAATACCGCATCAATCTTCATACCCATTCCTTCATGAGTATAATCAGGCATGACACCAAGTGTGACTTTAAATGCCGCTCCTTTTCGTTCGGTAGATTTTGTTTTCGAGAAAGTTAATTTGTCTTCATCTTTTACGGCATCAATAATCCCAACAATGTAATCGCCAACAAGCTTGATTCCATCAAAATTCACTAATGAAGCATCATCACTAGATTTATGATAATCCTGATGCTGACCTGTGAAAAAGTGTAATACAGGAATGTTTTTAAGATAAAAAGAGGTGTGGTCAGACGGTCCAATGCCATCATCCATTGTTTTGATGCCACTGATACCATCAACCCACATTACATCCAATACCGATCGCCAACTTGGTGATGTCCCAACACCATATATTAATAAGGGCTTTTCCTTTTCGAGCCTACCAACCATGTCCATGTTGATCATAAAATTTATGGTCTCTAGATCGATACTTGGATCGGCAGTGAAGG
>JBLIMR010000063.1:0-13464 GCA_047638815.1 Gammaproteobacteria bacterium
GCAACGGGATATATTGGTAAAAGACTACTACCAGTGCTAATTGAATTAGGGCATGAAGTAATTTGTTGTGTTAGGGATATTAAACGATTCAATCCAACTGATTCTTTAAGAGAAAGAATTACTATACTTAAATTAGACTTATTAGATAAAACTTCTTTAGAAAATATTCCGAAAGACATTGACGGTGCTTATTATTTGGTGCATTCCATGTCATCATCCAGAGACTATCAATCTTTGGAAGAAACTTCTGCAATAAACTTTAGAGATGCACTTAAAAAAACAAATGTAAATCATGTTGTATATTTAAGTGGCATTGTTAATGAAACTGAACTATCTCAGCATTTGACATCTAGAAAAAATGTAGAAATGGAATTGAGTAAAGGAGGTTATAATTTTACTGCACTAAGGGCAGGAATTATAATCGGTTCTGGTAGCGCTTCTTTCGAAATTATTAGAGATCTAGTAGAAAAACTACCTGTTATGATTACCCCGAAATGGCTCCTAACAAAATGTCAACCTATTGGAATTTCAGATGTTATCGAGTTTCTCTCTAAATCATTATTTAATCCAAAAACGTTTAATGAAAATTTTGATATCGGTGGACCTGATGTATTGTCTTACAAAAAGATGCTCTTGGATTTTGGAAAAGTGCGGAATTTAAAACGAAAAATATTAATTGTTCCTATAATGACTCCCAAGCTTTCTTCTTATTGGCTTTATTTCGTTACATCTACCTCATACAACCTGGCCACATCTCTCGTACACAGTATGAAAATAGAAGTGATTTGTCGTGATAATCAGTTGAACACTATTCTTGGTGTTAATCCATTAAGCTATAAAGATTCTTTAAAAAGAGCTTTCAGTAAAATTGAGACTAACGAAATTATTTCAAGTTGGAAAGATGCTTATTCTAGCAGTGGATTAAACTTTAACATATCTGAATATATCCAGGTGCCCGTTTTTGGATGTTTTAAAGATAGTAGGATGAGACCTTTTGAAAATCGTAAAGTTTGCGTAGATAAAATCTGGAGTATTGGAGGAAACACTGGATGGTATTATGGAAATTGGTTATGGAGAATTAGAGGCGTTATGGATAAAATATTTGGAGGTGTTGGGCTTAGAAGAGGTCGAACTAATCCATCTGCAATTAACATAGGTGATTCGATAGACTTTTGGCGAGTATTATATGCTAATAAAGATGAAGGGCGATTACTCTTATTTGCTGAGATGAAACTACCAGGAGAAGCTTGGCTAGAGTTTAAGGTGATTGATGGTGTACTCATGCAAACGGCAACTTTCAGGCCTTTAGGCTTGGCTGGCAGATTATATTGGTATGCCGTGTTCCCCTTTCATGGATATATCTTCAAGGGAATGATAAGAAATATAACTAAAAACAAAAGCTAATCTGCATTAAAAAGGGGTTTAGCCAAAAATATTAGTTTTCATGGAATGATAGAAAACTCACAAGAAAGTGGCAGTGAAGTTTCTTAACCTCATTTTTTCTTTTTAGTTGACTTTGGGGGCATGCCATTAAAATACTCATAACTTTTATTGAAGAAATATTTCAAATATTTATCGTTCTCAAGCATTTTTTGAGGAACAAGAACATACTCTTTCATAACACTATTATGCTGGATGGAAGGCTGCACTTCATATTTTGATGCATATTCCTCCGTATCTTCTTTATTCAATCTTATAGATAACTTATCTTCTTTATCTATTAATGTGTACATCCTCCCATTCACAGAAGTATAAGGTGTCTTTTTTCCTTTTAATTCAGCATAAGGATGTGCTTCAATGAGGTCTATTTAAATATCGAAATTTGCCATTTGCAATTATTTAATCCCAAAGTGTATATTAATTTCCAATTCATTTGGAGCAGTATCTTCAGGGCTATTTAAGTATTCTTCAACCAGATGTGTTTTCCTATTCGCTTTGAAGATCTTACTGTGTTTACGTGCATAGATTGCACTCCATGCATTTCTCACATGATAGTTGGACCTTTATGATGTGTTGTATACACGGATGTAGAAGGGTAATTTGCTCTAAACATACCGTCTAGCAACTCTACCTCTCCAGACACAGGAACATCTGCAGTATATTGTACAATCCCTTTAGCTGGATCCCACTTGTGATATATTGAAAATGGATTCCCGGTTATTTGAGAAGCATATTTCCCTTTGATATGTTCTAACAATTTTGTGTAATCCATTGCCCCAGTAATACCTTTTGGGTTTGTATTTGTTTTAATGCCGATATGATCTCCTCCCTTGAAAGTGCCTGGCCCAACAAATGTTAATTTAGAATGAATTACTCTCACTTCCATTTTTTCCTTCAACATTCTTAACCCTCGATCATAGTCCATGCCAATAAGAGCCTTGAACATTCTTAACATAAAGAAAGGCAATGAACTATCCATCAACCATCTCACTTCAGTATCTCCATCCACTTCTTTAAGAAAAAATCAAACTTTAGCTTTAGATTTTCACGGTTTAAGAAAAGTCAAATCGATGTCAATTCTACTATCAGTGACCGATATCATGTTCCTATTCCCATCTCCACTTACTGGTCCAGTCCATTCGTAATATTTACCCTCTGCATTCACGGTCACTTTAGCATCTTGATCTGCTATCAACCAAGGACTCCATTCTGTCCAGGTGTGAAAATCAGAAATATACTTTTGCACTTCGTTTATCGGCTTATTGATAATTGCAGATTGGTCAACGTGAAATTTAGCCATCAGGACTTTTTTAAATTTAAATAGACTAATTTTTCATGAAAATAAGAAAAAAATCACAAAAAAAAGCCGCACGTACCATTGAAACCGTGCTTTAAAAAATTTTATCAAGATAATCCAGCATTAGAACAAAGGGATCACACTCGATCGCTTAACTTCATTTAAAACGAACGTACTTCTAATTTGAGTAACGTTTGGTAGGGCCGCCAATTTACCAGATGAAAATTGATGATACGCCTCAAGATCTTTAACGATAACTTTAAGCAAAAAGTCACTTATCCCTCCCATAAGGTAACATTCAATAACCTCTGGTATATCTTCAACTGCTTTGCTAAATGTTTCTATTTCATCTAGCTTCTGACTTTCCAATGAAACGGAACAAAACACAACCATTGAACTGTCGATTCTTCTGGAGTCCAGAACAGCGACATATTTATCGATCACACCCTCTTTTTCAAAGCGTTTTATTCTATCGTAAATCGGAGTTTTGGTCAAATTCAATTGATCCGCAATTTCCTTCACGTTCTTCTTCGAGTCCTTCTGAAGGATCTCTAAAAGCTGTTTATCTATTTCATCTAATTTTATCATAGGAAACTTTCCTTTTAAGTTAATCTGCCAAGCACTCTTTGGCAACATATTCCTCCTAAAATCATATTATACAGGTCAATTTACTTAATCATGGGTAATATTAGTTATTTTTTCCTAAACAATTTAGTTTTACAGAATATTATTACCAAATAAAACCTTTGATATGAAGCATAAAATGAGGCCAGAAAGTTTAATGATGAGTCACGGATACAAACCAGAACTATCTGAGGGATCCCTCAAACCACCAATTTTTCAAACCTCAACTTTTGCCTTTAAAACTGCTGAAGAGGGTAAGGCCTTTTTTGAAATTGCTTATGGTATTAGAGAGAAAGAAAAAGGCGAAGAATTAGGCCTCATTTATAGCCGAATTAACAACCCCAATCTTGAAATACTTGAAGATAGATTATGTCTATGGGATAAGGCAGATCAATGTGCTGTTTTTGAAAGTGGCATGTCTGCAATCAGCACGGTATTATTAGAATTTCTGAAGCCAGGCGACCTACTACTTTACAGTTTACCAACCTACGGTGGAACAGATCATTTCATCAATTACTTCCTTAAGGATATTGGTGTTCACTCCATTGGGTTTCGACCAGATCAAACGAAAGAAGAAATTATATCCATGATTGAGGAAACTGGTCACTCTGACAAGCTATCTTTAGTCTATATCGAAACACCAGCCAACCCAACAAACGAACTCATCGATATTGAGATGTGTAGAGCAATTTGCGATCACTTCGGATCAGAAGAAAAACGTGTTTTTTTAGCTACAGATAATACATACATGGGACCACTTTGGTCCAGCCCATTGCAACATGGATCAGATATCGTAATATATTCTGCTACTAAATATATTGGTGGACACAGTGACCTTATTGCTGGAGCTGTTCTTGGAAACGATTATGTCATGGGTAGAGTGAAAACACTGAGAACATTTTTAGGCAATATGGCTAGTCCTCATACCTGCTGGTTATTGCTTAGAAGCTTGGAAACCTTAAAGGTTCGTATGGAGCAACAGGCGCGATCGGCACAGGAAGTTGCAAAGTATCTTACGAAACACCCTCTTGTGAAGAAGGTACATTATCTCGGTTGTTTGGATGAAAATTCAAGAAGCTATGAAATATACAAGAGACAATACTCCTCCCCTGGTGCAATGATTTCTTTTGACATCATCGGAGGTGAAAAAGAAGCCTTTCAATTTTTAAATAATTTAAAACTTGTCAAACTTGCAGTAAGTCTTGGTAGTACCGAAAGTTTGGTTCAGCACCCTGCCTCAATGACCCATATTGGCCTTGATCCGGAATTGAAAATGAAAATTGGCATAACGGACAGCCTGATTAGGATATCAGTTGGCGTAGAGCATCATGAGGATTTAATCGCTGACATTTCCAATAGCCTAGCCTTGATTAAACATAAAGATTTAAAGGAAGTGTTTTCCTCAAATTGATAACGATATTTTGTTTTTTTTACAAAATCACTTATTCATGGATGCATCTTGTTAGACATCCATTATCAAGTAGTATAAAATTTACACTCAATATTTTTACATTTGTAAGAAATCCTCAACTTGAAAGAACGTTTTCTCAATAGTGTCGCTCAGACAAGCCCTCATCCATTAGCTATAGAAGTTAATCGTGCTTCAGGCACATTTATTTGGGATAAAAAAGGGAAACGTTATTACGATTTGGTTTCTGGAATTGCCGTTTGTAACATCGGTCATTGTCACCCCAAAGTTGTAGGTGCAGTTAAAATCCAATTGGATAAATACATGCACGTTATGCCTTATGGTGAACTAGTGCAAGAACCACAAGTGAAATTGGCAGAGACCCTGAATGACATTCTACCAGAAGGATTAGATGTCAGCTATTTTGTAAATTCTGGCGCTGAGGCAATTGAAGCATCATTAAAATTAGCCAAAAGATATACTGGTCGGACAGAGATAATTTCATTCAACAAATCTTACCACGGGAATACTCATGGCGCATTAAGCGTCTCTGGAAACGAAAGTAAAAAATACGCCTTCAGACCACTCCTACCCGGTGTTAAATTCATCGACTTTGATGTTCCGTCAGAATTGATGAAAATCACAGAAGAAACTGCGACTGTTATTATTGAACCTATTCAAGGTGACGCTGGGGTTCGTGTTCCATCGGTTTCTTTTATGAAAGCGCTGCGAGCAAAATGTGATGAGACTGGTGCCCTTCTTATTTTTGATGAAATCCAAACAGGATTTGGTAGAACTGGAAAGATGTTTGCCTTGGAACATTTTGACATTCAACCAGATATTCTTGCCCTTGCCAAAGGCCTCGGAGGTGGCATGCCTATTGGTGCATTCGTTTCTTCCAAAAAAATAATGACAACCCTGACGCATAATCCCATGCTTGGTCACATAACCACCTTCGGTGGTCATCCTGTAAATTGTGCTGCAGCCATTGCCAATATCGATGTGCTTCGCAACGATAACATTGTTGAAGATGTGGAACGTAAAGGAGCAATTTTCGAATCAATGCTTCAGCACGCTTCAATTATTGAAATTAGAAGAAAAGGATTGATGTTGGCCATAGAGTTCAATTCATTTGAAACTGTGGAACGAATTGTGAAAGGATGCCTCGAAAAAGGAGTTATTACCTTTTGGTTTTTATCAAATAATGTGAGTTTTAGACTTCAACCTCCATTGACTATTTCTGATATAGAAATAAAAAAGTCTTGCGAAATTATACTTCAAATTATTGAGGATGTAAGTTGACCATTTGATTTTCGTGCAACCATTTCGTAATTTTAAACGTCAGATTTAATAGCCGTAAATATAAAGCCATGAAAAATTTATATATCCTTGTCTTCACCATTTTAATCAGTAGTAATTTAAGTGCTCAAGTATCATCATCCTGCGAAGCCAGTGATGAAGTGATCCAAAATTACCTTGCCGATGCCGAATGGCTAAACTTTGAAATTACTCATGCACAAAGTTTACCAGGTGCCGATGATCCAAATCTCGATCAGGCGATTACCGATTCTATAATGAATGCCTTGGCGGCTGTGTACAATGCTACGTCTATACCTGAAAGAGATTCTGTTGTAGATGTATATTCTGTTCACACTTTCCCATTATACTTTCTGAATTCTTTAGTTATCGGAGCCAATAATGGTGTCACGTGGATCGATGAATTAATTGCAGGAAGCTACCCTACTTCAGATGCTACATTGAATTCGATCATAGACGAATACGGAATGACTATGATTGGATCAAACGTTTTTTCCAGCAATTCTTTCGTTCAATTTGAAACAGACGAAAACTATAATATTACACCCATATTAAATGAACTTCTCACTGTGCCCGAAATGTTATATGCGGATGCAGATGGATACATCGGTGATGGAAATGATCTAACTGGCGCTTTATATGAAGACCATACATTCTTAACTTATTCTATAGGCTGGGGAGACTGCCCTGCAGGGTGTATTTGTAATAGGTATTGGGATTTTAAAGTTTACCCAGATTGCTCGGTGGAGTTTGTTGGATCATATGGTTGCCCTTTGGAACCTGTGGGCATCTCAGAACATGCATTTGAAAATATTACCGTTTCACCCAACCCAATTATTGACCACATTAACATCACCAATATTACTCAACCTTTGGAGTATGTTTTATTTAATACGTTAGGTGAAACAATCACATCTGGCAGAACGCGAGGCGCAATTACTTATCTCGAAGGCCTAGGTAGAGGGGTATATTTGTTGCGCCTAAGTGATGATTTTGGTCATAATAAGACGATAAAAATTTTAAAAAATTAAAGATCAGTCACATTGGATAAGGCCAGTTTTGATTTTTAGAATTTTCTAAAAACAACTCAATGCATTATTATTATTCTATTTTCTAACTAGAGAATATTCTCCAATATCCGTTACCTTTCGAAACTTTTTCAAAAGGAAATTTACGGATTACATTGAACAGCCAACCTGTAACATATAAAAGAATATTAGTTCTAGCATTACCCATCGTAATGAGCCATATGGGTCATATGGTGGCATCTATTGCGGATAGTATTATGTCTGGCCAATTGGGCGAACTATCTCTAGCTGCAGTTGGTTTGTCTGTAACAATTTACGCTCTATTTGCTCTATTCGGCATTGGATTAGTCTCCGGACTAACACCATTGGTTGCCAAGGCTGATGGCGAAAAAAATGAAGAAGAAAAAAGAAGTTTGTTCAAACACAGTCTAATCATGTCCGTTGTCGCTGGGCTAATTTTGTCTGCTGCTATGATCTGTATCATTCCTTTTATGGGATATATGGGCCAATCTATGGAGGTTGTTTCTAAAGCCAAACCTTACTATATCATTCTGGCGTCTACAATATTTTTTAGCCTCATATTCTTTCATTTCAAGCAATTTGGAGAAGGGATACACATCGTTAAAACCACAATGTGGATCAACATCTGGGGTAATCTTTTAAACGTGTTTTTAAATTTCGTTTTTCTAAAAGGCTGGTTTGGAATGCCTCAAATGGGGATTACAGGAATTGGTCTGGCTACGTTCATTTCAAGGGCAATAATGCTTGCCGCTCTAATTCTTCGATTTAGAAAATCCAGAATGAGACCGTACATGGACGCATACAGTTCTGTAACTTTCCAGTACGATCGATTAAAAAACCTCTTCATCAACTGCATTCCTATTGCCTTTCAATACATCATAGAAATGAGTGCTTTTAGCGTTGGTGCTATCATGACAGGATGGTTCGGGTCAAGTTCACTTGCCGCTCATCACATTGCTATAAATATTATTTCCATTACATATTTAATAGCAGCTGGTATTGGTGCCGCCACATCTGTGATAGTAGGCAATGGATATGGAGAAAAAGATATGGAAAAAATAAAGTTAGCCAATTCAAAGAGCACAGTGATGGTTATCTTAATTATGGGGTGCTTAGCCTTACTGACATTTATGGCGAATTCCTTATTACCAAGTCTTTATTTAGATAATGTTGGTGTTATAGAAATTGCAAGTAAGTTACTTATTATAGCTGCTTTGTTCCAATTATTTGATGGATATCAGGTTGTAGGACTTGGCGTTTTAAGAGGAATCAACGATCTGAAAACACCGACATATATTGCCGCGCTATCGTACTGGATCGTGACTATTCCTGCATGTTATATCCTAGCCGTGGTGTATGACCTTAAGGCTGTAGGAGTGTGGTATGGATTTTTATTAGGGTTGCTCATCTCCTCCTCACTGATATACCTGAGGATAAGGAACAGAATGAAGCTCATGCATTCATAATTTTATTGGCCGTCTTTCGTTATAATTTTATATTTTTGTAAGTATGGAAGCGCCACAATTACCATCTTTTATTCGAGGCACAAGAAGAGCACCGCGCGGGCTTAAGTATATACCCATGTACTACGATCCCGATAAGGAAGAATTGGAAGCAAGAATTAAAAGTGCTGAAAACGATCTCAAGGCTGAAAAACTAGATACTAAAATTATTAGTCTTAGAGTGCGAAATCGCATTGAGACAAGCAATTTCAGGAGAGATCTTAAAAAAAGAAATTCCATGCAATTACTCAGGTTGGGAATAATTCTGGTAATTCTAGTCGCATGCACTTACTATATTTTCAACTTATTAGATATCCTTAAGCAGTAAATATGGATATCATTACCCTCCTACCCGATGCCGTAGCCAATCAAATAGCTGCTGGAGAAGTCATACAACGTCCGGCCTCAGTGGTTAAGGAACTAATAGAAAATTCAATTGATGCTGGTTCGAAATCTATTCACCTCATCATAAAAGAAGCGGGTAAAAAACTCATTCAAGTTGTTGATGATGGAATGGGAATGAGTGAAACAGATGCTCGCATGAGTTTCGAAAGACATGCAACCAGTAAAATCACTCTTGCGGAAGATTTATTCAGTCTTAGTACCAAAGGGTTTCGAGGTGAAGCGCTCGCTTCCATTGCTGCTATAGCACATGTCGAACTAAAGACAAGACAAGAGACTAGCGATATAGGAACATGCATTATTACAGAAGGAAGTAAATATATTTCGCAAGAACCATGTCAACATAGCAGAGGGACGTCAATCTCAGTGAAGAATTTATTCTACAATGTTCCCGCAAGAAGGAAGTTTTTGAAAAGTGAAGCCAGTGAAACCAAGCATATCATTACTGAGTTTCAGAGAATAGCCTTAGCTCATCCCGATATCGCTTTTGATTTTCATCATAATGATGTTGTGGTTTTTCAATTGCCAGAGCAAAGTTTAAGGAATCGGATTGTTGCGTTGTTTGGAAACAAATACAACGAGCGATTGGTCCCCGTTGAGGAAGACACTGAGATTGTTAGAATAAAAGGATTCATTGGAAAACCCGAGTCTGCAAAAAAAACTCGAGGGGAACAATATTTCTTTGTGAATGATCGGTTTATCAAAAACCCATATCTACATCACGCAATAAAACAAGCTTATGAAGGTCTATTGCAAGAGAGATCTTTCCCTACTTATTTCATTTACATGGACCTTGATCCTGAGTCGATTGATGTAAACATCCACCCAACTAAAACGGAGGTGAAGTTTGAAGATGAAAGATCGCTATATGCCATCTTACGCGCTTCAATAAAAAAATCTCTGGGAAGCTACAATTTGGCACCGACAATTGACTTCGAAGTAGAGACTGGATTTTCTGTCCCTGACCTCAAGAGTCACCAATCGATAAAAATTCCTACCATTAATGTGGATGAAACGTACAATCCATTCGAGAAAAAAAGTTCAAGAGCTGGATCATTTAGTGGTGGTTCATACCAACCTGAAAGAAAAGAACCTGTGCCAAGCAATTGGAATGAGTTGTACGAGATTAATCAAGAATCAGTTATTCAAGTTGAGCCTCAGGTGGAACAAACATCTTTTGCACCAGAGAGAAGTATCAATAAAATTCTCCAGGTTCAGAAAAAATATTTGTTGACTAGTTTGAAATCTGGGATTATAATTATAGATCAACATAGAGCTCATGCAAGGATATTGTATGAAAAGTTTGTGCAGAATTTGGCGATGAATGCTGCAACCAGTCAACAGGTATTATTTCCAGAAGTTCTAGATCTCAATGCTGAAGATTTCACTTTGGTAGAAGACGTTTGGGATGACATCATCAAACTTGGATTTGACCTTGAATTGTTTGGAAAGCAAAATATCAAAATTAATGGAATTCCAAGTGATGCGACAAACATGAATGCTAAGGAACTTCTAGAGTCATGGATCGAGGATTACAAGTATGAGCTTAATCATGGTGGTAGAAATAAAACGGAGTTATTGGCCCGTAGTCTAGCATCAAAATTGAGCATAAAGGCTGGAGCAGCACTTCAGGCAGAAGAGATGCAAAATCTAGTGGATGATTTATTCGCTTGCGAACAAGCCTATAAAACACCTAGCGGAAAACCAATTATCGTAAACTACAATTTCAACGAACTAGACAGAAAATTTGAAAAATAATATAGCCGCATAATGAATTTTAATAATATTCCCATCGTCACGAAATTCCTGATCATCATCAATGTGATTGTATTTGCGTTTACGGAGTTTTTAGCTCCACAACTTGGTGGTCTATTCTCTTTAAAGTATTTTCAAAATCCAGAATTCGCTCCTTGGCAGATAATTACCTCAATGTTTACCCATGGTGGAACTGCTCATATATTCTTCAATATGTTTGCATTATTCATGTTTGGAAGTGCAATTGAAAGAGCTTGGGGCCCAAAAAAGTATTTACAGCTTTATGCGATTGCTGGTATTGGAGCTGTTCTACTTCACCAAGGAGTGCAATATCTACAAGTTCAAAGCGCTTTAAGTCAATTGCCTTCGGACGCCCTATCAAGAATAATAGATCAAGGTCGGGGACTGACCTATCCTTCATCTGAAAATGGTGCAGCGTGGCAAAAACTTGGGTCAAATTTCCTAATCCCGACCGTGGGTGCTTCTGGAGCTATCTACGGTATATTGGTTGCTTTTGGAATGATGTTTCCCAATACTAAACTGATGTTTATCTTTTTACCAGTGCCGATTAAAGCCAAATACTTTATTCCCATTGGTATAGTTGCCGAACTATTCCTTGGTGTCGGAAATTTCAGTTGGGATAACATTGCGCATTTTGCTCATTTAGGTGGTGCTCTATTTGGTTTCATTATGGTCATGATGTGGAAAAAAGACAATACCGTAATCTACTAATTAGCGTACTAGAAATTATGTTTGAAGACGCAAAGAGAATTTATGATCAAAAGACTATTGAGGTAAAGTACATTATCATCAACGCAGTCGTTTTTTTATTAATCAAAATAGCAACGTTCGTTCAGTTTGCAATGAGCTCAAGTTTCGATTTTGCCACTGACGCTTTATCTCTACCAGCGTCATTAGGAACTTTAGCTTATAAGCCATGGACCATTTTCACGTATATGTTTACTCATGTTGGGATTTGGCATCTGGTCTCTAATGCTATCTGGCTTTATTTTGGTGGTCGAATTTTTGCCGACCTTCTTGGGCGTGACAAATTCATAAAAACGTATTGGATGGGTGGGATCATGGGAGGTCTCTTTTACCTTATCGCATACAATCTTGCACCTCCATTGATTGCAGACACAGCGGTTTTAATGGGTGCATCGGCATCTGTAATAGCCATATTCATTGCTACAGCAGTTTCATTTCCTAATTATACCGTTATGCTTCCGGTTATTGGTCCTGCAAAACTTAAGTATATCGCTATTGTTTTTATTATCATTGCCCTACCCCTAACTCATGGTAATGAAGGTGGGCATATTGCTCATTTCGGTGGCTTAACATGGGGAATATTGTGGGCCTTGTACCTTAAGAAGGGACTCGATATTGGATCATGGTTTTATGGATTTATGAATTGGTTTGGTGCATTTGGCAAACCAAAGGAAAGAGTTTCTCGTTCCAGGAAAAAATCCAATAAAAGAAATGTCCGCAGTGAAAAACGTAAAAACGATTTACCCAACCAACACGAGATTGATAGGATCTTGGATAAAGTAGGTAAATCAGGTTATGAGAGTTTAAGCAAAGAGGAAAAGAACATACTCTTTAATGCCAGCAAGTAAAAATGACAAGAACGAAAATTGTAAATATTACCTTTCTTGTTTTAAACGTTATAGCATCTATTACTATCCTAATTGCTGATGGTTCAGTCTATGTAAATCCTTTAGAGAACAATTGGATTCCGATCATTGGCCTTGCATATCCAGTATTATTATTGGCAAATATTGCATTCATCATCATTTGGTTGGTCAGGAGAAAACGATGGTTTCTAATCTCACTCGTCAGTATTTTATTGGGATTCAGCACACTCAGTAATTTCTTCCAAATTAATTTTTATGAGGAGGTAGAACCTTCAGAAGAAGAGATTAAAATCTTGACATATAATGTTCGTCTATTTGGATACTACGATGAGGATGGAGGTAAAAAAAGAGACGGAATTTTCAATTATTTAGTCGAAGAGGCTGCTGATATCATGTGCTTCCAAGAGTTCTATCATACAGACAATAAAAAAGGATTCATTACTAGAGACCGCTTGGTAGAAATTCAAGATGCAAAATATCTTCATGAAAAATATACCCACGAATTTCGATATAAACAGAATTTTGGTGTAGTCACACTCTCAAAATATCCAATCGTTCATAAAGGATATATTCCTTTTGATGGTGATATAAATAACTTCTGTATCTATTCGGACATAGTCGTTCCAAGCAATGATACAATTCGAGTATACAATGCTCATCTTGCAAGCATACGATTTCAAAAGCAAGACTATGAATATATTGAAGGTGGAAATACTAATCCTTCATCTTCTTCTCTCGATGGTGGAAAAAGAATAGTAAGTCGATTGCAGTCCGCCTTTGAAAAAAGGTCAGAACAAATCAATAAAGTTTTAGAGAATGTAAAGCAATCCCCCCACCCCACTTTCCTGGTTGGTGACTTTAACGACAGTCCAATATCATACTGTTACTCTAGAATCAGTGAACATCTCAACGATGCTTTTTTGAGTAAGGGGAATGGAATAGGAAATACATACAATGGAAGCTTCCCGTCATTGAGGATAGATTATGTATTCCACAGTGACAATATAGAATGTGTCGATTTCAATGTGGACAGACA
>JBLIMR010000064.1:0-13458 GCA_047638815.1 Gammaproteobacteria bacterium
AATTGTTATTCATTTTCATCTTCTTCATATTATAGATTCTAACTATTTCAATAGTTATCGCCTAGTTTTTCATTTCATTCTCTCGATATGTTTTAACAATAGCTGTAAATCGTTGTGCATTTTCCAAATAATGTTGTGCAAATTCTTTGCTGGGTTCATTTTCTCTTATTTGATGAACAAATTTTGAGAAAGACTCTCCGATATTTATTTTTCCAGTCTCGACAAAGATTTCCGCAAATTGACTGATAATCCCTGACTGGGTATTAGTCTTTTGGTTCTCGGAAAGCAACATCGCTTTGGCGGAATTAATGATTGAGCGATAGGCGAAATAGATGACGTTGGCATAAAGATCCTTGTTCATAGCATTTTTACCCTCTTCAATTTTCTCTTCGCTTTCTAAAAACAAGGTGGATATTAGATCTATAACAACTCCAGCACATTCTCCAATTCCGATTGCTTTTACATAGTCTTGACTTTCTCCCCAATCGATGAAGTCCTCTTGGCTAAGATTGCTGACATCCGATAGATCTGTTAACATATCATAGAAGTATTTTTCTCCTTGTGATTTATAATAATCCATGTATAATTGCCCGTTTCCATGCGCTTCAAAGTCATTTAAGATCCTTCTCAGTGCTTCTGGACCGCGTCTGCTTGGCATTTTGACCACTTTGTCCGCAAAAACTCCTTGGCCATTGCCCTTATTTCCACCACCCAAAAGAACCTGCAATGCTGGGGCAACTTTTTTGTCTGGAGTACGGACAGACATGCCCTGAAAACCAATATTTGCCATGTTATGCTGCCCACAGGCGTTCATGCATCCACTGATTTTAATGACCAGATCTTTGTTCTCCAAGTATTGTGGATACTCCGTTTTTAGCACTCTTTCGAGTTCCCTAGCAATCCCTGTGCTACTAGCAATGCCTAGGTTGCATGTGTCTGTTCCAGGGCAAGCAGTAATGTCGACTGCTTTAAGATAACCCACTGACGCGTAACCCAATTTATTTAATTCCGAGTAAAAATGGGGTAGTAGAGCCTCTTTTACGAAGGGAATCAATATGTTTTGTCTAAGTGATAATCTAATTTCACCAGCCGCATAATTTTCAACTAGATCAGCTAGTAGTCGTGCTTTATCGGTATAAAAATCACCCAGCAGGACTTTAATGCCTATCGCAAAAAAACCATCTTGTTTTTGTGGGACAACATTTGTTGATCTCCACAAGTTATATTCCTTCTTGTCCTTAATCTCAACATCTGGAGTTTTGACATCAACAGGTGTCGCAGTTTCATAAGAGTTATGATCTATAGCCACCGTATGAAATTCAATGGCCTTTTGCTCTTTCTCTACAAGGTCAATGAATGCTGCCAGACCAATGTCTTTTATAAGATACTTCATTCTCGCTTTGGCTCTACTTTTTCTCTCCCCATGTCGATCAAAAATTCTCAGTGTTCCCTCCATCATAGGGATGATCTTATCGGAGGCTAAAAATTCGTACATGACATCAGCATGACGAGGTTGTGAGCCCAAACCACCTCCAAGCATAACTTTAAATCCTCGAACGCCATTCTTTATTTTCGCTATAAATCCAAGATCATGCATATAAGATAAGCCAGTGTCTTCATCGGATGCAGAAAAAGAAACTTTAAATTTCCGACCCATTTCCTGACAGATGGGATTTCTCAAGAAAAACTTAAAAATAGCATCTGCATATGGAGAAACATCGAAAGGCTCATTAACGTCTATTCCTGCTGTTTCTGAGGCTGTAACATTACGGACAGTATTGCCGCAAGCCTCCCTTAGTGTCACGTTGTCTATTTCAAGTGCAGCCCATAACTCTGGAGTTCTCTCCAAACTTACATGATGAATCTGAATGTCTTGACGCGTTGTAATGTGAAGTCTTCCACGTGAGTATTCATCTGACACTTCACATATTCTATGCAATTGACTGCTGCTCAGTTTGCCATAAGGTAGTTTGATGCGTATCATCTGAACACCATGTTGACGCTGACCATAAACACCTCTTGCCAATCTTAAACTTCTAAATTTCTCTTCATCCAATTCGCCATTATTGAATAGTTCAATTTTATTGGCCAAGTCGACTATGTCCTGCTCTACAATTGGGTCTTCTATTTCTGTTCTAAAACTTCTCATGACAAAAAACTATTTGATAAATCCAGCGCCTACCGTTTTCTTGGTCTGCGAATCGATTAAAATGAAAGAGCCATTGGTTCTATGATCCTTGAATGAATCTCTATATATTGGTTTGTTTAACTTAAATGAAACCGTAGCAATGTCATTCACATTAAGCGCTGAGACATCACTTTCAATACCGGAATAATCTGGATAAATTTTATGATGAATATTATCAACTTTCGCCAAAACTTTATTGATGCCATGCTGTAAAGTATACTTAGATCCTGTTTTTAAAGCAGTACTGTCCATCCAGCAAATAGTGGCTTCGAGATCTTTGTCGATGGTCGGCAAGTCACCTTCTTTTACTAACATGTCACCTCGGCTAATGTTAATGTCGTCCTCCAAAGTAATAGTCACCGAAGAACGTCTTGAGGCCGTTTTGTATTGGGTGTCATTGACAAGTATTTCCTTTATTTTCGATTTAGTTTGAGTTGGTAAGACAACTATATCGTCTCCAACACTTAAGTCACCACCGTATATTTTTCCGGCATAACCTCTGAAGTCGTGAAATTTTTCGGTCTTGGGTCTGATGATATACTGCACTGGAAAACGAGGAGTCCCTCTGTTGTAGATGTCATCTGTCTTTAGTAATTCCAAATGTTCCAATAAAGTTTTGCCGGTGTACCAAGGTGTTTTATCCGAAGCATTTACAACATTATCACCTTTGAGCGCGCTAACAGGTATGAACGTAATAGATTGTTCTTGATAGTCTCTTTTTGCCATGAGAGATTCAAAACTTTTTTTGATGTCATTATAGATCTCTTCGGAATAGTCGACAAGATCCATTTTATTAATGGCCACGATTACATCTTTTATTCTCAATAAGTTATTGATGAAAAAGTGTCGGTTAGTTTGTTCAATAACACCTTTTCTTGCATCGATCAGAATGATGGATGCTTGAGAAGTTGATGCACCAGTAACCATGTTACGAGTATATTCTACATGCCCAGGAGTATCCGCTATGATATAGCTTTTAGTGCTGGTTGAAAAGTAAATATGAGCAACATCTATTGTAATTCCTTGCTCTCTCTCTGCTACCAATCCATCGGTTGCTAAAGAAAAGTCGAGATAATCATAACCCAATTTCTTACTGGTGTTCTCAATTGCTTCGAGTTTGTCTGAAGTTAATGATTTGGTGTCATACAGTATTCTTCCAATCAGAGTGCTCTTACCATCATCTACACTTCCTGCGGTTGCTATTTTTAATACTTCCATATTGTAATTTGTTTTTTGATTAGAAATAACCGAGTTGTTTTCTTTTTTCCATTGCGGCTTCTGAGCGTTTGTCGTCAATACGAGCGCCACGTTCTGAAATGCTTGAGTCCCTTATTTCTTGGACTACATCTTTTATTGTAAAGGCATCTGATAATACAGCTGCTGTGCAACTCATGTCTCCCACAGTTCTGAAACGAACAGTTTTCTCTAGAATTTCCTCATCCTCATCTCTATATACCACATCATCTTTGACCGACCAAATCATGCCATCTCTCATGAATATATTTCTTTTGTGGGCAAAATATATTGAAGGTAATTCCAAACCCTCTCTTTCAATAAAGGACCAAACATCCAGTTCAGTCCAATTACTTATTGGAAACACTCTCACATTTTGACCCAATTCAATTTCACCATTCAACATATCGAATAATTCTGGACGTTGATTTTTTTCATCCCACTGACCAAAATCATCTCTTACCGAAAAGATTCTTTCCTTGGCACGCGCTTTCTCTTCATCTCTTCTAGCACCACCAATACAAGCATCAAATTTATGCTCTTCAATACCATCAAGTAGGGTAGTGGTCTGTAATGAGTTCCTACTGGCATACTTTCCAGATTCTTCCTTAACTTTTCCTTGATCAATGGAGTCCTGTACTGTTTTCACAATTAGCTCAAGTCCAAGTTCTTTGACCAGTCGATCTCTGAATTTAATGGTTTCAGGAAAATTGTGCCCTGTGTCAATATGCATGAGAGGAAAAGGAATGCTAGCCGGATAAAATGCTTTCTGCGCCAGCCTTACAAGTGTAATGGAATCCTTACCTCCTGAAAATAATAAAACAGGTCTTTCGAACTGAGCCGCAACTTCACGCATGATGTACATAGCCTCGTTCTCAAGTGGGTTAATATGTTCTGTAGATTCTTTCATTCTTATGATTTAAGTGTGTGTAGTCCGCATTCTCTATTACTGAGTGCTTTGGTTGGATCATAATATCTCTTTTCATTTGGGAGATTGTGATTTTTTAAGTATTCGTCAAGGTCTTCATCGGAGTAATTATAAAAAGGACTGACTTTTATTACTCCATCTGTCCCTTTGGATAATATATCCAAGGTGTTTCTAAAAGCTGTTTGCCCTTTGCGAATGTTTGTAAACCAAAAATCCGGTTGGTGTTCGTTCATTGCTCTTCTAAATGGTTCCAATTTGACTTGGTCTGTAAATAATTGATGATTTGAATCTGTGATTTCTGGGATCCCCATTATCGTATTTCTATATGCAACTGTTTGTTTAGGCACATATGTTATGACATTCAAACTCAGCAGGTTAATTATTTCAGAAGCGTATTTGTAGGTTTGTGGAGTATTATAACCAGTATCAATCCATAGAACACTCAAGTCTTCTTTAGCTTTTGAAATCACAGACAATATGCTAGCGGAATAAGGTCCGAAGTTGGTTGTCAATACAGGTTTTTTTGCTTCTGTAAGTGCCCATTGAACAATTTCATCAGGGCCCTTGCCTTGAAGTAAAATATTATGTTTTTCGATATCTATCATTTTCCCCATTCAATTTTGTTCCAAGCCCTCTCATGAAAGAAGTAGAGTGCCATTTTACTAATTAGTTCTATTATTCCGATTGAAAACGCTAATGCCAATGTTCCGGTAATAATGTAGGATATGATCATAGTTGTTATTGTTCCTATTACTCTCCAACTAATAGTCTTGGTAATACTTCGTTTAATATTTTCTTCTTTAGAATCTAAAGCGTTAATTTTATTTGTGCTCATACTCTCATGAAAAATTGATTTGATTAATTAAAAATTTATATCCTATAGGTAAACTAGGATATAAGCACAAATGTAAATTAAAATATATATATCACGCAACTGTTTCTGATAATTAACTGAAATCCGACAAGAATCTATTCTCAAGTACTGCTAAAGCACCATCTCTTAATTGAATCATCAATTTGTGAACCTCGCATTGCTTCTGATCAGGACAATCGTCACAACTCTCATAGAAATTTAAGCTAACACATGGTACCATGGCGATAGGCCCTTCTAGAACTCTCATGACTGAAGCCATTGAAATTTCCTCCGGCCTTTTCAGCAAGTAATATCCACCATGGACGCCTTTTTTAGAACCTAAGAAGCCAGCTTTTTTAAGCGTCAAAAGAATGCTTTCAAGGAATTTTTTGGATATGTTTTCGCTTTTTGAAATCGTTGATATGTTAACAGGACCTTCTTCCTTTGATTTGGCAATAAAAATTAAAGCCTTCAATCCATATTTCGTTTTCTTTGACAACATACGGCAAAGTTATGAATAAGTATGAGAGCAAGAAAGAGGTGATTGTTCAGTTATTACAGCCCATCGGAAGTTACCTTGCCTTTTGAATACACCGTTGGTGGTACTATTCCACCTAATTCACCATCTCCATCACTATCAGGGAAACCAGCTTCAATCACATCAGGACAGCCATCATTATCAGAATCTGAATCTAGGGCATTTATAATTCCATCAGAATCTGCGTCACCTAATAAATAATTGAGAATGCCGCTATCAGTGGATGTTTCCACGCCATTAAATAAACCATTGACACCAAAGTCGACTGCTAGGCCATCAATCTCACCGTCTTGATCGGTATCTGTTTCGCCATGACCAGCTTCGACCAGATAATAGATACCATCATTGTCACTATCCAAATCCTTGTTATCAGATACACCATCCAGGTCCGAATCAAGAAATGTGCAGTCGTGAACAAATGAAACCAAGAACCCAATAGTCTCTGTGAAAGACTCTCCCGGGCTGCCAATTGCATTATGACCGAGGATAGGTAATCTAAAGTCTTCTCCAATAGTTGTCGAACTAGACAATCCACCATGAGAACCGATACCAAGAAATTGGATATGGGTAATGTCGTGTGGGGCCATGAATATTAGATCGACATTTGTGGGATGTAGGCTTCCCCCAATTTTGTTTTTTTCTATTAAAGTGGTTTTCAAGCCTTTTCTAGGTGTAGTAGTAGCGGCAACTAATCCGCCCGATCCAGCACCAATAACTATGAGATCATATTATTTTGCCATTCTAGTTCGTTTTAATTCTTGAAAATATTTAGTCTCAATTTACTATTGCGATCTTTTAAAAGATTCTTTACGAACTGCAAGATAACATAGAACACCCAACTTTGTACTTAGCCCAATCAGGTCTTTTGGCAAACCATTTATGAAATTTAGGTTGTTCGTCATATGGGTTTTGAAGCAGTTTGTATAACTCATTGATCAATTGATAATTCCCTTCTTCTGCAGAATCTATTGCCAATTGAGCCATGTAGTTTCTTAGTACAAACTTTGGATTCGTCAAATTCATACTATTTTTTCTGCCATCATCGGTAGTCTCTTCAAGATTTGTCCGAGTCAAATATCTTGTAGACCAAGAAATCCATTTGTCCTTGACGTCACCCCTTACTTCATCATTGTTATAGAATGCATCCATCAACTTATTGAGACATTCTTCAGGCTTGTCATTTATAGAGACATTGCTTAGATTTCTAAAAAAGATTGTCATGTCAGTTTCAATTAATTCCAAGTTGCTTTCGAGCGTACTTATCAGTGCATCATCACCCTGAACATCCTTAATTAGCCCAATCTTTTTCTTCATCATATCATGGTAACTCTTTTTGAACTCATGACCATAACGACTCAGTGCATCTTCGAGTGGTTTTGCATCTTCAATAAGAGGGTAGAGGGTGTTTGCTAGCTGAAACAAATTCCAATGAGCCATACTTGATTGTTGCCCAAAACGATATCTTCTGTTTTGTTTGTCAGTGGTATTTGGTGTCCAATTTTTATCGTAGTCTTCTAACCATCCATATGGCCCAAAATCTATTGTTAAACCCAAAATAGACATGTTATCAGTATTCATTACTCCATGAACAAACCCAACCCTTTGCCATTCGATAATCATGGCTAACGTTTTATCTAGTACTGCATTAAAGAAGTCAATATAACGTTGAGTTGACTTCAATTTTATTTCTGAAAAAAAATGTTTGATCGTATAATCAGTCAATTTTTTCAAATTCTCATGATCTCCTCTGCTTGCAAAGATTTGAAAACTCCCGAATCGCAAAAACGTAGGAGCAACTCGGCATACTATTGCACCGGGTTCTAATTCAGAATTTCCATCATATAACATATCTCTCATCACCTGATCTCCCGAGAGAGATAAGGAAAGGGATCTTGTTGTTGGAACACCAAGGTGGTGCATCGCTTCGCTACATAAATGTTCACGAACAGAAGATCTTAAAACAGCAAGTCCATCAGAATTACGAGAGTATGGTGTTTTACCTGAGCCCTTCAATTGTAGAGAATACCGTTTATGATCTCTTTCAATTTCCATAAGATTTATAGCACGACCATCTCCCAATTGACCAGCCCAGTTGCCGAATTGATGTCCTCCGTAACACATGGAGTAGGGTGCGGTATTCTCTAATACTCGAGCACCCGTAAAAATCTCTAAGAAATCACGAGACTCAATATCCTCGAAGGTAAAACCTAATTCCGAGGCCAATGCCGATGAAACATGGACTAATTTGGGATTTGATGGGACCATAGGATCTACAAATGAAAAACAGGAGTTAAGAACCTGACGTGATTCCTTATTTTTTATAGGGTCACTGGGCAATTCCTTATTAAATGTATCATCTACTTTTAAATTCATCGTATTAAATTTTTCCATTTTGGAGAAGAATCTTTTATTTTCCTAATAACGCGGTTATGAGCAACGAACCTCATGAAGTATTGTTCAATAGATTCAAAAGTTAGTTAAATTATTGTTCCTCTAAAAACTTAATGGCTTTATCTGCATCGAGATGATAGTTGTTAAATACAACCGTATCATTTTGATCAATAAAGATAAACCACGGTGTTCCTCCGGTTTTGTAATTATACATAGTACTGGATCTATTGCCTGTTTCCGAATTTCCAATATCATGGCCAAATGGGATTTTGAGATCATACTTCTGCTGAGTCTCCCGTAACTTATCTTTGGTGTTGACATGGGAACCTTCAAATACGGTTTGAATCGCAAAGAATTTCACATTCTCATTTTCACAGAGTGCATCAACCATTTTTTTTAGCGCAGGCAATCCTCTGCTGTGACAGCCAGGACACCATGATTGAAAGCCATAGAGGACTTTAAATTTACCTTCATGATCAGATAATTGAATTGGAGACATTTCATTTCCCATGCCATCTATCCATTGAATGTCAGATGTCAATTCTGGCGCTTTATAGCCGTTAATACCGTACTTAGATTTTTGATCTTCCATGGTAAGGTTTGTTGTTTGTTGATGGTCCGAATTTCCAGTTGTAGAAATACTCGATAACGCAATAGCTAATATTGCAACCAATGTAATTCTTTTGTAAACTGTTTTCATAAGACCCTATTTATCATTTTAACAGAACAAATATCACTCGAAACAATCTAAAACTTTTTAAGTTATTATCGATCTTTAAATCTATCACTAATGTAAGTATAGATTGAACTTAAATTTAACTCAGCAGTACTGGGTCCAGATCGAGTATAAAAGTATTCATCATTTTGCCATTTTAAGTAAACTGGTGAACGTGCTGGTCTGCAATCCACTCGGACAAGTTCCTGTTCATTAATCGTCACATGTTGTATTTTTATATATTGATTATTCAATTCTCCCATGCTCGACTTAACTAAGGATGTGACATGAAGCATCATTTTATCGGTATTTTTGAATCGGTCATTTTCTAATCCTAAAAGTTGGCCCGAATCATCAACACCAATAAGAAGTGTGCCTCCTGAAGAATTAAGGAATGCAGCTATAGTTTTTAGGCACGCAAGCTCGATGCGTTTGTCAAATTCATTTGTGTGTATGTTCAAACGCAATGTTGACTTAAATTCAACACTATTGTCTTCGCCATTTTGAATCAAACTTAAGGTTGAACTTTGCTCTCTGTTTTGCAGAAAACCAACAATTCTTTTAGCAAGAATTCTAACAATTTTTAACGATAGGGCTGCGGGAATATATTTTTCCTCGAAAAGTCTTGTTCCGCAAATAGAGATGAGCTCAACATCTGTTTTGGCGATCACGATTCCTGTTCTGAATTCACCATGCAACAATCCAACTTCTCCAATTATTTCACCTTGACTCAGAATCTTCACATCATCATCTACCAAAGTGAGTTCCAATTCTCCTTTGATCACATAAAACAAGAACCTAGGGCTTTTTTCTATTTCAAATAACATTTCTCCTTTTGCCAAATGCTTTGGGTCAATAATTTTGGAGACATGCTCCATTTCACCTTCCGAAAAATCGGAAAAAATAGGATTCTGTTTCAAGTGATTTGCCAATACGTTTTTATCGTTCATTAGTCTTTCGTGAGATTAATATTATTGAATACAACTTTAAGAAATTTATTGATGCGACATCAAATATAGTATGATCAGAAACACACAATGTCACCAGATGTACATCTCAACAAATTACTTAAATTAAGTTCATGCAATCAATAACTATAGAGTTTGTTACCTGTTGATGTATAAATTAATAAATATTTATTGGAAAATACCCCTTGTGCTAGCTAACTCAATTTACGTGCTAATATTTCATTGACATTTAAAATCTACTTAAAGTTTATGAACTAGATATTTCAAATTTATTTTACACGAAATTGAATCGTCAATTTGATATTAATCATTGTTAACTAGGAAAGCAGATATTTAGCTTTGAAATCTTATCTTTCCAGCATCACTTGATTATTGTCTGGGTTAGTCAACTCTCGGTTAAATAATTCAATTCACATATCTTCGAAATGAAAAACATACATCTATATTTTAAACGAGTATTCAAACATATAGTAATATGGACTTTTGCATTTGCGTTTTTCACAATATTAAGAGAATATGGCCAGGTCGTTAAGGATGGTCTGTCTGAGCGTTTAACCTTGTTAGAACATATTCAATTTCAGGTTCTTACGGGATTAATTGCGGGAATTTTGTTTGGCAGCTACGCATATGTCATTGACAGATTCATGTCTCGAAGATTTTCATTTGGTCGTACGGTGCTAATAAGTAGCTTAGGTTATGTCGTGGTCATACTTTCATTAATCTTTCTCTCTTTCACCATGGTTAGTAATTTGATCGACACTAGCATGGGAAAAGAAGATCTCAAGCAATTTTTTGAAAGTGGTAATCACAGAGTACTGATCATTTTTTGCTTTGTTATTGGCTTCTTGATTGAATTCGTGCAAGAAATAGATAGGAAATTTGGCCCAGGGAATCTTTGGAGAATGCTCAAAGGTACCTACTATCATCCTATCCAAGAAGAGCGTGTACTTATGTTTCTTGACATGAGATCGTCAACCACCATTGCCGAACAATTGGGACACATGAAATATAGTAGGTTGGTACAAGATTGTTTTAAGGATATTAGTGTCATTGCTGATCACCAGGGTCAAGTATACCAATATGTAGGTGACGAAGCCGTGCTTACTTGGAAAGGGCAAACAGCATTCAATAACAATAATTGCGTGAACGCTTACTATGCTTTTTGTGATCGTTTAGAGGCACGCAAAGAATATTACATATCAAATTATGGGCTTCTACCGGAGTTCAAAGCTGGCATGAATGTCGGGATGGTCATGACTGCAGAAGTTGGAGAAATTAAAAGAGAGATTGCTTTTCATGGAGACACCATCAATACAGCGGCAAGGATACAAGGAAAGTGTAATGAGTTAGGGTCTGACTTTCTAGCTTCTCGTTTGGTTATTGACAGACTTGCCGATGACGGTTCAATCGAAATGAATTCAGTTGGCGAATTAGAACTCAAAGGTAAAAATACTCGAGTTGAGATTCTAGCTATTGAAAGAATTGAGGGAAATTAGGTTCACTTTAGATTCTATTTATGAGCTGGTTTTATCCGTTGGGAATGATTGGGAATCAGAAAATATTATTACATCTGAATATCATTGATACTATCAAATGGAGCAGGAATCTTATCGGGATCTTCCTCAATAATTTGTAAAATATCTCTGGTAATTCCTCTAGAAATATTTGAAATAGGCACATCATTCGGGGTGCCTTCAAAAGGATTTTCACCGGCCAAACCTATTCGAAGCATGGTATTAAATACCCAAATCACAATGACAGTAAACGGAATATTGAACCAAATAAAATAAGCGCTAATAATTGGGTGAGTCAACGTCAATTCTGCACCCATTTTAGTAAAGGCAGGAATGATTGCCAATGGCATTAGCCACATAAAAATATGAACAAAGTGATAACCTATACTCGCATACTGTTTTGGGTAAGGGAAGTTTTTAATTCTCTCCGATTTCCCTTGTAATGCTGTAAATTCATGTAACATTTGTTGTAAATTCAATAGGCTAAAATCCCACAGTTTTTTATCATCCGTTAACTGTCTCAAATGTTTTGACTGCAATGCAATTAAAGCATTTGGTTTGTTATCCATGGATAGCACATAGTCCAAATCTTCTTGTGATAAGTGTGGTTTCAGTTCATCCTCCAGTGACTCCTCGAATTCAGGAACGTTGTAGGTCAAAACAGATTTTTTGTAAAGATCTCTATAATTTGCTTCCCATGTTTTTTTTGTCCTCATCGCATAACGTAACGCAGTCAGCCATGCGACATGTCGATGGACAATACTTTTGAGCACATCAGTTTCATCTTTTTTGGCCTCAGCTCTATGCATATAGAAACTGTCTCTGAGTGTTATTGTGAACGACCGAGAAGAATTCACAATGCCACCCCAAATTTTTCGTGCTTCCCATATTCTATCATAGGCGGCATTATTTTGAAAACCCACCAAAAAAGCTACGGCTGTACCTACAAGCCCAACTGGAGCCAAAGGAACTTGCAACCATTTTAAATTTAGCAATTCAAACAGAACTGTTATAATAGTAGCATAGACAGTAAAGAAAATAATTTCTCTTTTTGTCCACTTTAAAACACTCTTAAAGGGGAATCTTCTTTGTACGTACATACTTATTTTTTTATATAAAAACCAAAAAGTTAAAGACACGAAGTTAAAGCCAAAGAATTGAATTTACGACAAACATTTGTAAGTTGTTATAGCTCGATAAACATGCTATGTTGAGGCCAAGTATTTAGGTTGTTTCGCGTTTGAGAGCTAGTAAAATATATTCTTAACATACATCAATACTTATGTTACTACAGTTCCATATTTTCGCAGGATGAATAATGACTTTCGAATGGCTGGCAAGATATCTATTCAACTAGAGAAACAACCTAACGATCAACAATTAAGAAATTAATAGTGATGCCTTTGGAACTGAGCCTTTAGGTAAATTACTCAGATCGCAATCCATTCCTGCTGCTATCGGAATTCTGGTTATGTCCGTCTATGGTATAGTGGACACCATTTTTGTAGGACGATGGGTCGGAGCAATTGGTATTGGTGCTATCACTGTGGTCATGCCCATTACATTTTTAATTTCCAGCATAGGAATGGCAATGCCAGTGCTGTTGTTGACGCTTTCAAAGCAAGGGTTCTTTCTTATTCCCTTGATATTGATTCTTCCATTTTATTGGGGTCTCTATGGCGTTTGGTTTGCGTTTCCAATCGCGGAGGTTGGCGCTGCGCTTATCACATTTATTTTCTTGAGAAAGGAAACTAGGAAGCTTGTTTGATCGGAATTTGAGCTTTTGGAACGAATTATTTGTACCTAAGGTATGAGATTACTTTAATCGTAGATTAACGGCTTCCCAATGGAAACTGAATGTCAATTTCCTCAATTCATTTGAAGCCAATCAATAATCATTTAAAACGGATTGGAATATTCTGGATTTGTAGCGAAAGTTTCATCCGTAAGAGTATTGAGAAATGCAATTAAATCTGCTTTATCTTGATCTGATAACCCCAAACCTGTAATCATAGTGTTTTGAATACCTGGATCAACAGTTGGAGAGTCCTGTATTCCTTCGTTATAATGATCCAACACTTCTTCTAATGTCTCAAATCGTCCATCATGCATATATGGTGGCGTAAGTGC
>JBLIMR010000065.1:0-13250 GCA_047638815.1 Gammaproteobacteria bacterium
GTTACAAAAAGCTTTGAAGGGTTTGATAGAGACGAAGCAAGAACATCATTATCTGGAGGAATAAATTATCGGCAAGAAATGAAATCTAAAGGATTCGAATTTTCGATTGGACTCGAATGGATTGATTCGGGTTCTAAATACACTTTACTTACATTCGGAGATCAAATAGCTGATCCTGGGGGATCTATATTTGATCCGAATTTCATTGATGATTTGCGAATAATTAACCGGTTGCGCTATCTCAGCATTCCCCTGCTTTGGAGTTACGGGAAATCAACACAGAATGAAAAATGGAATTGTACAGCTTCATTAGGTGGTTCGCCCGATATCTTTATTTACCGGGTAGCAATCTCTAAATATATAACGGAAGATGGAAATCAGAGATTTAGAAAAAGGGTAGGCGGTGGGAACTTTAATCCTGTGCTTTTTTCAGCTCGGGGGGAACTATCAATCGAAAGAACTCTGTCAGAAAAAATTTCCGTGTTTAGCGATCTGGCATACCGAAGAGGAATCACTGCTCATGCAAAGAAGAAAAAAAATGATTTCAGATCTTCGAATTATGGAGTGAAAATAGGGTTGAGGTATCGATTGGGAGAATCTGAAGAAATGCAATAATATAGATTACAGAATAAAGGTCATTGAGCACAGCCGAAATGCCGGCCATTCGGCTGCGCTCAGGGATCTTCAATGTGGCATTCACAGCAATATGGTATGTGGGTTAGTATAGGATTATAAATTTCCGAAACAAAAAAAGACCCCCACAAAAGTGAAGGTCTTTAAATAATTTTCGAAGTAAATAATCTACTAGTAGTAAATCATTCTTCTAACCTTAGCAATATACTTAGCAAGTCTCAATACTTGTTTCGTATATCCAAACTCGTTGTCATACCAAACATAGAGTACAACATTCTTCTTGTCCTTAGAAACTATAGTCGCATGACTATCATATATGCTACAGCAAGTATTACCAATAATATCATTTGAAACCAATTCTTCTTCTGTTGCAAACTTGATTTGATTAACCAACTCACCTTCCAATGCTGCAGCTTTCATAGTGCTGTTAATTTCCTCAAGTGAAACTTCTTTGCCTAATTCCAGATTAAGAATAGCTAAAGAACCATTTGGTGTTGGCACTCTTACTGCGTTAGCTGTTAATTTGTCCGCCAACGATGGTATCACTTTAGTCACTGCATTCCCAGCACCTGTGCTTGTAATTACCATATTAATGGCTGCGGAACGGCCCCTTCTTGGCTTCTTGTGCATATTGTCCAACAAATTTTGGTCATTGGTATATGCATGAATCGTTTCAAGATGTCCTTTTACAACTCCGTATTTACTTTCTACCACCTGTAGAATAGGAGAAATGGCATTTGTCGTACATGAAGCCGCAGAATAGATGTCATTGGCATCCAAGTCAAATTCTTGATGGTTGATGCCATAAACGATGTTTGGAATCTCTTTTCCAGGCGCTGTAAGCAATACTTTATTAACACCCTTGGCTTTCATGTGTCTTGATAAAGCTTCTTTATCCGTAAAGGCACCCGTGTTATCAATCAACAAAGCATTTTCAATGCCGTGGGCCGTGTAATCCACATCTTCAGGATTTCCACCTTGAATGAACAAAACATCCTGTCCATCGATTGTCATTTTGTTGTTTTCCGGATCTATCTGTATCATGGCATTGAATTTTCCATGCACAGAATCCATACTCAACAAAGAGGCTCTCTTTTTAATCTGATCAGCATCCACTTTTCTAAGAACAATTGCTCTTAGTCTCAGTTGTTGCCCTACTCCACTCATTCTTATAAGTTCTCTTGCGCACAATCTTCCTATTCTACCAAATCCATAAAGAACTACGTCTCTAGGTTTGATATCAGAACTGGCTTGATGACCGACAAACTTACCAAGCTTGTCATCCATAAATTCCTCCTTCGTTGCATAGTTTGATCCTTCTGTTTTCCATTCTCTGGATAAACGACCAATATCAATTTTTGAAGGCGCCAGATCCATACGAGTCATCACATTTGCCAACTCGGCTGTAGTGTGAACATCAATTGGCTTGTTAACCACATCGGTGGCATATTGATGCAGGTCTAGTATATTAGAAACACCCACTTCCATAAGCGGGGATCTGAAGAGTACTAGCTCTACATTTTTATCATACATCAGGTGACCTATCGCACTAATCAATTCCACTGCAGATCTTTTTTGATCCACCCATTTGTCTGTCTTTTTAGTAAGGGAAGCTGTTGGGCTCATTTCTTAAGTTAAATGTTAAAAATTAAAATATAGGTATAAAAAAAAGCTTACCTCATAGAGGCAAGCTTTTAATAATTTATTTACTTACCCGAGGTAAGCCTTTAGTAATTTGCTTTTCGAATGTTGTTTCAACTTTCGGATTGCCTTTTCTTTAATTTGTCTGACTCTCTCACGAGTTAGATCAAATTTTTCTCCAATCTCATCCAAAGTTAAACCATGGTTCATTCCTATTCCGAAAAATAATCGGACAACATCTCTTTCTCTATCACTTAAGGAAGACAATGATCTTTCTACCTCGTTGTGCAATGATTCAGCCAATAGACCATTGTCCGCATCGGGAGAATCATCATTGATCAAAACATCCAATAGAGAGTTACTGTCACCATCTTCAGTAAAAGGCGCATCCATAGAGATGTGTCTTCCACTTACTCTTAGTGATTGAGTAACCTTTGATATTGGTAAGTCTAATGCTACTGCCAATTCTTCCGCTGATGGTGGTCTTTCAAATTCCTGTTCTAACTTAGAGAACATCTTGTTTATTTTACTTAAAGACCCCACTTGGTTTAGTGGCAAACGAACAATTCTTGATTGTTCGGCTAATGCTTGCAAGATTGATTGTCTAATCCACCATACAGCATATGAAATGAATTTAAATCCTCTTGTTTCATCAAAACGTTGTGCTGCTTTGATAAGTCCTAGATTTCCCTCATTGATAAGATCTGGTAGACTTAATCCTTGGTTTTGGTATTGCTTCGCTACGGAAACAACAAACCTTAAGTTTGCTCTTGTCAATTTGTCCAAGGCTCTTTGGTCACCTTGCTTTATTCTTTGCGCTAATTCAACTTCCTCTTGAGCTGTAATCAGCTCCTCTTTGCTTATCTCTTGTAGATATTTATCTAATGATTGACTCTCTCTATTTGTAATAGATTTGGTAATCTTTAACTGACGCATATATTGATTTTTGTAATTAGTTCCTCAACCGCCTTCACATGTCCTTTCTGCACCCCTCCATTGATTAACGGAATCAACCGTATAATCAGTGTACAAAGATACGAAAAATGCCTGAATTTAGCAAGTGCAAACGTAATCCTCTTTAAATAAAAAACAGAGTCCGCTATAGCAGCGAGCTCTGTTTCAATCAAATGACTTAAAAATAAATTTCCTGAATCAAAACAAATTAACAGTAATTTGCGGTTTCCTGGAATTTTCCGTCTTGCAGGTACTTCTTTTTAAGTCTATATTCCAAATCCGTAATAAGCTGTCGTTCCATTGGGATAAATCCCTTCTATCAGCACTCCTCCCTCCTTTGAGCCTAACAGTGAAACCACGTCATTTGGATTTGCAATTTCTTGTTTATCTATCTTAGTTATTATTAGTCCTTCTTTAATCCCTGCCTTAAGTAATGGGCCATTGTTCAAGTCTGTTATTTGAACACCCCTTGCTATGCCAAGTCTCTGAAGTTCCTCTTTTGAAACTGGACTAAATTTTGCTCCTAGAGAACTCAAATCCAAGCTTTCGGACTTTTCTTCTCTATTCGCGACCGTTTTGTTTCCTAAGCGATCTTGTAAAATAACGTCAAGAGAAAGCTCTTTATTGTCTCTCTTAATAGATATATTAATTTCATCACCTGGATGATACTTACTAACCTGACCCTGAAGCTCTGCGAAGCTTCCAATGTTGTTTCCATCTATCTCTGTAATTATGTCTCCCTTGAATATTCCTCCTTCATCAGCGGCACTATTTTCTATCACTCCAGAAACATATACTCCTTTAACATCGCTAATATTCAATCGATCAGCTAATTCTTGATTTAAGTTTGCAATTTCAACACCAATATATGCTCTCTCCACTTTACCATACTCCAGCAAATCATGTATTACTTTTTGCACAATAGAGCTGGGAACTGCAAATGAATATCCAGAATATGATCCTGTTCGAGAAGCTATTGCTGTATTAATGCCCACTAACTCTCCTCGAGTATTCACGAGTGCTCCACCACTGTTTCCAGGATTAACCGCAGCATCTGTCTGGATAAATGACTCCACAGGGAATATTTGTTTATTCGGGTCGTATTCCAATATATTGATATTTCTTGCTTTTGCACTCACTATACCGGCCGTGACAGTAGAGGTTAAGTTAAATGGGTTTCCAACAGCCAATACCCATTCCCCAATCCTCAATGATTCAGAATCGCCAAATGTACTGAAGGGTAAATCTTCATCATCAATTTTCAATAGGGCAAGATCATAGGCCGGGTCAGAGCCTATAAGTTCTGCGGTGTACGATCTATTGTCATTCAATGTCACTTGTATCTTTGTTGCGTTTTCAATAACATGGTGGTTGGTAACGACATAACCATCTTGAGACAAAATGACGCCACTTCCTGACGATTGCATCATTTTACCACCTGGCATTTGACCCAACATTTCAAACCATGGATTGTTTTGATATTGTGTTTGATACTGTGTTTTGATATGAACAACTGTATTTAATGACGTTTCAGCCGCTCCAGTCAGATCCACAAAATCACCTACAGAAGCTGCCGGCATGTTTGTCTTATGCACCGGTGCGGCACTAATCCTATCCTTGAAGCTTGGCTGCTCTTCCTTCTCAATTAATTTATAACCTCCAAGAGCTACAAGCCCTCCAAAAAGAGCGATTGATACCGTTTTAAGCATTGCGTTCATATGATCAGTATTTAGTGTCTGGTCGGAAATAGCTAAAAATTAAAGCACGGTTCTTTTTGCAATCTCCGAATTTATTTTTAATCGTCTGATGCTAAGGCATCACCTCATAAAAATGAAATTCAAATCTCATCAAAAATAACTCGTTTTGTAAAAAATTACCTATTTACGACCAGACATTATTTATGTTTTATATCAAAAATTATACCTGAATATAATTTTCACCAAAAGCAATTATTAAACAAAATAACGCTGTATTTTCAGCAAACGTATTTTAACCGTTGTTAATTAATGTTAAGCTTTGCATTTTAACCTAGAATGAACTACCTCGATGCAAGCATACGAGGTATCAAATAGGAAAACAGCTACATCAACGACTCAATAGTTGGGGAATTAATATCCCTTAGGGATTAAATATACGGATAATTATATGTCACCGAAAGAGGCAATGTACGAATGGAAATGAAATTTTCAAAATACCAAGGAACAGGAAACGATTTCATCATGATTGATGATCTCAACAAGACCTTTGATTCCAATGATAAGCAATTGATAAAAAACTTATGTGACAGAAAATTCGGCATTGGATCAGATGGTATAATTCTGTTGCAAGCGGACGATGAGTTGGACTTCTATGTTGATTTTTTAAACCCAGATGGCAGTAGAAGTTTTTGTGGCAATGGCAGTCGTTGTGCTGTACAGTTTGCAGTCGAGCTGGGTATTACTGAAAATCAGTGTCGTTTCAATGCCATTGATGGTGAACATGAGGCGAGCATTCTTGGAGATGTAGTGGAGTTAAAAATGTCTACCGTTAGAAGTACGGAGAACTTAGGTGATGATTTTTTATTGGACACTGGTTCGCCACATTATGTGAAATTTGTGCAAGACGTTAGCGTTCTTGATATCAAAAAACTCGGTGCAGAAATTCGTTATAATGATCGATTTAATGAGCAGGGTGTCAACGTAAATTTTGTGGAAATAGGCAAAGACAAAATTCACATTCGAACGTATGAACGCGGTGTCGAAGATGAGACATTATCATGTGGAACAGGTGTAACCGCTGCTGCGATTGCATCTGTCCTTAAATCAGGTGAGAAAGAAATGGTTTCCGTTGAATCCATGGGTGGAAACCTATCGGTCAAGTTGAAACAATCGGGTAATACATTTACAGATATCTGGCTGTGTGGCCCTGCAATTAAAGTATTTGATGGATCAATAAAATTATGAGAATAGTAGGTGACAATATCATATTAAGGACAGTGGAAAAAGCGGATTCTGATCTTCTTTTAAAATGGGAGAATCATCCCGAAACTCATGCTTACAATACAGATAAATCCAAGTACAGCAAGGAAGATATCGAGAATTTCATCGATGGCAATCATGATATCCATGTTGATAAACAACTGAGGTTAATGATTATTCAAGAATCTTCGATGGAAGCCATTGGCACGTTAGATCTTTTCGAATTTGATGACAAAGAGCATACTCTGGGCATTGGAATTCTCATTTTTGAAGACAAAAACAGAAGAAGGGGCTACGCTTCGGAAGCGATGGATATTGGGATAAGATATTCATCGAAGCATCTTCTAATAAAAAAGATCTTTTGCAATATTGATCCGAGTAACGAAAAGAGCATCAAGTTTTTTAAGTCAAAGGGATTCAGAAAAGAAAATAGAGATAATGTTTTATTACATTTCGATTCTAAAAGATTGGCTAAAATGGATTTTTATTTACTAGATCTTTTGGATTAGGTCAGCCTAAATAAATTAGTCCTGATAAATTCTTGTCTGTCGAACATCATAGATAAACACCATAGGTAATCTCTAATGTCAATTTATCATAAGTAATCCTACTACATTAATATATGTTAGATTAATTAATATTTTTGATCCAATGAAAAGGAGCTTCGTTTTAGTGTTTTTGGTTCTATGTGTATTCGTAGGTTATTATCTCTATGATCAGGTGTACCTGCCTACTAACAGTGAGTCGAGTGAGACCGTTGATCTTGTTATACCTGCAGGGGCAACAATAGATTCCCTTGGCGATCTGCTAAAGGAAAATGATCTCATTCGCAATCAAAGTCTTTTCAAATTCATTGCTAATCAAAAAAAATACTCGAACGGAATAAAGCCAGGAAAGTATAAAGTGCGAAAAGAAATCAGCATTAATGATTTGATCAATCAATTGAGACTTGGGAAAGCGAATGATGTAAATTTCACTTTTAACAACATATTTAGCTTTAAAGATTTGGCAGGAAGAGCAGGTCAAGTAATGGCTCCCGACTCCATTGATTTCCTTGAGGTTCTTGAAGACAAATCTTTGATGGATCATTATGGGTTTACCAAAGAAAATTATCCGACCATGTTCATTCCGAACACTTATGCATTTAAGCAGAATACAAATCCTGAAAATTTCGTGAAAAGGATGGCCACAGAATTTGGGAAATTCTGGAATGAAGATCGAACGAATAAAAGAAAAGCATTGAACTTAACACAATCGGAAATAGTGACACTCGCCTCTATTGTGCAGGCAGAACAGCAAGCAATCCCTGATGAATGGAAAAGAATTGCTGGCCTATATCTTAATCGTGTTCGCAAGGGCATCCCACTACAATCTGACCCGACTGTAAAGTTTGCAGTTGGTGATTGGTCGATAAAAAGAGTACTCACTAAACATCTCAAAACGGAGAGTCCGTACAATACATACAAAGTTCCTGGCTTACCTCCTGGCCCAATTTTATTTCCTGATATCGGAGCGGTGGATGCTGTGTTGAATGCGGAAAAACACAGCTATTATTATATGTGTGCGAAAGCTGATTTTTCAGGGAGACATGAGTTTGCAAAAAATCTTAGCCTTCATAATAAATATGCAGCAGCATACAGGAAAGCCTTGAACGAAAGAAGAATTTACAATTAAAACTATGGCCGAAAAAATTAAGTTTGGGACCGATGGTTGGCGCGCAATTATAGCAAAAGAATTCACCGTCAACAATGTTGCTAGATTAACAAAGGGATTGGCTACTTGGGCAAAATCACAAGAAGATAATCCAGCCATAATCGTTGGACATGACTGTAGATTTGGGGGCGAACTTTTTGCCGAAACCGTTGCTAAAGTTTTATTGGATGAGAATATCAAAGTGTTTTTATGCAAAGGATATATCTCTACACCAATGTTATCGATGGCTACGAAAAATTACAATTGCGTTGCAGGGGTAGTCATCACTGCGAGTCACAATCCACCATCTTATAATGGATACAAACTCAAAGCAAACTTTGGGGGACCAATGCAAGGTGAAGGGATAACTGCAGTAGAAAATGAAATTCCCGATTCTTACACTGTAGATCTCGATAAAATAAAACTGCTAGATCATGAAGGGGTACTTCTTAGTTACCCTAACATTGAAGCCGATTATATAAAGGCCATCAATGAAAACTTCGATCTTAAAGCCATTGAAAATGCCAATATGGGTTTAGCCTATGATGCCATGTATGGATCTGGACAAGCAGTAATGAAAAAAATACTGCCTAACATTAACTTTTATCGATGCGAAGAAAATCCAAGTTTCTATGGATTGTCTCCCGAACCAATCATGAAAAACCTTCATGGGTTTTCTGACTTCATAAAAAGTAATTCGGGAATTTCATGTGGTCTTGTGACTGATGGAGATGCGGATAGAATAGGCCTTATGGACGAAGAAGGAAACTTCGTGGATGCACATCACATCATTCTTTTACTCATTCATTATTTACATCACTACAAGGGTTTAACAGGTAAAGTTGTAACCGCTTTTTCTTCTGTCAATAAAATAAAAGATATGTGCAAGCACTACAACTTGCCTATAGAGATTGTGAAGATCGGCTTCAAGTATGCGGCTGGGATTATCGTAAAGGAAAATGTGATGGTGGGTGGTGAAGAAAGTGGTGGCATCGCAATCACGGGACACATTCCTGAACGAGATGGGATATGGATGGGATTGACCCTTTGGGAATTCATGGCCAAATCTGGTAAAACACTAAATGAATTAATTCAAGAAGTATATGATATCGTTGGTGCATTCAATTTCAAAAGAAACGACTTAAGACTTGATCAAGAAGTAAAGGACAACATTGTAGATAATTGTAAAAACGGGAAGTACAGTTCTTTTGGAAATTATGAAGTTCAATCCATTGAGGATATGGATGGGTGGAAATATATTTTGAGTGATGATTCTTGGGTAATGATTCGTCCTTCTGGAACAGAACCGGTTCTTAGAATATATGCTGAAGGCAAGGATGAGGAGGCAACAAACAACATTGTTAATGCTACTATTAAAACCATAACAAACGCATAGATTGCATATTCTAGGACATTACTTAAAACTAAAACTAAAGCTCCTTTATAGAAGTTTAGGCCAGTACAAAGTACTTTGGTCCTTTATTATTTGTGCATTAGCAGTCTTCACCGCGGTAAAATTATATCAGTTGCAAGATATTAGCAATACCAATCTAATTGCTGCGATATCAGTTTTAACAGTCATGCTTATTCAATATCACATCAACCGGAAGGATAAGGATTTTTTGAAAAGCATGATTGGTAAGCAATCCCTAAAAAGATTCCTTTCATTGGAGTACTTGATTCTATGTACTCCAATAATTTTACTAATAATTATCAAAGGTTTTCTTCTGGGATTTTTCCTTTTATTTGTTCCCATATTTGTTGCCTTTCTTCCCTCCAGCACACTATTCACAGGAAACAAAATATCAGTTTTAGGGAAAGGTAATTTGGAGTGGAATGCTGGATTCAGAACTTATTTATTGATTCATTTGACCTTATTCATACTCTTCATTTTGAGTTGTATTTATAAAGCAAATATCACTTTGAGCCTAGTTCTAATGGCTGTAACACTTTTAAGCTTCAGCACATATTACAGTATTACAGAAGATGAACAGTCTATAATTGTCTATAGAAATGCAAAAGAGTTGATGATTTCGAAGATCAGATTCATGATCATTTACACTTTGATATTTGGCATTCTATTGATGATGATTCTGTTGTTGAGTCATGGCATTTTTAGTTGGTTTGCCCCAATGATTGTTATACAAGTTTTGATTTTACTCTTCACTTCTATCACGGTTAAGTACGGCTATTATCCCAACAAAATGGCTGGGGAATTACAAATGAGCATCCTGTTTTTAATGGGGCTTATACCTTTTCTGGCACCTGTCACTTTGCTTATCGCCATCCATTTTTACAAAAAAAGTATTAACAGGCTCAATCCATATTTTACATGATTTTAAAAGCAAGTAACCTGACAAAAAGATATGGAAAGAAAGAGGTCTTGAAGGGCCTTGATTTTGAAATTGAAAAGCCAGGAATATATGCGGTTCTCGGTAAAAATGGCGCTGGAAAAACAACTTTCTTCAGATTGCTCACAAGCATTGAAAAGAGTGATGATGGCAAAATTGAAATTTCTGGACAAACAGATCTAGATAGAAAAATTGGGTACTTGCCAACCGACCAATACTTTTATCCTCGAATCCTAGGAAAAGAATATTTACAGTTTTGTTTACATGCTCGCAAGATGCCAGTCAATGATTACGAAAAGTACAACGATCTTTTCGAATTGCCATTAAAAACAGAAGTTAGATCTTATTCTAGTGGGATGAAAAAAAAGTTAGGTATAATGGGATTATTGCTTCAAGACAATAGTATATATCTTCTTGATGAGCCATACAATGGACTGGATATCGAAAGCGTAATGCTAGTCGGAAAGATCATTGAAAAACTTGCGCTTCAGGGAAAGACGGTTATTCTATCCTCTCATATACTATCAAGTATAACAGACATCACAAAAAATATTTTCTACCTTAAAAATGGGGTCTTAACCGATTACAGAGAAAAGTCAATAAGCAGTTTAACAGAAGAATTATTAAGTGGAGATAAACTAAGTAAACTTGATTCTTTTTTTAAGTAAATCCGTTCGAACTTAACCCTCATTATGGCTAATCTGTAGATCATATAGTTTTTTATAGTGGCCATCTTTTTCAAGTAATTCCTGATGTTTCCCTGACTCGATAATCCTTCCTTTTTCAAGGACAATAATTCTGTCTGCCTCTATTACTGTTGACAGTCTATGGGCAACAACTATAGAAGTCCTGCCTTTGGTTAAAATTCGCTGTGCATTTTTTATCAATTCTTCACTTTCAGAATCAACCGAACTCGTTGCTTCATCCAAGATAAGTATACGAGGTTTGTACACATATGCTCTAATGAACGAGATCAATTGCCTTTGTCCAACCGATAACATTGCACCTCTTTCTTTAACATCAAAATCGTATCCTCCCGGAAGTTTCATTATGAATTCATGAGCACCAACTTCCTTTGCTGCTTCAATTACAACATCGAGGGTATACTCAGGATTTTTAAGCGTAATGTTATCCATGATGGATCCCGAAAATAGAAATACATCTTGCAGAACCACAGCTATATTTTGTCTCAGACTATTGATACCAATTTTTCTGATATCAATATCATCAAGGAGAATCTCCCCTTTTTGAAATTCGTAAAATCTCCCTAGCAAATTCAAAATCGTGCTCTTACCGGCACCAGTAGAACCAACGAAAGCGATCATTTCTCCTGGGTTAATTTCAATGTTTAAATCCTGTAAAATCCAATCGGGTTCATTATATGCGAAGGAGACATCCACAATATCAATCTTGCCTTTCAGTGTCATTTCTGTGCCCTCACCTTCATTAGCCATGACTGCATCCTCGTCTAATATTTTAAAAACTCTCTCTGCTCCAACCATGCCCATTTGCAATTGATTAAAACGATCGGCCAACTGCCTTATTGGTCGGTACAACATAAAGATGTAGAGAATGAAAGCGACAACATCGGAGAATATTTTGTGGGTCGCACTGTCATCAACATCGAAGTCTAATACAGCCCAAAAAATTAGCAATCCTACAGATACCGCACTCAATATTTCTACCACTGGGAAAAATACCGAATAGGCCCAAATGGATTTTATATGAGCCCCACGGTGTCTCTTATTTATCTCCTGAAATTTTTCGAATTCTTTCTCTTCTCTATTGAAAATCTGCACAATATTCATTCCTACAATATGCTCTTGGACAAACGTGTTTATAACAGAAACTTCCGTTCTTACGTCCTGAAAAGATTTCTTAATTGCATTTTTAAAAATTCGAGTTGCAAGCACCAATAATGGGATTGGAATAAGTACCATGAGCGTGAATTTCCAATTGAGAAAAAACATGAATCCCAAAACAAAAATAATGGTCAATAGTTCTCCAACGATAACCAGTATTCCAGATGAAAATGCTTGATTGATCGTTTCAATATCCGAAATCACTCTAGTCACCAAAGTCCCCACAGGTGTAGTATCGAAGTACTTTAGTTTGAATCCATTTATCTTTCGAAACAATGTCACACGCATATCCCGCACGATTTGCTGCCCTATCCAATTGGAATAATATCCTTGTGCTATGCTCAGCAAAACATGACCTAAAAGAACAATGACAACCAAAATAAACATGTTGCGAACCAATAGATGATCTTTTGTTAATATCGCCAAGTCTATCATTCTGGAAATAAGATACGGTCTAACGGAAGATAATGTTGAGACAGCCAAAATTAAAAGCATGGTTATAATCAACTGCTTTTTATATCCCTTTGCGAGGGACAACATCCTTTTTAGGATGTCCATGTCAAATGCTTTTCCCGTTATTTTACTCATGATAAGACATAGGGATATTTAATATCAATAAGTGCCAAACCTTTTGCAGGTGCAGAGGTTCCTGCTAGATTCCGGTTCTTTTGGCCTATTAGTTCTTCGAATTCTTCAACAGATCTTTTACCATTGCCGACTTCTAACAATGTCCCAACAACTGCTCTAACCATATTCCTAAGAAATCTGTTTGCCGAAATTCTAAAGGTCATTCCATTGGTTTCAGTTTCCCATTTTGCAAAAAACAAATCACACATATGATGTTTAGCATCGTTATCAACTTTGGCAAAAGAGGTGAAGTCGCGCGTGCCAACTAGTTTCGAAGCAGCTTCATTCATCTTATCTATATCTGGAACGAACATCACCATTGAAGAGTCACTTTCTTTGAACGGATCTTTTTCAAAATGTATTTTGTATTCATACGTTCTTTCTCTCGCATCAAATCGCGTGTGTGCTTCATCATCTACCTTTATTATATTCTGAATGCAAATCTCTTTAGACAAAAACTGATTTAATCTATATTTTAAATCCAATTCTGCTGGAATCTCCATGTCAACGTGTGCAAAGAACTTTTTAGCATG
>JBLIMR010000066.1:0-12021 GCA_047638815.1 Gammaproteobacteria bacterium
ATGTCCCAGATAATTACTTTGGCTTTTCGTTCTAACATTAAACGAACCATTATTCTGCCAATTCCAGATGCTCCTCCTGTTATTAAAACTATTTTATCTTTTAATTCCATTTTTTGTTATGACTGCCAAGGGTTTGGCTATGGTTAGTACGGGAATTAAAATTACTGAATTTTCGATTAAGCACTTAGCCAAAACTTTTTATTTTGTTTTATCTTTCTTGTTAATAAAGCCAAATCAAAAAGATTTGGCGGACTTAGTTAAAAACTAAAAATCTTTGGGTTAAGCACCAAAACCCGTATTACGTATAGCCAATGTTGTATGCATTGTTTATTAAGCTTATGAGAGCAATATCAGCTCAGTATTAATTTCCTTTTTGTTCAATTCAATAATTCTATATCCAAATGTATCATTGTTAATTTTGATTTCATCAGGTATTTTTTCCACCTGATAAGAACTAGCAGGCGTGATATACTGTTTAATATTGCCGTTGTTCCGTTCATCTTCAAAATGATAATGTCCACTGAAAATAGTAACATCATTTTCAAAATTTAGTAATTCGTTTTTTATCTCATCCCGTTCTTTTAGAGCAAATCGTTTGTCTACTTCAGCGTCAATTCTCAAAATAGGGTGATGAATAAAGAGAGCAATATTTTTAGTAGTTAAAAGCTCATCTTTAAACCAATCAAATTGTTCTGGGCTAATTGACCCTGAACTTGAATCTAAGAATATACATTTATAATAGTCACGCTCTAGACTATAATACAATTCAGTTTGTTTTTCAGTTACACCTAAGCTATAATGCTTTATCACTTCATTATAGTAATCGTGGTTCCCTAAAGTAATGGCGACAGTATAGTTTTGCAAAGACTCAAAAAACCATTTATTTGCTGTTTTTTTGCCAATATCACCTCCAAATATGATTTCATCTATATTTTTCGAGGAAAGGTCATTAAGTATGGCTTTCCAATTTTTACGACTATCAATTCCTAGGTCTGTTGGAAATTTTTCATCTAAATGAATGTCTGTTATATATGCAATCTTTTTACCCATAGTAAAGGTTTAGGGTTGAAGTATTATCTTTGTCCATTGGTTATCAACTTGTTGATATAGTTTTCTTTCGTGTAGTCTACTTTTTTTAAACTCCATAAATTCTATCCTAATAGGTTTGATATAAATACCATCCCAATTTTCAGGACATTTAATTTCCTGGTTTTCTAGCTCTTTTTTCTGTTTATCAAAGTCATTTTGCAAATGTGCAATGCTTTGAACTTTTTTTCCTTGCTCAAAAACGGTAGATACAATTTTAGAATCTCTGTTTCTTTGTTCAAAGTAAATTTCAGCATTAGGTTTAGAAATCTTTGACACATCTCCTTGGATTCTAATTTGTCTTTCTGTTGAAGTCCACCAAAATGTTAGCGCAGCTTTTGGGCAATTTTCAATTTCATTACCTTTTCTTGAATTCAAAGGACCTGTAATTACAAATGAATCATTTGCAATCTCTTTTAAGGAAACAAATCGAGAGTTTGGATAACCATCTAAGCCAATAGTAGATAAACAACAGGCAGATGGTAGTTTTAGCTTGTTAAGATTCTTTTCTTCAGAAAACCACTTTTCAAATAGTATTAAAGGGTTCATTCGCTTCGTTTGTTACATTGCATACCGTGAATATATGAATCGTTGCGTACCGAAGGTAGCATTGATTTCATATATATTGTGCCTGTTGCACAACTCAATAATTTATTTAATTACTTAAGAATTCTAATCAGTTAAATTTTAACGTACTGAATATCAGATTTTTTAATTTACGGATAATCTGCAAATCATTAATTTACACCAAAATTGGAGTTGCGCATCAGCTACTATTGTTATGCTTTCGTTTTGGACAGTATATTTTTTCGTGATACAATTTATTTAATCGTCCTACCCGTTCTACCCCTTTGCCACTTTATAATAATATAGAATAAAGCTCAAAAGGATAAGTACTCCGAAGTAAATCAAAGACATCCATAGGTGACTGATAGTTGTAACCTGATCAAAATATTGTAGAACAAAGCTGTACGGACTTAAGTTACTGATAGCGCCCAACTTTATTCCGGGCATACTCCCGACATATACTATCAGGCCTATTCCTATCGCCACCATAAAACTCCTGAAATGCAAACTAAGGAGAAACTGAAATGCCATAATAGGTAAGGTCAGCACAAAACATTTGAGAGTTTCAAAAAAGAAAAAATCGATTGGAATGGGCCGTTTTGGCATTCTGCCATCCAAGATCAAACATGGAATAACACCATGTAGCGTAATACCTAGGTTTAAGATGAAAAACACAATGACAGTTAATGCTATGACCACAGTGAACTTGGTTAAAAAGATGGTCGAAAGACGCTGAGGAGTAGTATGTACTTGTTTCCAGTTGTTGTTGCCATACTCGACCTGTGTCATCAAGGCACAAATCAACATAGCACCGATGGGTATTATAAATCCAAGAAAAGCCCTAGAATTTGATGAGAAAAGATTCTCCCATATTGCTTCATTACTGGAAAGATTAATGTGATTATTAATTAGGATAAACCTTAGAGTGAAGATCATCGAGAGCATTAGACCACCGAACAATGTGATCAATGGAATTCGACTTCCTTTTAATTTTAAGCATTCGCTTTGTAAGCTTCGATAGAATTCCATAACAAATTCAGTTTTTAGTAAAATTGATAAAGGTAGATTCCAAATCCATCGATTCATTCACGACCTGATGTATCTCTAAGTCATTCAAGACTAGTTGTTTTATTAAATCAGCTAATTCTGGACGTGAGAGATTCGCAATAGTGATAGTCATGTCTTCAATGGAACTCTCTATGCCTTTTCTTAGGAGGATATCTTGAGCTCTCTTAGGGATGTTGATTGTAATCCTGATTTTCGACATCTCTTCCTGCCGCTTTTTCAAGTCTTTCATCGAACCTTGAAACACCAGTTTGCCTTGGTTAAGAATTCCCAAGTGATTGACCAACTTTTCGATCTCAGCTAAAAGATGACTGGATATGACAATGGTGGTGCCGAAGGTTGCATTGATGCTTTTTAAGAGTTCACGTATCTCAATAATTCCATTCGGATCCAAGCCGTTGGTTGGTTCATCTAGGATCAAAAGCTTTGGGCTATGTAGTAAAGCAATAGCGATACCTAGCCTTTGCTTCATGCCTAAGGAGAAATTCCTAACTTTCTTCTTTCCTGTTTTGGATAGACCCACGATATCTAGTACCAAATCTATTCTCTCCATAGGGCATTCGTAGATCTTTTGAAGCACTCTTAGGTTGTCCTTGGCTGTCAAGTTGGCGTAAAAAGAAGGGGACTCGACTAATGAACCAACTTGTTTTAACGTGGAAACCCTATGGTCTTTTAATTTTTTTCCAAAGATCAGAATCTCACCGCCCTGTATTTCGAGCAATCCTAAAATCAATTTTAACGTTGTTGTCTTACCTGAACCATTTTTGCCTATGAAGCCATAAATACTTCCAACGGGCACTTGAATGTTTAGCTTTTTGAGTAGCAAAGGCTCATTCGAGAATCGATGTGTCAAATTTTTAGTTTCAATTACGTATGTCATGAAATAGTGATATGGTGAATTGGTAATAGCTTGCTTTATACAGAGACGAGTAGCTAGCCTAATTGTTACATTCGTCTACAGGGCATTCAGGTTGGGTCGTGCCGACCACCCGAATGCTTAGTTATTGGCTACAGGTTTCTTTTTATTTAGTTTAATCATCCAATATGTTATATATCCACTTCCTATTATTCCAGGAACAAACCAATTCCAAATTCCAGGTAATATTTGATTCACCACAAAAAAAGCGCTTACAGCAGCAATATAACCTCCAGTCATTTTCCCTAAGTGTAATTTCAGCCAGTTTTTCTTTAGTCGTTTAATATCTTTAAAAAGTCTCAAATCCCTAAAACCAAAAACAATTCCAACGACTCCAAATACAGTAAGAATTATATTGAGTTTACTATATAAAACGATTGGATATAATATCATTGAAATTCCTGTTAAAAAAATCAAATAAGCGATTAATTTATCAACTCTTAATTGAAATTCTTTTTCCTTGAAATTCAAACTCCTCAATCCGCTGATTAAAAAATAACAACTAAACAATCCGATAGAAAATAGAAAAGGACTTTCGTGATTTGGCAACACGGAAATTACAAAGGCTGATATTGCAGAAAATAACATCGAAAAGAAAAATATCTTTCCAGATTTTCTATGTACATTATTTCCCTTTTTGACGACTAACGAAATTCCGCCAGCCAAAAGTGCAATTCCGCCAAGTGGTGCGTGAATATAATAAATCAATATTTCTGCTATTTTTTCTATTTCCATTTTGCTATCCTACTTGTTGCCAACGTTGTTGTATATGGTTAGTTGCTTGAGCACTAAGATAGCACAAAGGAACTGCGCTGAGGATATTCGGCAGAATTTCCGTGATACACTTTAAACACTCTCCAAGCAATTAATTATAAACATTGTTGAACTAAACCTAAAGGTAGCTTTTTCATGATGCAATCACGATTGGCTACCTTTATGTTTAAATCAGTATAACACTTAAAATTATGAAAAAAAAGAGACAATACTGGAGAAAGCGTGTAAAAATGTAGAAGGTTTCCAAACAATGTACGACCGTTTGGTTCGATCGATAAATTTATCGGGTAAGAGCATAAGCACATTAAACAATTATTCGAGATGTTTGGCACAGATGGCATTGCACTTTAATTGTAATGTTTTAGATCTTGATGAAGAACAAATCTTGGACTATCTACATCTCAAAAAATCACAAAATAGAACACCTTCAGAGAGTTATTTCAAGCATACAATTTATGGGTTGCGCTATGTTTATCGGGAATACAATCTGCCGGATAGGCGCTTAACATTACCTCAGATAGAACGACCAAGGAAGCTACCTGTAGTGTTGAGTCAGGAGGAAGTTAAGCTGCTTCTGAAGACACCAAAGCTCTTAAAACACAGATTAGAATTAGCGATGCTTTATGGCTGCGGATTACGGAGTTTTGAGATACGAAACTTAAAAATAAAGGATGTGAATCTGGATCGATCGATGGTTCACATCAAACAAGGCAAGGGCAGGAAAGATCGCTATGCGCCATTTTGTGCTTTGTTAATTCGTGGGTTGAAAAAATATCTCTCCGCAGAAAAACCAGTCACTTGGCTTTTCAATGGCAACAATCGAGAAGGTAAGATGGTCAAGTTATCGCCTCATGGAATAGCGTGGGTAGTACGTCAGGCAAAGAAAAATAGTGGCCTTGAAAAAGATGTGACTTCACATTCACTTCGACACAGCTATGCGACACATTTGTTGGAGATGGGCATGGACATTATGAGTTTGAAAGAACTATTGGGGCACGCCTGAAAAGAAACTAAAAGTTAAGAACGATATAAATAGCGTATGAGAAGAGTATTGTTCAAATGATAGGAAATTGGACAGAGTACATAGAAAAAGATAATCGAATGAACAATGACACCAAATGTTGATTCTTAAATGCCGAATAAAATGCTGATTATAAAATAATTCCTACACAAATCTGAATTAACGGAGAACATCCACACCAAGCAATCCCCATAGTAGTAATTTATACCCTGAACAGGTTAAGTAAACACGGCATTCAGGTTGGGTCGTGCCGACCACCCGAATGCTTAGTTATTGGCATTAGTTTTTTTACCTCTACAGACATTATATGCTATTTATAATTACCTTATTAACAATCAAATAATAAGCTTTTATTTTCTAATAATTAATTGTAGTTAGAATCGCTACCACATTCTTTTTCTTTAAATAATTGCATTAAATTAAAAAAGAGGTAGTATAATTATACTACCTCTTTTAATATATTTGAATGTGTAAAAGATTTAATTAATGATGAGTTTTCGTGTAGCCATTTTATCATTCTCTTCTACTTTTAAAATATACACACCCGCATTTAGATTGCTTACATCTATAATTTCTCTATTTTGAACGCTTTTCTCAAAACCATTTCACCAACAACATCATATAACTGAATAAGTTTTAAAGAATTATCGCCTGTAGAAATAGAAAAATTCCCGTTGTTGACCGGGTTCGGATAAAGGCTAAAACTTTCAATTTCATCCTTGCCTATAGACAATGGATTCCCCACTTCAAAAGAAATATCATTATAACCAACTTCTTGACCACTTATATAGGTCAAAATTACAACTTCATAAGCTGTGTCAACCGAAACTGATATTGATACAGTATCTCCATTAACATTACTCCCAGTAATTGGAACTCCTTCATTTACAATTAATCAATACTGTCTGCATTACCAAAAACTGTATAAGTAACATCTATAGTTTCAACTCCGTTTGCGAAATTGGATGCAGAAGGAGCAGTAATATCAATCTCTGGAAACAAATTCAAGTCATTAACAAGTCCTAGATATTCAAATACAATATCTTCTTCGGCTTCAGACAATCCAGTAAAGGTAAATCGTAAATTTAATTCTGTTTCCGTAGTAGTCGGTATTCCGAATTCAAAATTCTTCTATATCAGAGGTAATTAAGGTGCCGTTATTACTATCAGCTGAAATTATTTCCGGTGCATTATCAGTACCAGTAACCTCTATAGAAAATAAAGTAATCCATGAACCATTGTTAAGACTATATTCTATTAATACAGAATCACCAGCATCCCAATCTTCTGAAGATCCTGTTCCCTTATCTTCTGCTATACCAATAGCAAGAGATAAGTTTGTTAATCCCGTAATAACTAAATCATCGAGCGTAATCGTTGCAGGTGAAGTGCTAAGTTGTCTTGCACCAAAAAATGGAAAGTCTCCATAACCCAACTCCATATCTGCATATGCTTTAGTAGTCATTCCAAAATATTGTGTTGGGCTAGTTACATATTCTCCAGAACTGCTATATTGCGTGGTACCATCGAACTCATCTAAAAGAACAATACTTTGCGAAAATGAGGCTGTAGAGAATAAAATTGTAATTAAAAAAAAGTAGGTTTTTTTCATAAGATTGTTTTAAGAAATTAAAATAAAACCTTTTTTTACTGAAAAATAATGACTTAAGATACTTTCAGACTGCATTTTTATTAAATAGGGATAATTTCATATTGGATTATGTTGTTTTTATCTGACCTACATTCAGGGTTTTTTTGATACTTTTAAATTAATGCCAACGTCAGTGTATGAAGTTTAGTGACCGAATGGGAGCTATGATTTCATATATAATGTTATCTTCTTGCTTTTATCACAATTCTTTCTGAAGCATTTTTTTTATATAATACTTCAATAGTTTATTCACCTCTTCATAATTTTCTTCTTTTACACTAATGTCCGTAAGCCTAGGTAGGTGTTCTGCGAAGTATATCTCATTGTTTGCCATTTCAAAAAGATTACTTGCAAAAGAATGTGGATAAGGAAACTGGCCATTTATTTCAAGAATAACGTCTGCTACTTTTTGGATAAGCGACTTGTAGCTGAGATAAAACCCCTGTTTGTTCTCTTCATCAATGTTTTTAGTATGATAAGATTTGGCAGATTCATTGATAATGAGTCGATGTAGAATTTTTTCATTCACAAAGTCCACTGAAGGATTCTCTTTACTGGCATGTACAAAATTATCAATGATTATATCCAGTTTCCGATTAGGGTCGATGATATTCTTGGTATTATAATCAATTAGATAGCTAACCCAATTCCAATACCAAACAACAAGATAGAGCATTAAATAATGTTTGTTCTCAAAATATCGGTACAAGGAGGTCTCGTTGGACCCCATTTTCAATGCTAGCTTTTTGAAAGTAAAAGATTCAAAGCCAATTTCATCAAATAAGAGGATGCTATGGCTAATAATGCTTTTCCCCAATTTGCTTTCTAATGGGTCTTTGAGTGATAACTCTTCTGGTATTGATATATCTGATAATATAAACATTGCATCGCAATATATGGAATTGTTATTAATCATAAAAAATGAAATACTTATATTTTAAAATGACATACAAATATAATTGTAAGTAAGACTAACATTTGGTATTATTGCATTAAATTGTGTAACCAAGAAAATTTAACTTAATAACACTCATAAAAATGTTTTAAAAATGAAAAATGTAAAAAAACCATTCAACGTGATTAAAGTATTAAAAACAATATTTCAGCCGAAGAAATTGTCCAAAAAAGAGGGTAAATATAAGTATGAACCTTGGGTGTATAAAAATGAATAGGTATCTCTAGAATATAGTAAGCAAACAAAAGTATTGTTGCATTCTAAAGAAGATAAGAATAATTCACTTATAAATCACAGGGCTGGCAACAGTTACAACATGATGGTGCCAATATTATTCTGACTTAGGCTTTCCTACTTAACTTGAAGTTAACGTCAGTATATGAGGCGTGGCGTGCTGAAAGCAGCCATGATTTCATATACAGCTTAAGTTTACAATATATTAATTTATTACTACGTGTTCTTTTGTTATTTTCTCAATCGATGCAGTCCCAGCCAATTTCATGTCTCGGATTAATTCTGCCTTAAGAATATCCAGAACCATTTCAACTCCTTGCTGCCCAAGCGCACCTAATCCCCAACAATAAGGCCTTCCAACACATACCGCTGTAGCTCCCAGTGCTAAGGCTTTAAAAACGTCTGTTCCTCGTCTAATGCCTCCATCTATCAAAACTGGAATCTTGCCATCAATCTCTTCTACAACTTCTGGAAGACAGTCAATTGTTGACCGAAGACTTTCTAATTGTCTTCCCCCATGATTGGACACAATTACACCGTCTACATTGTGCTTTATAGACAAAGCAGCATCCTCCTTAGTTACGATTCCTTTAAGTACAATTTTCATGTCACAGTTTTCCCTTAGCCATGCTATGATATCCCATGTCATTCCTGCATCGTCAAAAGTGGTTCCTTCGGGCATTATTCCTTCATAGTTACCCATTTTAAGAATGTTGCCATCCATTAATTTCGTAAGGGTAGTACCTCCTCTTTCTCTATTTCCTAAAACAGGGCTATCTACTGTTAATACACATACTTTACATCCTGCCTTTTCTGCTCGTTCCAAGAGTTTTTTAGTTACAACTCTGTCTACAGTTGGATAAAGTTGAAACCAAAGCTTAGCTTGAGATTGCTCCGCAATTTCATTCACGGAATAGTTAGATACAGAAGAAACAATCATCTGATGGTTTTTCTTTACAGAGGCCTTAGCAGAGCCAATTTCACCATCGGGATGGAAAAACTTTTGGAAGCCAACAGGACACATAATAATTGGATTATCCAGCGTTTGTCCTAGTAAATTTACCTTCGTGGAAATATTGGTTACATCAATTAATCTTCTGGCTCTTATTTGAATTTCTTGATAAGCATCTGAATTTAATTGTACCGTTTTAAGATCATCTGCTCCGCCATTAAGATAAAGTAGTGCATCTTCACCCATAACCTTTCTTGATAGTTTTTCAAAGTCAAATACATTTTTCAAGTCAGATAAATCAGTTGTTGGGTCTATCTTCGGGGTATTTTCAAAATTGCAACTCGTAAAGGAAAGAGGCAGCGCAAGAGATAATGAGGATAGGCTAACCCATTTAATAAATTGTCTTCTTTGAATCTCTGAGTCACTACTTGAATTTGATTTCATTTTAGTTTATTGTGGTTAACGTCTCTTGTATGGTGCGTTTGCATCCCGCAGGGTGCATATGCACCATACAAATTGTTGTGGTTAGTTTTTCTTTATTTCGTTCATTCGATTTATAGCTTCTGGTTCACCTTTTTCGACAGCTTTCTCTAAGTATTCTATCCCTTTTTCCGTCTCACCTTGTTTGATAAGGAAATTAGCGTAATGTAATTCCAATAGGTCCACAGGTACTGTTTCGGATTCAAACGCTAATTGAAAATTAGTTTCAGCTTTTTCTATTTTATTTTTCGCCAAGTAATATAAAGCTAGGTTTCTATAGGTGTAAGCATTGTCATTATTTTCCGTTTCCAAAGCTTGTTCGAGCTGTTTTTTACCATCTTCGATTTGCCCTGTTTGGATTAAAGCATATCCTAAATTGTCATAAGCGAACCCATAACTCGTGTCTATGTTAAGTGCCTTTTTAAAATTAGGAATACTCTTTTCATAATTACCACATCTTAGCTGGTAATAGCCAATGTTATTGAAAACATCCGCTTTTAACATTTCATCTTCAGTTAATAACAAGATTTTTTGCAGAGTAGTAATGGCAGAATCGAAATCACCATTTTGGTATTCCATATCCGCTTGATTGAATAAGTCACTTGCGTCTAATTCAGCTTTACTGAAAACTGTTGAAGGGGACTCATTTAGAAAAACAATAGCACTTTCAAATTGAACTCTAAGTTCCTGAGATAGTTCATTTTTCCATTCAGGGTTATCTTGTTCTATTAGTTTAGAATATATGGCTAAGCCAAAAGCCATTACTTCATTTGGCATTTCAGAAACGTAATTCCATTTTGTTTCCCAAAACCCATCATCAACTCTTCCTCTATCTGTCAAGTTTTGTGAGAGTGGAATTCCAAAACCGAAATATATTCCTGCAATAAAGATGAAAAGACTAGTGTCGTCTCCTGTGTCGAATTGCAGTTTGTTTTCAGTTAATCGAATTTTAATGAATTCATAAATCAGGCTGTAGGTGAGTCTGCTAGGTCGTTTAGAAATGCTTTTAGCAATGTGGATTTTGTAATTGTTCTCCGTTATTTCTGTTTCAGTTTCGAATGGTTTGCCTTGCATTTCAAATGGCATTCCATAAACATCTCGTAAATCTTCGTGTAGCTCAAACGTAATTTTACTAAAATCTAAGCCTAGCAATTTGCAGAGGTCTTCAATCAGGTTTTGGACTATTAATTCACTAGTTGAAAAGGTCTTTGGAAAGAATTTATCTGTAATTATAATTTGATCACTTTGTCTATTTGGATAACCAAAAACTTTTATCAGCCATTTGAAATTATCCTCAACCCAATCTCTATCTGGTTCCGTTATTCGAAACTTTGGCTCTTTTGTTTTCTTATTGAATCCGAATAATTTCATTTTTTCTAATTAACCACAACGGTCTTGTGTATGGTTAGTTGCGTGGTTAAGCAACTAATTTAGTAAACAAATACTTGCCAGAGAAAATTCCGAAGGAATTTTCCAAATAAGCACTTGCCAAAGCAATTAATTATACACGGTGTTGTGCTTTCGTTATTTAGTTTTTACTTCAAGTTCCGTTTCTAGCATTAAGATTAATTGGTCTATTGCTTTAGTTAAATCCTCTCTTTTATTCAAGGTTGTGTATGTAAGGTCCAATTTAATAGCCAATAGATTTCTTGTTTTAGGACTGGAAAGTATTAATTTATAATCGTTCGTTATTTCGTCTGAGATGGATATATTAGTCTTGTGTTTTTGCAGTAAGGGAATGAAATTAATTTCATTGACTCCTATTTCATCAACACGTAACTGCTGAACTGTTAAACGATCAGCAACTTGACTATTCAGACCTTCTATTTTTAGTTCTAAATCGGTAAAGCTTTCTCGAATATTTTTGTTTTTTATAATAGACAATTCTCCAGTATTTTTAATATCAGAATATGTATTTATAACTGGAACTGCTGATTCAAAATCCCACATTAACTTATAGAATTCTGTGTTTGACCAAGAGATTTCATCATTTTGAGTTTGATTTGGATTTATTCTCAAAGCTAATATAAGCGATTTTACTAATTGATTTTCTTGCTCTATATAATAGTCAGATTGAATTTTTGCTTGCTTTAAGTTTCCAAGAAGGTTTTGTATAATGATTGTTTCTTGTTTTGCTAGTTTACTATCTTCATTCCAATTATTTATTTGAAGAGCGATTAAAATACCAATTACTACAAGAACAATTTCGCCAATGGCATATTTAAAATACTTTCCAGTTTTGTTTTTGATCAACAAGTTTTGTCTAATTTTTCTAAAGAATTTTATCATTGGTTAGCGGTTTCTGTAATGAAGCACAACG
>JBLIMR010000067.1:0-11783 GCA_047638815.1 Gammaproteobacteria bacterium
GTAGTCATCGCGTACATAATGGGTCGTTTAAATTATTAAAAGTTAATTATTCTTTGCTGAAACCATTTATTTGAATTTAAATTCATTGGTCTATTAATGAGTATTTAAAAGAGATAAAAGTCAAGCAATATTTATTTCTGCGTTAGTTTATTATTTAAAGATTATTATTATTGACCTAATTATTTGAACAAACGAAAACCGATTATCCATTATTGATAAAATAAGGGTGGGATAGAAATTACATGAAAGTAATTGCCAAATCAGAATTAATTTCAAATTGACACTTACTAGTGTAAAATGGGGGTGCCAACCATCAACATCCCCAATGACCAACCATCATATTTGACAGCCAAATAAATAATTTCGAAGATTGTTTGCTGTCTAGAAAAAGACATCTTCAAAAGCCAAGAATAGTATTTTTAACTGATATACTTTAACCGACAATAATTATTGAAGTAGCCGTCCTACCTTTTGTTTAATCACCTAATTGTATTCAATAAATCGTGCAATTTTGATTGATAATAAAACCAAATAATTAAATGCACATTCATATATTTCGGCACATCATGTAGATTATGTTCACATAATTGTTTTCATTGCAGTAGTGACAAGAGTTCCGTTTCTCATTACTTCTGAGACATTCAACTTTATTACTAGTGTTATCACCTTAAACCACGATAGTGATTTTGTTGCCAAAATATAGAAGATCCATCAAGCCAATTTGACTCAAAGGATCCACTGATCCAAATCTAGGTACTTAATAAAAGGGTAGTCAAAAAAGTCGACTGAGTCGATATAATTATCGAGTTATTTTTCTAAATAACTGATGTTAAGAGTGATTGAATTGGACTATTTTATAAGAAAGCTAATAATTTATGGCCGTTGACTTCAATAATATTATCACAGGTATTGTATCTGTTCTTCCAATTAGCTGGCGGTGTTACCCTATACGACCCCTTGCAGAATGATGTCTTGAATTTCATTTGGAATTGGCAATAAACCTAGCTGCTTGGCCTTATGCAATCTATTTAATCTATCAAAATTCATTGTTTCTCTTTTTTCCACTACGGTGTAATTTCGCATAGTTTCGGACAGCTTTTTATTGAGTCCATATGAAAAGTCATTGAAGGCTTTGTTATTAAACTCAATATTTTGATTCGAAACTTTTCTTAATTCCCTATTTAGACAAGCTCTGCTTTCGTCAGCTTGATCATACTTGTCCAGAAAATGAAGTACGATAACATCTTTCGGCTTATATCCTAAAACTAGCGCATTGAATATATAGAATAACGTGTTGACAAACCTTGACCATTTAGGCTTTCCGATACGTACAAAATCAGTAGTGATATGGTCAAAATTCCTAAAACTTTCAGTTACCGTCCATAGATCCAAGTGCTGTGTTGAATTATTCGATTTGTCAGAAGGAGTTGGAATGGTATAACACTTTCGTTCGACTACCTTGACAGAACCGTTTACTCCTTGAGCTGGAGTGAAATTATCTTTGCCGATTCTAAATTTCACTACATAATAATCTTGTGCAGCTGTAAACTCCATACCTTTCAGGGTTAGTATGAAAAAAGCAAGTATTCCGAAGCGAATGACATGTTTAACATCCAATGGGTTATAAAGATTAAGATTTTTATCGATAGCACAAAGGGCATCCAAGGAAAAATTACCTTCATTAATATTTAATATTTCACTTAACCGGGGATCAAACCAAGCGAAATTTGATGCATGAGAGTTACCGATTGTGATAAATTGATTGTAAGCAATGGGATGGTTTTCTTTAAAGGCTTCGATTTCTCTTAACGTAGACTCTTCAATTTTTGGATGCCCCCACTTGATTTTTTCCATTAATTTAATAACCAAGTGAGGTTCAATAACAGAAAGAAATTTATAATTACGTTTTAAACTTCTACATTGCTTACTGAAATGTTTGTAAAAATCCTTGGGTAGCGAAATTTTCTTTTCGTACTTCTTAATTGCTGAATACGCAATATCATCCCATGAAGGAAATTTCATCACAGTAATAATCTAGTTAGTCGTTAGGAACTCTTAATAGGATCATCGTGTCGATGTTCTTATCAAAAACTTGATTCAAATATAGATAAAACTATGATTACTTATGAATTTACTTTAACCGGCTCTAGCATATGTTAATTGCTTCTTGATGTTCGGTTTAAGTTCATTAAGTTTCAGATAAAAATACTCTTCTGGCATTTTTTCAAACATCTGCCAATTGCTACAAATATCTTTTATATCAGAAATGGGTCTTAGCTGGGAGGAAAGATCATATATTTTGGAGCCAAGCTGTTCAAACGAGCACTTTAGTTTTTTTGTTGTGGAAAAGACCCAATGTTCATAGCCCATTTCCTGTGATATTAATGCAGCCTTAAGGGTTAGTGAAAACGAAATGAGCCTGTTTTTTAACAAGCCATTCATGCTAATAGCAAATTTGCCAATCTCGATCGCTTTTGAAATATCAAATGGGTATTTTGTTATAAAAATATTATCCGATGGGAAACTGAATGGATCAAATGTGGTCAATCGTACTGTTCCTACAAGTTCACCTGATGCAGAGAATGCTCCAAGGACAGTAGAATACTCATCCCATACGTCACTGAGCATTGGCGCTTGAAATTCTGATTGATCTATATGCCCCGCATTTGAGTAGACGTTAAACCTTAGATTATAAGCGTGCTTCAGTTCATTAGGTGTTGTTAACTCACGAACCTGTATGCCGATAGAACGATCAATCACGGCTAGTATTTGTGTAAATCTATATGTGCCAATCTTCATACGCCTACCAGATTAAGGGGAACATTTTCCAAGTATTCTTTTTGTATGATACGTATGATTCGCCAAATCCACTGATTAGCGTTTCTTCCTCCACCCGTATTCGATATTGGTAGATAATTATCATAACAAGACCCAAGATCACAAAACCTGAAATAGATTGTAATAAGAATGCTGCACCCAACATGATTAGCCACGCACCTGTATAACTAGGGTGTCGAATAACACTATACAGGCCTGAAGTAACTAGCTCTTGGTTTTGTTTTATCTGAACTACGCCAGCGAAATTTCTGCCTAAAGTTGATATCGCTAATATTCTTATGATCAATCCAAGTATGATTAGGATCCCTGCCGATATAAATAATGTGGGATCTATGGCACTTGCTTGCCTTAAAATTGACCATTCAAGAACGGAAGCGATTTGGCCAATTGTTCCAGCAATGATTATGGCTAAAAATGAGAGTTTATCCGAATCAGAATAATCTTTCGATTCCCTTACGTTGATTACAGGTTGGGTAAGAATCAATATAGCAGCAGTTAGAATAAGGATCAAAATTTCAGGCCTCAATATCAATTCTATATTCCAGAATAAGGGAATGATATAAATGAGGGTCAAGTGGACAAGACATGTGAGTATTTTTCGCATTTAAAGAGTCGTTAATAGTTCTGGAACAATGCTACGTATTCCTTACAGCCTTATTAATAAAAATGGATAACCTGTCTCTGGAGCATTTTAAATTAATGAATAGTCATTTTTCCTTGCTGATCTTAGGATAGATATATATTTATAAGACCCGATATATTGCAAAAACAACTCCTTTTAAGATATGATTTTGGATTAATAGTTTGAATTGACTGTCAAATATTCTAAAATCAACGGTTGTAATTAATGTAAGAAAATGAGGATATGAGTTTCTGTTCAAAAGAAGACTGTCAGAAGAGGAGATCAGATTTTTTTTCTAAAAAAACATTAAGTTTTAAAAATCAACTCCAGATCGTTTTACGATGTGTGATCGTGTGCATGTATTATGGCACGAACAATAATTATGAATTAAACAACTGGTTATGTCCGCTATAAATATTTTTTTTTGTTAAAAATATTCTTTTAATCAGTTGAAGAGCTGACTGTTGAAAACAATCCTTAACCAAAACATGGAGCTTAACCAACATGCACAATCAAAATCTGCCCAAAAAGTAATTCGTTTAGCGGAGCAATTGGCAGTAGAATATGCTCTTGCTGAATATGGCCCTTCACATTTATTGTGGGCTGTAACAGATGACGATGTTGGACTTTCCGTAATTACATAATTATTCCCCAACTCCCATCTCCAACAACTTCAAACAAGTCTTCCAATTCCTTGACGTACAAGTAACTTTCAACCTAGACTCCATAATATTATTAGACAATTTAGAATTACTACTCTTAGTCATGTACTTAAGATAAGCATGTTGATCCATAAGAGAAAATTCATCCCCATCAAAAGTCAACTCATTAAAAGCGGTAACCTTATCTTTTTCTGGAACAGATTTAAAGAAGGTGACATACAGCAATTCGATTTGCCCACCGACAGAATTTAAATATGGATTCCCATTCACTAGTGCAAGTAGTTCTTTGTGATTCCGAACGATTACTGGAACGTTATAACCATATTTATTTTTGATTGTGAAGGTTATCAAATTTTCGATCTCGTTCGGTTTTAGGTCACTCTCGAAGGACACATTACCACTTTGAATATAGGTGCTGACATTTTTTAAACCAACTTTGGTCAAATGCGTTTTTAAGCCGGCCATTAATAACTTACGATGACCCCCAACATTAATCCCCCGAAGAATGGCTACGTATTTTTTCATATTATAAAACTAATGAAAATAAAATGGTTGAACAGTAGAATGAATGAACGTTTTAGTAATGGTTTTTTATAATTGAAAATGAGTCTTGCATTCACAGGAATTGAATCGCTAATCAAATGCTTGGTTTGTACATTTTTAAATTTCAATTATCCATTTTCAATTATCAATTCCGCTACGATTAAAATTTTAATATATAACTGACTGAAGAAAACTGTTATTTCACCACAGTAACATGATCCGCCCTAAACGACCCATTAAGATGAGTAATTAGCAAATACTCTCCATTCGGCACATCAATATTAAAAGTGTAATCAGTTGTTCCGGCATTCAATCGATCTCTTTTAAGGAACTTAATTTTACGTCCTTGAGTATCCGCAAGAAATACGATGAGATTGTCACCTCTATCCACTTTGATTGAATAGTCAAATTCACTAGAAATGGGATTAGGATAAAAATTCACATTTGGCTTAATGCTTTCTCCTGCAAGAGATTCGTCTAAACCTATACTTGTGTCGGTATACCTATATAGCGCATGGCCTCCCGCATATACTGTTTCAGAATTCACCACAAATACTCGATTTAAACCTGTAACTATTGGAATGGCCTCCCATGTATCCCCACCATCTAAGGTCTCGTAAGTTGTAAAGTCATGGCCGCCAACCCAGCCGTGATTTTCATTCACGAAACCTATTCCTTGATGATCGGCTGCAGGAACTGCTTTGCCGGTCCATGTTTCACCTTGGTCGTAACTTATAGCCATATCAGAATGTTCTCCAGAGAAGTGCTCAATGGATACGTATATCACATCGCTGTCATTATGTAAATCGTCAATTTTCCAAACATAAGAACCTGGAACATCGTTATTGAATACTTCATTCCAAGTGGAACCACCATCAATAGTTTTAAGAATTGTTGCTCCTTGGTCATTATAACCAGTGGTAAATCCGATGTTCTCATCCACGAAGTGAATATCAACCAGGGCTGAGGCATGCTCACCCATGTCAATATACTCCCAGTTTTCTCCAGCGTCAGTAGTTTTTATTAGATAGGCCGGTTCAAACCATGCGCCACTGGCCCATAGGATTTGATCGTTTATTGCATGCATTCCGCAAATACCTGGCGCTGTAAAACCTAGCTCAATTTCATCCCAAGTTTCTCCAGCATCAATTGTTTTGTACATCGCATTATCAAGCGTGCCTGCAAAGCCAGTGTTATCATCCATAAACTCAATACTTCTGAAATAAACGTTTGCCAATAGGACTAAAGATGCAGTCTCTCCATCAGTGGTTTTAAATATTTGGCCACCACCTGTACACCAGAAACCGTTTAATTCGTCAAGAAAGAACAAATCATCAACCCTACCGTTGGGGAAATCATCGGCTTGTACATAGTTCCATTGAGAAATTAGAGGAGAAGATATTAGTAAAAGAACTATGATGATTATTGAACGTGACATGTATGATTTCATAAGTTGGAGTTTTGTGTAAATTATGGATAATTTGATTCATTAGGTGGTTTTCAAAAAATAAAAATAGGTACATTATTTCAGCTTAACGTTAAATGCTATCACCTTAACATTCCGTTTTCAACTTTTCATTTGAAATAAAACGAATGTAATGTATATGTAATGAGTGAATTAAGACAATATTGTAAGGTGGGGTAAATATTTATGAAAAATAACTGTAACATATTTAATGGCTGAGGCGTCTTACTTATGAAAGCAAAAAACAAGTCATCGATGCAACGTTTTATGCGATTTGGAATCTAAGTTAATAGATACGGACGAACAATTTTAATAACACCATAATCACATAATCATGAAAGCAATTAATATAATAGTACTCGTAGCAATTTTAGCAATAAGTCTTCCAACAGAAGCAAAAGACACTAAAAGAAGTAACAGAAAAGTGCAGCAAAAAGTTTCAGCAGTTATAAGCGCGGCAGATACAGATGTTGAAGGAGCAGTGAACGCTAAATTTCAACTGGAAGAAGACGGATCTGTAAGGATCATTTCGGTAGAATCTGAAAAAGTAAACCTGAGACAAATGGTTGAGAGTAAGTTGAAGGATATGACAATAAAAGGGGAGACTATAGATGTCAAAAAACTCTTTAACATGAACTTTATCTTTCACCGAGAAAAAGGTTAAAGTCCTAAAGATTTCTTATATACAATTAGAGCGGTTTTCTGTAGTGAGGGGGCCGCTCTTTTTTTAGTTAAAAACTAAAAGTGAAAAGTGAAAAATGTGGTTTGATGAAATGACGTGCGGAATTACTTTTTGAGGCTATTCTTACTGGTTTTTACCGATGATACCAGCATAGCCACTAGTTCCTTGCAATTAGATTCTAATTTATTGAATGACTCATCGCTAATATGATCGGTATCTTTTAACAAATTCAACCAATAGACCGTTTCATTAGCTTCTTTTAAAGCGATACTCATCTTATTAATAAAATCCGCTTTGCTTTGGGCAAATTCCCCCTCACGTATCAAAGCACCTATAGCAGTGCCACTTTTTAGTATCTGACGGCTCAATACAAATTCTTTATTCTTGGTTTGTAGCGTTTGACTCAACCGAACAATCTTAATAGCAAAAGCATAACTTTTATCAGATAAAATAGATTTACTCATATTCAAACAGATTTATTAAAATCATATTTTTCACTTTTCCCTTTTCACTTTTCCCTTTTCCCTTTTCACTTTTCCCTTTTCACTTATCACTTTTCCCTTTTCACCTTTAACTTTTCACTTTTCACTTTTCATTTTTCACTTTTAACTTAAATTATCTTTTCCAAACCAACTCCACATGACCATCTGTCTTCGGAAGAATTCCAGTTTTTTTAAGAGTATAAAGAACACTTTGCAGCATCTTATCACTTACCCATCCATCGGTGGCCCATTCGGTTGAGTGAAACCAATGCTCTACATCATCATACTTTAAGTTGTAGCGTTCACTCACGTTATAAATGGCTTGCGAGTCATCCATAAAGGCAGCAGTTTGATTATGAATGGTTCGAAGAATTTCAACCAAAGTCTCAGGTTCAGATTCAATAATTTTATCTGTTGCCGCAATGACGAAACAGGGCCATGGGGTAATGAATTCGCCTATTTTTTTTAATTGCCCATTATCGACATAAGGTTTAGTGGTAAACTTTTCCCAATAAAACACATCCGTTTCTAAAGCATCTAACGACACAAGAGCGTTGTCCAGATTTTTGATAATTTTAAATTGATCATCCTTTATTTCCTTGCCTTTGCTCTGAGCGTCCACAATGGGCATGAGGTGAGAACCTGATCCATTTCGACTAATGGCAAATTTGCGATCAAAAATATTTTTGTGTTGCTCCAGGTCATTTTTCGTGGAGGTATGAACTCCCCAAATTAAGGGAGTCTTAATATACTGACTAATAATCTTAGACGGATTACCATTCGAAATATCGGTGATAATTCCTTCTGTGAGTAGGACACAAACATCAACTTCACCGTCTCTCAGAGCCTTTGTCATTGCACCTGTGCCACCTTTAAAAGTTACCCATTCAACATCAAAACCATGTTCCGCAAATTTACCGCCTTCAATGGCCAAGTGCCATGGAAGATTAAAATGCTCTGGTACACCGCCAACTTTTATTTTTTTCATCTCTTCTTTTCTAACAATGTAACTATTTCATTTTGCATGGTGATTCCTTTGTCTTTCAAGTACCATTTTTGCAAATCTATCTGCACATCTTCATAAACTCTTCCCTTAGGATTATTTCTAAAATCCATGTATAATTCCTGAGCAGGTTTGGGTCTGGGTCCCCAGTCAGCTATCACCTTGTCGTCTTCAATTATTATCAATTTAGGAATTGAACGGCCACCATTTGTAAGAAAGGAGTCTATCAAATCTACGTGCTCATCTCTAAACACCAACCTTAAGTTAATATTAGAATTTTCCATTGCCGCCTTATTGAAAAATGGCAGGGCTTGTACTGCATCACCGCACCATGATTCAGTAATCAACAACCAAGTTTGTCTGTTATTTATCCCATCCAAAATCTTCAAGAACTCATCTGTTAATTTAGCAGTCTTATCCAGACGCTTTGCCCTGTGGTCATTTAACTTGGTGTAATGAATAAATGCTTCTTCCTGATTCGGACCACTTGATTTTTTCTGTTCTACAAGTTCTTTGACGATCTCATGATATCTTTCATAAGATATTGAATTTGAATTTGCCTTTTCGAGAATCGCTTTAAGCTCCTGATTCATAATTTTTTTACTGAATTTAATTCTTTGCAATTTTACAAATTCTAGTTTAGGATGTGAAGATTTTGACTATCAAAGAATGCAATTGAAATCATGGTGACAGTTGTCAATGTTTTGAATGCTTTAATGTTGTAATTCTTTAATGCGATAATGCTGTAATAATTCAATTATCAACGAGCGAAGGCTCCTTTAGGAAATCACTTTAGCGAATTAAAGGGCGCGGGAAGGAATGGGATATTAGTGTTGGTTTATTTCTACTTCATCAATCATCAATGATTTAATGCGATAATGCAGAAATGCTGCCATACCTGAGTGCAATAATGTAATAATAGTTCAATTCTTAATGAGCGCTGGCCCCTATAGGGAAATGAAGGGCGCGCGCAGTATGATGATCCAAAAAGTACAAGTCCTCAATTGGAACACAAAATTCAAATCTGGATTAAACCATTAAATTCGCAGCATGAAAAATTGGTTTAAATACATAAGCTATGCAGAAGCGATATCTTTTCTGGTTCTGTTAGGGGTGGCAATGCCTTTGAAATATATGTTTGGAATGACGGAAGCAGTTGCTATTCCCGGGATGATTCACGGCATGTTATTTGTGGTTTATTGTGTGTTGTTGGTATTGATCGGAATGGAATATAAATGGTCCTTAAAAACAATATTAATAGGATTTTTGGCTTCAATTTTACCTTTTGGGCCATTCATTTTTCATAAGAAATATGTCCTGTAAAGCATGGTTTGATAGCTTTATGTCAGGATAACAGTGTGTTAGAGCATTGATATTTTATGATCGATGAGTATAATAGTAAAATGAATTATTGAAATCCTAAGGCGGTTATTTTACATTAATTTAACAAGTAAGAACTTGTATTGAGAGCATTTCTTACTTATTTTTACATAAAATTTTGAAACATGAAAAGAACATTACTTTTTGGATTGATTGCATTAATGACTTTTAGTGGTTTTGCACAGATTAGAATAATAGAACACGGAGTTCTAGAAGGAGGGGTAATTGTAGAGCCAGGTGGAGACGTGGATCTCTCAGGAACAACTATTACGCAAGATTTTGCAACCGATGGTATTGATCATGTCGTAGACATATGGGTAGAGAATATGAGCGAAACAGAAACATACACCTTAAGATGTAGAAGATTGGAAACAGATGTTGTCGCAGGCTCAGAAAACAATGTTTGTTGGGACTTATGTCCAATTAGTACATTATTGGCTGGTGAAGATCCAGACTGGACTGTTGCAACAGGAACTACGATAAGAGAGGAAATTTTAGCGCCAGGAGAGATAGCTACTTCATTTGCATTTCACTACGAGCCAAATTTCACAGTTGGGATATCTACTTTCGAGGTAAGATTTGTGGATGGGGCTGATGAGGATCTGACATATGCTTCGTTCAATATAAGTTTTGATCATGATGGTATTGTTGGGATTGAAGAGGTAGAAAATGTACCAAGCTTCACAATGATTCCAAATCCGGCAAATGAGATTGTTGCTCTTGACTTCGCTAACCTTACGGGAGATGTTCAGTTGAAAGTATTCAATGTATTAGGAGAAGTATTGATTGAAAGATCTAATGTTCAGACAGGTCAAAACTTTAGACTTGAAACAAGTGAACTTCAAAGTGGTATTTACATGGTGTCTGTTCTTCAAGACAACAACATTGTGAACACTTCAAGATTGATGGTTAAGCACTAGGAATTCAATTCCGAATGATATTTAAAAGAACTCTGCCAATTGGTAGGGTTCTTTTTTTTTTGTATTTTGAACGGAAATTTATTAAAATTAAAACGTGTTATCATGAATAAATCTGTTTTTATATTGGGGCTAATAATGTTAATGTTTAATCCGGTATGATCTCAACTGAGGATTATTGAACATGGTGTAATGGGAACTGTTAACGATGAAACTGTGCAGATAGAACCTGGGGGGACCGAAGATTTTAGTGGGACAGTACAGGTATGGGATGTTAACCCACAAACCAATGACTTTATCGTTGATTATTGGGTTGTCAGTGAAAGTGAAACGGAAACGTATAATGTTATATGTAGAAGAATTGAGACAGAAGTATTAGCTGGAACTCGAAACAATACTTGCTGGAAGTTTTGTCCCATTATTCCAAAATTAGCTGTTGAAGAGCCCGATTGGTTAATTAATTTTGGCAACGATCCTTTTGTTGAAATTATAGTCCCCGGGGATACAATAACGAGCTTTGCTCAACATTATTATCCTGAGAATCTGGATGGGTGCTCACAGCTTGAATTCAGATTTGTCACTGAAGATGACGTTGACCTCATTTATACTTCATTCAATTTGGGGTTTCGACATGGCTGTCAAATAGGAATCGAGGAGTTAAATACGGTGGAAGAATTGTCTCTATTTCCAAATCCTACACGTGGTAATGTGCAAATTGATTTGATGGAAGAATCTAAATTGCTGGAGATTGTAGTTGTGAACTCTGTAGGGTAGGAGGTAGCACACGAGATAGTTAATGGAGGGGTCTTATATGACTATGAAACTCAAAATCTACCCAATGGCATATATGTGGTTAATATCTTGAGAGACCAATTAATAATTGCATCCACAAAACTTTCTGTTCATAGGTAATCATGGGCCATTTAGAACATAACGAGACAAAATAGAGGTTCGCTTTTTAATTTTTGGATGTGGTGGCAAACCAAATACTTCAATAAGTCTACTCTTCTACTTTTTCGATGCGCGTGCTTCAGGGTTGAAATCTAAGGCTAACTGTATCCAGAATTCAAGATCCTCTTCATTGTCAAAGCCATCAGGACCAATGAATACAAAACCTTTCCTTGGTTTGCCGGTAAAATCCATTTCTCGACATCCTTTTTCTAACAAAGCCGCTTCATATTCCGCTCTC
>JBLIMR010000068.1:0-11592 GCA_047638815.1 Gammaproteobacteria bacterium
GGCCAAGAGGCTGTTGGAGGTACAGTAATGATGCTCAAAGGAGAAAACTCAAGAGCAGTCAGTAAGCGCATCAAGGAAAGAATGGCACAAATAGAAAAAACATTGCCTGAAGGAATTGCTGTTGAAGCATATCTTGACCGAGATAAATTGGTCTCCACAGCTATTGGAACGGTCAGAAAAAACCTTATTGAAGGAGGCCTTATTGTTGTATTTATTTTGGTGTTAATGCTTGGGAATTGGCGAGCCAGTCTTATTGTTGCGTCAGTTATTCCATTGTCCATGCTTTTTGCAGTAGGACTGATGAAACAATTCGGCATTTCGGCTAACCTCATGAGTCTTGGAGCCATTGATTTCGGATTGATTGTGGATGGTGCAGTTATCATCGTTGAAGCCATCGTACATCGCTTGAGGATAAATCATGGTGGAGCGACTATGAGTCAAAAGGAAATGGATGGTGCGGTTTATACAGCGTCCAAAAACATAAGAAGTTCTGCAGCTTTTGGGGAAATTATTATACTTATGGTGTACATCCCAATTTTGGCTCTAGTTGGCATAGAAGGGAAGATGTTTAAACCAATGGCACAAACAGTTATGCTTGCAATAGCGGGAGCTTTAGTTTTATCATTGACATATGTTCCAATGATGGCATCATTATTTTTAAATAAAAAAATTAGTGCTAAAATAACCTTTGCAGATAAAATCATCAGTTGGTGTCATAGACAGTATGCCCCACTTTTGGAAAAAGCGCTCCAGTGGAAAAGAGCCTTTGTCACCATCACATTGGGCGCATTAATTTTCTCCCTAATCTTATTTGCACGAATGGGTGGTGAGTTCATCCCGACATTGGAGGAAGGTGATTTTGCATTACATCAAATCTTACCAGCAGGAAGTTCTTTGTCTCAGAGTGTCAAGGTCTCAACCATGATACAAAAAAAACTCATGAAAGAATTTCCAGAAATTGAGGATATAGTAACAAAGATGGGGTCTGCTGAAATACCAACAGATCCAATGCCTATTGAGACGGGAGATATTATAATAATAATGAAGCCAAAGTCAGAATGGACAAGCGCGACAACAAGACAAGGCATGTTCGATAAAATGGAAGAATCATTGATGGATATTCCAGGTGTAAAATATGAATTCTCTCAACCAATACAAATGAGGTTTAATGAGCTTATGACGGGGTCCAGAGCTGACATTGCTATAAAGCTATACGGAGACAATTTGGATGAACTCTTTAGCAAAGGACAAGCCGCAGAGAAACTCATTAAAAAATTGGAAGGCGTTGGCACTGTAAAAGTTGAGCAAGTTAAGGGTATGCCTCAGATCGTTATAAATTACAATTATCAAAAACTGGCTCAATATGGATTACATGTAAAGGATGTGAATCGAATTATTAAAACTGCATTTGCAGGAGATAAAGCTGGAACTTTTTACGAAGGAGAAAAAACATTTGATCTTGTCGTTCGCTTCCAAAAAGAATATAGAAAGGACATCAACAGTGTAAAGGAACTTTATATTCCATTGAAAAATGGCCAGCAAATTCCAATAACAGAAATAGCAGAGGTTAATTTTGAAACTACACCTATGCAAATATCCAGAGATAATACAAAGCGAAGAATCGTGATTGGTGTTAATGTAGGAAATCGTGATGTCGCCTCTCTTGTTGAAGAAATACAAGAAACATTGGATAAAGAAATTAGTTTGAATCCTGGCTACTATTTTACGTATGGTGGTCAATTTGAAAATCTAAAAGCTGCCAATAAAAGATTAATGATTGCAGTGCCTTTGGCATTGGGTTTAATTTTCGTTCTGTTATACTTCACCTTTAATTCCATTACTCAAGCCATGCTAATATTTTCTGCTATTCCACTTTCCGCTATCGGAGGCATATTGGCACTTCAACTCAGAGGAATGCCTTTTAGTATCTCAGCTGGTATTGGCTTTATCGCCTTGTTTGGTGTCGCAGTTTTGAATGGCATCGTACTTATTGGCTATTTCAATCAACTGAAGCGTGAAGGCGTATTAAATCTAGAGGAGAGAATTAAAAAAGGCACTCGCGTTCGTTTACGTCCTGTACTCATGACGGCAGCTGTAGCTTCCTTCGGTTTTTTACCAATGGCTTTGTCAAGTTCAGGCGGTGGAGAAGTTCAAAGACCACTAGCAACTGTTGTCATTGGTGGTTTGCTTACTGCTACTTTTCTGACCCTAATCATTCTACCCATTTTATACCATTGGCTCGAAGATTGGAAGTATAAAAGAAATTTGAAAGCTATCAGGAACTCAGGAATAATTGTATTACTGTTCATTATCACTTTAGCTATCCCGTCAAACATCTTTGCTCAAGAAAAGAAGATAGTTCTATTAGATGATGCTATAGCCATCGGATTAAAAAACAATCCTGAAGCGATAGCAAGCACAATGAAAATAGATCAGTTGGAATCTCTACAAAAGATGCGATACAATTTCGGAAATACCGAATTAGGTTATCAAGGAGATGGTTTGTTTGAAGACAATCCTCAAAAGGTACAACAATACAGTATTGGACAAGAGTTTTCGACTTTTGGAGTTTCGAAATCTCGAAACAATCTGAGAGAAGCAGAGCTGAACACATTGCAATTAGAACAAACCTTGACTAGGAACGATCTGATAAGAAACATTCGTGAGAAATACTTTCAACTACAGCATCAGATGCAGATGTCAGTTATGTATGGTAATTTATTGACAATATATAAAGAGTATGACGCCTTGGCAAAAAAGCGTCAAGATGTTGGATTATCTGGCAAATTAGAAATGATGACCATGGAGAATCTATATCTCGAACATGAACTCTTAGCTAATCAATCTAAACTTGAGATTGAAAGCTTGGAGCAAGAGCTCCAGTATGCGCTGGGAATAGAATACCCTGTGACTGTGCCAGTAAATATGGATCGCCTACCCTACTCTCTTTCAGATTCGCTCAATGCTCCGCAATTGAAGCTTGCTCAACAGAAAATCTCAATAGAAGATGCAAAAGCGGATATATTAAAAGCGGATATGCGTCCAAGTTTTAATCTAGGTTATGCGGCTCAAAACTACTTTGAATCTGGATGGTTAACGAATTTGAACGCAGGGATAAAACTCCCCTTATTCACCAACTCACAGAGAAAAGTCGCAAAAGCTCAGGTCATGGAGGTGGATATTGCTTTTATGAGGTATAGAGCACAAACTCTAGCATATAAAAGTCAATTATCTCGTATAATTAAATCTATAAAATTGTATCAAGATGGTTTGGATTACTACGATAAGCAATTAAATATTATCGGCCCAGAGATGATGAGGATAGCAAAGCTCAATTATACCGCTGGAAAAATATCTTATGTGGAGTTAACAAATATATTGCAGCTAGTTGCAGCAAATAATAAAAAATATTTATCTCAGCTATTGGCATATAATCTAGCCGTAGCAGAATATCAATCACTAATAAAAAATTAAACTGATGAACTTAAAAAACAATTTTAAAATATTAGGTCTCATACTTCTTCTATTTGTCGTCCAATCATGCCTGACAAAAACAGCAGGGGATGATCACGGACATGATCACGGCTCTGAATCCAATGATCATCATGAGCATGGACATGGTCATGATGAATATGTGCATTTTTCAAAAAAGCAAATTGAAACTGTGGGATTAGAATTTGGCGAACTACAGGATGTCAAAATGATAGACTATATCAAATCCACGGGTACATTGGGTTTACCTCCAAATGCATTTGCATCCGTCAATGCTAAAGTTGAAGGAATAATAACCGGCAACAAAAAGTACGTTGAAGGAGATCATATTACTCAAGGTAAAGTGATAGCCTACATCGAGAATTCTGATTTCATCGATGATCAACAAGACTATCTTGAAGCTAAGGCAAATCTATATCTCAAGAAACTAGATTTAGAGAGACAAAAAACATTGATGGACGCCAATGCGGGAATCGAAAGAGATCTACAAAGTTTGGATGCTGAGGTTAGTATTTTAAATGCCAAAGTCAATGGATTGAAAAAACGTCTTAATTATTTAGGTTTGGATGCTGAAAAATTAAATGCTGAAAACATATCTCAGAAGATTGCCATTATCGCTCCTATGAGTGGCTTTATATCTTCTATTAATCTTCATCGTGGCATGTTTGCAGAAAAGAACAAACCATTAATGGAGATCATTGCAGACGATCATATACATCTTGAACTAGATATTTTTGAAAAGGATATTTCAAATATAAAAATTGGTCAGAGAATAAGTTACTCCGTACCTGCACTTGGTACTGAGACGTATGATGGAGAGATCTCGGTTATTGGTAAGGAGTTCAATCATAGAGCTAAAACAATTAGAGTGCATGGTCATCTCGAAGGAGAAAAACCTCAATTCATAAAAGATCTATTTGTCACAGCTAAAATATGGCTTAATGATGCTACGGTAAAGGCTGTCCCAGAAGATGCTGTCATAAAGGATGAATCCGCGTATTACATCTATGTTGCTTCCTACGACCCAGAGGCCAGTGAAACATCCTTTGAAAGAATTGAAGTCATTCCTAGCAACTCAGAAGATGGATTAACTCCAATAAAGCTAATGGGCGAAATCCCTAAAGATCATATGGTTGTTACCCAAGGGGCCTATTTCGTTTATTCGCAATCGGTTGTTGGGGAGATTGAACATAATCATTGATGGAAGTCTCAATGGTAATCTTAAATTTCTTATTGTTATATTGAACCAAAATCTGAAAACAACTAGAATGTTAAATATAAAATCTCAAAGACAACTCGACATTATAATGTATCGAATAATAGCGGTATTTATTATTTCTACCATTAATATCTCCATTCAAGCGCAAGATGCAATTTTCACCAATGATGGCAAAAAGTATGATTGCACTATTCTAGAACAGGACAACATAAGAGTCAATATAAAGTCATTTCTACTTGGCTCTTCGCGGACTACCTACATTCCACTTAACCAAATCGACACTTTAATTTTAGGATATAAAAAAAACATAATTTCTGATGCGACAATATTCAAAGCAAATGGAGAGACTATTGTTTGTCATATAGAATCAAAGGATGACATCTGCTATTATTTCCATAAGTTGGATAATCGAGAAAACTCATGGTCCTATATCAATATTGCAAAAGTAGATACTGTATTGTATTCGCAGTCGTCACATTTTCTCAATCAAAGAACTGATGAATCATTTATCAGCATGGGCATAGGTTTAGATCATGGTGGAATAGGAATTCAGGTGGGAGGAAATGTATCCAATGGTGTTTATCTGTTCGGAGGTATTGGTTATGCTTTAATTGGAATTGGTGCTAATGTGGGCACGAAGATTCAACTTAAATCGGAAGGTAGTTCAAGTAAAACAATTCCATTTTTGGAAGGAATGTACGGTTACAATGCAGTCATTGCGGTAAAAAATGCTTCGGGATTAAATAAAGCTTTTTACGGCCCCTCTTTTGGTGGTGGTTTGGATTTCTATTCGAACTCTGGAAATTTCTTTTCTTTAGGGATACTAGTCCCAATAAGAGGCGAAGATGTTGATGATTATATTCAAAGCCTTAAAAGAAATTACGGTGTTGTTTTTGAAAACGATTTACCGCCAATTGCTCTTAGCCTCGGTTATGGCTTTTCAATTAAATAAGTTCCATCTCAACAAATTATCATCAAAAACATCAGTCGTTTGTCATAAAACGGTCGTAAATTCTCTAATTTTTTTGCCTAAATTTGCACCCTAAAAATTAAAATATGAAAACCATAAGACTTCTAATCATTGCCTGTGCAATCTTTACTTTCAATCAAGTATCAGCGCAGCTAAAAACACCACAACCTAGCCCTACAGCAACGATTACTCAAGCTGTTGGACTTGGAGAAATAACAGTAGAATACTCTCGTCCTGGTGCGAAAGACAGAGCTATATTCGGAAACCTTGTTCCTTATGACAAAATATGGAGAACTGGTGCTAATGCTTCAACTAAAATAGAATTATCGGAAGATGTCATGATGGCAGGAACTGCAGTTCCAGCGGGAGAATATGCTTTTTATGCAATTCCTGGAATGGCTGAGTGGACGATCGTAATTTCTAAAAACCTCGAACTTTGGGGTGCTGGAGGATATGATATGAAGGATGATCAAGCACGATTCAAAGTGAAATCTCAAAAAATGAATGACATGGTAGAATCTTTTACGATTGATTTCAGCAATTTCACTACTGATGGTGCTCACCTAAATATATCTTGGGAAAAAACAACTGTTGCTATTCCGGTTAAAACGACAGCAATGGAAGACATTGATAAGCAAATCACAAAAATTATGGCTGGTCCAGATGCAGGAACATATTACTCTTCTGCTCGTCACTACCTTGATAATGGAAAAGACATGGCTCAAGCATTAACTTGGATCAACAAAGCTGTTGAAATGAGACCAGAAGCTTTCTGGTACCTTCACCAAAAAGCAAAGATTCAGGCAGAATCTGGAGATATAAAAGGTGCTGTAGCAACTGCAACAAAATCTTTGGAAATGGCTAAAGTAAATGAAGAAGGTGACTACGGTTACATCTCAAACAATGAAGCATTGATCAAAAAATTGACTGAGAAGAAATAAGACTCTCTTTAATCAACAACATTGAATCCCTTTCGATTAATTCGGAAGGGATTTTTTTTGTTTCGCAAACAGATTAGAACATCATGCTATAGATATGTAATGATAACATTTTTCTAGATCTTTGGTAAGTTAAAGTATAAGGCTCAGAGAAACTATTCACTTGGTCAAACAGTGACGCAATCAATTGATCAATCTCGAATGCTTTCACGAGATTCTTCCATCATTCTTCCCTCAGAATGTCCAATCAAATTAAGTTTAATCTAGTATAGTTAGTTCTTTACTCCTTTCCGTATAGGTATATTCCGTTCTGGAGATAATAGCTCAATGATGTATCCAAAGGCAATTACTAAAACACAACCAACAACGTTATACCATAGGAATCCCATTGTGAGCCATTCTGGGGCTGTTTCATTGACATTAGCATAGTGGATGGCTATAACACACAATTCCGCTAAAATAGCGGCAAGAAATACAGCATTCCCTTTTATATACTTGAAATAAAAGGCAACTAAAAATATTCCTAGGATGGTTCCGTAAAACAATGAGCCAAGTAGATTAACCGCTTGAATTAAATTTTCAAAAAGTGAAGCTGTCGTTGCAAAGAGTATGGCCAGAAGTCCCCACATTAAGGTGAATATCCTTGACGAGCGCACATAATGTTTATCTGTCCCATCTTTTTTGATTGATCGCTTATATAAATCAATTGTCGTGGTTGATGCCAAAGCATTCAATTCTGAAGCAGTTGAAGACATGGCTGCCGAAAACATAACTGCAAATAATAGTCCAATCATACCAATTGGTAGATTGTCCATAACGAAAGTCATGAAGATATAATCCTTATCATTAGTCTCAGCTTCAGGATCAGCCTCCTTGACTATTTCTTTTACCTGATCTCTTATGACGTTGGATTGAGCCTCTAGATCGTTTGCGTTATTTGTAAACTCTCTAATTTGTTCCTCTCGCCCATTGTTCACTGCATCCACCAAATATGTAAGTTCCAGCCTTTTCTCTTCGAACAATGCAGTATGTTTGTCGTCCAATTCTTGATACTTCGAACCATATTCATCCATATTCATCACATTCTCTGCTACGACTTTATTGAAGAAAACAGGCGGTTGATTAAATTGGTAAAAGACAAAAACCATTACCCCAATAAAAAGAATGACAAACTGCATTGGCACTTTTAAGATACCATTCATGATGAGACCCAATCTACTTTCAGCGATGGATTTTCCTGTTAGATATCTTTGAACCTGCGATTGATCTGTTCCAAAATAAGACATGAATAGAAATAAGGCAGCAGTAATACCAGACCAAAAATTATATCTTTCACTGAGGTCAAATTTGAAGTCAACAACATTCAATTTCCCCATTTTACCGGCCACATGAAGCGCATCAAAGAACCCAATATTTTGTGGCAACATATTGATCACCATAATGCCCGCTAGAACCATCCCTCCCATCATCACAGCCATTTGCTGTTTTTGTGTTTGAGTGACAGCTTTCGTACCTCCCGAGACTGTATAGACAATAACCAACATACCTATGAAGATACACGTCAGTGTTAAATTCCAGCCCAGCAAAGTGGAGAGTATTATGGCCGGAGCGTATATAGTAATCCCTGCCGCCAATCCCCTTTGAAGAAGGAATAGACCGGCTGCAAGCGTTCTCGTTTTTAAGTCAAATCGACCTTCTAAAAACTCATAGGCTGTAAAAACTTTAAGCTTATAATATATCGGAATGAATGTCACCGATAATATGATCATCGCTATTGGTAATCCAAAATAAAATTGAATAAAGCCCATCCCATCATTATAGGCTTGACCGGGTGTTGAAAGAAAAGTAATAGCACTGGCTTGGGTAGCCATAATAGATATTCCTATGCCCCACCACTTGGCAGTATTGTCCCCTTTTAAATATCCTTCAAGATCTTTACTTCCTCTGGTTTTCCAAACCCCATAACTGACGATAAAGACCAGGGTCCCTATTAAAATTGACCAATCTATACCACTCATGAGAAATGTTCAGTAAACCAGTAAAACAATACTATTAATACAGCCAGCACACCAATCAATAAGGCATACCAACCGAACCAGGAATTAAAAATAGGAGGTTTACTTTCCTTCATATTACTGACCTAAACTGATTAGATTAACCAATAATCGATATGCTCCCGGCACACCAGCTGGCAACTCTCTGAAAAAAGAGATCCCCGTATATACGTAGTTTCCCTCCCCATATTTTGCAATAAGTAAGGATCCATCCTTTGGAGTATCACCAGTATCATGCCAGCTCAATACGGTTTGATATTTCTCATCCCACTCTGATGGAAAATATAATCCACGTTCTTGAACCCAATTGTCAAAATCCGCTTCAGATAACTTATTTGGCGTATTTAAGACTGGATGACTGCGACTTAAGAATTTAACCTGAGCATCTTCCTCTGTCACTCTATCCCTTGAAAGTGTTATAGGGAATGGGCAAAAATCTTGAGTCTTCATTCGATGTCTGGTATTGTATTGAACAATAAGATTCCCTCCAGCCTTTACATAATCAAGAAGCTTTGGCATCACAAATGGAGAACGTTCATCGACATTGAAATATCTAATGCCTATGAGTATAGCATCATATTGCTTCAAATTACTCAAACTCATATCACCCTCCTCTAATATATCAACATGATAGCCTATGTTCTTCAAAGCATCAGGAACCACATCTCCGGCACCCATAACATAACCTATTTTTTCCCCTGTCTTCTGTATGTCAACATACACAAGTTTCGATTCAGATTCTGGATACCAAACCTGTGTAGGTATATGATCATATTCAATGGCATTCATTGACCTCGCAGGTTTATTATTGAGTCTGATTTTAAGTTGACCGTCTTTTGCTCCACTTTTAGGTGTAAGACTGACTCTTACTTTTAACTCCTCCCCTTTTAAGGTCAGTTTATATGGCCTGATATAACTTAACTCCCATCCATCGGGACTTTTTACCTCGATAGTTCCTGATTGATTGTCTTTACCCGCTTTTAGTGTAAGTTCCATCAATTGTGATTTCTTGTCTGAAAACAGAAATATGGGTTGATCTATATTTACTGTTACATCTGGTGAAATAATAAACGGTCGATAAGATTCACCATCCACCGGATCATTCCATTTGTAAATAAGTGGAAACTCATAAGGAATCAATTCTCCTTCAACGTTAATGTATAGTTTGAACGAGATGGAAGCTTTATTTTCTGGTGTTCCTCTCAATTGCTGATCAGTCACTTTATTGTAGCCCATAGTTACTTCCTCAGCCAACCAATACGGCTGAGAAATAGGCGTTTTAGGAATGACGAAACCGATTTCCTCTTCAAGTTTTTCGTTTTCATTCAGTGATTTTTCCCAAAGTTCATCAGTCACTAATAAATTTGAGGACAATCCAGATAATGTAACATTCGTATTGCTACGATTAATCATTTCTATAACAACATAAAGTGAGTCTCCTGTAGTTTTAGAAAATTCATCCGAAACTGCCTCAATATAAATACCCGCACACTGAACAATTAGGTCATCAATTTCCTTCAACTTAATACTCTTCCAAAAATCATCTTTTAGTTTCGAGACTTCTTTCCTTAATCCTGCCAGGGCCGGAATACTTTTGGATGGATTGAATATTTCAAAGTTAATGGCCATTTGATTCACAAGTTCCTTGATCTTCTCACCTCCATTTACTCTGTTCCAATCTGATTCATAGCCGTCAAATAAACTTTCACTCGCTGGCTCTCCAAGCAAATGTTCAAAATACTCCACATTCTCACCTCTAGAACCAGTTGCACCAAATCCCTGACATTTGTGATTGGATCTACTTCGAGCGGCCAATTCATTATATGAAGTACCCAATAGCTCGTTGTACAAACCCAAATCATGAACAACAACACCTGGGTCTTCAGCAGATATAGTATCATTCCACCAACGACCAGTATTGATGACAACTCTCTTTGGTTGCCAAACATCTACGAATGATAATTGCTCAGGATAAATACTTTTGTCATTTGATATTTTGAACGCTTCCTCTGCCAATATTGCAGAAGCTGTGTGATGTCCATGACCTCCAGTTGAAACAGCAGGAAATCTACAAACGATAACATCCGGCCTAAATTTTCTTATTACCCAAACAACATCAGCAAGTACCTTATCCTTGTCCCAAATACTCAAAGTTTCTTCTGGGTTTTTGGAATATCCGAAATCATTCGCTCTGGAGAAAAACTGCTTACCACCATCTGTTCTTCTTGCAGCCAAAAGCTCTTGAGTTCTAATAATTCCGAGTTCTTCTCTTATCTCTGTTCCGATGAGGTTTTGTCCTCCATCACCTCTTGTCAAGGACATGTATGCAGAATTATAAAGTTTTTCATTCGCACAATACGTAATGAAACGCTGATTCTCATCATCGGGATGTGCCGCTATATATAGCACATTCCCAAGCACGTTAAGCTTTTCAATCTTTTGATATATCTCACCGACACTCCATTGGCTTGGCATTTGAGCAGAGACATTAATTGACAATATTAAAATAGTAAATAGAACTAGTTTTCTCATAGTGTCAAAACTAAGCATAATTGGCGTTTCTATACTTTATCTACTGTTAAATAGGAATAGTATGTCATCATATGTTAGGACTTTACTTTTAATTTGATGAAGAATTAGGTGACTCTTTCTTGTATTATTCTAAAGCTACTATATTTGATAAAAGAGAATTCATAAAAATGAAGTGTGACAATTGCGATAAAATATTTTATGATGAATACAAGTTTTGCCCAGATTGTGGACAAAGTGCAACCACAAAGCTTAGTTTAAAGGTTCTATTCAAAGACACCTTAAGTAATTATTTATCAGTGGACGCCAGAATTTTCAGAAGTCTTGCTCCGTTGCTATTCAGACCCGGTTACCTACCCAAGATATTTGTTGCGGGTAAAAGACACACCT
>JBLIMR010000069.1:0-10559 GCA_047638815.1 Gammaproteobacteria bacterium
ATGGATGAGGGTCATGCTTAGGACTGAACAGGTAGTGGTTTCGAAATGATTTTTAAAACCAAATCTCTTGTGAGTTTACCTCCATTCGCTTGAGCCTTTATGTCTTCAAAAGAGAATCTGAATTCACATCCCGTTTTCCATGCATCACATCCATATGCTGTTTTTCCTTTAATTAGCTTACCCTTAGAACATTTTGGGCAATTTGGCATTTCTTGAGTAGCGACCGTTTCTTCCTTCGAATTAGTATTTTCGAAGCTCAATTGAAAGCTACTTGTAAGTTTTATAATGCCCTGCGATTTTGCACCCTCAACTATAAAGCCTTTTAATTTGGTAGTCTGTTTTTTTTCTATGAGTCTTTTCACCTGATTATCGGTCAGCTTTTTATCAAGAAATTTGAATGGTATACTTAAGTCACAACCTTCTTTATAGGCGCTGCATCCATATCTCGATTTGCCTTTTAGAATTCTCCCTTTGTTGCATTTGGGGCACGTCACGTTAGAGAGAGGTGTTTTAATATTTGCTTTAATTGGATTCGTTGAACTATCTGTTTCTGTTGATGTTATGTTTAAATTATTGCTATAAGCTTCCATTCGAACATCCAATACGAGATCGTCAACCATTTTTTTCATGTTGACTATGAACTGCTTTGGATTGAATTCGCCCTCTTCAATTTCCTTTAGTTGTTTTTCCCATTGACCAGTAAGTTCGGCAGATTTTAATAATTGATTTTTAATAATACCTATGAGTCGAATTCCGAGTTCGGTTGGTATAACTTGTTTCTTTCTTCTTTCAGCGTATTTACGCTTGAACAGAGTTTCAATAATGTTGGCTCTAGTTGAGGGTCTTCCAATACCATTAGCCTTCATTAGATCTCTTAGTTCATCATCATCTACCTGTTTGCCGGCAGTTTCCATAGCTCTTAACAATGAAGCTTCCGTATAATAATTTGGCGCTTTGGTAGATTTCTCTGTGAACGAAGGTTCATGTGGACCTTTCTCCCCTTTTTCAAAAGTAGGCAAGAGGTTTTCCTCATCCTGAGATTTCTCCGAAGTGCTTTCGATGGTCTTATTTGACTTAAAAACAACACGCCACCCTTCGTCTAAAATTTCTTTACCCTTGGCAAGAAATTTTATTTCTTCTACTTCAGCTTCTACTGTGGTTTTAGCAACTTTACAATCCGGGTAGAAAACTGCCATAAATCGTTTGGCAACAATGTCATAAACCTGTTGTTGGTTGGGGTTTAAAGGTTTCTCTTCGCCAGTTGGGATGATGGCATGGTGATCTGTAACTTTTTTATCGTTGAAGACTTTGCTCGATTTCCTGATCTTTTTGCCTAAAAGTGGTTCGGCTAACTTTTGATAGCTGGTCATTCCCTTTAAAATACCCGTAACTTTGGGATACATGTCATTGGGTAAGAATGTGGTGTCCACACGTGGATATGTGACTACCTTCATCTCATAAAGTTTCTGGACAGTCTTAAGTGTTTCATCTGCAGTGAGTCCGAATTTAATATTGCAATAAACTTGCAATCCGGTAAGGTCAAAAAGCTTAGGGGCATATTCTTTACCATCTTTTTTCTCAACTTTTACAACCTGCAAGTCCCGTTCAGAAATTAGTTGAAGTGTTTTTTCTCCATCTTCTTTTTTGAAGAACTTCCCATCCGTATGACTAAATGTGGTGTCTCTATATTTCGTTTGTAATTCCCAGTACGGTTGAGGTTTGAAATTCACTATTTCATGATGGCGATCTACCAACATAGCAAGGGTAGGAGTTTGCACTCTACCGATTGATAAGACTTGTTTATTGCCACCATATTTTAAGGTGTACAAACGTGTGGCATTCATTCCTAATAACCAATCTCCAATTGCTCTTGAACTGCCCGCATAATATAGATAGTCGAAATCTTTAGCTGGCTTCAAATCCTTAAATCCGGATCGAATCGCTTCGCTGGTTAGAGATGAAATCCACAATCTTTGAACCTCACCGGAATATCCAGCTTGCTTAATCACCCATCGCTGAATGAGCTCACCCTCTTGGCCAGCATCACCACAATTGATAACGAGTTCAGCATTGTTAAAGAGACCTTTTATGGTATTGAATTGTTTTTGAACACCAGCATTTTCCATTACCTTAGTCTCGAACCTTTCTGGTAACATGGGCAATGTGTTAAGGTCCCAACGTTTCCAATGCGGTTTGTAATCTTCTGGGGGCAAGAGGGTGCAGAAGTGTCCAAAAGTCCATGTTACCTGATAACCATTGCCTTCCCAATATCCATCTTTCCTGTTCTTGGCTCCGATGACTGAGGCAATTTCTTTGGCTACACTTGGTTTCTCGGCAATACAAACTTTCATCTAATACCCTTTCGCTTTTGAAAGTCAAATTTATAGAATTTGCTTGTCACGTGCTATGTTTGTTGATAAGTTGAGGTAAGGCGAAAAACTATTTTCTAGCCATAGCGAATCTATATTTAAGAAATGAGATCCATTTTTATAAAAGAAATTTCTTCTTTGGATTCAGAGATGGCAAATATTTCATAGCCATGAATACTCATTTTCTTTACTAGCTCTGCACTTTTCTTAGACCCTTTCTCAAAGAATCGATCGTGGATCTCAATCGCCATCTGATTTATAGTTACATCAGAATCAAGAATGCTGTCGATTACATTATACTCAGAACCTTCAATGTCCATCTTAAGAAAACCAATTTCTTTGTGATTCAAGTCATTTGTGATCTCCAGGAATGACTTCATTTGGACTTCTACTTTATTGCTGTCAGATACATTCGCATGTTGATGAACACTGCCTGAAACATGATTCTCATTTTCGGGTAAATGAAAAACCACCTTGCCTGTCTTGACATCAATGCCGACATCATGGAAATGGAATGAATCCGGCAGTGATTGATTTTGACACCATTTTATTGACTTGGGGGTTGGATCAAATCCGTGTACTTGACATGAAAAAGAATCGATCACCGCTTGGTCAAATGAGATGTCTTCTCCAATGCCGAACGAATAGACGATTGTATTTTGATCCATTAGATCAGGGTTGACATAAAATCCACCGTAGTCGTTTCCAAACCATTGTTTTGAGCAGTTAGCTGTTACCTTCAAGTGACTTAGTAGTATCCTGGATTGATATTCTCTTTTAGCCTTATGGTATATTCTTTTGAGAATTGACCTCATCTATTATTATATTATTTTCTTCTGTTTGGAATAAACGAGAATGTTATTTCTTGTTTATACCCGTAAATACATTCACATTCGGATTTATTGGGTTTCCTGCCGATCTTCTTTGTGCTACAATTTGACCGGTATGGTAAATCGCATCAGCAATGGGGCCATTGATCAAATTCCAAAACGGAAATTCCGATATTTTTTCACCACGTTCAAAGGTCAACTTAATATTTTCAATATCACCATTGGAGAGTGTTCTTAATTTATCACTAGCCATTTTCAAGTTATTGAGCACGGCCAATCTTTTGTCTTCAAAGGTTCCTGTTACTTCGGTATAGGGACGTATGTTGTGCTCGTTATTAACTGTATTTAGTATAGTTTCCGACAATCCAACGAAGTGATCCATAACTTCTCTAGGGGTTCTGTTTTCATTCCCTGGTTCAAAATCCAATTCATTGTCTGTAAGTTCATCCGTGGCCCAGTAGAATCGATATCCTAAGCCATCTATGGATCTTGCAGTAGCGTTGGCAGCATTATAATTTGCCGGAGCTGCTGGAATTTCAGCGTAAGGAGGAAGGGTTGTTGTTTTCTTATTTTCCATCTGTTCAGTTGATTTGTCAGTTATTATCTTTTAAGAAAATGTGGTTCCGCTTAGAAGTAAAACAGTTAGTATGATGAAATTTCTTTTCATTGTTTTCAGTTAGTCTTCGCGAATATAAAGGCTAATGCCAATCAAATCTCATTTGGTGAACCTCTTAGTTTCAAATGTGAAATTGGATCGTGCATCCATTTGGAAACACTCACATTCAAATTATTAAATGTTGATGCCGTATACATTAACATCCATTCCTAGGTAATTGGTTTCAAAGAGAACTTTCATACCATTTTTCTCAGCGACATGGGCAGAAGGATGATTTTCCTTGTCGATGATTGAAATGAATCTTTCTGTTTCTATATTCTTTATGCCATAGTCTTTCATCTTTTTAGCCAATTCAGTGCCATAGCCTTTACCCCAAAATTTCGGAAACAATGAATAGGCAATTTCATATTCATTACGACCCTCGAGTAATCTTGGGATAATGCCACCCAGACCTATGAATTCTCCAGAAATTTTGTCTATGGCAGCGAGATGACCTAGACCTTTTTTTTCATATCTCTCAAATTGCCCTGTAATCCAGTTTCGAGCTAACGTCTCTTTTGATAGATTAACGTCAATGCCTAGGTAGGGCATGCTTATATTATCAACAAAAAACTCTGTCCATGCAGGGATGTCCTCTGCCGTGAGTTTTCTAAACGACAGTCTCTCGGAGGTTTGATCAAAATAGGTCATTTCTCTTGTGCTAGGTGGTCTTGATGTAATTGTTCAATTATCCAATGATACAATGATTCAATGATACAATTATTTAATGATACAATGATCCAATGATCCAATGATGAAATGATCCAATGATCCAATGATGAAATGATCCAATGATACAATGATTCAATTATTCAATGATTCAATTATTTAATGATACATTGATCCAATGATATAATGATACAATGAAACAGTGAGTCAAATATTCAATGGTATATATTGTTAATTGCAAATCTAATACGAATGAATCAAAAATTAGATCATCGTATCATTTCATCATTGTTTGGCTCAATCATTCCTGTAAACTTCCTAAAGAAGAAAAAGCCTCATATTTGCAATAAGATTAAATTAGAACCCAAGCAATTATGGCAGATAAATTAAAACCGCTTCTTGAAGCCGCAAGAAAATCATCGTGGGGGATGAAGAAATTAAACTTTATCATGCATCGAATGATTCCATTCAACAGACCGCATAGGATTGAGTTGATGGAAACGGAACTGACTAGGGTGAGCGCTAAAATCCCATATATCAAAAAGAATTTCAATCATATCAAAGGAACCCATGCCTGTGGATTGGCAACTGTTGGAGAGTATTGTGCCGGACTTTTGCTCTTGTCAAACTTATCTCCCGATAAGTATCGAATAATCATGCGCTCGTTGAAAGCGGAGTATCATTATCAGGCAAAGATGGATGCGATAGCTACCTATGAATTAAGTGAAAGTGATCTCACTAAACATATTGTAGATCCCCTGAAAAAGGAAAGTGCGATATACCACACGTGTAATGTGGAAGTTCTTGATACAGACAAGAACAAAATAGCGAACATCATAACGGAGTGGCAGATAAAGAGCTGGGATAAGGTGAAACTGAAGGTTTAATAGTTTCGCTGCGCTTCAAAAATTGAGAATGGATAATTGAAAATGAAAAGGAGTGTGCAGTGCTACGCAAATTACATTGGTCAATAATTGACGAGATTCTTTGCTCTATTGCTTTGCGCTCCGAATGAAAACGAGTATTATCAATTTCCATTTAATTCCACTTTGAATGAATCAAAACATTATCAATTGTCAATTCGAAATTATTTAATTTCGTAGCATGTTAAAGTTTAGAGAAGGTATCGATGTCAAGGCGATAAACGCTGCAGTGTATAATGGATTGACAAAACATCTGGACATCGTTATTTATGAAATGGGGGATGACTGGCTCAAAGCTAAAATGCCCGTAAGTGATAATCATAAACAGCCTTTTGGATTATTACATGGTGGAGCGAGTGTTGTAATGGCTGAAACGCTTGGTAGTATAGCTTCATTTATGATGATTGATGAATCAAAGTATAATGTTGTTGGCATAGAAGTTAATGCCCAGCATCTAAGATCGACATCTGGTGGATATGTATATGCCCACGCAAAGCCCGTACACACAGGAAGAAAAATACATGTTTGGCAAATAGATATTACAGATGATAACGATAGGTTAATATGTATCGCGAAATTGTCTGCAATGATTGTAGAAAAGCAATAGAAATTATAGATCGATTAAATAACTTTGCAAAAAATATTGAATGGAGGAGTTAAAGAAAATAATAGCATCCGCTTGGGACAACAGAGTGTTGCTAAAGTCTGAAGATACTCAGGAAGCGATACGGAAAGTCATTGCTCTTCTAGATTCTGGTGATCTAAGAGTGGCAGAGCCAAAAGGTGATGGATGGCAAGTGAATGATTGGGTGAAAAAAGCTGTGATCATGTACTTTCCGATACAGAAAATGGAAACGATAGAAGTGGGACCATTTGAATTTCATGATAAAATGGCTTTAAAAAAGAATTACGCTGAGCAAGGAGTTAGGGTTGTTCCTCATGCAATTGCTAGGTACGGGGCATATTTGGCTAAAGGAGTTATTATGATGCCTTCCTATGTGAATATTGGCGCTTATGTCGATGGTGGAACAATGGTTGATACATGGGCTACAGTAGGTTCATGCGCTCAAATAGGAAAAAACGTGCATCTCAGTGGAGGTGTCGGAATTGGAGGGGTGCTGGAGCCTATACAAGCTGCACCAGTTATTATTGAAGACGATTGTTTTGTTGGGTCTCGATGTATTATTGTCGAAGGAGTTCACATAAAGAAGGAAGCAGTTATTGGAGCGGGGGTTGTCTTAACTCAAAGCACGAAGATAATTGACGTGACAGGAGATGAGCCAGTAGAATTTACAGGAGTAATTCCCGAAAGATCGGTTGTCATTCCTGGAACTCGAACGAAAAAATTTCCATCTGGAGAATATCAAATTCCTGCTGCATTGATTATTGGAAAACGAAAAGAGAGTACAGACAAGAAGACATCTTTGAATGAATCTTTACGTGAAAACAATGTTGCAGTTTAATATTCCAATAATTTAAGTTCTCTGAAGAAAATTCTCATCATACAAACAGCCTTTATTGGCGATGTCATATTGGCGACTGCGATCCTTGAAAAGTTGCATGAGCATAATGCCGGTATGACCGTTGATTTGTTGGTGAGAAAAGGCAATGAAAGCTTAGTGAAAGATCATCCCAAACTCAATGAAATTCTTATTTGGGATAAGAATAATGGGAAGTACAAAGCATTGCGAAATGTGCTTAAAGTTATCAGAAAAAACAGGTACGAAGCGGTTGTTAACTTACAACGATTTGGATCCACCGGCATGTTGACGGCTTTTTCAAAGGCGAAGTATAAGGTTGGATTTGATAAAAATCCTTTCTCATTTTTATTTACGCATAAAGTTAAACATGAGATGAACGGAATCCATGAAGTGGACAGAAACTTAAGTTTATTGTCCTTCATGGGTATTGAAGGTGGGGCTCGTCCCAAACTATATCCGTCCGAATTAACAAAGGAAAAAGTAAGAGCATATAAAAGTGAGCCATTTGTTTGTATGGCACCTAGCTCTGTATGGTACACTAAACAATGGCCATGGGAAAAATGGGTTGAACTGATCCAAGAAACTAAAGAAGCCAAAATATATCTATTGGGTGCGCCAGATGATTTTGAGTATTGTGAAAATATAAGATTGAAAAGTGGGGTGTCTGAAGTGCACAATTTGGCTGGAAAGTTAAATCTTTTGCAGAGTGCAGCACTTATGGAAGATGCTAAAATGAACTTTGTAAATGACTCGGCACCCATGCATTTGGCCTCCGCAGTGAACGCACCTGTGACAGCGATATATTGCAGCACCATACCAAAGTTTGGTTTTGGGCCACTTTCGGATCAATCGAAGGTTGTTGAAACAGATGAGAAATTAGATTGCAGGCCTTGTGGATTGCATGGCTTTAAAGCCTGTCCAAAGGGTCATTTTAATTGTGCTAAAACAATATCAATTCAAAAAGTACTAGAAAGATGAATCCAGATAAAATGAGAAAAGCCTCGGACGTTCTGAAAGAAGGGGGCGTTCTACTTACTGCAACGGACACCCTCTGGGGATTGTCTTGTGATGCCTCCAATGAAAAAGCAGTTGAGCGCATAAAGGAGATAAAAGGTAGGGTAGAAGGCCAATCTTTCATTTTGTTGGTGAATAGTGATTCCATGTTGGAGAGATACGTCAACGAGGTGCCGGACGTTGCATGGGATATTATCGACCAGTCAGTCCGACCAGTTACAATAATATATCCCCGGGGAATAAATTTACCTGATAGTACATTCCATAAGGATGGGACTGTGGCCATAAGAATTACAGATGATCCGGTGCTGATGAAGCTCATACAGTACACCAAGAAACCAATCGTTTCTACGTCTGCGAATGAGACGGGAAAACCTGCTCCAAAAAAGAGAGATGAAATAGCATCGACTATTTTGGAGTCCGTTGATTATGTTTTAGATTTGCCGGAAGTCAAATCAGGTAGTAAGAAAGCTTCTTCAATCCTAAAAATTGGCCTTAGAGGTGAGATCAAAATTATTAGAAAATAAAAGAAAAACCATCAATGAAATCTTGGAATGGCCTGTAGTCAAAGTATTGGCTGAGGCAAGTCAAGAATTGGGTCGTGATAGCTATATCATCGGTGGGTTTGTGCGAGATATTTTTCTTGATAGACCTAGCAAGGATATTGATGTGGTGACTATTGGTAGTGGTATTGACTTGGCTAAAAGAGTGTCTAAAAAAATGGGTAATGCGCCATTGTCCGTATTCAAGAACTTTGGAACTGCTATGGTGAAAACCGATACAGTAGAACTTGAGTTTGTTGGAGCGCGAAAAGAATCATACCGAAGAGAATCAAGGAAGCCAATCGTAGAAAATGGTACGCTTAAAGACGATCAGGACAGAAGAGACTTTAGCATCAATGCGATGGCCATAAGTTTGAATAAAGAGAATTTTGGAGAAGTTTTGGATCCATTTGATGGCCTTTTGGATTTGGAGAATAGAATAATTCGAACACCACTTGATCCAGATATTACATACTCTGACGACCCTTTGCGAATGATGCGAGCCATAAGGTTTGCCACTCAATTGGGTTTTGATATTGAGCCTGAGTCATTCAAATCCATAGAAAGAAACAAAGATCGATTAAAGATAGTTTCGCAGGAAAGAATAACAGACGAGTTGAATAAAATAATCATGGCGAAAAAGCCTTCTAAAGGCTTTCGTTTGATGCTTTATACAGGACTGCTGGATATTTTCTTCCCAGAGATGGGAAAACTGAAGGGGATAGAGAAAAGAAATGGATTGGCGCATAAGGACAATTTTTATCACACTTTGGAGGTCTTGGATAATGTCGCTGCTGTGTCGGATAAGTTATACTTGAGATGGGCTGCCATTCTGCATGATATTTCTAAGCCAGCCACCAAACGATTTGATGAGAAGATAGGATGGACCTTCCATGGTCATGACGACAAAGGGGCTCGCTTGGTTCCAAAACTATTTAGACGACTAAAACTTCCATTGGATAACAAGATGAAGTTTGTTCAAAAGCTGGTTGCATTGCATCTTAGACCTATTGCTCTGACCAAATCTGAGATTTCGGATTCGGCAGTTCGTAGAATGTTGTTTGATGCAGGGGAGGACATCGATGAGTTAATGATCCTTTGCCGTGCTGACATAACATCGAAAAATGAAGCCAAAGTTAAGAGGTATCTAAAAAATTATGACAAAGTTCTTGAGCGCATTGTAATAGTGGAAGAGAAAGATAAACTCAGAAATTGGGAACCGCCAATAACCGGAGAGATGATTATGAAAACGTTTGATATAGGCCCATCCCGAGAGGTTGGTCAGATAAAAAACGCCATTCGCGAAGCCATTCTAGATGGTGAAATCCCGAACACCGAGGAAGACGCTCGGAGATTCATGATGGCTCTAGCCGAGAAAATGGGATTAATTAAGGTTTAGTTTTTCAACTTAATGGTTAAGAACTGTTGTAATTCATTTGGTTCAATACGATACTTTTTTATTTAATTTTGTACTACCAAATCTAAGTTAATCATGTCAGTAGTTAGAATTAGAGTTCTTCTTGACGATTCCCAAATCGAAGCGTATAGAGATATTGATATTGCGATGGACGATCATTTCGAAACTTTGCATTATAAAATAATCGAATGCTTTGGTTTAAAGGGAGACCAGATGGCATCTTTTTATCAGAGCGATAATGATTGGAACAAGGGTGAAGAGATTCCTTTGATGAATATGGAAGAAGACGCCATGTCTATGCGTGACTTCATAATTAAGTCCAAAGCAGGGAAGAAGGGAGATCGATTTTTTTACATCTATGATTTTCTAACCATGTGGATATTCTATGTGGAAGTTATGGAAGAAAAGAAGGTTGAAAAAGATGTGTCATACCCTATAGTTTCTGAAGTGCATGGTCCAATGATAGATGAAGATAGTAGAAATGAAAATTCCGAAATGCCAGAAATGGAAGGTGTCTCTTCCGGAAAGCCAAAACGACCTGCGATAGAAGAGGAGTATCTCGATAATTATGGATTGGACGATGGTGAGGGAGATCCACTCGAGGGAGAATTCGAGGACATAGATGATTACGACTTTTAATGGATAATTCAACTCCGCTT
>JBLIMR010000070.1:0-10354 GCA_047638815.1 Gammaproteobacteria bacterium
CCTCTCCATACGAAGAAAATGGATATCAACTTAAGCATAGAGTTCTTAAATTTTCACTAGGTTATAGGTTTGGGAATTAACTGGCTCTAACCGTTTTTTATACGTACTGGGTGGAATAATAGTAAATATTATATTTTGTGGATTGGGACGAGTTGATAATGAAAAGACCTAAGTCGCATGCTACCTTTACAATTCGCTTTATAACCAAACTAAAAATTACGCTCCAAACAAGTTGAAAAAGTCTTAAAATACAAGTTAGTGGAAACTAAATATTTAAAAAATGAAGAATTATCCCTTTTTATTCGAAAGACGTTCAAGAAATAGAATTAAAGGATTTGGAGGAAATAGAAAGAATTAGAAATAAGGATAAGATTTAGATTATCAATTCCCAAATGCCAAAACACCGCCACTTCATCCTTCACAAACCTTACGGCTATCTCTCCCAGTTCGTCAACAACCAAAACAAGCGCAAAAACAAAAAACTGCTTGGAGAGTTGCATACATTCCCCGAAGAGATAATGGCCATTGGCAGGTTAGACGAAACTTCGGAAGGGCTATTGTTATTAACCACAGACGGTCAGGCAAGCGAACAGGTCAGGAGTAAGAAAGTAGAAAAAGAATACGCTGTTCAAGTGGATGGTGTGATTACCGATACCACGATAGAAAAAATAAGAAAAGGATTGGAGATAGTCATCCATGGAAAAAAATACACTACCCTACCATGCAAAGCGGAGAAACTGGATCCTGTTCCAGATTTCGCAAATAGAGCTAAAATGAGGGCAGAACGACATGGACCGACAAGTTGGTTGTCAATAATAATAACAGAGGGGAAATTTAGACAAGTACGTAAAATGACAGCTGCTGTTGGATTCCCTACCCTACGACTAATTCGTGTAAGAATTGGAAATATTAAGCTTAACGAAATGTTAGCGGGTGACATTATTGAAGTCGAGAACTTTGATGATATTCTGGGTCAATAAATTGTCCACTCCATTGCTTTTGAATTTTGCAACAACAACTATCGAATATATCGCTTACAATTATCAACCAAGTTTCTAAACAAAGGTATGGCAAAGATGCCCCTCGGATAAACAGCAATAAAATCTAAATTCCCCCTACATTCACACTGAAAACTGCCCACTGAAACATGATTAAAACAAAACTATTTATAGCTTCAATCATTTGTATGCTATTTACATTCTCTGCAACATCCCAAATCAATGAATACAATCTAAATGACTTCTACAAATACAATTCTGAACTAGCGTTTTTAACTGATAGTATTTTCGACACGCTCAGTGATAAGGAACGAGTGGCTCAAATGATTGTGACCTCAGCAGGAGAACTTGGGAAATCTGATAAGACTGTGACAAGTTTAGTGGAAGACAACATCATCGGTGGTGTAGTATACCTCAAGGGAACTGAAGAATCACATTCAAACCTCATTGATAAACTCAATGATATTTCTAAAAAGAATGGTACCATTCCAATGCTAAATAGCATTGACGCAGAGCCCAGTCTGTACAATGGTAGAATCAAAGGCACAAAAAAAATGATGAATACGATCGATATAAAATCGATCGAAGAATGTGATTCTGTGGTGAGCGTTATCGATGAAAAATTAAAGGCCATTGGCTTTCATCAAAACTACGCCCCTGTTTGTGATTTAAGTCCAAATAATGAGGCGATAAAAAATCGAAGTTTCGGCAGCAATAGAGATTCTGTTATTTTGTTGAGTAATCAGTTTATTAATAGTACACAAAACGACAATATTGTTGCTACTGCCAAACACTTCCCTGGTCATGGTTTGGTCAAAGGAGATACACACAAACGTTCCGTTTATATTGACGGAGATCTCCAAGAATTAGACGTATATGAACCTATTATTGATAATGATGTGATATCAATTATGATTGCTCATATTACCATTGAGAATAATGAAGCCTATGGAACAAATGGCCTTCCTTCTAGCTGTTCACGAAAAATAGTATCTGACCTCTTGAAAAACGAAATGGGGTTCAGTGGCATTATTATTACAGACGCGTTGAACATCATGAAGGCTGTTACCATCTTGGATAAAGCGCCACTTAAAGCTTCTTTAGCTGGCTGCGATATGATCCTAATGCCCATTGATGAATTGGAAACGGTCAATTGGATTTTGGAAGAGATGAAGGTAAATGCTGAATATAGAAAGCAGGTTTATCAATCGGTAAAGAAGATTTTACGTTTGAAAATTTGTTTGAGTTTGGTTTAGCTTTTCGTTTTAGTATTCAACGCTCGGTTTCTTTTCGAAGGACCGGCCATTCTGCTCCGCTCAAGCACCTTTATTTGTCCAATAATTGTGAGCTCGTTACTATTTAAACAACAAATTCAACCTCTCTCGAATCAATTCTGATTCAAAACCTTTGTAGTAAACAAAACGATACAGTTTCATTTGTAAATCCTGTTTACTTTTCCCTTTGGTTCTGCTTTTCTTGCTGTCTAGTAATCGGTCCAATTCTGCGATATATTCATCGTCATCGATGGCATATAAGGCTTCATTGATGTATGAGGAAGTTATCTTCTTCATTGACAGTTCCTGCCGGATTTTATTTCTTCCCCAGTGTTTGATGTTAAACTTACTTTGGGCATAGTGAACAGCGAATCTTTCATCATCCACCATTTTCAATCTCCCCAACTCGAGAAGAAAATCTTCTTGAACATTATTGGACAATTCCAATTCATTCATTTTTTTCTTAACCTCAGAAACACATCGTTCACGATAGTTACAATAGTAAATAACCTTATTCCATTCTACCTCAAAATCTCTAATTGATTTAAAATCGTCAAATAGGGTTGAATTTTGATTGGCAATATTTTGAAGCTCCTTCATAATGATAATCCTATCGAGAGAGAATGATGTAGTCTTTCAAAACTGTTTTCAAAAAGACAATTGACGGTTTATCATTTTTAATATCCATTTTCTCTTCCACCCTTGCGACAGTTTCTTTTATCGCCAAACGATGTGCTTCATTAGGATATTTTATAGTTCTTTCAATGACTTTTTTAATTAAGATCATATCATTTTCAGTAAAAAAAGAGACCACCTTGGGGTACGTGAGTTGGTAGTTTTCTATAGTTTCAATTTCCGTCAGTTTACTCAACTGAAATCCGTTTCTTGAATTTATTCTAATGACCGTTGTATTTGAAACAATTCCACCAAGTCTTTGCGCTTTCACGGTAGAGTTTACATATATCGCAGCCAGAGAACCTGCAGTAAACCAGATGTCAATCATTCTAAAAGACCATCGGATAATAAAATCTAATAGCTCTGGATGTTTACCATCCAAGCGCACTACTTTTATCCCTAAAGCCATTTTACCCACAGTTTGACCATGATTCAAAACCTCCATCAAAATCGTGTAAAATAATAGAACTGGGGCGACACAATACACAACATACATCGTTTCACTCTCAGCGATATCCGAAAACAAAAATGTTAAAATTAAGATGAGAACACTAATCAGAATTTGATCAAGAAACCAAGCTAAAAATCGATCCCTCAAAGAAGCTAGCTCATATTCTATTCGAACATTTTGTGTTGTATTTATTGTGATTTTCTTCATCTATGCTTTACAAATTTACCATTCTTATTGGATTTGTATCCTAAAGATGCTTAATCAAAGGTGATGTAATCGAGGGACAAAAGAAGACAATAGTAGATCGAAGGTAATCACGAAGGTTCCTGAGCCTGTCGAAGGGCCGGCCCTTCGACAGGCTCAGGAACCTTTATTTCCCTACTTTTCATTTCACTTTCTCATACAACCTATGCCGTATTTAGTATTAATCTTTTAACTTAGCATTATAATGAGCAAAGCGAGCCAGATTCATGAAGGAGAGTAGTTTTATTGATCAGAACAAGGAGAAGTGGGTGGAGTTTGAGACAATGTTCAAGAACAATGACAAGGATCCAGAGAAATTATCGGAGTTATTTATCGAGGTAACTAATGACCTGTCCTATGCAAGAAGCAATTATCCTCATCGGTCAATAAAAGTATATCTAAACAATCTTGCAAATGGTGTTTTCACCAAATTGTACAAAAATAGATTTGGAGGCAAACGAAACATTCTAAAGTTTTGGAAAGAAAGCCTTCCGAAGGTGATGTACGAAAGTAGAAAATCACTCTATTTTGCATTTATCATTTTTGCCAGTGCATTTTTGATTGGCATCTTTTCCAGCATGAATGATGACAGTTTTGCAAGACATATGCTTGGCAGCAGTTACATCAACATGACCGAAGAATTCATTGCTGAAGGTGATCCTATGAAGGTGTATAAACAAATGGAACAATTTGAGATGTTCTCCTACATCGCCCTCAATAATTTAATCGTCAGCTTCAGAGTTTTTATCCTGGGGGCAATGTTCGCTATTGGAACCGTTGGAGCATTAATTTCCGAGGGCATTCGCATCGGGGCATTTCAACACTTCTTCATTGAACGTGGATTGTTTCAAGAATCATTTTTAACCATTTGGATGCATGGTGCACCAGAAATCAGCAGTATAATTCTTGCAGGCGCGGCCGGAATGACATTGGGTAGCGGTATAATTTTCCCAGAAACTTATGCCCGCGGTGAAGCTTTTTTGAAAGGTGCTCGGAGGGGCATCATGATCATGTTAGGCATTATTCCCATATTGGTATTTGCCGCACTTATTGAAGGATTTGTCACAAGATATACTGAGCTCAATGATGTCATTAGAGCAGTAATAATTGCTAGCAATTTTGCTATTATCATATACTATTTTGGCATCTACCCCTATCGTAAGTATCACAACAATAAAGAATATAAAGCCTTCGAAGATAAGATTCCTGAAAGCCCGAAAAAAGAAATTGATTTTGATATTGTTCGATCTAGTGGTGAAATATATACTGACGTTTTTAGAATTTTTGGTAGACACTTGAGTAAACTTCTGAAGTGGTCATCCCTTATAGCCATACCCTATGTTTTGAGTGTGATGTTTTTACCAGATGAAGGCATTAATCAAATTTTGTCGAACATGGCCCATTACGGCAATGCCTTTACTGGCTCGATATCTGTTGCTACCCACAAGGTATATGAATTGTTTAACTACACTGAGCATCCGATGCTATACGCAATCAATTCATTGTTCTTCACATTCATTGCCACGATGACCCTATATCACTTCATGAAGTACGTTCGGAGACCGAAAAGATTGGAGGGCGAGAATATGAATCTTGGAGATTTCATGATTAAAAACGCTTATCGCGTTGCCATATTTTCGTATGCCTATAACCTCATTTTTTTCGTCCCAGTTTGGTTGGCACTTTGTTCACTGGTATTTGTCTTGCCGTGTATTCTGCTATTTATATTTATAAGTGTCTATGAAAACAGGAATCCAATTTTTGCACTCACACGAGGCTTTCGTATGATTGGCTCTGGTTACGGATTAATGATCGGGTATAGTATGATGATCCTACTTATAGATTTTGTAATGATACTTCTTTTAAATTCTGGCATTGTAAAATATTTATTCGAAATGATACTTTCAGGCTTTGACATTGGGGAGGAAATTTACTCAAACATAATTCTTGGTTCAAGTGCCTTTGTCACTTGTCTCTGTCTTGGAACATTGTTGGGGTCATATCTATACGCGGCAGGTTTGTTCTACTTTACCTCAGACGAGAAACTAAATGCTACGAGCTTGAGAATAAGGGTGCAAAAAATCGGTAAAACCAGAAAAGCATATGGCCTACCTACAGAAGATTAGTACGGTCATATTTATTGTCCTGCTTTTGCCCTTCGCAGGGGCTATAGCCCAAGAAGACAATAGTGAAATATCCATTGAAAGAAAAGAAATAAAATCCATCAAATGGAATGATATTACCGAGGGGACACAATTCATCGAAAAATCTGAGGATACAAAAAAAGAAAGTTTGGACTATGTGAGACCTAACATTTCGACACCTATGAATTTTACTGGATTAAGAACCTTAGTAATAGTTTTACTGGTCGCATCTCTATTGGTTATCTTGATCTTGATAGTTAAGAATCACAGTAGCAATCTAAAGGTTAAAAACGATCTAGAACACTCCATTCAACAAGCGGAGATGAATATTGACAAAAGTGATTTGTATTATATTTTACAAGAAGCTCTTGATCAAAAAAAGTATAAGCTAGCACTTAGAATTTATTATCTGATCATCATCAAAGAGTTGAATATTTTGGGCTCAATAAAATACAAAAAAGATAAAACAAACTACGCTTATCTTATGGAGATGAGAACGAATCTGCACTTCAAAGAATTTAAAAAAATGACTAAAATTTATGAGTTCTTCTGGTACGGTGATAAGGACCTAGATCATGTGAAATTTGAACCCATCACTACCCTAATGGATCAGTTTGTAAAAACCATTAAATCAGAACAGAAAGCAGTTGAATAATGGCACTAAAATAGGGTTGGTAGTGGTGCTTTTGATGGTTCTCTTTGGAGCTTTGTCATATATGCAAGATAAGGGCTACAATTGGTATTCAGAGATGAATGACAGCAACTTTGAGCAACCCTATGGCCTCAAGTTTATGGACGAATATCTCCGTAAACAATACGATGAAGGGAGTTTCCAATTTCTTGACTCGTCAATAACAGTGGATTTGCCCAAGTACTTAGAAAATGACACAGTATATGATTATCTTTTTATCGGGCACAATATGTATCTCGATACCGCAGAATTAGAGGCCTTATTAGATTTCGTGGAGGATGGCAACAATGCTATATTTCTCAGTAAAAAATTCCCATATGATCTTATGGAAGAATTAAATACTGGAGAATGTGTTTATGATTGGTATGAAAACGATAATTTCCTTGACTCTACTATCTACGCAAATTTCGAGGAACAAGATCTTAAAACTTTTGACCCTGTACAGTATTCTCGATTAATCAAGGATAAAAAAGTTGAATATGCATGGCATTTTATAGATGAAGATTATTTTTGTATTGAGGAAAAGAATTTTACCGCCCTCGGACGTTTCAATCAAAATCAAGTGAATTTTTTCAGGGCGGAATATGGTCAGGGGCAATTTTACTTTCATTCGAATCCCGAATTCTTCACCAACTACTATCTCACCCAAAAGGAAAATCAAGAATACGCACAAAAGGTGCTCTCATATGCTACAGGTAGTCATTTGTTATGGGACAAGCAATATAATCTCCGCAACTTCGATCATAACATCAGCCAGAATGATGGCCCATTGAAATATATCCTTTCGCAAGAAAGTTTGAAGTGGGCATTGTATTGTTTGGTCGGGGCACTATTACTCTACTTGATGTTTGAAGCAAAAAGAAAGCAACGTAGTATCCCTATAATTGTTGGCAAGGAGAACACTTCAATAGAATATGTTGAAACCATTTCGGAACTATATTTCCAAAGAAAAGGCCACAGTAAAATTTATGACTACATCACAATTCAATTCAATGATTTTATTAGAAAAAGATATCGCCTTTCAATCAAAAAAAAGGATGAGAATTTTATCAAATTATTGAGTGTGAAATCACATATTAAAAAAGAACGTATTGAGGCATTATTGAAGCATCAAAATAATGGAAAATTTGAGGGAAATATTGACGAGAAGTTTTTGATCTCTTATCACGAGGAAATACAGTATTTTTATAACCATTGCAAATAAATTATGGAAAATTCAGAAGAAAATAAAAACGAGTTTGAAGAAAAAAAATCTTCAAGTGATAATACGAAAAGTGACACTAATCCTGAGATAAAATCTATGGAAGACAAAGTGAATTCCATAGGCGAAAATAATGTCCTAAATGAAGCCAATAACCTTGCTGATGGAATCACTGATGAGTACAATGAGGATGTCTTGAAATTAGCGGAAGCTGTAGATAAAATACGTAAGGAAACAGCGAAAGTTATCATCGGTCAAGATGATGTTATGACTTATTTACTTATCGGTCTTTTTACAGGAGGAAACGTTCTGCTAGAAGGGGTTCCTGGTGTTGCTAAAACGCTATTTGCTCGTATGTTGGCCAAAAGCATTGCAACAGATTTTACAAGGATCCAATTTACACCTGACCTCATGCCATCCGACATTATTGGGACCATGATTTTCAATGTCAAAAACTCTGAATTTGAATTTAAATCTGGTCCGATATTTTCCAATATAATTCTCATTGATGAGATCAATAGAGCACCTGCGAAAACACAAGCGGCATTGATGGAAGTTATGGAAGAAAAACAAATAACTGTTGAAGGTAAAAAGCATAAAATGGGATTTCCATTTTTTGTTATAGCTACTCAGAATCCTGTCGAACAAGAAGGAACATATAAATTACCTGAAGCACAGATGGATCGATTTCTTTTTAAAATAAAAGTTGACTATCCTGAATTGGAAGATGAACGCAAAATATTGATGCGTTTCAAATCCGATTTCAAAGGAAAAGTACAAGACAGTGTAAACGCTGTTTTGAATGTTAAGGAGCTTCAAAAGTGTCAGGAAATCATCGAGAACATTTACATTAAAGATGAGTTGATTAACTACATCGCGGAAATCGTTGTGAGCACTAGAAAAAATGCTGATTTATATCTAGGGGCATCACCTAGAGCATCTTTGGCAATATTGAAAGCATCCAAGGCATTCGCAATGATGAACGGGCGAACATTTGTTACACCAGACGACATTAAATTTGTTTCTCCTGCCGTGCTTAATCATAGAATCATTCTATCCCATGAAAGAGAAATGGAAGGACAAGAAGCTGAAGATGTCATCAAGGAACTGATAGAAGAAATAACAGTTCCTAGATAGTGAATAAAGTCCGAGACATATTCATAGGCAAGCGATTTCTACTGTATAGTGGAGTAGTTATTCTATGTTTTGCATTGAGTTATGCTCTGACGATTCTTTTTCCAATAGCTCAGGGATTACTCATACTGTACATCATTTTGATGATAGCAGATTTAACCGTTATATTCAATGCGGGAATTTCTCTGAGGGCAAATAGAATAATGCCTGAAGTACTTTCATTGGGTGATGACAATCCAGTCGAAATAGAAATTAAAAACGACTCCGAAGTTGATCTTAAGGTAGATTTAATTGATGAGCTACCTCATCAATTTCAAACAAGGAATTTATCTTTTGAGTTTGATTTGGCAGCCCAAGAATCCAAAACCGTAAAACATGATTTACGACCATTAACACGTGGTGAATATGCGTTTGGTGATATTGTACTTTATGCCCAATCCTTTTTATCTATCTTCAAAAGAAGGATAACATTATCATCCGCAAAAGTAGTAAATGTCTATCCCTCCATCATGCAAATGAAAAGCTTTGAACTCATTGCGTTTTCTAGAGTCGCGACTATGAGTGGTGTTAAAAAATTAAGGAGGATTGGAGCCAGTTACGAGTTCGAAAAAATCAAATCTTATGTACAAGGTGATGACATTAGACATATCAACTGGAAAGCCACTGGGAAGAGGAGTCAGTTAATGGTAAACTTATTCGAAATAGAAAGATCCCAACCCATATACTCGGTCATTTGCAAGAGTCGAGAAATGATGATGCCATTTAATGGACTTAGCTTATTGGACTATGCTGTGAACACTTCTCTTGCCATATCAAATATTGCGCTACTCAAGCATGACAAAATGGGACTTATCACGTTCTCAGACAAAATAGGAACTACACTAAAAGCATCGAGCAATAAGCTGCAATTGAAAAAAATTCTCCGCGCCTTATTCAATGAAAAAGAAAGAGAAACAGAGGCTAACTATGAGCTGCTTTATCGAAGTTTAAGTACGATCGCCACACAAAGGGCTTTGCTATTTTTGTTTGTAAATTTCGAGAGTTTGTACGCCCTAGAAAGAGCCCTCCCGATCTTGAGAAGAATAAACAAAAGACATCTATTGGTGGTCGTCTTCTTTAGAAATACAGAGATAGAGCAATACGCCAAAAATGATCCTGAGGACCTAAGGGAGATTTACCAAAAAACAATAGCCACAAAACTAAATCAGGAAAAGGCAACAATTGTCGCCAAGCTACGACAAACTAAAATTCAAACGGTCCTTACAACCCCAGAAGATCTATCCATGGATACCATCAATAAGTATCTTGAGTTGAAATCTCGAGGCGCGGTGTAGATTAGAGAGAATTGAGAATTGAGAATTTAAAAAACGTCTATCAAACCTTCAATAAAACAATAAAAGTGCACCCCAAGCCAACATCGTTCCTTCTATCCAAAATGAATAATAGTAATCACTTTTTCCCTTGCCAGAACCTGCAATCAGTATAAGAGTCAGGATGTAAAAGAGGACGGCACCTATTGTTAATTGGATGCCATATATCTTTA
>JBLIMR010000071.1:0-10323 GCA_047638815.1 Gammaproteobacteria bacterium
GTGAGATGGCCTGATAAAAAAGCGGGCCGGTGTTGGGGTGAATTTGAATAGCACAAATCGTCCAATCAAATCCGATTTCGGTTAGATTGGGGATTTTAAGGAGATTAAGAATCGTAGTCAAAGAGCGTTGGGAAGCATTTTTTTATCTAGATTTTTTTGATTCGTTTTTTCATCAATTGGAAAAAATGAATAACGTTAATGCAAAGGAATAAATTTGAAATTAATCACTAACTTAACCCGAAAACAGAACGAAACGATCTACAACAACAGATCTAGACCATTGCCACACAAGCCTTGTCGGTGCTAAGCCCCTCCCCTCACACAATCCAAAGCAAAATCCATATCCCAGGTCCGTTATAGGTCATTGCATTACACCCAAATTTAACGGCTTGTTGTAACATAAACGAGATAAAAAAAGTGAGATGGCCTGATAAAAAAGCGGGCCGGTGTTGGGGTGAATTTGAATAGCACAAATCGTCCAATCAAATCCGATTTCGGTTAGATTGGGGATTTTAAGGAGATTAAGAATCGTAGTCAAAGAGCGTTGGGAAGCATTTTTTTATCTAGATTTTTTTGATTCGTTTTTTCATCAATTGGAAAAAATGAATAACGTTAATGCAAAGGAATAAATTTGAAATTAATCACTAACTTAACCCGAAAACAGAACGAAACGATCTACAACAACAGATCTAGACCATTGCCACACAAGCCTTGTCGGTGCTAAGCCCCTCCCCTCACACAATCCAAAGCAAAATCCATATCCCAGGTCCGTTATGATCCATTAAAAAAGAAAAAATAATTCCAGATGTATTTGAGATAATAATCAATAAAGAAGAACTTAATAAGTTTAGTTCAGGATCATTTGAGACTGACCATGGTTTAACCTCGGAAAAATATTTGTTTTTAAACGATCATCCCGTGGCACTAATTTATGATCTTGAAAAATATCATGATCAATTTAGCTTTGATTCTAATCAGTATATTTCGCTTAGTCTTATCAGTTAGCTATAGAGAATATGGAAATTAAAATAAATAACGCCAAAACCATTCTAGACTTGTTAGATGAAGCCTTGTTTATTTATGAAGCAGATTGTGATCAATGTAATTTAAAATCTTTTAATATGTCTGAATACGGGCTTAATGAATTGTTAAACAACGATTTATAGCCTATTGACATTAATCTAAAAGCATTCACAATTAGAAAGTAAAACGGAACACAACAACATGTAATATGTATTAAAACGCAACTTACATTTGATACGTTATGTGCAAACATAAGAGTCACCCTTTAAGACAAAGGACCATACAAATAATAATATTATGAAATTCCAGTTGGTATTATTGAAGCAAAGGACATTGGAGATAAAGACCTTGAAGGAGCAAAGAAAACAGGAAACAAAGAACTGTATGTTTTTATCTCTGTGTATCACCTAAGATTACTAAGAGTGAACTCTAATTATACAAATAGAAATAAAACAGAAGCCGCACGTAGGCTTAATATTGAACAAATGAAAAGAATTTTATTGAATAGTATAATCATTCTGCTGTTTTTCCCGAATGTAAATTTCGGGCAATCGCCTACCATGGGTACCATTGAGAATTTCGTTTTCTTTACTTCAGATGGAGCTATTACTGCTACAGCACCTTACCAGATTACAGGGGATATTGGAAGAGCTGTTGCTACAGGAGTCTTTACTGTGCCACAAAATGTGAATGGGTTGCTTAGTAACGTTACTCCTGCAGCTGTTACTGCACAAGCAGCTACTGATTTAACTGCTCTTTGCGCTGATTTAAATAATACTAGTACTCGACCAAATACCGGTACTCCTGCAGCTCAACTTGGAGGGGTAACCTACCCTCCTGGGGTGTATGATTTTGCTGGAGCTACAACAATGACGGGAACAATGACACTAGATGCAGGAGGCGATCCCAATGCTCTCTTTATTTTTAGGTTAGTAGGAGCTTGTACCCCTGATGGTACTGCCATAGTTGAATTAGCGGATGGAGCATTGGCTTGTAATGTGTTTTTTATTATAACCGGGGCTATAGCTGCTGCAGGAGGTGCGGATTTGAAAGGAAATTTTATTGCAAACCCTGGAGCAGTAACCGTGGGTACAGGATCTTCTCTTGAAGGAAGATTACTAGCCTCTGGAGGTGGTGGAGCTATAACTTTTGGCACAGGCACAGCTAGTGCACCACTCGGTTGTGGAGAGCCTACATTAACAGGGCCTACTGCTCCAAGTCTAGGTGAAGCAGATTGCTATGCTTTGTTTTCATCAGATGCCGGAGTTTTAGGTGTTGCCAATACAGGAACTACCTATATTAATGGAGACGTGGGTACCAATGGGGGAGCCGGGCTTGTTTCTGGGTTCAATGCTGCATTAATAACAGGTAACATTCATAGTAGTCCTGATGCATCAACAGCTACTTGTGCAACAGATGTTGCAACTGCACTCACCGATCTAGATGCGATAACAGAGGATATAGAATTATTATTTCCGGCTGCTTTTGGAAACCAACAAGTACTAACTCCACACACATACTTAATGAATGGTAATGTAACACTTACCGATACAATTTTCTTAAATGCCAGAGGTGTTGAAAGTGCTGTATTCGTCTTTAAGATAGTAGGTGGTTCCTTTACAGCTATGTCCAACTCAGTAGTAATGTTAATTGATGGGGCACTTTCTACCAATGTATATTGGATGGTAGATGATGCCGTAGTAATAAATTCAGGGACAAAGATGAAAGGAACTGTTATTGTTGATGGCGATGAAATTACAATGAACAGTAGCAGTGAGCTAGAAGGCCGTCTATTAACAACTTTAGGTGCAGTAACTGTTGATGAAATATCAGTGTCTAAAACTGACAATTGCTTCGCACCTATAGCTCCATATCTAGGTCCCGCTCCAGATATGGGTAATATGACTGATTTTGTTTTTTTTAGTTCTATAGGTTCCATTACCATTACAGATCCTTCTCAGGTAACAGGAGACATAGGTGCAGATGCCGGAAGTATTACAGTGACACAAAACATAAATGGGACGGAGTATAACGCTGATCCTACGACAACTCAAGGTGTAATAGATTTGGGTAGCTTATATACAAGTTTAAATACTACGGCATCAACATCAACACATAGCTTAGTAATAGGTAATGGTGAGGCTCTTAATGGCCAAGTATACGCTATTACAGGTGCAGCAACATTAAATGGAAATTTAACTTTAGATGGTCAGGGAAATGCTAATTCGATATTTATTTTCAACATTTCCTCAACATTAGACATAGGAGCAAATGCTCAAATTATTTTAACAAATGGTGCTTTGGCTTGCAATGTGTTCTGGGTAACTGAAGGAGACATAACCTTTTCAACAGGAACGACCATGAAAGGAACCTTTATCGCAAACAATGCTGATATAAATTATTCCTCCAATGCAGATTTAGAAGGTAGGTTACTTGTAACTGCAGGAGATATTGGGTTTAACACTGGTACCGCATATACTCCTTTGGGTTGTACAGTTGCGGCTTTAACAGGTCCAGCCGCTCCAGATCTTGCCTCTGCTATCTGTTTTGGGATATTTTCATCCAATGGAAACGTAACTAATTCTGGCGGAACAACAAGCGTTAATGGAGATGTTGGCACCAACGTTGGAACAGCAACCGGTTTTGATTCTGACCATGTATCTTATATTATCTACACGGTTCCTGACGCTACAACCGGAGTCTGCGCAACAGATGTAAATGCGGCTTATACATACCTTAACGGATTAACGGATGATATTGAATTGGAATTTCCAACATTGTTTGGAGACAAACAAATACTAACCCCTCACATTTACAAAGTAACTGGCAATACAACCCTAACGGATACTCTCTTTTTTGATGCACAAGGAAATTCTAGTGGAGTTTTTGTAATTCAAATAGACGGTGACTTTACGGCTAACTCATCTTCTGTAGTAACCTTAATTAATGGTGCTCTTGCCGAAAACATTTATTGGAGAATTGATGGAGCAATTTCTACAGCCACTGTATCGAAACTAAAAGGGACTGTAATTGGTAATTCAACTATTAATATGGCTAGTGGTTGCTTTGTAGAAGGGCGGGTGTTTTCTACAGGGGGAAACATAACGGTTAATGCATTAACCGTTTCTAAAGCAATACCTTGTGTACCTCCATTTAGTCCAAGTGAAGGCCCAGTTGTTGACTTAGGAGCAGCTGCCAGCTTTATCATCTTTACTAAAGCTGGAGTTACAACCAATAGCACAGCAAACAATGCTCTTACAGGAGATGTTGGTTCAGGCGCTGGTGCCATACTCCCTGATCCTCCTCCCACTCTAATAGGCAATTATTATGATGATACTACACCCGAATCAGCTGCTGCTGCAATAGATTTACAAGCTGCCTATGATTTATTGATTAATATGACAGCTACAGTTACTACACATGGTGCATCATATGGAAATGGCGATACTTTAACTACTGGAGTATATGAAAATACCGGGGCATGGAATATTACTGGAGATCTATATTTAGATGCAGAAGATGATCCAAACAATTTTTTTATTTTCCGAAGCAATGGAGCTCTAACATCTCCTGCTGGTTCAGAAATTCATTTAATCAGAGGTGCTGTGTCTTGTAATATTTATTGGGCAACAACTGCTGGAGCTGCAATAAGCTTTGCTGCAAATACAATTATGAAGGGTATGTTTATCGCAGGTGGAGCCAATACTTTTGCTGGTGCCGATCTTGAGGGAGGTATATATACTGTAGCTGGAGCTGCGGGTATTACCGCAGGCACAGCAAAAATAACCAATTGCCCTTATCCTCCGCCTCAACTGCCTCTACCTGTAGAATTACTGTCTTTTACAGGCGAGTGTAATTCTGATAACATTGAATTTAACTGGAGTACTGCATCAGAAATAAACAACGATTATTTTTCAATAGAACGAAGTATTGATGCTATTACCTGGCGGATTGTTACTACAGTTGATGGTGCAGGTAATTCAACCTCAATTAAGAATTATTATTATATTGATGAACGCCAGTATGATGACATTTCTTATTACCGTTTAAAACAGACTGACTTTAATGGGCAATTTAAATACTCTGCTATTATTGCAGTTGAAAAATGTGGAGAAGATATATCTGAATTATCTATTTATCCTAATCCTGCAAGCGAAACACTCAACTTATTCTATGGAGGAGATAAAAGTCGGATTATTTCAATATCAATTTATAACCTATTGGGAGAAATGGTTTACTATTCTGATTTTTTTCAATCAAAAATTGTGTTTGAAAACAAATTAAATGGTTTGAATTTTCTTCATTTTAATTTGGCTTCAAAAAATATTGTTAAAAAATTCATTGTTGTTGATTAAAGAAATGCTCCAGAGGTATTTGGTTGGATATTATTTTAACTACAATATAAGCGGGTATATGATGGCATTATTTAATCTGACCTAACTGAAACTAATAAAAAATAGACCCAATAAAAAGTAAAATTTATCAAACGAAATGAACGCCAGCACCTAAAAAGCATAGGGGTTTTGGTGGTAAATTGAAAGTTTTTAGCTTCAATTGAAACCCGCCAAACCAAAATTTTGATAACGAAAAAATAAATATAAAAACATTTGGCTTGGCTAAGTGGTAAACTGAAAGGGTTGTGTTTCAAAATCCCCTACGTTTCTTAGCCGGGTCGTTGTATGCCTTAACGTACATTAAGGGATCTACCATACCCCAGAATAGCTTCACTTTATTTCTATTACATATAAATTACCTTAACCTTGATCAAAGTGTCTGCATTCATAAGAAAACTAGCCTTTGAAAAATTTGGTCTACTACTGAGTCCTATTGATTGATAATTGGAAAAACCAATTCCTTCAATTGGAAGAACCCATCCCTTATCTAATTTGCTATCCATATCTTCATCGTGCAAAATATTCAAAGCGTATGTACCAATTGGTAAGTTATTGAAAGTAATCGTTGATGAATGATTAACAATCTCTGATGACAGTTTCTTGTAGTATTTTTTATACTTTTCATCTGGGATAGATCCATCCTCATTGTAAAGAGCAAATTGAACATTTCCAATATCGTTTCTTAGGTTATCGACTTTTACAGTTAAAGAACCGCCATCAACTTGGGTAAAGTTAAAAGAACTAAAGAGTATTATCCCTGAAAACAGAAGACATATTATTTTTGGTACGTTCATTTTTTTATAATTCGCTTTTGCTTCAGAATGAAATACAAGACATTACATATCAGCAGGCCCAAAATAAGAGCATTTGGTACTTTTAATACATGAAGCCCAAAAATTATGGCCGCCATAGCAATTCCATAAATTAATTGTTCATTCCCTATATGAGGAGAGGTTTTCGGTTCAACAATGATAGCCACACCCATAAAAGTTATTGCAAGCACATAGGCGGTGAAGTTGTCAGTATAATCAGGGAAAAGAAATCCAAGCAAAAGTGAAGGAATAATAAAAGCCAAGGCCAATCGGTGCTTCCTAATTCTACCCACATTAAATATTAGAGATAAACTAATAGGGACTAATGCAATAGGAATCAATTTACCAAAAATCGTAAATCGAATATCAATACCTGAAAAATCTAGAAGAGGTATATTAATAAACGGAACGACCATAGCGACTATCGTGGCTGTACCTATTGCAAAAACTATTGGATTAAAGATTGCTTTCTTCTTATAGGTGATGAAAAACTTGGATATGTAAAGTAATACCATAACCAATATTCCCCGCACGGGATCGGGATCCGCGTGTGATAACATAAGTAGAATCAAGAAAGTGCTTATTAGGGCATGTTGGTACTTTTTCTTCTGTTTCGTGAAATACTTAAAACCAAAAAAGAGAATACTAGAAATAACAAAAAGTGCTGCTCCCAATTTTAAAAAATGTATTCCACCCTCTACTCCATCATCAATAAACACGTCTGTTATTTTCAAGACAGATAAGATGATTAAAAAAACAAGAAAATGATCGTATGCCGTTAGGCTTTTAAATATTTTGACAATTCGTTTCATACTCCTCTTTTCCTATGATTTTATTTATTGAAAATAATTATCAAATGCCTTAAACGAATGATTAAGTCTTTCAATTACTGCAAATGAATCTTCAACAGTTTGTGATTCTTCAAGTTCCCCAACAAGATCAAGATGTGGCACTAACCAAACGTGCAACGCATCGTGGGCCTCTCCACTCATTGTGCAACTAGCAATGAGTTTACTATTCTTATCCTTTAACTCCGCGGCCAAACTTTTGTAGTCTCGATTAGCATCCTTTTGATAATCTTTAAGCTGTTTCTCTGATGATTTGATAAATGGCATCATTTGTTCATTGACCTTCCACTTCTCGCCCGCATTAAGTTCAATGTCCAAATTGTGAGAATCTGCGGCAATTCCTTTTTCCGCGCTATCCACATTTGCTGATTCATATGAACTGCAAGCAAACATTGAAAGCGTTAAGACAATGATTATTGTGATTTTACAAGTCTTCATGTTATTTTTTTTTTATTAGTTTGATTATATTTTTTAGTCGTTGAATACCCACATCGACAATATCAAATTCAAAATTTGCAACACGCCATTTGAACATTTGTAGTCGAATTACTCCCATAATTAAATGAATCAACTCCTCCTCAGATAATGTCTGAGTGAAATTTTTTGACTTTTGATTTTCCTTAATAATTGCAGTAATATGTTTTTGTTTCGTCTGCATTAATCTATGAATAGCTTCATTAATCTTTTGACTGCTTTCGAACAATCCATCCGAAAAAGTCACGACAGCAAAATGAGGATTTTCTTTAAAGAACTTTAATTTATCTGTAAACAACTGTAACAGCTTGTTTTCAGGAATGTCATGCTCCGAATATGATGCAGTGTAGATTTCATCTAATGTTTCGGCTAAATATTCAAGCATGACCAACACAATATCCTCCTTGCTCTTGAAATGCCTGTATATAGCGGCTTCAGAAAACTGCATTTCTTTAGCTAGATTCTTAATTGTCAAACCACTGACTCCAGAAACACTTAAGATCTTACCCGCTGCTTCAATAATCTCTTGCTGTTTAATGGTGATTTTAGTTTTCATTCAAATATGTTAGTGAACATTCACTTACAAAGATAGCACATATTTTTTAATGACATATTGTTTGTGAAATAACAGGCAAATTAAATATATGTTGATGCATAGACCAACATATAAAAACGTATTCTATATAAATTAAAAATCAGCCCAATCAACATTTGTGGCTAATGAGTTCGTCAATCATTACCGAATTCAACTTCTCAAACGAATGGCGAAAAACACTAAGAGTTCAGGGTATACTAGTATATCAACGGCATTCGAATGTGGATTCAATTCCATAACAGTTTTCAATACGTAATATAAAAAGGAACCTGGATTAACCCCAAGCAGTTTCTTAAACTTTAAGAAACCCTCTTATCACCCATCTCAATGTTCGGATTTATAATTCCGTACATCTGTTTATAAAACCGAACGGCTAGGCCAAGGGCCGTCCTGATATTTGTCCCAGAACAAACATATAGTCACACCATCTAAACATAAATGGTGCTACGCTTAATAAACATACAACTAGATGAAAAATTTAATTTTAACAGCATTTTTAATACTGCTGTTCAACCCATTCGCTTTTAGCCAGGATCTTACTCAAACAGTGAGGGGTAAAATAGTAGATACTGATAATCAGTTGCCACTAATAGGTGCATACTTAGTTATCCTCGGAACCGAACCGCAGATTGGAACTTCCACCGATTTGAACGGTGAGTTCAGATTGGAAAACATACCGGTAGGTAGGATTACATTGCAATTATCATACATTGGTTACGAAAAACAAACCATACCAAATATCGTGGTGAATTCTGGCAAGGAAGTTATCTTGGATTTGAGTATGCAGGAATCCGTTTTAAACCTGAGTGAAGTTGTTATCACAGCAACAGAAAACAAAGGACAAGCAATTAATGAAATGTCGCTTGTAAGTGCTCGTTCAGTTTCAGCTGAAGAAACGAGTCGTTATGCTGGTGGAGTAAACGATCCATCGCGAATCGTATCAAGTTTTGCAGGCGTAGCAACAGCTCAGGATGGTGGTAACAATATCATTGTAAGGGGTAATTCGCCCAAGTATATACAGTGGAGACTGGAAGGTGTGCAAATTTCCAATCCGAATCACTTTGCAGATCAAAACTCAGCAGGTGGTTCCATTAGTGCATTAAACAATAATCTACTAGGGACCTCTGATTTCTATACTGGCGCATTTTCTCCTGAATATGGCGATGCTTTATCTGGAGTCTATGACATAAAACTTCGGGCAGGTAACAATGAAAAATTTGAATCTACGTTCGGCTTTGGCTTGTTAGGCACTGATTTTACGGTTGAGGGCCCGATCAAGAAAGGATATGGAGGTTCCTACCTAGTCAATTACCGATACTCAACCGCTTCCATAGCTGGAGATCTCGGTTTGGTTGACCTTGGCGGGGTTCCTAATTTTCAGGATGCCGCTTTCAAAGTGCAGTTGCCTACCAAAAAAGCAGGTATGTTTTCTATCTTCGGATTGGGTGGCCAAAGCGATTTTGTTTTCGAAGATGTCACACCAGAACTTTGGAATACTCCAGGTGATGGCAGTATGCAATCCGACATCAACGAAGACTTTAAGAAAGACTCCTACTTACTAACTTCTGGGTTAAATCACACCATTAGTGTTTCTGAAAATAGCTTTCTAAAGACCTCTCTTTCCTATTCAAGTGATGGAATAAACGATGAAATATTTGAGATGAAAACCATCGATATTTTCGATAATAATGGTGAATTTCTGAGGGATTCAGTAACTAGTCGAACGTTAAATTTTGATAGTCGACTAAGGAATTCGACCTATCGGGGGGCGCTTACGTTTAAAAGTAAACTCAGTGCAAAAAGCAAACTTCAAATCGGGACCAAATATGCTCTTTCAAGATTCGACTTCAATCAAAGCAGGCTACAAGGCGTAGTCCCTTCCAGATTTACCGTGGCAGATTTCAACGAAACGGTTGGAACAATTAGAAACTTCATTAGCTGGAAACATAGAATTAATGAGGACTTCACGCTTGTAACTGGAGTCCATAACATGAATGTCCTGCTCAACAAAAAAAGCACGATTGAACCCAGACTGGCTGTAAACTGGAAGTTGAACGGTACTAATTCTCTTCATGCCGGATATGGCAATCATAGCAAAATGGAAAGCATCCATAACTATTTTGCAAAAGTGGAATCTGAAGATGGTTCGATTACTCAGCCAAACGAAGATCTCGGGC
>JBLIMR010000072.1:0-10290 GCA_047638815.1 Gammaproteobacteria bacterium
ACAGCATCCAATCCTCTCTCTCTTTTGGGGCTATTAATTACACTATTATACGTTCTGAAAGGCGTTGTTTCTTATGGTCTTTGGTGGGAAAAAGATTGGGGGCCACAACTGGCGGTTGTTGACGCAGTGATTGGAATTGTGGCTTGTCTATTAGTGATGTTTCTACTACCTCATTATGGTAATAACAATGGAGTTTCAACCTTCAGTTTTAGATTGGAGTTTATTGTCCTGTTTCCCTATATGATAAAAATGGGGAACATTAAAGATTTGTGGAAAAGATTGGGAACACACTAATTGCTTTTCATTGCAACCATAGCATCGATAATCGGCACCACCTTTTTCATTCTCTCTTCCTCATTTCCCTTTACCGTTATAAATGGCAAATCGTAGTGCATTAGTATTCCTCTGAAAAACTCATACATCTCCTCTCTTTCATCTGGAGCGTCACGCAGATCATCCGCAACCCAAGGTACATCAGTTCCTGTGAGAATATATAGGCTATAGTTATTTTCTAGTGCAGCTTTTTCAAGAATTGGATCAACCTCACCGTAATAGATTTCAGAATAAACCATGGTCACCAATAAATCCGTATCACAGAAGAGTACTTTGTTTGCCTCAAATGCCAAATCATTTTCTGACTGTATTTGTCCATTGGCAATCGGCAATAAATCCTGAATTTGACATTCCCCCTCTCCCCGATCAAATTTTTCTTGAAGAAATTCTCGAGCATACTCAGGAACCCATTTCGTGTTGTAATGAGCTGCCAAGGCTTTTGCGAATGTGGTCTTGCCAGTTGATTCTGGTCCATACAGGACAATTTTCACTAACCCACTATTTTTTTCTTGCTGTAAGATTGTTTCCACGCTTTTAATCCGTTAAGTGCCAATATCAAAAATATAATATACTGTAGTCCCGTAAACCCCAATCCTTTGTAAAAATATAGCGGGATTGAAATAATATTTGCAATTATCCAAAAGTGCCAACTTTCAATTTTCTTATTCGCCATGAGCCACATGGCCGTAAAAAATATTCCTGTGGTGAACGTATCTACATAATCTGTCCAACGATCGAACCTATCATTCATCAGATACACCACTATCACAAAAGCAACTGTACTTGTAAAAATGAGAGTCGATATTATCCGATCTCGTTTGTTGGTCCATGAAGCTTCAGTTTCATTTTCTGATGACGATTCAATTCCAATTTTCTTCTTTGATTTTGACCATTGTATCCAACCATAAATACTCATGACGGTATAGTAACCATTCACGATCATATCCCCGAACAAAGTATATTTATAGAGTAAGTAGATGAATATTCCGGTGCTGATAATACCAGTTGGAAAAACCAATATGTTTTCTCTCACGGCATACAACACACTGGTAACACCCAGTATTACGGCAATGATTTCTAAAATGACATCTAAAGTTTCAGCCTGTTGATATGGCTCAATAAAAAATGAAATTATAGATTCCATATTTTACTAATTTCTGCCAATATTGTAAGCATTCATGAGTTCTGTTATGGGTACAGGGTTTGGAAAATGCTTTTCGAAAAGATCCATTACAACTCCTATAACTTCTTCCCTTAATCCCATTTTCATTCCCAATTCTGAACAATATTTTTTTTCTTCATCATTGACTTTCAAATCAACGCCCATGGCCATAACACAGGTTTGGAAAAATGGTATTCTATCAGACTCCATCTTCGGAATTGATAATTCTGGCTTGAATTTTCCAGACTTAATTTGCAACAGTTCTACAGGTTCAATTTTGTATAAATCTGCCAATCTATTAATGAAATCATTTTCCTCTTCTGATGCCTCACCATCCGTTGAATTAAGTTCAACGAGCATGGCTATTAAACTTAGCTTTTCATTGTATTTTTTGTCCACAAAGCATAGGTGTTGTTTGACACAAATATAAAGATGATGAAGTACTAACCCTATAGATTAGAAACTATTATGAAAAAGAACTTGTTGACCTAACAAGAACCACCACCATCATAAAAGAACGTAGACTCCGAAATGTAGATATCCTTCCTTCCCAGAGCCGTCATAGCATTCGCTGTTTTATCACAAATGGATAATGGCTGGTTTTGCATTAGTGTATGTCCTTTTTTATCATCGAAATATTCCTCAGAACCGAAGTATATTGCTGCCCTACCAGTGAATACACATGGTCCATCTGCTTGCACAGGATCTTTGATTGCACATACTTCCAAACTTTCCAAAAAGATGTTTTTGTCCGTATCAAAATGCTCCGTATCCAACATTCTGTACGGTCTTCTAGCTCTGATTTCTACAGTTCCAAAACCAGCATCCGTAATCATGTCGATATACTCTTTTAGAGAAAGTGCTCCACTCAAGCATAAGGCTCTCAAGGTTTCATCATTGATTAAGCTTTCCGGCATGCGATCTTCCGTAACTGGATCAGACAATACCAATCTTCCATGTGGCTTTAAAACTCTGTACATTTCAGCCAAAGCTTTTTTAAGATCTTCTTTTGTGAAAATATTAAACAGACAGTTTTGAGCTGCTACATCGATCGAAGAATCTTCTATTGGTAAATCCAGAGCATTACCCTTCCTTACTTCAATAAATTCTTTCTTAAACCAGTCGTTTTCCTTTTCGGCTATCACTAAATTATCTTCACAAGCTTTCAACATTTCATCGACAACATCCAAGCCAATTACACCACCTTTTTTTCTTGAGAAATATGAAAATTGTAATAACTCCATTCCTCCTCCTACTCCTACATATAAAATGTTCGGTTCGTTAACAAGGTCACGCGGATTCACAGTGCTTCCGCAGCCATAGTTCATGTCTAACATGATTTGCGGCATATTAAGCTCTGGTAGTACCCAAACTGGTGTAGTTGTGCAACACAATCCCACATCAGGAGTTAATGCTGCTTCTTTGTATACGTCTTTTGTTGTCTCTAAATAAGTACTCATAATCTTTTATTTAATTTTTAAGCAACCGTCCCTCCGCAGCTTGATCCAGCTCCTGCGGTACATCCAAAGCAATGTTGATTGACTATTATGTTTCTTATATCCAATTCTTCTTGATCGTAATCTCTCAGGTGCTGTGCTTTCCCTTGTACTTTAAGTTCCAACATCTGATTGAAATCACAATCGTATAAATATCCATCCCAACTTACTGAAATCGTATTTCTACACATTACTCCAGCCGCAGCAACAGGATTATAGGCATTCGCCAATTCCACCAAGTAATCATCATATTGACCTTTGACAACGAGATGTTCTAAGAATCGAGAAACTGGTAAATTGGTTATCGCAAACAGTTCATTAAATTCTATATCCCAACCTTCTTTTAATTTGTTTTTAAAGACCTTTTCTAATTCCGATTGATCATCAGGTAGAAAAGCTCCAGAAGGATTATGAACTAGATTCAAAATAAGACCGGAATCTTTCTTTCCATATCCTACAGCATTCAACATTTTCAGTCCGTTAATTGATTGCTCAAATACGCCTTCTCCTCTCTGAGCATCTGTTCTTCGTGCTGCAAAATAAGGCAATGATGAAGTGACCTCCACTTTGTGTTTTTTGAAAAACTCTGGAAGATCATTGTACTTTTTGTTGGCCGTAAGTATCGTTAAATTACTTCGAACAATAATGTGTTTTCCCAGTTTTGAAATCTCTTCAACGAACCAGCGAAAATCAGGATTCATTTCTGGAGCACCTCCCGTCAAGTCGACTGTTTTGATGGAAGATGTTTTTAGAACATCGAGACATTCCTGCATCGTATCGGTAGTCATGATTTCCTTTCTATCGGGTCCAGCATCCACGTGACAGTGCTTGCACACTTGATTACACATATATCCAACATTAATCTGAAAAACATCCGTCACAACAGGCTTCAATGGGAACAGTCCAGTATCCTTCAGGCGTTCATGAAAAGGGACAACACCACTTTCAGAAGTATCGCCTAATATTTCCAATTGCACCTTAGCCTGAGATAGCTGATGTGCTCTGTATTTTAATGATTTTGTTTTTTTAGTTGCTACCGCCATATTACATACTAAGTTCCTCCGCTTTGTTCATCATCTGCACTCCGTGAACCAAAGTCGCACCACTTTTAATAGCCGCAGCTACATGAACAGCCTCCATCATTTGTTCCTCGTCAGCCCCTTTCGATAGACTGTCTTTTGTATAGGAGTCAATACAATATGGACAAGCTACAGCATGAGAGACTGCCAAAGCGATCAATGCCTTTTCTCTCGCTGACAAAGCGCCAGGTTTGAATACCTCTGCGTAATAATCAAAGAACTTTTCACCCAACTTAGGCTGCCATTCGGAGATATTACCAAATTTCTTCAAATCCTCTTCTTTGTAATACGATTTCGACATGGATAATTTGTTTAGATTCCTTTATAACACAAAAGTAGGGATCTTATTTCATATAGTTCTGTCTTACACACGACTTAGACATTCATTTGATTGCCATCAACAAAACTAGATATCACATTGATATTATGTGGATTACGAGGATACTCTACAACTTTCTTATTGGTCGAAAAGACTAAATGTTTTTATCTAATAAATTCAGATACTGATCTCTAGGAATCATTCTGGCACCAAAAGATTGAAGATGTTCTGTGAAAACCTGACAATCGATAACTTGACATTTTTCTTCTTGAAGTTTCTTCATAAGCGCGACAAAAGCGACCTTAGATGCATTGCTCATGATTGAGAACATTGATTCTCCGAAGTACACATGGCCTAGTCTTAGACCGTACAATCCACCAACGAGTTCCTTTCCTTGCCAAGCTTCTACCGAAATAGCGACCCCCTTTTTATGTAGGTTTGAATAAGCCGTTTTCATTTCTTCAGTAATCCATGTACCTTGTTGGTCCTTACGTTTAACATTTGCACAGTACTCAATCACCTCATCAAAAGCTTCATTAAAAGTAATTCTGAAGTTCTTCTTTCGTATTTCCTTTTTCAAGGTTTTTGCTACTTTGAGCTCTCTCGGGAACAATACAAACCTAGGATTAGGAGACCACCACAGAATCTGCTCTCCTTCACTAAACCAAGGAAAAACACCACTTTTATAGGCCTTCACTAATCTATCTTCAGATAAATCTCCACCTACCGCCAACAATCCATCTTCATTGGCCTGATTGGGATCTGGAAATACTAATTGATCTACAAGTTGATATATTGGCATGGGGTTAGTTACGAATTTTTAACAGTGGCGAAGTTAGGGTTTATTTACGGGCCATGTTTGTTGGCATTGCTTGTGTTGGCAATATAAAAACGCACCCAGCCTCCCATAGAAAGGCAGGAGTTTTGGTGACTGATATGATGGGTTATACTTCTCCAATACTCAGCAACCCATAACGTGGCGAAGCATATTTTCTCCCCTCTTTAAAGGGGTTGGGTGTGTTTTTAATATTATTCATTAAAACAGCCTATGGTTGTTGTATTACCTTTTGATTTTTAATTTAAATTGGGTGGCCTTTGTTTCTCGACACACCCATTGGTCCCTTCTTGAGAGAGGAATTAACCGTCCGATCATTGAAAATTAAAAGCGAACAATAATTGATTAAAATACCCCCAATCTCTTTTGAACATATGACTCCACCTTCAAAATCAATTGAGCAGGCTCCATGGTTCTCCACTCCATAATATCCAAGTCGCCTCCCATCACAAAATAGGAATCAATATCCATGGATTCGAACTCTTGTATGACGTGCTCTCTAAAATCCAACAAAGCAATCCAGCCATCTTCACCACAAACCTCATCGAACCACTCCTCGTAATAACTGTCATCCGAATGGTGAAAATTAAGCACGTTCTCTCCTATCAATATGTACTTGGTAATTCCTTCCTGGAACAACAACTCTATTATCTCTCTTTTCAGGATCATGATGTCATTGTTAATGGCATCATTCCATTCTCCAATGAACTCTATTATGGCAGTCTTGGAATCATAATCGGCAAATAATATCTTTAAAAATAAAGTTGGAGAACCTATGTCATCCCATTGCGGATGAATGACGTAATTGTATATAGCATGGGTATAACTTATCTCCGAATATTCTCTTTCAAAAAAAGGGGACCGGTCATCTTCACTAGCTACATAATGATGTCGCCAATTGTAATATGGTTCTATTCCGTGCATAATTTTCGCGAAAATACAGTAATATTTACGGAATTCTAAGGTTGAAGAACCTCTTTTATTTTGTCTCGGACCATGGCTAGACTTTCCTCTAATGACATTTCAGAATTATCTATCATCACGGCATCATCAGCCATTTTCAAGGGAGCTATATCTCTATTTGAGTCAATGTAATCTCGTTCCCTAAGATTATCAAAAACAACCTTATATGGGGTGCTCAACCCTCTATTTTCAAGTTCTAGGGTTCTTCTTTTGGCTCGCACTTCCGCACTTGCTGTCAAAAACACTTTTAACTCTGCATCAGGAAAAACTACGGTACCAATATCACGACCATCCATGATTACTCCTTTATTCTTTCCCAATTCTTGTTGAATGTTCAACAATTTGTCTCGCACTTCCTTAATGGTACTAACAGGACTTACTATATTGGACACCCTCATAGACCTTATTTCTTTCCCAACAGGTTTATCGTTAAGTAAAATTTCTAAAGATCCATTGATGTCTTGAAAATCGATATTGACCAAGGGAAGAACCCTTACTAATCTCTCCACATCTACAATACCATCATGAACAAGTTCGTTTTCCAAGGCAAAAAGACTTACTGCCCGAAACATGGCACCTGTATCAATGTATACATAGCCTAGTTCTTCAGCCAAATTTTTAGCCAAAGTGCTCTTACCACATGAAGAATGACCATCAATGGCAACATTTATTAGCTTTTTGTCTTCAGCAACCATGGTTACGAATGTATAAAATCGACCAGCAAAAAATAGGGAAATCAGTTAGAACTTTTATTTTATTTTTTGTTAAGCGTTCCCAAATCCAAACCAAAGTATCCTGAAGCTTTGATTATCTTTGTACTTCAATCTTTTGATATGAAAAAAGTTATCTATACCAAAAACGCACCTGAACCGATTGGACCATATAGTCAGGCAGTCATGAATGGTGACATGCTATATATGTCTGGTCAGATTGCCATTGATCCCAAGACTAACGAACTTGTTTCTGGGGAGATAGAAGTTGAGACCAAGCAGGTCATGGAAAACATCAAAAGCACTTTATCTGCAGCTGAAATGGAGATGTCTAACATTATTAAAACAAGTATTTTCATTCTGGATATGGGTCTTTTTTCAAGAATCAATGAAGTCTATGGTGAATATTTCGATTCTGACTTCCCGGCTAGGGAAACGGTGGCTGTAAAAACGCTACCCAAAAATGTAAATATTGAAATTTCAGTTATCGCTGCACGATAAAAGCAATGATAAAAAACGTCCTCGCACTTCTCACTAAATTCTACCTTTTCTGGGTTTTATTTTTTACTGGAAATAGAATTATTTTTCTTGCATTATATAGAGATCAGTGGCAAGATTTTGCAGGCGGAGAGGTTTTCGAGAGTCTATATGCTGGCCTCAGATTGGATATGTCTACAATTTCATATTTTGGTATATCATTCATTGTTTTATTTTTATTTCACAAACTCCTTTCAATTGTCCTGAAAAAATCCTGGTCCGGTGAGAAATTATTTCTTGGATTTAATCTAGTCCTCTTGGTCATCTCTGCTTTTATTAATGCTGGTGAAGCTGGACTCTACAGCGAATGGGGCGCTAAGTTGAATGCCAAAGCGCTCAGCCATATGCTTGATCCTAGTGAGGTTCTTGGTACCGCTAGCTCCTATCACATTTTACTCTTTCTTGTTATTAGTTCTTTTCAGATCTTGTTCTTTCTCTGGTTGCTAAAAAAGTATTTTATTCATAAATCGTTTTTCCAAAAACCTTTTAAAACATCTCATCAAATAATTGGTTTGACACTGATGCTTTTACCCATGTTATATTTTCTTAGAGGTGGTGTTCAGCCCATCCCAATAAACATTAGCGATGCCAATTACTCCAGTCACGTTATACTAAATGATGTGGCAATAAATTCCGATTGGAATTTGATTCATAGCATAAGAGAAAACAAACTCAATCTTACAGAGAATCCATATCAGTTCATGTCTGATGAAGAAGCTAAAAATCGATTGAACAAATTAATCCCTACTCCAAGTCAATCATATACTAAATTGCTTGACAAGGAAAATGCAAACATTGTCATGCTCATCATGGAGAGTTGGTCTGCGGATCTTATCGAAGGATTAGGAGGCATGAAAGGAATCACTCCTTTCTTTGATGAAATTAGCGATGAGGGATATCTTTTTACAAACTTCTATTCCAATGGCTGGACCTCCGATCAGGGCATCTGTGCTCTACTAAGTGCCAGTCCAGTATTCCCGCACGGATCTGTCATTAATCAGTCCGATAAATCAAGAAAGGTTAGCTCATTGGGTTTAGAGTTAAAAAAGAAGAGAAATTATAATTCATCTTTTCATTTTGGTGGTCAAATGAGCTATGGCAACATAAAGGCATATCTTATAAATCAGCAATTTGACCTATTAAAAGAGCAAAAAGATCTCCCTGAAATTCCAGCTGGCAGATTGGGTATTCATGATGAATATATGTACAAGGTTTTTTCCGAAGATCTCAATAAGATGACCCCGCCTTTTTTCTCTGCAATATTTACTGTGAGCACACATTCTCCATATGATATACCAAGAGAAATGAGCCTCGATTATACTGGTGAACATGAAGATTATTTAAAGTCGGCAAAATATGCAGATGCATGTATGAAAGAATTTATGGAGTCTGTCAAAAAAGAAGATTGGTACGACAATACACTCTTCGTAGTTGTTGCAGATCATAGTCATAAAACTCCGATCGGGCATCATGGAAAAAACGCCCCAGGTGATCATAAAATACCTTTACTGTTTTACGGCCCTGCATTAAATGATTCTTTGATAGGAATGGAGAATAATACTTTAGGCTCGCAGATTGATTTATTAGGAACGCTTATGACTGGATTGGATATGGATAGTAAAACCTTTCACTGGACGAAAAATCTAATGGAACCAAATCTCAAATCTTTTGCGCCTTATGTTTTTCATTATGGCATAGGAATGTTGAATGAACAAGGTCAATATTCCTACATGCAAGATCGGAAAGTAGAACGTACTTCATCTGGAGCAACACCTGAAGATAAAGAGAGTATAAAGCTAGATTGTGAAGCTTATTTTCAAATAGCTAACGAAGAATTTATTGGGCTTTAGCCAATCTAGCTTTGCACCAACTGCATTTTCTTCTTCTCCAAAAACTCATCATAGGTCATCTCCTTATCCTGATAAGATTCTGGTTTCAATTCAATAATTCTATTAGCCACCGTATTGGTAAACTCATGATCATGAGACGTAAACAATACTGTTCCTGGAAATGCTTTCAATCCATTATTGAACGCTGTAATCGATTCCAAATCGAGGTGATTGGTAGGTTCATCCAAGATCAATAAATTTCCTTGAGCGAGCATCATCTTTGATGTCATACATCTTACTTTTTCTCCCCCAGAAAGAACACTTGCGCTCTTGAAAGATTCCTCACCAGTAAACAACATTTTGCCTAAGAATCCACGGACGTATACCTCATCCTTGTTTACACTATATTGACGCAACCAATCAATCAGATTCAAATTTGTGTTGAAAAAAGGCTCGTTATTCAAAGGCAAGTAAGCTGTGGTTATTGTGTCTCCAAATTTGAAATGTCCTTCATCTGCTTTTTGCTCTCCCATCAATACATCAAAGAACATGCTGATGGCCATACTGTCACCCAAGAAAGCCACTTTATCACCATTCCTCAAATTCAAATCTACGTTTTTGAAAAGGTATTCGCCATTGAATTTTTTCGAAAGTCCTTCAGCATTCAGAATTTGGTTTCCAGCTTCTCTTTCTTGGTTAAAAATAATTGCAGGATACCTTCTTGATGAAGGTTTGATATCCTCAATATTAATTTTATCCAAACGTTTTTGTCTACTTGTTGCTTGCTTCGACTTGGAAGCATTTGCTGAGAACCTTGCAATGAAGGTCTGCAATTCCTTTACCTTATCCTCTGCTTTCTTATTCGCATTTTGTTTTTGACGTAAAGCCAGTTGACTTGTCTCATACCAGAATGTATAGTTTCCTGTGTAGATGTTTATCTTACTAAAGTCGATATCTGCAATGTTCGTACAAACAGTATCCAAGAAGTGTCTATCGTGAGATACAACTATAACTGTGTTTCGGAAAT
>JBLIMR010000073.1:0-10179 GCA_047638815.1 Gammaproteobacteria bacterium
TAATCAGTTTCTAGTGGTCAGTAATCAGTGGTCAGTAATCAGTTTTTAGTGGTCAGTAATCAGTATCCAGTAATCAGTATCCAGTAAGCAGTTTTTAGTGGTCAGTAATCAGTATCCAGTAATCAGTTTCTAGTGGTCAGTAATCAGTGGTCAGTAATCAGTTTTTAGTGGTCAGTAATCAGTATCCAGTAATCAGTATCCAGTAAGCAGTTTTTAGTGGTCAGTAATCAGTATCCAGTAATCAGTATCCAGTAAGCAGTTTTTAGTGGTCAGTAATCAGTAATCAGTTTTTAGTGGTCAGTAATCAGTAAACAGTTTTTAGTGGTCAGTATCAAGGGGTCAGTAATCAGGGGTCACTGCTAATAGTCCGTGTCCAGCCGTCAGTGTTAATGTTAGGATAGAGGAAGAGCTCCAACGGGAAGGCTCCCAATAGGGATGAAAGGGTAGCGTTGGGGCGTAGTTGTCATATCAGAATCATCCTATGAAACTCATCATTATGAGGGAGATGCGACCGAAGAACCTCGTCTCAGCAAGCGGGATTGGGCCCTTTAATCATATAACCAATAATTAACAGGAGATTCTTCGCTTCATTCCATTGTACTCTGAATGACTCTAGGGTAATGGCATCGATCAATTCTTTACTATGCTGCGCTTTCAATCCAAATTAGGGATCCAACAACTAAAAATCACTTCAAGAATCAAAAATCAGCAATCATCACTCTCCATTCTTTAGATTACCGTTGATATTTAAAAATGACCATTGCTCAATTTTAACATTTAAACGAATCCAATATATGTAATTTAGCGTCCTATTATTTTGCTGAGGATTGAAGTCAATTTCTATCTTTGCCGACTATTAATAAATCAACATGAGAATAAAAGGAACCTTATTACTTCTATCTTTAATTTGCTCTTCATTTGTTTTTGGACAAAAAACTGGAACCGTTAGAGGTTTCCTTTATGATGAAAAGAATGGAGAACCTGTAATTTTCACCACAGTGGGTCTTCAAGGGACTACTTTGGGTGCAAGTTCAGATGTGAATGGATTTTATCAAATTTCTCAAGTGCCTCCAGGTAAATACGTTTTGTCAGTTACCGCAATGAATTATGATAGTTTGGCTTCACCAATTATGTTGTCTGGTGGGCAAGTACTAAATCAGAACTTATTTCTTAAAGCGGCAACAACACAATTGGGAGTGGTTAATATTAATGCAACGAAAAAGGTTGCTACTACTCAGGTGAGAATGTCTGTTGAAAAGGTGACCCCTAAGCAAATAAAGGCCTTGCCAAGTATTGGTGGAGATGCAGATTTAGCGCAATACCTTCAGGTTTTACCTGGAGTTGTTTTCACTGGTGATCAGGGTGGGCAGTTGTATATTAGGGGAGGTACTCCTATTCAAAACAAAGTGTTGTTAGACGGAATGATCGTTTATAATCCCTTTCACTCGATTGGTTTATTCTCTGTATTCGATACAGATATATTAAGAAATGCTGACGTATACACTGGTGGATTTGGTGCTGAATATGGTGGAAGAATCTCTTCTATTATGGACATTACCACTAAGGATGGTAATAAAACTCGCTTTGGAGGGAAATTGTCTGCCAATACTTTTGGTTCTAAATTATTGTTAGAGGGGCCGATAAAGAAGCAAGTGCGGGGTAGTGGATCTTCAAGTTTCGTTTTTTCGGGAAAAACATCCTACTTGGATGAGTCTTCAAAAGTTTTTTATGAGAATGTAAATGATGGAGAGGGATTACCATTTAAGTTTACAGATTTGTATGGTAAAATCTCCATAAATGGTGCTACTGGTTCAAAAGTTAATTTCTTTGGATACAATTTTTCCGATCAAGTAAACTATAGTGTTTTGCAAGATTTGAGATGGGATAGTTATGGTGTAGGAACTAATTTTGTTCTCATACCAGGAAAGACGCCAACCCTGATTTCTGGAAATGCGGCTTTTTCAAACTATAAAATTCAATTGGACGAGCAAAACCTGGATCCTAGAACTAGTGAGATCGGTGGATTTAATTTTGGTCTTGATTTTAAATATTTCCTTGGAGATGATGAAATTAAATATGGATTAGAGATGCTTGGTTTCCAAACAAAGTTTAACTTCTTTAACTCTTTAGGAGTTCAATTGGATCAAACAGAAAATACGACTGAGATAGGGGGATATATCTCTTCAAAGATAAAAGCCAATAGATTGGTTATCGAACCAAGTTTAAGAGGGCATTTTTATGCTTCGTTAAACAACTTTTCTCTAGAGCCGAGATTAGGAGCCAAGTTCAATGTTACAGAGAACCTGAGGCTAAAAGGTGCTGCAGGAATTTACTCTCAAAATTTAATTTCAGCTAGTTCGGATAGAGATGTAGTAAACTTATTCTATGGTTTCCTATCCGGTAGTGATAATCTACAAGACACCTTCTTGGAGCAAGATGGTGAAGTAAGAGAGTTGAAACATAAATTGCAGAAAGCAATTCACTATATTGTTGGTACGGAAGTGGATATCACTGATAAGATTAACCTTAATGTTGAGGGTTACATAAAAGATTTCACTCAACTTAGTAATACAAATAGAAACAGATTGTTTGATGACAATTCTCAGAACGCAGATGTTGCTGATGTGTTTAAAAAAGAATTTATTGTCGAGACTGGAATTGCTAAGGGTGTTGATTTCGTTATAAAGTATGACAATGGTAGAAGAAACGTTTGGTTGGTGTATTCATTAGCTGATTCAGATAGATGGGATGGTGTTCAGGAATACGATCCTGTGTTTGATAGAAGGCACAATGTGAATTTTGTTGCCAGTCAAATCTTGGGTGAGAAGAAGGATTGGGAAGTAAGTATCAGGTGGAACTTGGGTAGTGGTCTGCCGTTTACTCAAACGCAGGGATTCTATCAAGAGCTTTTGTTTACAGAAGGTGCTGATTCGGAGTTTTGGACAGAGAACCCTACAGAAGTGGGTGTAGAGTTAGCAGGATTGAACCAAGGAAGATTATCTGACTACGGTAGAGTTGATGCCAATGTGAAAAAATTCTTCAGATTTAGTGATACAAATATTGTTGAAGTAAACTTAAGTGTAACGAATCTTACGGACAGAGAGAATATCTTTTTCGTGGATCGATTGGTAAACGAAAAAGTATATCAACTACCACTTTTACCAGCCTTAGGTATTAGCTGGACTTTCTAGTAAAAGCAAAATATTAATTTAAAAAGCACCCAATTTCGGGTGCTTTTTTTGTTTAGGACAATTGATTTATTTCGACTAACTTCGTTCCCCATAGCATAACTGAAGACTATGGGAAAATCAACTAAATATATTTTTGTAACTGGCGGTGTAACAAGCTCCTTGGGAAAAGGGATCATTGCCGCCTCATTAGCCAAGCTTCTTCAAGAGAGAGGTTTTCGATGTACTATTCAAAAATTAGATCCTTATATCAATATTGATCCCGGTACACTAAATCCATATGAGCATGGTGAATGCTATGTAACGGAAGACGGTGCGGAGACAGATTTGGATCTAGGTCACTATGAAAGATTCTTAAATACACCTACCTCTCAAGCCAATAATATTACAACCGGTAGAATATACCAAAATGTGATTGAGAAGGAACGTAGAGGAGATTATCTTGGGAAGACCGTTCAGATTATTCCACATATTACCAATGAGATAAAACTTAATGTCAAGAACCTGGGGGAAAAGGGGGATTATGATATTGTAATAACGGAAATAGGGGGAACTGTTGGTGACATTGAATCTTTGCCATACATAGAAACTGTGCGTCAGCTGAAATGGGAAATGGGTAAAGATTGCTTGGTGATTCATTTAACCCTCGTGCCATATTTGGCTGCAGCAGGAGAACTTAAAACAAAGCCTACTCAACATTCAGTAAAAGCATTACTCGAACAAGGAGTTCAGCCAGATATATTGGTTTGCCGAACGGAACATCCTATGACTACGGAGATCCGTCAAAAGATTGCTCGTTTTTGTAACGTATCATTAAACGCTGTTATTGAATCGTTGGATGCAGATACGATTTACAAAGTTCCACAGATGATGTATCATGAGAAGTTGGATATGGTGGTTCTAGAGAATTTGGGATTGAAATCAATCAATGAAGAGAACCTACTTAAAGGTTGGAACCAGTTTCTCGATAGAATGGAAAATCCGAAGTTTGAGGTTAATATTGGTCTTATCGGGAAGTACATAGAGCTTAAGGATTCGTATAAGTCAATTATTGAAGCCTTCAATCATAGTGGTACAAAGAATTACATCAAGGTAAATATCGAATGGATTCACTCTGAAAGTATTACTAAGATCAATGCAAAGGATGTGATAAAGAATCTGGATGGGCTGCTTGTGGCCCCTGGATTCGGGGATAGAGGTATAGAAGGTAAGATAGAAGCCGTTCGATTTGCAAGAGAGAATAACATTCCATTTCTCGGGATATGTTTGGGTATGCAATGTGCAATCATTGAATTTGCAAGAAATGTAATGGATCTTGAAAATGCTCATTCAACTGAAATGGAAGAGGATACTAAATATCCAATCATTGATATTATGGAGCATCAGAAATCCATTGAATATAAAGGTGGAACCATGAGATTAGGTGCCTATGATTGTGATTTGAACGAGGACAGCCTTGCGCATCAAGCCTATGGTCAAAAACGTATTTCTGAAAGACATCGTCATCGTTATGAGTTTAACAATGATTTTCTAGCACTAATGGAAGACAAAGGGTTGAAAGCAACAGGATACAATCCTAGTTCAGGCCTAGTGGAAATAGTTGAACTTCAAGGTCATCCTTGGTTTGTTGGTGTTCAGTTTCATCCTGAATATAAAAGTACTGTTGCCGCGCCACACCCTTTATTCGTAAGTTTCGTTAATGCTGCTTTGGCTAAAAAAAAAACAGAGAAGTCAAGAGAACAGCTGAATGAAGTATACTAGGTTAGATGCTAAATATCTGCCCTAAACTGCTTTGTTTGTTGATAGAGAGAATTTCTAGTCAATAGATAAATCGTATTTATTCAATGCCTGAAGTTTTGCGTTAAATCAATATCTTTTGTTTGATCATACTAGACTCACTAGATTGAGGTGTACATTGCCTTAACACACTGACGAAATCCTACTTGTCAACAAGAGACTATACTTTACGGATATCTTTTGGCAAAACACATAATAACTTTATCTTTGCGCACCCAAAAATAGGTCAGGAATTGAAGCAATTTTCTATATTCAATAGGCTAAATTTTTTCATGGGTAATTTGAAACATTAGAATGGATAAAAAATCATTTACCGGACTACTTTTAATAGGTGCCGTTTTAATTATCTGGACGCAGTTTATGCGACCAGAACCATCAGCAGAAAAAGAACAAAACAGGACTGAGCAAGTGGATGAATTCACTTCAGCAATCAGTAAAAATGATGGTGATCAAATCGCTGAGAATGAGCGAATAAATGCAATTGAAAACAATCAACTGTTGACGCAAGAAGATTCTATTCGTTTGAAGATTAAACAAGAAAATTTGAGTAAAGAACATGGTGTTTTTTACGGTGCTGTTGCCAATGGAGAAGAGCTTGAACCTATCGTAATTGAAAACGACAAAGTAACGGCTTATATAAATCCTGTGGGAGGACGCATTGAAAAAGTGGTTCTGAAAGAATACAATACTTGGACCGGTACTCCTTTGGTTTTAATGGATGAAAGATCTGAAATGTCTTTTCTTCTTCCGTTCGGAAATAGCGGATACTTGGATACTGAGAAATACAAGTTTGATGCTCAAGGGGGTGGTTTTTCAGTAACTGAAGGGAACAATAAATCTCTTAAGCTAAGATTGAATTCTGATGATCCCGATAAATATATCGAATACACGTATGCCATGGAAGGCGGTGATTATGAAGTAGACTTCAGCATAGAAGTCCATAATCTCGAAGACGAAATCGATTTGAGAAGAAATGATCTGATATATAAGTGGAACCTTATTGGATTGACTAATGAGAAGAGTAAGACTTTTGAAAAACAAAAGAGTAGCATTTTCTACAAGTATGTAGATGAGGAAAGAGATTACCTGTCAGAGAGTTCAGATGAAGAAATACAAGTGGAGGCTGATCTTGAGTGGGTTGCGATGAAACAGTATTTCTTCTCAGCGGTGGCAATACCTGAAGTGCCTTTCGAGAGCAACCAATCAACAATGGCAATCAAGATTCTTGAGGATACCGCTTTGACAAAGGAATATAAGACTGAGTTGACATTTGCCTTGTCTGACAGTAGAGATCCATTGGGGAATATCAAGTATTATTTTGGACCAAATCAATATCAGATCTTAAGTGACTATGACAATGGAATGGGTCGTATCGTTGATACAGGTTGGGGTATTTTTGGTTGGATGAACAAATGGTTGGTTATCCCAGTTTTCAATTTCTTAAGTAAATTTATCGATTCTTATGGGATCATCATTTTATTATTGACGGTATTTATCAAAATGCTGCTTTACCCATTGACTTACAAGAATTACCTCAGTAGTGCGAAGATGAAAGTCCTTAAACCGGACATTGCCGAATTGACGGAAAAATTCAAGGATGATGCGGTGAAAAAACAACAAGCTACTATGGGCTTGTATAGGCAGTCAGGGGTGAATCCCATGGCCGGGTGTGTCCCCATGCTGATCCAAATGCCGGTATTGTATGCGATGTTTAACTTCTTCCCATCAAGCATAGAGTTAAGACAACAGTCTTTCCTCTGGGCTAATGATTTGAGTTCGTTTGACTCAATTTTTGAGTGGGCTGGTAACATTCCAGTGATCTCTGCTTATTATGGAAATCATATTTCATTGTTTACGTTATTGATGGCTGCTTCAACAATATTGTACACGAGAATGAACAGTAGTCAAATGCCTGATGCTCAACCTGGAATGCCAAACATGAAAGTGATGATGTATATCTTCCCATTCATGATGTTGTTTTTCTTCAATAGTTACCCATCTGGTTTGAGTTACTACTACTTGCTAGCAAACGTAATCTCGATGTTACAGATGTTTGTCATCAAGAAATACTTTATTGACGAGAAAAAGATTCGTGCCAAGATAGAAACAAACAAGAAAAAGCCCGTTAAGAAGTCTAAATTTCAGCAAAGACTGGAGGATGCTGCCAAGCAACAAAAGGCCGCGAAATCAAGAAAACGATAATGAAGGTACCAGGTCCGAAAATAATTTCCTTTTTAGTAATCGTATTAATAATGGGTGCGATGCCTTCTTGTAAGAATATCAAGAAGTTTAATGAAGATCGGGCTCAACTTTTGGAAGATAGGAAGGCTAGAAAAGAGCAATGGAAAAAGGCCAAAGAAGACACAAAGGATGAAGTTGTAGTTGAGGTTAACGAAGATATTGTTGTCCCAGATGCTGGCTTCACGCATGTAACCGAGAAAGAAGAAGGCGATTCATTATTCATGAGTTATGAAAGAACAGCATGCTTCGGGCGTTGCCCAATTTATAAGCTTAGAATCTTCGATAGCGGTTTCACTTCATATGAAGGCATAAATTTTGTAGAGATGATGGGGATGTACTATACGCAGTTGCCAGAGGAGGATTTAATAAATCTCGAAAAGCAACTAGCGGATATGTATTTCTATCAATTTGAAGATAATTACGATAACGAGAATTTGATGGATTTACCATCTAAGATTGTTGTGCTTAACAAACCCAATAATAAGAAGAGGATCAAGGCTAGATATGAAGTTCCGGAAGAATTGGTGAAATTGTTTGATGACTTTGACGCTATGATAGACGAAATCAATTGGAAGCCAGGAAGAGGAAAATAAAGAGAATTATTAATACAAATACAAAGTAATATGAAAAAGTTAATTACCCTAGTGCTGATTGTGGCCATGAATATTGGTGTTGCCTCAGCTCATGAAGGAATGTGGATGTTGAACATGATAAAGAAGCTCAACATGTCCGAAATGGAAAGCTTGGGACTAAAATTAAGCGCTGAAGATATTTATAGTATAAATAACTCATCAGTTAAAGATGCAATCGCGAGACTTAACTATGGAATGTGTACTGCGGAAATGATCTCCAAAAATGGTTTGACATTGACTAACCACCACTGTGCATATGGTGCGATCCAATCACACAGTAGCGTTGAGAATAATTATTTGGCGGACGGATTTATGGCTAAATCTTATGCTGAAGAATTGCCGATTGAGGGTATGGTTATTAGTTACCTTCAAAGAGTAGAAGATGTGAGTAGTAGAGTTAACGCTCTGCTAAATGACGGAATGTCACAACAAGATAGATCGGGAGCCATTAGTGGTGCAATTCAGACGATTGAGAAAGAGCTAAGTGAAGATGGTAAGTATGATGTTGATGTGAAATCATTTTTCGAAGGAAATGAATTTTATGCAATGCTCTATACTACATATAGAGATGTTCGAATAGTAGGTGCTCCACCAGAGTCTATTGGAAAATTTGGTGGTGACACGGATAACTGGATGTGGCCTCGTCATACTGGTGATTTCTCTTTGTTAAGAGTTTACACTGATGTTAACGGAATGCCAGCGGATTATTCCATGGATAACAAGCCTTATCATCCGAAACATCACTTACCTGTTTCTCTTGACGGAGTTAAGGAAAACGATTTTGCAATGATCTTAGGTTTTCCTGGAAGCACTGATCGTTATTTATCATCGCATGGTGTAAAACAAGCCGTGGAAATTGAGCAACCAGCATCGATTGAAGTAAGAGCAGAAAAGCTTAGAATCATGAAGGAAGATATGAATGCTAGTCCTGAAGTACGAATTAAGTATGCGGCAAAACATGCTAATATCAGTAATTACTGGAAGTACTACATAGGACAATCGCAGGGCTTAAAAAAACTTAAGGTATATGATAAGAAATTGGCTTTAGAAACAGAGTTTAATTCATGGTTAAACTCAGATCCTAAAAGAAAAGCCAAATATTCTGAGGTCTTGGGGTTGTTGAGTGAAAATTACAAATCCTTGGACAAATATGCCAAGGTAATGCGATATGTTAATGAGTGTGCATTCGGTTCAGAAATCATGGCATTTGCATGGAATAGACGAAATATGACTTCCTTGGAAGCTGCTTTGGAGATGGAAGATAAAGAGTCTATTGATGGAGCTGTTGGACAGATAAGAGCAAGAGCGAAAAAGCATTTTGCTGACTATAATCAGCCTACTGATAGAAAACTAACGATCAGAATGCTACAAATGTTTTATGAGAATATAGACCCAGAATTTCATACGGAATTCTTAAGGAAAGCTTCAAAAGGTGGAAATTGGGAGTCAAATGTAGATAAGATGTATAAGAAATCAATCTTTGCTTCAGAACAAAAATTAGACGCCTTTTTGGCCTCACCAAGTTTGAAGGTACTTCAGAAAGATCCTTTCTTTAATGGAATATCTCAATACATTGATATGTACACCAATGAATTAAATCCAGTTACAGGTGTTGCTTATGATAATATAGACAAGGCATACAGATTGTTTGTTGCTGGGTTAAGAGAAATGAAACCTTCAAAAAATTACTATCCAAATGCGAACTCAACGATGAGATTGTCATACGGAATCGTTGATGATTATATCCCAGCGGATGGAATGTTATTTGACTATGAAACAACGACAAGAGGAATTTTAGAAAAAGAAGATCCAAATGAAACTGAGTTTATGGTGCCATCTCGATTGAAGGAATTGATAGAGGCTAAAGACTTCGGCCCATATGCCAACGAAGATGGGGAATTGGTTGTTTGTTTTTTATCTAACAATGATATTACCGGTGGAAACTCTGGAAGCCCTGTTATCAATGGTAAAGGCGAGCTTATCGGTTTGGCTTTTGATGGTAACTGGGAAGCGATGAGTGGAGATATTGCTTTTGAACCAGAATTACAAAGAACGATTTCAGTTGATATCAGATACGTTTTATTTGTAATCGATAAATACTACGGTGCGAAGCACATCATTGAAGAATTAGATCTTATGAAATCACCTAAGATTCAAGTGAGAAAAGAAGCCCCTGTAATGCCAATGGGGCAAGTACTTCCTAGTATGAAATAGGAATTTATCTTTAGAAATTTAAAGCCGATTCAATTTGTGAATCGGCTTTTTTTTTGATAATCAAGCACGTTCAGCTTGGATCTATTTCATTTTTGTTTTATTGAATG
>JBLIMR010000074.1:0-9664 GCA_047638815.1 Gammaproteobacteria bacterium
ACTCCTGACCCCTGACTTCCAACAACTGCATGTATGAAAAATGCGATAATGCAGAAATACTTTAATGCGATAATAAAAAATGAGTTAAAGGTTTAAGAATACTTTATTACACTTTACACTCCTGACCTACTGAGTCACTCTCTTACTAAACTTCTCATACAACATCTTCTGAGGGTTATTGAGATCAATATCTCTACCGTCAATAAATGCTCTTTCTACGTTGTTGCTTATCATGTCCAAGGCGTCACCAGTGGAAATGAAAAGTGTTGCGGATTTCCCGACTGTTAATGAACCATATCTATCATCAATTCCAAGAATTTTTGCAGCGTTCAAAGAAATAGATGCAATCGCTTCCTCTTCACTTAGACCATACGCAACACAAGTGCCTGCAAGAAATGGAATGTTCCTTGAGTTCATTTCTGACATGCCACCTTCGTTTTCAAGACAAAATAAAATGCCTGCATCTTGTAATTTTTTGGCCATCTTAAATGGCAGATCAATATCTTCATCTTTTCTGTCTGGAAGGCTATGCACTCGACTGATCATAACCGGTATCTTTTTATCAGCGATAATATCACTCACTCTCCAGGCATCATAAGCACCAACTAGCACGATGTTTTTAAGTTCACGTTTTTCCAAAAAGGCTATGGCATCGAGAATTTGTCTAGTGTCCCAAGCATGTGCGTATATGGTTTTGTTACTCAGAAAGATATTTTTCAAGGCTTCATACCTCAAATTCATTTCTGCCTGTGGTGCTTGGGTTGCATATCCCTTTGCTTTCTTTAAAAATTCATCCAACGCATCAATCTCTTTTTGATAATCTTTATTGTCATCCATCTTGCGCGTTTTTCTGTCCCACTTTTGCGTACGAGGCCAGTTGAGGTGAAACCCATCATCTTCCTTCACAATGGCTTCTTCCCAATCCCAAGCATCAAATTGTACTATTGATGATTGACCAGAAATACGTCCGCCCCGAGGTGTTATTTGCCCCATAAGAACACCGTTACTTCTCACCGTTGGTGTGATTCTGGATTCCGAGTTATAAGCAACAATGGAACGGACATGCGGATTGAAAGTGCCCGTTTCTCTAAAATCTCTAGTCGCTCTCACCGCACCAATCTCGGCAATTCCTAATGTTGAATTTGGGGCAATGAAAGAAGGATAAACATGCTTGCCTGGTGCATCGATAATGATATCATATTCATTCCTCTTAACTTGTTGATCACTGCCGATAAACGTTATTTCACCATCAATAAATCCTACAGCCCCATCTATCAGTTTTGTGCCATCACCAATATGTATTATAGCACCAACTATCAAGGTTGATTTTTTTTGCTCCTCAGCAACCAATGGTATTTGAGAGTACATTTTTATCTGACCAACTAGAATAGCCGCAATCACAAATAATACTCTTGTCCAAACTTTCATAATTCTATTTTTTTTACTCCCAATTTGTCTCCATCACCTGCTCCTTTTCACTTAGCTAATGACCACATAGCGTAGTCCAAGTGTCACTCTCCAATCAACTCTCTATTCAATATCAAAATCATCGCAGTGATAGTGCTTCTCCTCTTTCTTCTTAACTTTCTGGGTAGATTCACCCTTGTCTTTTGACGCCACCATTTCTTTTATTATAGCCGCCCGTTGAATTTTTATTTTTTCTCTTAGTTCCAGATCTCTTTCAGCATTGAAGTACATAATTCCATCCACATAAGTTTGTTCTACTATACTATATACTGAAAGAGGGTTGCCCGTCCACAGAACAATGTCTGCGTGCTTGCCTACTTTAATGCTACCAACATACTCATCGATATGAAGCATTTTGGCAGGGTTTAGGGTTACCATTTTCAATGCTTCTTCTTGGGAAACTCCACCATACTTTACAGCTTTAGCGGCTTCTTGATTAAGTCTTCTTCCCATCTCAGCATCATCCGAATTTATGGCAACCGTGATCCCTCGATCATGCATTAAAGCAGCATTGTATGGTATAGCATCATTCACCTCAAACTTGTATGCCCACCAATCAGAGAATGTTGAGGCCATAGCACCGTGTGCTTTTAGTTTGTCAGCCATCTTATATCCTTCTAGGATATGGGTGAAAGTATTCACACGGAATCCCATTGAATCAGCAACATTCATTAGCATATTTATTTCAGATTGAACATACGAGTGGCATGTGATAAACCTCTTCTCATTTAGAATTTGCGCCAATGCCTCAAGTTCCAAATCGGTTCGAAAATCAACTTTATTCTTTTGCTTTGTGGGAGAAGAATTTCTTTTCTTCTTTTTTGATGTTGAAGCCACTCTTATATTGCTTTTTCTCAAGTCATCATATGCTTTTGCTCTTGTGAAATAATCGTAGTAAACCTGTTCAACTCCCATTCTGGTTTGAGGAAACCTACTGTTAAAATCTCTTCCCCAATTCGATTGTTTTACATTTTCACCCAAGGCAAATTTTATAAACGCATCCGCTTCTTCAAACTTCATTTGTTCCGGTCCAACACCCCATCTCATTTTTATGATAGCAGATTGACCGCCAATTGGATTCGCACTGCCATGGAGTAGTTGAGAGGAAGTAACTCCCCCAGCAAGTTGTCTATATATATTAACATCATCAGGATTAATGACATCACCTATACGAACCTCCGCGCTTGATGCTTGACCAGCTTCATTCACACCACGTTCGATGGCTATATGCGAATGTTCGTCAATTATTCCCGCTGTTAGATCCATGTCCTTTGCTATCACAGTTCTGAACTTAACACCAGGAAGAATTTCTGCAACCTTTAGGTTTTGTCCAAGAGCTTTAATTTTCCCTTCATGAATTATTAAGTCATGGTCCAATAAAATTCCTTCTGCTTCATTCGTCCAAATGTTGGCTCTACGAAATAAAACGGTTTCTGTTCCCGGAATACTATCCCAACCGTATCCTCCCAATGGATATTCCGAATCAGGAATGTTAATGGCAACATCGACAGATTCTTTTTTACTTTCCTTTTTATCTTGACGGTCTTTGAGAATGGCATGCCAACTAACATCTTTGGCATCCAGATTTCCAGTCCCGCTCCATAGATTGTTTTTCTGATTTATACCACCGCTTAATCGATACATTTTATCATCAAGCGTCATCATTAAATTTACTCTTTTTTGAATCTGACTTAATTTTACTGAGATAGTGTCTTGTTCAGTATAAATTTTCGCATCATACCCTTTCCCTGTTTTCTTCACGATCAACTCATAGCCAACTTTATCAATGTTGAGAGAATAAGTACCGCTAACATCATTAGGATTCTTGGTAACAAGTACATGGCTTTTTCCTTGGATCCAATTTTCAGAAATTTTAGTTTTTTCCTCGAAAATATCTCCAGAACAAATAATGAAACTAGCTAGTTTTCCTGCTTCCAATTTCCCGACCTTGTCTTGTATGCTAAGAATTTCAGCAGGCGTTTCCGTTAGTGCTTTAAGTGCTTTTTCACGAGACAATCCATTTTTCACTGCTTTACGAAGATTGGTCAAAAACATTTCACTTTCTTTCATGTCACCCAATGTGAAAGCGAAATCGATGTTGTTGTCCTCCATGATTGCTGGATTGAATGGCGCCATTTTCCAATGCTGCATGTCTCCCAAATCCAAGTCGGCACTTTTGTAATAGTCACTGACATCATAGGCCTTTGGGAAGTTTAGAGGAATAATAATAATACCATTTGTGTTCTTAATTTCATCTATTCTTTGGTATTCATCTCCATTGCCCTTAAATACATATTGAACACCAAACTCATCTCCGATTTTGTCTGCTCTGAGAATGTCAAATTTATTTTGACACTTGAATATTTGTGTTAATTCTTTGTTCTCATTAATGGCTTGAAGACTAAGGTTTTTTTCGGCTCTTTCTTTTTTATTATACCAATCAGCATCATAGTAGGTTTGTCTCAATAGAGCAATACGTCCCATTAGAGAAGTGGGGTAAGACTGTTTAGTTTTACTACGATCGAATGATAGATGATCACTTGACTTCAAGGATAAAACTATCTCATTTTCATTGTCGTCCAAAAGTGAACTCACGATTCCAGTGCCACTCATCAGGCCTTTCTCCACGTGAGTTCCGACTGTTCCGAAACCTATTGAAACCCATTTCTCTGCTGATTTTTTGTCCCGCTGAAACAGATCAGAAGCTCGCATTTCCGGACGGATACTTTCATTCCAAGCAAAGGCTCCTTTCTTACTTGACTCATACTGAGGCCCCTTGTCTTTAGCATTTTTTATTTCCACAGCTTTAACACCGTAGTTGGTGAATGGATCAATAAAAGATGGATAGATATACTGACCATCAACATCTGTAACGATTGCCCCATTTGGGATGATGATTTCCGTACCAACACCGAGAATTTCTTTCCCTCTAATAAGCAAAGTCCCATTGATAGTATCAACACTGTTTGGGATAATTATCGCGTTAGTAAAAGCATAAATACTTTCTGAATTATCCGGAGCACCATTACTTGGAAAGGTAATTTGACTTTTACCAATAGCGCAAAATGTTAAGGCGATACTTAGCAGGAAGATCTTTATTTTCATAGGTCGTTTTCTTGTGGATGAAGATAAACATACTATTACGGTTGGAAAAGAAAAAGCTTGCCGCGATTATGACAAATACATTCATTGATATTTCAAACTTATTTATAACCAACTGATTTAATGAGGTATTTAAATTTTTTAATGTGTCGTTTTGAATTACCTTGTATTTTCACCGCCAGGATTATACGACATGGATAAAAACGAAAAATTTCTTGATTTCAAAACTTCTGTAAAAGAGGACTGGAAATCACAAGTGCTTAAGGAGTTAAAGGGGAAAGATTTTGATAACGTTATTTGGAACACAGGAGAAGGCTTTTCACTTGACCCTCTATATACTGCTGAGGAAAGTAAGGAAGCTATTGATGCATTCCCAGACAATCGTGGTGAATTTAATTATCAAAACAGCTGGACTGTTTTGCAAGAGCATAGTGGAAGGGACCTTAAAGTAGTCAATGAGAGCATTCTTTTAGGCTTGCAATCTGGTGTTCAAGGGTTAGTTATTGAGGCGCAATCTAGTCTAGAAAATTATAACATCATTCTTGAAGGAGTTTATGTCGATTGGATAAAAATTGGCCTAGACTCAAAGGAAGGAAAGGAAGATCTTAAGAAGTTTATCGAGTATGCATCGAGTAAAGAGGTGGGTGGAAATGACCTGAGAGGAGCGATGAATTTTGATCCTTTGAATCAATTACTACTTAATGGTCAATGGCAAAAATCGAAGGAGGAATGTTTCGAAAATGTTCGAGCAACTGTCACGTTAGGCTCAGATTTGTGGAAATTCAAAACTATAAATATTGAAGGCGCCTTATATGGAGATAAAGGTTCATCCATCGTAAACGAACTAGCCTATTCACTCGCTTTGTACCATGAATATATAATGACCTTGTCCGACTCTGTTGACACCAAAGTGATGCTAGAATCGATTCAGGTTACACTCTCAATTGGCCGTTCTTTTTTCTTAGAGTTATCCAAAGTAAAGGCATTTAGGGTTTTACATGCTCAATTGCTGAGTAGTTATGATCTCCCGAGCACTGAAATAAACATTGTTTCACGTTCTAGTGCTTTTGAAATGTCTTCTACTGATGAGTATAACAACCTGCTTCGATTAACAACTCATGTAATGGCAGCAGGAGTTGGTGGAGCCAATGATGTTTTGCTTAAAACTTTTGATGGAAAGGGAAATAAATTTTCTCAGAGAATGTCCACAAATATTCAGATGCTCTTAATAGAAGAATCTTTTTTAACCAAAAGTGCAGACTTGAGTAGTGGGGCTTATGTGGTCGAAAAAATAACGAAGGAAATCAGTCAAAAAGCTTGGATTAAGTTCAAAGAAATAGAAGCGAATGGAGGATGGTTGCAATGTGTTGAAAATGGTTCTTTGCAAAAGGATTTATTGGATGATGCGACAGAGAAAATACAAAAGTTGAACGATGGAGATAGAGCTTGGCTAGGCGTCAACGCTTACAAAAATAGCGAAGAAAAAAGTTGGGAAGATTCAGAAATAGTATCTGGGGAAACCAATGATTTTCGGACGCTACATAATGTTCAACACAACATAAAATCATAGGTCATGGAAAGAAAAGATTTTAAGAATATCGAATTAAAGTTTCCATTACAAACAGGGGGTAATAGGGAAAAGGAGGTTTGGAAATCACCGTCAGGAATTCCTGTAAATAAGTTTCCAAGCAAAGAAGATCTTAATGCCGTTGAGCATCTTGATTTTGTTGCGGGTATTGCGCCAAACTTAAGAGGGCCTTACGGTTCAATGTATGCAGTAAGACCATGGACCGTGAGGCAATATGCTGGTTTTAGTACCGCGGAAAAATCCAATGCCTTTTACAGAAGAAATTTAGCTGCCGGTCAAAAAGGCCTTTCTGTAGCTTTTGATCTTGCCACCCACCGTGGTTATGATTCAGATCACCCACGAGTTACTGGTGATGTTGGAAAAGCTGGAGTTGCCATAGATACTGTTGAGGATATGAAAAGACTCTTTGACGAAATTCCATTGGATGAAATGTCGGTTTCAATGACCATGAATGGAGCCGTACTTCCGATCATGGCATTTTATATTGTCGCTGCCGAAGAACAAGGTGTTCCGACTGAGAAATTGAAAGGGACTATACAGAATGACATTCTTAAAGAGTTCATGGTGCGAAACACATACATCTATCCACCAAAACCGAGCATGAGAATTATCGGTGATATTTTCAAGTATACCACGGCCAACATGCCAAAATTCAATTCTATTTCTATCTCTGGATATCACATGCAAGAAGCTGGTGCTTCTGCTGAAATAGAATTGGCTTATACTTTGGCCGATGGAATGGAATATGTGAAAACGGGAATAGCAGCCGGGCTTGACATTGATGATTTTGCGCCTCGTTTGTCCTTCTTTTGGGCAGTAGGAATGGATCATTTTTTGGAGATTGCAAAAATGAGAGCGGGTAGAATGCTATGGGCAAAAATCATTAAACAATTCAATCCAAAAAATCATAAATCTTTATCTCTTAGAACCCATTGTCAAACTTCGGGTTGGAGTTTAACCGAACAAGATCCATTCAATAATGTTGCCAGGACATGCATTGAAGCCATGGCGGCAGTCTTTGGTGGCACACAGTCTTTGCATACAAATGCACTTGATGAAGCCATTGCTTTGCCTTCGGATTTCTCTGCAAGAATCGCAAGAAACACTCAAATATTTCTCCAACAAGAGACCGATATTACCAAACTTGTTGATCCTTGGGCTGGATCATTTTACGTTGAAAAATTAACAAATGACCTTATGCATAGGGCATGGGAATTAATCGAGGAAGTCGAGGAATTGGGCGGTATGGCAAAAGCCATAGAATCTGGTTTGCCTAAAAGAAGAATAGAGGAGTCCTCCGCAAAAAAACAGGCGAGAATTGACTCGGGAATAGAAGCAATAGTTGGTGTCAATAAGTATCAAGTTGAAAGCGAACAAGCATTCGATATTTTAGAAGTGGACAATGATGTGGTTCGAGAAGGACAGTTGAAAAAACTGGCAGACTTGCGAGCGAAAAGAGATGAAAGCAAGGTGAAGGCATGTCTGAAAGCACTGACAGAAGGAGCGGGTGATGAAAAGGAAAACCTATTGACGTTATCAGTTAATGCTGCTAGAGAAAGAGCAACACTTGGAGAAATCTCAAGTGCATTGGAAGAAGTCTATGGAAGATATCAAGCTGATGTGCAATCAATTTCTGGGGTATATTTGTCAGAATCTATGGAGAATAAGGAATTGATAAAAGCGCGAGAACTTACTGATGCTTTTGCAGAAAAAGCAGGACGTAGACCTAGAATACTAGTGGCCAAAATGGGCCAGGATGGTCATGATCGTGGTGCTAAAGTTATCGCTACATCATTTGCCGATATGGGCTTCGATGTTGATATAGGACCATTGTTTCAAACTCCTGCCGAAGTAGCCAAGCAAGCCATAGAAAATGATGTTCATATTTTAGGAATCTCCTCCCTAGCAGGTGGTCATAAGACATTGATTCCGAAACTTATTGAAGAATTAAAAGCGATGGGAAGAGACGATGTCCTAGTCGTTGCCGGAGGTGTTATACCTAAGCAAGACTATGAATATTTGTTTGATAGAGGTGTTCTCGCTGTCTTTGGACCGGGAACAAAAATTCCAGAAGCAGCACAAGAGATTGTTGAGGTGTTAATTAAGAGGGAGGGGCATTTCGGCTCCGCTCAATGACCTTGTAAAAAGACAAAAGTATATGATTTTACATCATATTGCAAATCCAAAATCATCTTCAAATAGATTAATTTTCAAATTAAAAATATCAATCCTCATAGATCAAATACTTCTGCCTTTTCCTCAAATAAATATTGAGGTCTGTATTCCATGAAGCTCGAATCTCTGATTCAGGAAGATTCTTTTTTATTTGAGACATTAGAAGCGCATTTCCTGTAAGTTTATTGAAGAAGTTATTTTCCAGAAAGAACTTCTTTTTGTTTGGAGTATTCTTATACATATCAAAGAAGTAGGTCAAATTAATGCTATCGATACGAAGGGTGTCTATGCCAATACTTTTTAGGTCTGCACCGAAACATTTTTTATTTTCGAGCTTGGGGTATTTTGCCCCATAACCGGATTTTGGAGTGAAGCTAAAATCTTTGTTTGGGTAATCAGGATGACCGTATAATTGAAATGGGGTATCTGTTCCTCTTCCAATACTTATTTCTGTTCCCTCAAAAATAGCAAGAGAAGGATAGAGATAAATACTCCTTAAGTTCGGTAAATTCGGAGAGGGAGCAATCGGTAATTCATAGATTGATTTATGGTCGTAGTTCTGACATGGAATAACTGTTAAGTTGCACACGACCTGATTGTCTAACCACTTTTCACCATTGATCATTTTAGCATATTCACCAATGGTTAATCCATAAACAATTGGTACCGGATGAAGCCCAATAAACGATCGTTGGTTGGTTTTTAAAACAGGACCATCCACATAATGCGCATTGGGATTTGGACGATCTAATACGATTAGTTTTTTGTCATTCTCGGCACATGATTCCATAACATAATGCAACGTTGATAGGTAGGTGTAAAAGCGCACCCCCACATCTTGTATGTCAAATATGACTACATCAATTTCAGCCAAATCTTCAGCCCTTGGTTTTTTATCTTTCCCATGAAGAGAAATGATTTCCAAACCATCTTCATTGCCATTTACTATGTTTTCTCCAGCATCTTTGTCACCACGAAATCCATGCTCAGGAGCAAAGACTTTTGTCACATCTATACCAACTGACCTTAGTGTGTCCACTAGATGAACACCATTGATCAAGCTTGTGTGATTTGCCACGATGGCTACTTTTTTGTTCTCAAGAGAAGGCAAGTAACTGTCAAAGAATGTGATGCCCGGTTCTATCTTTCTTACCGTAGTCTGCGCATTCTGATTTTGTGAATCACTACCTTCCATCTTCGCTTCCGTTCCCATACAGCTGACAAAAACTAGGCAAATTACTATATAACGAGTCTTTAATATCATTATCTTATTTTTTTTAAATCTCCAATCTCCAATCTCCAATCTCCAATCTCCAATCTCCAATCTCCAAT
>JBLIMR010000075.1:0-9585 GCA_047638815.1 Gammaproteobacteria bacterium
AACATTATCTGCCGCACAATTGTTATCATCGTTAACGGTAAAGTCATAATTAGCACCACTTGCTATTGGATCTGATTCGAAAGAATTACCTGTTATTGTTCCTATATCACCGATATGGGTGTATGTTGCTACATCTCCACCTGTAATATCAAAAGTTACTACATAAGTCAATTGATCAAGGGAACATGTCTCAACAACATTACTAATAATTGGGTTTGTATATTCTGTAACAATACCATTACCAAATACTGATCCAACACAATTTAAATCAGACATTTCGATCAACGTATATGTTCCTGGAGAACAGGAAGATAAGATATAAGGATTATCTGAAGTAGGGGGAATAGTAGTTGAGAGGCCCCCATTAATAGAGTAATCAAAAGTCCATGGCCCCGTTCCAGTAAAGTCGATTGTAAGATCACCACAAACACCCGGACATATATTTATGTTGCCCGAAAGAGTTGCGGTTGCTGCACAAAAGCAATTGAGAACTCCATTTATAGTAGCTGGATTACAATCGTTCACATCAGAAATGATAAAGTTATAATTATCACCACAGTTAATTGGATCAGAAGTGAAAGCATTACCTGAAAATACACCTGAGTTACCCCCAGCATCAGTGTACGTCCCTGCATCTCCACCAGTAACATCAAAAGTTACGCTATAAGTCAACTGATCAAGGGCAGGTGTTTCAACGACATTACTAATAACTATGTCCGTGTATACTGTAACAGTTCCAGCACCAGAAACAGACCCAACACAATTAGCGTCAGACATTGAAGACAAAGTATATGACCCGACAGTTGAAGTTAATAAGGTATAAGGATTGTCTGAAGTTGTTATTGGCAACTGGTCAACACCGGCTATGGCATGAACAAAAGTCCATGACCCCGTTCCAGTAAAATCGATTATTAGACCACCATCCACTCCAGGACAGACACCTATGTCACCTGAAAGGGTTGCAGTTGCTGAGCAAGTACAATTGAAAGAGCCACTAACATTATCTGCCGCACAATTGTTAGCATCGTTAACGGTAAAGTCATAATTAGCACCACTTGAGATTGGATCTGATTCGAAAGAATTACCTGTAATTGTTCCTAGATCACCGATATGGGCGTATGTTGCTACATCTCCACCTGTAATATCAAAAGTTACTACATAAGTCAATTGATCAAGGGAACATGTCTCAACAACATTACTAATAATTGGGTTTGTATATTCTGTAACAATACCATTACCAAATACTGATCCAACACAATTTAAATCAGACATTTCGATCAACGTATATGTTCCTGGAGAACAGGAAGATAAGATATAAGGATTATCTGAAGTAGGGGGAATAGTAGTTGAGAGGCCCCCATTAATAGAGTAATCAAAAGTCCATGGCCCCGTTCCAGTAAAGTCGATTGTAAGATCACCACAAACACCCGGACATATATTTATGTTGCCCGAAAGAGTTGCGGTTGCTGCACAAAAGCAATTGAGAACTCCATTTATAGTAGCTGGATTACAATCGTTCACATCAGAAATGATAAAGTTATAATTATCACCACAGTTAATTGGATCAGAAGTGAAAGCATTACCTGAAAATACACCTGAGTTACCCCCAGCATCAGTGTACGTCCCTGCATCTCCACCAGTAACATCAAAAGTTACGCTATAAGTCAACTGATCAAGGGCAGGTGTTTCAACGACATTACTAATAACTATGTCCGTGTATACTGTAACAGTTCCAGCACCAGAAACAGACCCAACACAATTAGCGTCAGACATTGAAGACAAAGTATATGACCCGACAGTTGAAGTTAATAAGGTATAAGGATTGTCTGAAGTTGTTATTGGCAACTGGTCAACACCGGCTATGGCATGAACAAAAGTCCATGACCCCGTTCCAGTAAAATCGATTATTAGACCACCATCCACTCCAGGACAGACACCTATGTCACCTGAAAGGGTTGCAGTTGCTGAGCAAGTACAATTGAAAGAGCCACTAACATTATCTGCCGCACAATTGTTAGCATCGTTAACGGTAAAGTCATAATTAGCACCACTTGAGATTGGATCTGATTCGAAAGAATTACCTGTAATTGTTCCTAGATCACCGATATGGGCGTATGTTGCTACATCTCCACCTGTAATATCAAAAGTTACCACATAGGTCAATTGATCTAGTGAACATGTCTCAACAACATTACTAATAACTGGGTTTGTATATTCCGTCACAGTCACAAGACCAATGGTCAAAACGGCACCTGAACAATTGACATCCTCTACCGAAGTCAGGGTGTAGTTTCCTGACATAGAGGTGGATATTATATAGGGATTGTCTGGAGTTGGGCCAACTCCTGGTTGGTCAATTCCGCCTACTGCATATACAAAACTCCATGGCCCTGTTCCTCCAAATCCGACTATAAGATCGCCATTGGTGCCAGGGCAAATAGTTGCGCTTCCACTGAGTATCCCCAATGCATCGCAGACGCAATTGAAAGTGCCGTTAACATTATCATCACCGCAGTTGTTTGCATCAAAAACGGTGAAGTCATAATTTGCTCCAGCCGCAATTGGATCGGACATAAATGTATTGCCTGTAAAAGTACCTGGATTACCAGTGTGATCAAATGTTGTTGGGTCCCCGTCAGTAATGTCAAATGTCACGGTATATGTCAAAGCATCTGTTGCACATGTTTCAACAACATTACTAATTACCGGACTTGTAAATGGGGTAACAGTAGCAGTACCAGAAACAGTTCCAAAACAACCAGTGCCATCCATTACATCAACTAATTCGTATAGGCCAGCATTGGAAGCTACAAGAATTAATGGATTATCTGAAGTAGTTGTGACTACCAGAGGAACTCCATCAAGATTGATATTAAAAGTCCATGGAGCTGTTCCTGTAAAAACTATGGTCAGATCACCGAATCCACCCTGACAAATACCAAAATCGCCAGAAAGTGTTGCAGAAGCAAGGCAATTGCAAACCAAATTCCCAGTAATATTATCTGTTGCACAATTGTTGCCATCGTTAACCGTAAAGTTATAAAATTCTCCATCTAAAATTGGGTCGGATGTAAAACTGTTACCAGTAAGGGTTCCTGTATTTCCAGCAATATTATAAGTCGCTGGGTCTCCGCCAGTAATATCAAAGGACACGGTATATGTCGCTGGATTGGCGTCACAAGTCTCAACAACATTACTAATAGTTGGGCTAGTATGCTCTGCTACAGTTGCAACGCCAACAACGGAACCAGCACAATAGAAATCTTGAACAGAAGTCAAAGTATACGATCCAGGAGGTGATGTTGATAGTGTATAGGGATTGTTTGAAGTTGTCATTGGATCTTGGTCAACACCGTTTATGGCATGAACAAAAGTCCATGGCCCTGTTCCAATAAAGGCGACTGCAAGATCTCCATTAGCACCTGGACAAACAGAAATATTTCCACTAATAGCAGCGAAAACCGTGCAAGAGCAATTGAAAGTACCACCTACATTATCGGTCGCACAATTGTTGACATCGTTGACTGTGAAGTCATAAATTGCCCCAGCCGCAATTGGATCGGACGTAAATGTAGAACCCGTAAAAGTTCCTGGATCACCGGTGTTGTTATAAGTTGTCGGATCTCCACCGGTGACATCAAATGTGACCGTATAAGTCAATTGATCAGTCGAACAAGTTTCAACAACATTATCAATAACCGGACTGGTATATTCAGTAACCGAAGCATTACCGGAAACAGAACCAATACATCCAGAGCCATTGGTTACTGATATTAATGTGTATGATCCACCACTGGAAGGACTCAAGATTTCAGGATTATCGATGGTTGTTGTAGTAGCCAGATTAAATAGGTCAACCGCGACAATATATGTCCAAGGACTTGGTCCTGTAAAGTCAATCATTAGATCACCGACACCACCTGGACAAAAACTAATGTCACCTGAAAGTGTTGCTCCAACTGGGCAAGTGCAACTATAAGTTCCCATAATATTATCCGTAGAGCAATTGTTGCCATCGTTAACGGTAAAGTCATAATTACCTTCACTCGCTATTGGATCGGATGTAAAAGTATTCCCAGTGATAGTCCCTGTATTTCCGACAACGTTGTAGGTTGCTTGATCTCCGTCAACTATATCAAAAGTTACCACATAGGTTGCTAGATCTAACGCACAAGTGAAATTCAAATTCTGAATAGTAGGATTTTCAATAACTGTAACAGTTTCTATCTGACTTATTTGGCAAAGGACGTTGGTGGTATATTCAACAGAATATGTCGTCCCTGGAACACCACCAGTTATGATACCTGTTGCTGAATGAATGCCAGCCCCATCCAATAGATTAGGATTGAAAGCAAACGTTCCACCAGCACTACCTGTAATTACTGGAGCGGTTGCTGAATTTTCACAAAAATCAGCAAAAGTGAAATTTGCAGAACTTTGTCCCAAAGAGACCAAATGTATTTCATCCACTACGGCCCCGCAAGCAGGATCAAATCCAGGGCCAGCGCCAGTTGTATTCATCCAAGTAAAAGTATGAGATGCTGCAGTTGCCACAAAACAGTAAACCTCAGGATCAAGGGAAAATACGGCATTAGTTTTGGCAACTGAAAATGTGGGAACTCCACCAGTTATTACTACGTCAAAAGATTGTTGAGCAATTGTTCCACAAGCTGTATTCTTCGAGCTAAGAAAACGCAGTTCATATAGAGCACCAGCCGCAAAACCGGTTACTGTTTGACACAGCCCAACTAAATCATCGATTTCACCAACAAAATTAGTCCCGGCCCCTCCATAAGTCGTAACTTGATCTACTTCAACAATAGTTGCTCCTCCGCAATTCCATACGAGTGCGGTACCAGCGTCCATGGAGCCACCAGCAATGGTTTGACCACTTAACCAAAAAGGAATGAACATTATTAGAACGGAAAGAGTACGTAGAATTGTTTTCAATATAACGCTATTTTAAGTGAACAGAATTGATAATTTACGAAGATAGTAGTATCTGTCTTATATATAAATACTTATCAGAATAATTATATTAACACCATTCATGTAGAAATACAAAGTTGTGCAATGAAATGTCGTCATTATGACAATAGAAGGCTAAAGCATACTATTTGAGGTTTTTACGTGTTGCTTTTTGTGTGAATTGAGGCTGTGATAAGCATTGATCTGACTTGGATTCCTAGTGCTTTTTACAGCACATTTAGGACTTGCAGATTTAAAATGCCCCAGCCACCGCCATTATACACGTTGTCTAATCCTAAATCTAAAAGGTGTTTCGTGGCATTTCCGCTTCTCGATCCTGAAAGACAGCAAAGTACTATGTTGCCTTGTATTTTTTTAAACTCATCAATTCTTTCCTCTACCTGATCCAAAGGAATGTTTGTTGCACCAATTACGTGTCCCTTGCTGAATTCAAGTGCCGTTCTTACATCTATAATTGTGGCCTTGGCAAGATTAATTTCTTCAAAAATCATGGAACTATGGATTACAAGATATAACGTTTAATTATTTGAATTAGTTCAAATCATATGCCAAAATAGTTTTAAATATCACGTCAGTCAACAAGGAACTGAAATCAATTATTGAATTCGTAATATAGAAGGGTTCATCAGCTCTTTATAATCAAGATCTTTATTGACGCCAATACCAAAGAGGGCATAATCATATCTGACAGGATCACTTGCATTCATAGAACGAAGTGATTCGTCAAATTCTTTGACGGCCTTCCAATCATTTTGTTTTCTGGTAAGTAAACCTAATGAACGCCCAACATTGCCTGTATGGACATCCAGTGGAATTGAGAGTTGAGAAGGGGATATGCTTTTCCATATCCCAAAGTCCACGCCCTTTTTGGAATCTCTAACCATCCATCGAAGGAACATGTTTATTCGTTTTGAAGCGCTTCCTTTAAGTGGGTTGCTAAGATGTTTTTGCGTCCTGTGCTTTAATTCCGCATCAAAAAAAAGTTGATGTAATCTCGGAATGAAATCTAGGGCACCCTCCGATCCACTCTCCGAAGCCATTACAGATTCAAGACCATTGTGATTGAGATAGATGGTTTTTAGTTGGGTGAAAAAATAGACTAAATCACAAGCATTAAATGTTCGATGAACAAAACCTTCGCATACTTTGAGGTCCGACAGTTCATGATTGATGATAAAATCATGTGGAGAATGATCCATGATATCCAGAATTCGAGTCGCGTTTTTAATGATACTTACCCTTTTGCCCCACGCAATTGTAGCGGTCAGAAAGCCGGCAATTTCTATGTCTTCTTTTAATGTGAAATTATGAGGAATGGAGATGGGATCATTCTCAACGAAATCAATACTTTCATATTGATCAGCTTTGAGGTCCAAAAATTCTTTGAGTAAAGGATCTATCTGTTTAACTAATGTTGCCATCTACCATGGTTAGTTTCCGATCTGCCATGTTCGCTAATTCTTCATTATGGGTGACAATGACAAATGTTTGTCCAAATTCATCCCTAAGATCAAAGAATAATTGATGCAATTCCTTGGCATTTTGACTATCCAAATTTCCCGAAGGTTCATCTGCAAATATAACTTTCGGTCTGTTTATCAGGGCTCTGGCAACGGCAACTCTTTGTTGTTCTCCACCTGAAAGTTCGGATGGCTTGTGATTCACTCTATCAGATAATCCCAAATAAGTTAGAAGTTCGAGTGCTCGTGATTCGGCTTCTTTTTTCTTAACATTACCTATGTATGCAGGAATACAAACGTTTTCTATTGCCGTAAATTCAGGTAAAAGATGATGGAATTGAAAGATGAACCCCAGTTTTTTATTTCTGAAACTGGCCATTTCATTTTTACTAAAATTGCCAATGTTATTGTGATCAATGGTGAGTGAACCCTCATCAGCAGTGTCAAGAGTACCCAAAATATGTAATAGGGTAGATTTACCGGCTCCAGATGCGCCTACGATTGAAACAATTTCAGCATTTTCTATGGATAGATTTAGCCCTTTTAGAACTTTGAGATCACCATAGGATTTTGACAAGTTTTGTGCGCTAATCATACTATTTCTTTTTTGCTAGAAACAAAAAAATGGGTAAGCTACTCATATCGCATCGCTACAACCGTCTACCCTTGCTATCTTCCGATCCTGGGGGAGTTCAACAGGAGCTGATCGTATAAGACTTACCCAAGCCACAAATGTAGTAAATCAATTTATACTGAGAAGTATTTTTAATGTTATTTGGTCATGTTTTTTGAGTGAAAGTTTAACACCCTGAAGGTGATGTATTTTAGTTTGGTCTTGACAGAAATTAATCAACATTGTAATGGGATGAATTCTAAATAGAGCTTTTAAGAAATAAAAAATAACAGCATCTTTGCCTTATGGATATCTCCATTGTCATACCGGCCTATAACGAGGAAGAATCGATTACACCAATGTTGGATTGGATAAACGAAGTTGTAACTAAACTGGGCCTATCATTCGAAATTATCGTAATTGATGATGGTAGTAATGATACTACCTGGGACATGTTAAAGAAATATTGTTCAGAGGGATCGAATTTAAAAGCAATTAAATTCAAGCGTAACTACGGTAAATCGGCAGCTTTGAGTGCGGGTTTTGAAAAGGCAGTTGGGAGTGTCGTATTTACTATGGATGCTGATATGCAAGATTCTCCCGAAGAGATTAGCGAGATGAGAAGAATGATTGTTGAAGACGGATATGATTTGGTTTCTGGATGGAAGAAGGTTCGGCATGATCCTATCACTAAAACGATTCCTACAAAATTGTATAACTGGGCCACCAGAAGAATGAGTGGTATAAATCTTCATGATTTTAACTGTGGACTTAAAGCATATCGAAATGATGTGATAAAAAATGTTGATCTAAGGGGAGAAATGCACCGTTATATCCCAGTTCTTGCTTCAAAGGCAGGATATAAGAAGATTGGAGAAAAGATAGTTAAGCATCAAAAGAGAAAATTCGGAACCACAAAGTTTGGTTTGAATAGGTTTATCAATGGTCCATTGGATTTGCTTACAGTATCGTTTATAACAAGATTTGGTAAAAGCCCAATGCATATTTTCGGCTTTTTTGGAGTTTTACTTTTTTTATTGGGAGCAGTCCTATTTATATATATTGGTGGGAATAAATTGTATAACATTTATCTCAATGAATTCAGTAGAAATATTACTGAGGTGAGTAGCTTTTATGTTGCTCTGGCAGCCATGATTATTGGAACACAGTTTTTCTTAGCTGGCTTTTTGGGTGAAATTATTGTGCGTTCTTCGTCAAGAAAAAATTATTCAATACGTGAATCCATTGGGTAGAGATATTGTGAATCTTGATTTGAGAATTTACTTTTTATTGTTACTGATTGTATCAGGATGCTCCACTAGTGATACAGTTAGTAATTCAAATGAGTTATTGGAATTGTCCTGCGATGCTGAAAAGTTGAATCCAAATGATTCAAGCAAGTTGATAGTAGATGGAAATTCAAGCGTTTTTATAAATAGTAAAGGCCGCTCTTCACATATAGCCCATTCAGGGGATTTCAGTATAAAATCTGATAAATCAAACAAGTATCTATTCAATATTAGATTAAAGGATTTAAAGGCTGATGATCAATATAAGATATGTGTTTGGAAAAGTCCCAATGCTAAATCAGGAAAGCTGGTCGTACAATCAGATAATTTTTGGAGCGGTGAAGATAGAGTAGCGCTTGTTGATAGTTTGGGATGGCAGAAAATTGAATTTGACTTTTATATCCCACCATCATATAATGGTGGCATTGTGAAAGTATATTTCTGGAATCCAGACGATGAGATAGTATATGTTGACGACTTTAGTATAGAGAAGGTAAAGGTTAGTATCTCAGAATTTGATGAGGAACCCTTAAAACTGTTAATAAATGATGCCAATTTCGCTAAATTACAGAAGCTAAGAATAAAAGCATTTAAAGAGAACATCCTAATTACGGATGATGATAGCTATGTGAAAGCTGTTTTGTCTTTTGAAGAGGAGAAAAAAAAGGCGAAGATTAGATTCAAAGGTGATTGGTTGGATCACATAAAAGGTTATAAGTGGTCCTTCAGAATCTCATTAAAGGGAGGTGAAACGTGGCGTGGAATGAGAACATTTAATGTTCAAAGCCCTTTTACTAGAAACCATTTGAGTGAATGGTTGGCACACAAAATAGCTGAAAAAGAGGATGTTTTAACAACCAGATATGATTTCATTCCCCTTGAAGTAAATGATAAGAATGTCGGATTGTATGTTTATGAAGAACATTTCGAAAAGCAACTCATTGAGAGTAAAAATAGGAGAGAAGGACCGATCCTTAAATTTACGGAAGATCAATTTTGGGATGCTGTGAAGCACGATAAATTTGGCACGTACTCCCCATTCGCTTCTTCTAGAATTGTACCATATAAGATGAAGCGAACCTTGAAAGATGAAAAGTTGAAGGCTCACTTTCTTGCAGGCAAGAATCTGCTCCATGCATATAAAACAAAGTCAGCGCCCGTAGACCAAATTTTTGATTTGGATAAAATGGCGAAATATTTAGCCTTTATTGACTTTGTAAAAGGATATCATGGT
>JBLIMR010000076.1:0-8622 GCA_047638815.1 Gammaproteobacteria bacterium
TTTATAACATCATTGAGCTTGGTGACCAAGCTTGGATGGATCGTAACCTTGACTTTGCACCGATCATCGGAATAAGTTCATACTATAATAACGACACAACTTTAGCAGATGAATATGGCCGACTATATTCGTGGGAAGCAGCGATAGATGCAGTCCCTTCAGGTTGGCATTTGGCCACATTAGATGAATGGAATGAGCTTGTTCAATTTGTAGGTGGGGCCGATATAGCTGCCGGAAAATTGAAGATCAATCCCACACTATTTTGGAATGAACCCAATACAGGAGCTACAAATGAATATGGTTTTAATGCAAAGGGCAGCGGAACCATTACTGAGCTTGGCGCTAGTGGATACCTGGAAACCACCAGTTTCTGGTCAGCTACTCAATCAGAATCATCTCCAGACCAAGCGCTATGTTTTACTATGTTTTTTGATTCACAAGCAATACTGATAGAACAACATTACAAATACGCCCGTTTTTCTGTGCGTTGCATTAAAGACTAGAAAAGTTTCAGATCTTTGTGTCAGCAGCACTATAGCAGACACTATATTTTATTATGTGCTCCATCGCAATATGGAGGACTTGTCGTTAGTTTACATGTACAAAGCGCCACTTTTTTGTCTTCAGCTTCTTCACACATTTGAGGTGAAAATTCCGACCCTTTATGAGCTCCATTACAAAATGGTTGGTTTTCAGAAAGTCCACAGGTGCACCATGCATATTTCTTTCCCTGTTCCGCATCAAACATTATTGGAGCCTTCCCTCCTATTTTTGGTAAATCCATTTTAAGTGTTTTTTGAAATCGTTAATATTATTCCAGATTTTTGTTCCTTGTGATTGGTGAAATTCCCAGATTTAATTTTCACCTTTTCTTTGGCAATCGATTTATCAATCAAGACTATCTCATCCTGTTTTATTTCGTTTTCTTCAATACACATATCACTCTCAAGAGAAAGAACAAACATATCTCCTTTCACATCTATACTTTTGGAGCCACTAAACCTATGGGCTTCACAAATGAACTTTTCGTTCGAAAATACTTGAATCGATCTATCATTATTAAGATTAAATCTTAATGCTTCACCATTAATAATTGCTAGCAACTCATCTTGTAAATAGTGAATTTTATAATCGTTATTATCTAATGAAAAAGACAAATTTATCATATCATACAACCCTTCACTAAAACCGTTTTTATAGAAAACATCCTTTTTGAAGTTAGTAAACCAAGAATTAAAATGGTGCACTTGACCAACAGATGGATTAAATAATCCATGACGGATATGATTTTCCGAGACAATAATACTCTTCTTCAATATTTCATCTTGCACGCCATATTTAGCGAAGGCATCTAAAGAAAATATACTAATTCCAAGACCCCCTAAAATCGTTGATTTAACAAAATTCCTTCTTTCCATTTTTAGTCAAATTTCTCAATTAATCTCCCCATTTTACCACCTTGATAATCTGCTACAGCATCCATAATCTCTTGCTGAGTATTCATAACGAATGGTCCATATGTGGCGAGCGGTTCATTTATAGGCCTACCCGATAGCAAGATAGCTCTACCCGCAGTTTTCGTTTCCAAAATCACTTCAGAACCATCATTATTGAACTCAAGCATATCCTTATCCTCCATCCCTTCTCCATTCACAATGATATTACCATCAAGATTATAAAATAGGGCATTGAATTCCTTGTCGACTGGGATCGTCATTTTCCCTCCAGCTTTATAATCCATTCTCAATACTAATAGGTCGCTGTACGATTCTATGATCCCACATACTCCATTCAGTTCACCCGCTACAACTCCGACAGATATTTTTCCATCGTCTGAGACAAGTTTTGGTGTATTCCCATTTTCTAAGGGTTGATATTTTGGCGTATCCAGTTTATTCTTTGCAGGAGCATTAATCCAAAATTGTATAATCTCAAATTGACCACCGTTCTCGGCCAACTCCTTTGTTGGTCTTTCACTATGTATAATGCCTTTCCCACTATTCATCCATTGAGTTCCCCCGGCACTAACAATACTTTCATGTCCTTCAGAATCTCGATGATGAACCCCACCATTAAAGATAAACGTTACCGGGGCGAATCCTCGATGCGGATGTGGACCGACACCAACGTTTTGTTGCTTCTGTCCACCCTTCAATTTATCTGACCAATGATGAATCAATAAGAACGGATCAACCTGATCAGTCCCTTTATACGGAAGAGCCTGCTCTAACATAACTCCACCCATATTAACTTTAAATGCTTTTGTTTTTTTCTTAATGGATCTCATACCATATGATTTTTCAATGTGTCTGACACAAATATATGATTATTATTTGTTGTCAACAAATATTACAATGTCATATCTACTGGAATAGGATTCCGGTTTTTTTTCAGTTTGCAAAACAATATCCGAGATGAATTATAGACCAAAATTGAATTGACCATCTAAAAAATCACATTGATTTTAAAACTATATATTTGGACATGAATCAATCTTACAAAAAAGCATTTATTGTCCTTACTTCCCTGTTTTTCACATGGGGATTACTGACAGTATTAGTCGACTTCCTTATTCCTAGACTACGAGAAATTTTCGAACTATCATATTTTCAAGCGGGCTTAGTTCAGTTTGCTTTTTTCATGGCTTTTTTCTTCGTCTCCATTCCAGCAGGCAAACTCCTTCATAAGATAGGATACAAGAAAGGCATCATGTTAGGATTGGGCATCATGGGACTTGGTTGTTTATTATTCCTTCCAGCGGCATCCATGAGACTTTTCTGGCTCTTTATGTTGGGTTATTTTACTTTAGCCGCAGGTATCACTATTCTACAAGTTGCCGCAAATCCTTACGTTACAATTCTAGGTGATCCAAAGACTGCTTCAAGTAGACTAAATCTTGCGCAAGCTTTTAACTCGCTTGGAACTACGATTGCACCAATTCTTGGAGCGATTTATCTACTTAGTGATGACATTCGTACATCGGATCAGATTTCCAAATTAGATGATGAGGCAATCGATCTATATTATGCGAGTGAAGCATCGGCCGTTCAAAGCCCCTTTTTATTTCTGGCTATAGCGTTAATTCTGTTGACTGTTTTTGTATTGCTTATTAAACTGCCAAAATTATTAGATACCGAATCTCCATCAAATTATGGTGATGCATTAAAAGACAAAAAACTTGTTCTTGGAGCAATCGGAATCTTTGTATACGTAGGTGCCGAAGTTGCTATTGGGTCATTTGCTGTAAACTATTTTTCTGAAATGGGCTTGGAATCAGTGGTTAGAGCAAACCCTACCATGAATTCTATTGCAGAATTTATAGCCAATTTATTTGGGAAGAACATCTCGATAATGGATGGCAAAGGTGTGTTAGGTTTGTTTTTAACCTTCTACTGGGGAGGTGCAATGATAGGAAGGTTTATAGGTTCTATTTTAACTGCTAAGTATAAACCGAACAAAATATTGAGTCTATTCGCAACACTTGCCATACTGTTTGTCGGTATTTCAATGAGTACAACTGGTCTTGTTGCTATGTGGTCAATAATTGCTGTTGGCTTATTTAACTCAATCATGTTCCCTACCATTTTCAGTATTGCCATTGAAGATCTTGGTGATCTAAAACCACAGGGTTCTGGAATATTATGTACCGCCATTGCCGGAGGTGCAATTATTCCCCCATTATACGGTCTCTTTACTGATAATGCTGGATTTAAAATTGCATTCCTTTTAGTTATAGCCTGCTATGCTTATATACTTTTTTATGGCAGAAAATCATTACAACTAACCGCTGAGAAAAATTGAAAAACATAATACTTTCATTTTGCATTCTGAGTCTGGCAAACATTCTTTGTGGTCAAAGTAACATTGATACTTCTCCCTATGAACTCGTCAATCCTTTTATAGGGACTGGAGGACATGGTCATACTTATCCCGGGGCAACGACACCGTTTGGCATGGTTCAATTGTCACCAGACTCTCGATTGGAAGGATGGGATGGCTGCTCTGGATATCATTACACAGACTCAATTATCTATGGCTTTTCTCATACCCACCTAAGCGGCACAGGTGTAGGTGATTATGGAGATATATTACTAATGCCAACGCAAGGTCAGGTCAGTTTTGATAATGGTTATAAAAGTGGTGACCTGGCCGGTTACGGCTCTCCATTTCTAAAGGATAGCGAAGTGGCAATGCCAGGATATTATCAAGTTCACTTAGACGAAAATAATATTAATGTTCAGCTAACAACAACGACAAGAGTAGGTATACACCAATACAATTTTGAAAATACGGGAGATGCAAAAGTATTGATAGATCTTAGCCACAGAGATATGGTCTTGGATTCTGAAATATCCAAAACCAACAATCGAGAAGTCAGTGGCTTCCGTATTTCTAAGGCATGGGCTGAGAAACAACATGTATACTTTGTTGCACAATTTTCGGAAGATATTATTTCAACCGAAATGGATGATTCTAAAACCAAGATGTCTTTAAATTTTGGAGAACTATCCGAAAAGAAACTATTGGTCAAAGTGGGTGTCTCGGCCGTCAGTGTTGAAGGTGCGAGAAAGAATCTAGAGGTGGAAGCGAACCATTGGGCGTTCGACCAATATCGTAATGATGCTAAAAACACATGGGAAAAAGCGCTAAGTAAAATTGAAGTCAATGACATAGACAACGATAAGAAATCCATCTTTTATTCTGCTTTATATCACACAATGATTGTACCTAATACCTTCTCAGATGTTGATGGAAAGTACAGAGGTATGGATCTTCAAATACACGAAGGAGGTGAAGAGACAATGTATACCGTTTTCTCTCTCTGGGATACCTTTAGAGCTGCTCACCCACTTTACACCATAATTGAACAAGATCGAACGAATGCATTCATTAGAACTTTTCTGAAGCAATATCAGCAAGGTGGAGAACTACCTATTTGGGAACTTGCAGGAAATTATACGGGATGTATGATCGGGTATCATGCAGTTCCTGTAATTGCTGATGCCTATCTCAAAGGTTTGCGTGATTATAATACAAATCTAGCATTGGAAGCGATGGTTCATAGCTCGAAACAAGACAAGTTGGGGCTTAGTGCACTAAAAGCAAAAGGATTTATTGCAGCCGGAGATGAAGCGGAGTCTGTGTCAAAAACTTTGGAGTATGCTTATGATGATTGGTGCATTGCTGAGATGGCAAAGTCAATGGAGGAAAATAATATTTATGAGGAATATATTTTAAGAGCTCAGAACTATAAAAACATTTTCAATCCTGAAGTTGGATTTGCACAGGGCAAAATGAATGGCGGATGGACTTATAATTTCAATCCTGCGGAAGTAAATTTCAACTTTACTGAAGCCAACTCTTGGCAGTATAGCATGTTTGCCCCACAAGACATTTCGGGTATGATAAAACAGTATGGTGGAGTCCAAAAGTTCGAAGATAAGTTGGATGAATTATTCGCGACTGAAATGGAATTGAATGGTCGACATCAAGTCGACATTACCGGATTGATAGGTCAGTATGCCCATGGCAATGAACCGAGCCATCACATGGCTTACCTATACAACTACATTGGAAAACCGTGGAAAACGCAAGAAAAAATATCTCAGATACTCAATGAACAATATCAAAACTTACCGGATGGACTATCTGGTAATGAGGATTGCGGGCAGATGTCTGCATGGTATGTATTAAGTTCTATGGGATTCTATTCTGTGACTCCAGGCATGGACTACTATGCAATAGGTACTCCTCATTTCGATTCGGCTAAAATCAATCTTGAAAACGGAAAAACGTTTGAGATTAAATCTAAAAATCTAAGTGATGAAAACATTTATATTCAAGGTGCTTCTCTAAATGGAAAGGATTTTAACCAATCATACATTAAGCATAAGGATATCACTAACGGTGGAGAACTCACTTTCATCATGGGACCTAGTCCGAATAAATCCTGGGGTGCAAAAAATCATCCAGTTTCTAAAATTGATGAAAATAAAACTTCATGTGCAGTACCATACTTTAAAACTTCGTCTCAAACATTCACTGACGAGATGTTGGTTGAAATAAAAAGTCCTGAAGAAAACACTCTTATTTTTTATTCTATTAATGATGAAAATTACCAGCTTTATACAAAGGCTATTTCCATTGATTATGATGCGAAAATTACGGCTTTTGCTAAATCGAATAAATCGAATAGCTACGAAATAAATTCTTTTTATAAGAAAATAAAGGGCGGTCGAAGTATTGTTCTGAATTCAGAATACAGCAACCAATATTCTGCCGGGGGTAATTATGGCTTAATAGATTTTCTTGAAGGTTCCTCAAATTTCAGAACAGGTTATTGGCAGGGATACTTTGGTATGGATTTTTCCGCAGTTGTTGATCTTGGAGAAATAGAGACGGTCAAACACATTTCTCTAGGGACATTACAAGATATTAAGTCTTGGATTTGGTTTCCTTCGGTGGTGAAAATTTCAGTGTCGAAAAATGGCAAAGATTTCCATCTTCTTGATAAAATTGAAAATGATTTCTCAACGAATGAATATGGTGCATTCTTAAAGAAATTTAGCACTACTCTTGAAGTTCCCATAGAAATTCGATATGTAAAAGTAGAAGCCCAGAATTTCGGTCAATGTCCTTCATGGCATTTGGGTGATGGGAATGATACTTGGCTTTTTCTTGATGAAATAATTATTGAGTAGCAAAAGCCTGCCTCACTTCTTCGTACGCCTCTTTCGGATTTCCATAATAGTCGATGACACTCCAACTTGGTCCAGGCCAGCAATCATTGAGCTGCCAAAATAATGTTCCCATGCAATGCGGTTGATTGCTTTTATGGGCAGAGATAGCCATTTTCATTCCCAGGGCCTGTGTCTTTTGACTTCGCGACACAAACTCTTCAAAATTTGCTGGCTCATCATAATACTGTTCGATGTGCTTTGAAATCAAACCATTACCGATGTAGCTCTTCTGTCTATTTATCATCACTGGAGATTCAAGATATAAAGACGTGTCAGACATTACTTTTTTTAATGTGGCTATTTCGGGAAAGGATTGAAAGCCATATTCCACCATAAATCTGCCAACATTCTTATCGAAATTTTCGAAGGTCTCTCTGCCATGCCATACCCCCCAATAATGCATGGAACTGTGATTGAAGTTTTCTGGTGTCCCCCAATTACTTAATGGAGATGTTGATGTATATGCTCTTTGAGGATCGTTTTCCAATAATGCATTTGGAATAACATCTTCAAAAATTGTGAGATAGTTATTCCAGATTTCAATTGAATCCTGCGATGAGTATCCATATTGATTTTGCCAACCCCAGTTGTTCCAAGCCACTTCTATTTCATTATTTCCACACCAAAGTGCAATACAAGGATGCCTTTTCAAACGGTTGATGTTTTCCGTTACTTCTTCCTTTACGTTATTTAAAAACGCTTCATCACTAGGATATAAACTTCCTGCAAACATGAAATCTTGCCAAACCAAAATTCCGTTTTCATCACATGAATCGTAAAATAAATCAGACTCATAAACACCACCACCCCAAACTCTAATCATATTCATGTTGGCATCCTTCACTTGACCTATTAATGCAGCGTAGCGCTCATCTGTCACTCGTGGGATGAACATGTCCTGGGGAATATAATTTGCTCCTTGCATAAACACTGATTTGCCATTTAGTTTGAAGTAGAAAGATGTTCCAGTGCTATCTGGTTCGTTTATGAGTTCTATTGTTCGTATACCGAAATTGGCACTGTATCGATCCAGGATATGTCTGCCTTGCCGTATCTCTATTTCCTGCGTGTACAAATGAGGCTCCCCTTGACCATTACACCACCATAACTTAGGGTTTTCCACTTCAAATTCAAACGTATAATTCGCCCAACTTTCCTTTAGATTCTCAACCAAATACCCGTCAACATAAACTTCTATTTCTTCCTTGGTGTCTATCGTTACTTGAGTCTGCATATATGCTTTGTCTCCTTCAATTTTCTTGGTAATCGTATTTACATTTTTGATTCTTGCTGAATTCCAAAAACACAAATTCACGTCTCGCCATATTCCAGATGTAACGAATCTCGGTCCCCAATCCCAGCCGAAATGGTATGCCGCTTTTCTGGTGAATGAGGCTACTTTAGTTTCCACATCATCAGTTTCATTTCCGGAAGGCAATCTATGGGGATAATTATTTACAGTCTTTTTATTGTGCTGTATTGGAGATTCAAAAACAACTTTCAAATCATTGAAACCCACATTCAAAAGATTCTTTACCTCGAAGTTCCATGAACGAAACATGTTATCTGATTCCAATATCTTTTTATTATTTAAATAGACCTCAGCATAGGTATCAAGACCTTCAAATTGCAATTCAATGAACTCATTATCCAATTCGTTTTCTGATATTTCGAAGGATGTTTTATACTGCCAGTTTTTGTCCTCTATCCACGATTGTTTTTTCTCGTTGTTTTCGAAGTATGGATCCTCGATCAAATTATTATTGAATAAATCGAGATGCACTACTCCAGGAACAGTTGCAGGATGCCAATCACTTTTTCCTGCTTCTGAGAATGACCAATTTTGGTTTAGTTTATTTTTTGTTTTTTGTTTTTCGGTGCT
>JBLIMR010000077.1:0-8529 GCA_047638815.1 Gammaproteobacteria bacterium
ACCACTGACTACTAACTACTGACCACTGACTACTAACCACTGAATACTTTTTACTGACTACTAACTACTGACCACTGACCACTAACCACTGAATACTGACTACTGATTACTAACCACTGAATACTGACTACTGATTACTAACCACTGATTACTGATTACTAACCACTAACTACTGACTACTGCTTACTAACCACTGACTACTCCCTCCCTTTCAAAAACTCAATAACAACCCTACGAATATCTTCCGTTAATTCACCTTTTTCCGGTCGATAAACTTCCAAAATACCTGGATTGCTTTCTTTTAATATGGGAATGTCACGACCTAAAATTAAATAGTCACTAATTGCGATTTCATATATTTTAACTGAATCTATTTTTTCTCCTTTGATTTCCCAACCATCATTCTTCGTGAAATTATATCGCTGTAGATATCCCCCCGTGCCTGATCTCAATTTCCCTTCTTGAAGTACTTTCGATAATAAATCTCCTTTAATCTTCAATTTCAAAACCGCCCCTCCGTATGGCAATGCTCTGAATATATCAATCCCTGTTATGTCTCCCTCAAGCTGATCGTCAAACCTTATGGAACCACCGTTGACAAATGCCGCATCAACATTGTAAGCCTTAGCCATCGATTCTGCAATGATCATCCCGAGATTTGTCTGTGTACTTCTAATGGGTTTATCCCTACCATCCAATTTCACTTCGCTATGGAATATAACTTCATCAGGATTCTCAACGACCTCCCCCAATTGTTCAGATTGAAAATCAGCCCATTTCTTTGCGATTTTAGCGGCTCCTTCATCCTCTTCTCTGCTATCATCAATAATTATAAGCTTTGAATCTATAGTTGTCACTTTCGTCTTTTTATCATGATTGATGTAATGCAAATAAACCGACTTAGCATTAGCATCCGCCTTGGTTATTCTTGATGTCCCAACCGTGATATTCATATTCTCATGTTCATGCCCTCCTATCATCAATGGAATTTCAGGTAATGTTCCTGAAAGCAACTTGTCTTGAGAAAGTTTGAGGTGTGTTAGACCCAATACTAAGTCACTTTTTGGCAGCACCTGTGAATATGCAATCTTCGCACTTTCATACGGATCTCGATATTGGACATAATCTTTAGGATTGGAATTAATCGTTGCAGAAATAAAACCTAGATTAAACGTGGTGCCATCTTCATCGGTTAGATTGAAAATATAGGTGGGTGGTATCAATTCTTTCTCGCCTTGTTTTTCTGTATAAAAAGGCCTCTTCTCATCACCATCAACATGTAAGATATTGGTCCCTATCCATTGAAAAGTAGATTCATTCAAGCGCTTCTGTAAATCCTCGTAGTCCAAATCAAACTCATGATTTCCGAATGCCACAAGATCAAAACTCATGTAGTTCATCATTTCTATCATTTGTTTGCCTTTTACCCTCTCCCCATTTTGCTTTAAAGTCCCCATCAATGAAGGATTCAAGAAATCCCCACCATGTACCAACAAGGTATTATTGTTTTTTTCCAAAAGTTCTTGATGTAATCGCTCAACTCTTGCTAATCCACCTGCCTTTCCGCCTTCCAAAGGTGAAATCTCATAGACATCATTCACTTGCATGATTACCACTTCTATTTTCTCATCCCCTTTCTCGTTAACATCCTCGCTAACCACGGCCGCTTTACCACGGCTGCAGGTAATTAAAATAAAAGAGAATGTAATAATGCCTAATACATTCAAAAAGCTTGTACGTTTTAATAAATCCATGTCTTTTCGAGGTCTTTATTTATTTCAGTGCCTACACAAAATTACTGCTTTTAGTGACTTTTTTTCAGTTCGCTAGAACTTATATTCTGACATGTTCTCAAAGGCCTAAATAATACTGGATTAACACCGAAAAATTGGTAATTTTGCAGCAAATTATTTCTTGATGAGAAAAGCGGAGATTATGACCCCAGTGGGCTCGTGGGGATCCATAGCTGCAGCTTTGCAAGCGGGATGCAACTCCATGTACTTTGATGTTGAGCAGTTGATTATGAGGACGAGATCGTCTTCCATGCTATCTTATCAGATGACAAAAAGGATATTAATACCATGGCCGTTTCCAACTGTCCTGTTAAAATAATACGAATTGATACCGCAAAATAAACCGTTGCATGAAATTTCTTAAAATATTTTCAACCTTAATCTTCATTCTTGGTCTAACATACTTTTTAGGGCCAAGACCAGATGCGCTCAATTTGACTGGTGTTGTTCCACCTGTAGAGAAAGATCTAATTGCATTGGAAAAATTCATCGACTCAAAGGAAGATGTAACCCCAAACATTAAACATGGGAATGAAGCAGAAATTATCTGGCTCGATGACAATAAAAAAGTAAAGACGGAATACTCCCTGCTCTATCTCCCTGGTTTTTCAGGAAGCCACTATGAGGCCGAACCTTTGCACAAAGAATTTGGGAAATTATATAATTGCAATGTTTATCTCGCTAGACTCCAAGCGCACGGTTTGGACGAGGCTGAATCTCTTCTCGATTTTGATGCTGAAAAATATTTGCAAAGTGCTCGAGAAGCCTTGGCTATTGCTCAGGCCATTGGTGAAAAGGTCATCATTATGAGCACGAGTACCGGTAGCACACTTGCTCTAGCACTTACAGCAGAAAACCCTAGCGTTCATGCATTGATAAACTACTCGCCCAACATCGATCTTTATGATCCTAGATCGGGATTGTTAAATGGACCGTGGGGACTTCAAATCGCACGGTTGGTTAAAGGTGGAAACTATTACGAGTGGGAAGCTCCAGAACCGTGGACCTATAAATATTGGAATTTGAAATATCGACTGGAGGGTCTTATAGAGCTTAAGGAATTCATCGATATGACAATGACTGAAGAAACCTTTGAAAAAATAAATCAGCCATTCTTTATGGGCTATTGGTTTAAGAATGAAGAAGAAAAGGATATGACGGTCTCCATTGAAAGAATGGAAGAAATGTATAGCCAAATTAGCACGGAAGATGCTGTGAAGGTGAAAAAAGTATATCCAGAAGCAAAGACGCATGTTATAGCTTGTAAAACAAGAGCCAAGCAATATGAACAAGTGCGTCAGGACACGTTTGATTTTGCCGAAAAAGTTTTAGGCCTTAAGCGGGTGAAGTATTGGTAAAAAGATATTGAAAGATGAAGGTCCTGAGTCAGCTAATGACAAGACTTAAACAATTGATTTTCAAAAGACTTTTATCAATTCATTCTGATTACTTCAATTTTCACTATTTTGCATTTATTTTTAAAATTGCTGTGAGCAAATATGGATACGGATTTCACCATTCCCCAAACGGATATTGAGTCTCTTGTAGAGCAACACTTCAACGTCATTCTTGATCGGAGACTGAGCGCACATCAAACATTCCTTGATCAAATAAAAAAATTGCAATCGAAGCTGCTTTCTAAGTGCACTGACTCAACGGATGAAATCCACTTGATTGCGCATATCAAGTCTTACAAAGTCGATCTATCTAAATTAATAAAACAACATTTAGTCAAAAAGGATCCACTGGATTTCCAAACCCAGTTTCCTGCACTGGAATCTAGTCTTGCTTCACTCGCACAGCGACACAAAAATATTGAGGATAGAATTCAGAAGGTCGAACGATATCAATTGCAACCTGAGGATGATCCATTTTTAAAAATTCTCAAATTTTTTAAACGAACCGGCTACATGATTTCCCATCCTGGTTCCATTTTCAAGAAAGATAAAAAATATGACAAGTGGATACATCATGTAGATGCAAGAAACATTTCGTTATTCTATTGGCGTGATCATCTTTCACAACGACTTATAACACTAATCAATCCGCTCAATAGAGCAATGAATAGTGCAACAGTCGCGCTTTGGAAATCGGATAGTCTTCTCAGTGAGGCCATTCGTAACAGACAGTTGGTCGCATCAAGTGAAAACTTACAGGAAATTATCCTCAAAAATCATGCACTTGGCTCCGATTTAATTTCTGAGGAGAAAGAATCTTTACGTAAAAAAGCTAAAGTTCTTATTTCAAAAAACTGGAACGAATATAGGGAAAGCATTGACAAGGCGGGAACTATGGAACTTTCCAACAAGCTCTTTAATAAAGAGATTTTGACCAAAAAACATCGAGTCCTAAACAGCAGCGTTGTTTCCTTAGATACAAATTGGAGTAACACTAAAGAAGTACTTAAAGATGATTGGTACCTAGAATTAGAACTTGATTCCCTGCAATTGATCGCATCGGTGGAGTACAATAGAATCTCTAATCTGATTACGCATAAAATAAGCGACTCCATTCTACCTCAACTTGATGCCGTTATCGCAAAATTTAACAGTTTAAAATCTCTTATTGAAGAGACACAAGAAGAATCTCAATTAGAAGAGAAACTGGTCGCTATTTTAAACGATTTAAAGTCCAACGATAGTCATGACTTTTTCATTAATTCCAGTGATATTATTCTCAAGTCTGAGCTTCCACTGATTGCCAACAAGTTGGAATACAACATTGATAATGCCATTAAAAACATAAGTAAGGAGACCACTGTTTACAAGGAAACTGATTATCAATTGCCCATTCCAGGGAGTGATATTACTCTAAGTTCGATTCAAGAGTTGATTCGTTTTGACGGCTGGCCGGCATTCATAAAAAGCAGTGGTATTCTCAAGTCTAAATTGACTGCGGGAATCACGGAAGTGCAAAATGAAATTATCAATCAAGGACAGGTTGTAGAATTCAACTGTCAAACTGCCTTGGAGTTATGTTCTGAAAAAGATGAAGAAAATCAGCCGAAGAGTGTCGCAATAACAAGTATTGATCGATCGATAGAAAGCCTTGAATTACAAAAAACTAAAGTGAAGGCCCTAGAGGATGCCGTTAAGTCCGATCTTTTGAAAGCCACGGAAGATTTCAATAGTAAAGTCAATGACTTAAGTGAAGATGAAAGCTTACTGACTATTAAGATGATAGTTGCGGCTAACAAAGCTTTAGAAAAAAGTGAAAAACTGAAACTGAAGGCCCGTGAGACTTTCAGAAATATTGTTCCAATTACCATTCAAAAAACGAAAGAGTTAAGCGATAAGTTTCTTGCACAAGTTAAAAAGCTGAAAATATTATTTGGGATTCAAGACAAACCCGAACAAATGAATCTGAATTTGTCAGACTTCCTGATCGAAGCAGAGCAATCTCACAAGCGTTTTCCCTTTATATACCAAAGGCTTTTCAGAAATGAGGCTTTGAAGGAAAAGACTTTTTTTGTTGGAAGAAGTAAAGAGATTCAAACCATTAAAACTGCTCTTTCGAGATTTAAAAACAACCGTTTTGCCGCGACCATCTTGCTTGGAGAAAAAGGCAGTGGACTGACTTCGACAATAAATATGGCTATTGAAGAGATTCATGATCAAATGCCGGCATACAGAATCTTGAATACTGAAAGCGTTAAAACCAAAGAAGATCTTTACGCCATTCTTTCAAACGCTTTCGACACCCCTATTACTAGCCTTGAAGAGTGTGTTGATCATTTCAACCAGCTTCCTAAATCTATGATGATCTTGGAGAACGTTCATCTTATGTTTTTGAAGAAACTTCATGGCTTTGATGTGATTAAGGAGCTATCAGAATTGATCTCATTAACTTCCAATAATATCTATTGGATTGTAAGCTGCTATTCGCATTGTTTCGATTTTCTTTCTCGATCCATTGACTTCTCAAGTCAATTTAGATATGTTATAAACATGGAAGAGTTTTCGAATGACATCATGATAAATATCATTAAGGAAAGACATAAGGTAAGTGGGTACAGCCTCACATTTCAAGCTTCTACAGTTAATAAGAAAAGCAAAAAATTCAATAAAATGACGGTAGAAGACCAGCAGCTCTTTCTTGAAAATCAATATTTCTCAGAACTCAATAGATTTGCCAAAGGAAACATTCGATTAGGCATTTCATATTGGCTGAGCTCAACTAGGGAAGTCTCAGGGAATAGATTAGTAATAAGCTCATTCTTCCAATTTGATCAATCCTTATTGCGTAATCTTTCAGAGAGGAATTTATATACCCTGAGTAGCTTAATTCTACATGATAAATTGAAGTTACAAGATTTCAGTGCGGCACTAAACATGGAACTCGATGAAGCCAGGAGAACGCTCCAGACATTACAAGAATATGGAATAGTTCAACAGAATGGAGATTACTTTTCGCTTAACCCCCTACTCTACAGACAATGTCTTCAAGTTTTGAAATCGAAAAATATAATACACTAGTCAAATGAGAAAATCACTTTTATTAATTTTCGGCATTTGTTCTATAATCTGTTTTAATACAAATTCATCAGCAGGAGTATTATTTCAAGTGGACTTCATTCCAGGATTGCAAACAGAGAAAACTGAAAGCAATCCTGACACTTCTCTGACTAATAATATCGCAATTGACGAAGCCATCTCGGAGGTGCTTGACACTCCACGTCAGTTGCTTAAAAAATTCAACTTTAGAAATGTATTTTGGTCCATAACTATTCTCTTTCTCTCGTATTTTTTCCTAAAACTAATGGCCTTCATTTTGAGCAGTCTTGCAGAAAGAAGTGCGCGGTATAGAATTAGACTGAAAGGGATTACTCCCATTATAAATATTCTCATATGGACAATGGCTATTTACTTGATAATAGCTGGAGTGTTCAGACCTGAGGCATCAACAATCATTGCCGCTGCAGCATCAATTGGATTGGCGGTTGGTTTTGCTTCACAGGATATTCTTAAAAATATTTTTGCGGGTATCGTTATTCTATTTGATAGACCGTTTCAAGTTGGAGATAAAATTGAGGTTGATAATTATTACGGTGAGGTTACTCAAATTGGTTTACGCTCAACACGAATAGTAACACCTGACGACTCCATGGTGACGGTTCCGAATGCTGATTGTATGACTAAATCAGTCTCAAATGCCAACTCAGGCGAACCCAATTGTCAAGTTGTGGCAGAGATCTATCTCCCAATGGATATTGATACTATCAAAACACGGCAAATAGCCATGGAGGCAGCACAAACGTCAAAGTATATTTTCCTAAATAAACCGATAACTGTTCTATTCTTTAATGAAGTTAAGGAGCAAAGAATCTACATGAAGATGAGATTGAAAGCTTATGTTTCGGATATAAGAAATGAGTTCAAATTTAAAAGCGATATGACGGAGATTGTAATTCGTGGATTGGTGGATGAGGGGTTGTTGAAGGAGAATGATATGGGGAATTAGGGTTTTAGTCGTAAGTCTTTTAGTGGGAAGTCAGAAGTTGGAAGTCTATTCAAATCGAAGAGATAATTCATTTCCCCTCTTGAGAGGGGCCAGGGGTGTGTTTGCACTTGTATTGTATAATATCCAACCCGAGATCATTCTCAATGGAACCGCGTAAAGGGAAGAATCATCATTCATATCACAGAAATCAGTTAAATAATTCCTAAATTTATTCCAAGGAGTCTTTAATTGATAAATTTGCATCAACAAATAAGGTATGAGTCAGAGTAAGAAGAAATACGATATCGTTGTCCTAACGGAAAGACAGTATGTTGACCCAATAAAAACAGATTCGAACATTGAAAATGTTCTTCTTGAAGACAAACTGGTGGTTGAAGCATTGAGAGATCAAGGATTTTCTGTGCTTAAAACAAATTGGGACAACGAAGCAATAGATTGGTCAGATGTTGACACACTAATTTTTCGAACGATCTGGGATTATCATGTGAACATCCCAAAATTTATGGCTTGGCTTAAGGAGGTTGAAACTACCTGTCGATTGATTAATCCTGCTGAAATCATCAATTGGAATATTGATAAAAATTATCTCAAAGACCTTGAAGCTTCCGGCATAGAAATTGTTCCAACTGTTTTTGTTGGAAAAGGCGAAACACAGAGTCTACAAGAAATTGTAGATTCAAAAACTTGGAATAACGTAGTTATCAAACCGGCAATTTCTGCCGGAGCTCGAGAGACTTATAAAATTCTCGAAAACGAAATTTATGTACATGAGACAATCTTCAAAAACTTGATTGCAAAAGAAGATATGTTGGTTCAACCCTTCATTAAAAGCATTGAGCAAAAGGGAGAACTTTCATTTATGGTCTTTGGTGGGAAGTATAGTCATACGGTGCTAAAAAAGGCGAAGCCAGGTGATTTTAGAGTACAGGATGATTTTGGTGGAACAGTTCATGAATACATTCCTACTAAAGAAGAAATAGCTTTCGCAGAACGAACCGTTGAGGCCTGTTCAATCATGCCAAGTTACGCTCGTGTTGATGCTGTTTGGAATGACGAGAATCAACTTTGTATTTCTGAATTGGAATTGATAGAACCAGAATTATGGTTTAGAAATAAACCAGAATCAGCAAATGAACTCGCTAGATATATAAAATCCAACTGGTAGTATGGCAGAGAAAGTTCTAATCACCGGTGGATCAGGAATGGTCGGAAGAAGACTTTCAGCTATGCTTACAGAGCATGGATATGAAGTAAGCATCTTGACGCGGGCAACAAG
>JBLIMR010000078.1:0-8159 GCA_047638815.1 Gammaproteobacteria bacterium
AATGAGTGTTTGTTGAACTTAGGTGCCAATCGAATTTCTTCAATTTCTGAAAAAGAGTCGAAGGTGACTGACATAAACTTAGATAACTTTTTCTATGATGGCGTTTTTGAACAGATGCCCAACAATATTGACTTACCAATCGTGAAAAAGCATCTTTTGTTTAGCGGTCAATCTTTGTCGCGAGAGGAGCAATTATTGGGCTTGAACACTGGCGGTTCATTTTTAAGTCAATACCCAGTAGGTAGCGGAAAACTGTTTTTATTCTCTTCAGGAATTTCCAAAGACATGGGGAACCTTAGTAGACATGCCATTTTTGTAACGAGCATGTTACGAATAGCCGAACTTAGTAATGGGAGGCAAATCTTGTTTCAAACAATTGGCGAAAACCAAGCTATAAAAATCAAGTCTAGTCCAAATACATCTGAAGACCCTTACCATATAATAAGTGAGAACTTCGATGTTATTCCTTCATTCCAAAACTATGGTGGTGGGACCGAAGTTTTTGTCCATGAGCAAATTGTACAGGACGGAAATTACACTTTAGTAAAAGGAGAAGATGAGATAACGGGCATAGCATTTAACTACTCTAGAAAGGAGTCTGATCTAAGGTTTGAAACGGCTGTATCGATTTCTGATAAACTAAAAGAAAATGGACTGAGTTCATTCAAGATTATTGAAGCCAAAGATGGTATAACCTCATCTTTTACTTCATTGACAGAAGGAACGAAATTGTGGAAGTGGTTTGTAATATTCGCTCTGATCTTTCTACTGATCGAAGTATTGCTGCTAAGATTTTTATAGATGAATAAATTGTTGAATAGGTATTTCTGAAATGATCAATCTACTGGTAAAAAAAGTAATAGTTATTGACCCTTCTTCAAAATGGAATGGAAAGAAGGTCGATCTTCTAATCAAAAATGGCAAGATTGAAGAAATAGCCAAAAACATTTCTAGTAAGTATAAAACGATAGAAGGAGATAATCTACACGTTTCTGCTGGTTGGTTTGACTTCAACACCAACTTTAGAGATCCTGGATATGAGTATAAAGAGGATGTCTCTAGTGGATTAGCCGCTGCTGCCAAAGGGGGATTCGCCATGGTTTGCGTTAGTCCTGACACCAACCCACCCATAGATGACAAGTCGGGGGTTGAATATCTTAAAAACAAATCATTAAGTAGCGTTTGTAGTCTTTCTGTAATGGGAGCCTTGTCCAAGGGATTGTTGGGTAAGGATATGGCTGAAATGTATGATATGAAGAACAGCGGTGCTGTTTTATTTGGTGATGGGAATCGCTATCTTCAGAATGCTGGACTCATGTGTAAGGCCCTACAATATGCCGGAGGATTCGGTGCAACGATTGTCAATACGCCCCTAGATTCTAATATTGCTGGAACTGCTGAAATTAATGAAGGGCTACAAAGCACCATCATGGGCTTGAAGGGCATTCCAAATATAGCGGAGACAATAGCACTTGCAAGAGACATTTCTTTACTGGAATATAGCAATGGCTCCCTACATGTTGCCAATGTAACAACCGCAGAAGGTGTTGATCTCATAAGAAAAGCAAAAAAGAAAGGCCTCAGTATTACAGCTGGTGTGGGTATTGTTCATCTGGTTAAAAATGATTCAGCACTAGACGGATATAAAGTGAACTATAAGATTACTCCTCCACTTAGATCAGAGAAAGATAGGAGAGGACTCATTAAGGGTGTCTTGGACGGTACAATTGATATTATTAGTTCTGATCACCAGCCTCAGGATGTGGAAGCCAAGAAAGTTGAGTTTGGCTATGCAGAATATGGCATGATAGGGACGGAGACTTTTTATGGACTGTATGGCAAATATTTACAGAAACACATTCCACTAGAAACTTTCGTCAAAACGATAACGACCAACCCCTATAAAATCATTAAAAAAGAAGGGGGAAGTATTGTCGAAAATGAAACAGCTAGTTTGACTTTTTTCACTCCTGATCAAGAATGGATTTTCACGGAAAAGAGTATCGTTTCAAAATCCAAAAACAGCCCTTTTATTGAAGAAATTCTAGTGGGTAAAGTAATGGGGATTGTCAATGAAAATAAGACTACGCTCTAGCAAAAATCAAGATTGCTCTAAAACACTTGTACACTGCCATTGTACACTTGTCCTTTAATGGTAACCACGTAGAAATAGACTCCTGAAGCCGCTCTTTGTCCGGCCAATGTGTAACCATCCCATCTGCTGTTTCCACCAGTAGAGACAAATATTCTTTCGCCCCATCTATTGTAGATCACAAACTCCATGCATTCTTCTAGGTTTCCATCTAGTCCAATACTCATGTAGTCATTGATGCCATCTCCATTAGGACTCAAGACGTTCTCAGCAGAAAAGTTAATGTAAGAATCAAGTTCGTTAAGATCTATCTCTACCGTTTTGTTAAAATTACATTGACTTTGTAATTCCCTTAAAGTAACAAATATTTCTTCCCCAGGAGTTACCTCAAGCATAGGGCTTACCTCAGAAGTGCTACTGCCATCCCAAAAATTCCATTGATAAGATGCGGGGTCTGATTTATTGACCAATTGCATTTCCAACTTTTCACAAGAAGGAAATAGGATGTAATCGAAATCAACATTGATATTATTTACAGTGATTGTCACCTCATCCTCGAAACTACAAGATCCGTTTTGAGCGATTACCGAATACACAGTTGTCACCGATGGGTTGACATCAGGATTTGAAACATCAATGGCACTTATGCCCAAGTCAGGACTCCAGGTATATTGAACGTCTAATTCGGGTGAGTCTCCCAAGGAGATGGTTTCTCCAAAACAAATGGTTTCATTGGATCCAACATCAAATGTTATTTCAGAAATTACGAATATTGTCAAAGTATCAATTGATGGATTTCCATTGAGGTCAACGCTATTTAAAAAATATGTTGTCGTCACATTTGGATTGGCTATAGGGTTGGATGCATCGACATCCGATAAACCATTTGCAGGCGACCATTCATAAAACATGGCATCACTTGCCATCAATTGCACTTCATCACCCAAGCAAATACTCCTGTCAGGACCAGCTTCAACGGTCTGTGCGCTCAATATAGAATTCGAGCCAACAGCGAACAGAATGAATATAAATAAGCTTAAAACCTTCAAAGGCGAGATAATTTTTTCTAAAGGTTAAATATAAATTAGGGACTATCTCTTTATGGATACAGTTTCAAAGCTTTTGAACTCACCGAAGTGGAAATCAATATAGGTGGTAAAAGTATATCTTGGTATTTCCTTTATAATTTAGCTTTCTCAATGAAGTTTTGCAAAAATTGAAATTAACAGAAAAAATCCAAGAATTTTTTAATCATTCTAAGAATGAGATTAATACTGTTGAAATAAACAATCAATTATTAACGTTCTCTGGTACTTTGGAAGAAGATCAGGTGTACAGAATAGGAGAGGAGATGGAGAAATATCTAAAAGATAAGCATGAACATATGCCCCTTGTTAAGAAAATCTTTTTTACGGCTGTTGAATCTCTTCAAAATATCAGAAAACACGGCTTGAAAGATGAGGATGGCTCTACACCAGGAGCAATCATCTTTTACGAAGACGATAAAGCATATCACACAAGCTTCATAAGTGCTATTGATAACACTTTGGTAGATCCTTATTATCAAGGACTCGACTACGTCAACAATCTCGATAAGGATCAACTAAAGCAATACTATCGTGAAGTCCTAGACAATGGTGTGATGTCAGCGAAAGGAGGAGCAGGATTAGGACTGATAACCATTGGTCTGAAGTGTAGTGGCAAAATTGGCATCGAAAAAATTCCTTTTGGAGATGATATCTCAATCATTCGTGTTTACTATAAAATGAATAAGATTTTATAGGGAGGCTATTGCCAATTAAAAGTTTTTCTAAACTCTTTTGAATTGTTACTTGCATCTTCCACCAATAGTACAAATTCATGAGATCCTTTGCTTAGTCCTAATTCCTTCAAATTACCGTAGGTATAAGAATGAGATGCGTTATGGGCCATTTTGAGCCAGACACCATCCACCTTGGCAGTTATACTTGTCACTCCACTTAATGCGTCAGATAGGGAGAAGGCTATTTTACCATTTTTGTCAGAAGGGTATTTCGGAAAAGTCTTTACTGCAATGACTGGGTTTTTACTGTCCGTTTTAAGAACATAAGAACCAAATGATTTTGTTCTGCCACTTAGAATTCGGCCCTTTATCTCACTTTGACAAACTTTAAACCTGCCCTTGCCATCAACTTTGTATAATTTCAAATTAGCATTTGCACTGTCTTTTGAATCTACGTGAAAGTAGAGTTGCATGATATCTTGTAATGGATGGTCAAGAGAACCAATATTGTATTTTTTTGTGCTTTTATCTTTTAATTTTCCAGTGTTATATGTGAACGGCATATCATTATACAGTGTGCCCTTTGGTAGCTCAATTCTTATTTCATCATCTTCATATAAGTTATCGGAACTTGCATCAAAAAAGGCAAGCGGACTATTAGTGACAGACGCAATGCTTGGAGCAACAGATCCCTTCAATACGAAACTGAGTACAACAACATTGCCATCAATATCACTAGCCTCCGCTCTTATGTTTTTAATATCGCCCGGAAGGAATGTGATTGACCGGCCGGTGTTTTTATATATCTCTAGTTTGTTATTCTCCGCAGGAAAACATTTGTGGTAATTCCATTTGTTCTTTTTAAACAAAATGTAATCCATGTGACAGTTCAAATATCGACTGGTCTCAAAATCCAATTCATCCATTTGATGAGAATAAATATTCTCCTCATTAGAAAATACTTTTAGAGTATAAACGCTAAAAGTATTATTCACGGTCATCATTTTATCTATGGTGTGAATGGCCAATCCTATTTTGCCACTCACCAAGATGGTGTCTTTATTCAGCTTGTATTTTCCTTTCGAAGCCAACTTAACAGTAAAACCACCTTCTTTATTCTTGCCTTCAACAGCACTAGTAATATCCATTGGATAGAGCCTAATCCCTTTTATGATTGGATCGACCTGATCTTTTATGTCGAACCCGTACTGAAGGGGGTTTACAGGATGTTCGGTTTTTGTATTTCTTATTTCAAAATGGAGATGAGGTCCCCCCGAGTGACCAGTATTCCCTGATAATCCAATCACGTCACCTTGTTTGAAGTAAAATAAACTCGAGTCTGGATAATGCTCCATCATAAAAGATTCTTCTTCATATTGTTTTTCCAAAATGTAATCTTCTATCCCATCGCTAAAGGACTTCAGATGTGCATATACAGAAGTCTGTCCATTTGGGTGGTCGATATATAATGCCTTTCCGTAGCCATATGGCGAAATATTAATTCTAGAGATAAATCCATCAGCCACCGCATAGATTTTCTTTCCAACCGTTCCTTGAGTCTTAATGTCAATGCCCGTATGGAAATGATTACTTCTGAATTCACCGAAATTCCCTGACAATAACATAGGGATATCCACAGGCGCCATATATTCTTTCTCATTACTTTGCGATAGAGCGTAAAAGAAATTGAGGATAAAAAGCGTGAGAATTACAATCGATTTTGTCATAGATAATTTCGAAACTGAAGATGAAACCAACGAATTTAGTACTTTAAGTATGTTGTATAAATCATTGATTGCAAAGATTTTCACATTGTAATATTAAATTTGTAATCTTAAAGTTAGGATGTTACTTTTGCTTGGAACCAATTATTATTAACCCCTAGACCTCAATTCAATGTCCACAGAAGAACTACTGGAAGATATCAGAAAAAAGACAGAAGTTTTGGCTAATATGAAGAAAGATTTGATCACTCGAAATCAAGTATTGGAAAGTGAGATAGTCAAGTTGAAAGCAGATGCAAGCAAAGGCGCTGCGGAAATAGAGGAAATGAAGGGTAGATTGAAAATTGTGAAAATGGCAAAAACCTTAGAGGCGGTGGAAGAGAAAGGTACAGATTCGAAATATCGTATCAATCAAATGGTGAAAGAAATAGATAAGTGTATAGCGATGCTGAGTAGCTAAAAGAATAGACTATGAGTGAGTTATCAATAAAAGTAAATATAGCTGGAAGAATATATCCTTTGACGATCAAAAGGAGCGAGGAGCAAGCTGTGAGAAAAGCAGCTAAAGAAATTGAGGATAATATTAAGAAATTGCAAGATAATTATGCTGTTAAGGATAAACAGGATTTATTGGCAATGACGGCACTACAAATATCCACGGAACTTTCAGCGAGAGACAAGTCAGGCGATACAGACGTATATGATTCTCGACTTATCGCATTGAATACTTTCTTGGATAAAGAAATCTCATAATCAAGGTCATTGATTTTTTGCATTAACTGAAATTACAAATGGATACTATCATATATGGAGTAGGAGGATTGATCGTTGGTTTTGTACTCGCATACTTTCTTATAAATGCATTACTGAGTGCTAAACGAAAAAGAATCATAGCAGAAGCGAAACAAGAGGCTAAAGTCTTAAAAAAGGAAGAGCTGTTTAAGGCGAAAGAAAAAAATCAAAAAGATCGAGTAGCTAGTGAAGAAAAGCAAAGAGCTTTCAAACAAAAACTTCAGGCAAGGGAGGATAAATTGAAGAAACGTGAATCGGACAATGATAAACGTTTCGATAACATCAAAAAGAACGAAAAGACCAACACTAAATATAAGGTCGAGCTAGAAAGCAAACTCCAAACCTTCAACAAAAAAAGAAAGGAATTCGAAATTGCTCAAGAGGAATTGGTGTCAAAACTTGAAAATATATCAGGGTTATCTGCGGATGATGCGAAAGCTGAAATGATAACAACACTCAAGGATGAAGCTAAAACAGATGCCATGGCTCATGTGCGTGAGATCGTAGAAGAAGCAAAGCTGACGGCAGATATGGAAGCGAGAAAGATTGTTATCCAATCTATTCAGAGAGTTGCCACGGAACAAGCTATTGAGAACTCTGTGTCTGTTTTTAACATCGAGAATGACGATGTTAAAGGTAGAGTGATCGGGAGAGAGGGAAGAAACATTAGAGCCTTGGAAGCAGCAACTGGTGTCGAAATTATTGTGGATGATACCCCTGAGGCAATTATACTTTCTTGTTTTGATCCAATAAGAAGAGAACTCGCTAGACTAGCATTGCATAATCTTGTTTCAGATGGTAGAATCCATCCCGCTCGTATCGAGGAAGTTGTGGCAAAAACAAAAAAGAAATTAGACCAAGAAATTATTCAGATTGGTAAGAGAACAGCCATCGATCTTGGTATTCATGGACTACATCCTGAGCTTATCAGAATGGTAGGAAGAATGAAATATCGATCTTCTTATGGTCAAAATTTATTGCAACATTCACGGGAAGTAGCCAATCTCTGTGCTATCATGGCGACAGAACTTGGATTGAATGTAAAGCTCGCAAAAAGAGCAGGACTATTACATGATATCGGTAAAGTGCCAGATGATGAGCCAGAAAAACCACATGCAATATTCGGTATGGAGTTGGCCAAGAAATATGGTGAAAAACCAGAAGTGTGTAATGCCATTGGAGCACATCATGATGAGATAGAAATGACCAGTATTATCTCTCCGATAATCCAAGTTTGTGATGCTGTTTCTGGAGCGAGACCCGGTGCAAGAAGAGAGGTAGTAGAGTCATACATCAAGAGATTGAAGGATCTTGAAAATATGGCGCTAGAATATAACGGAGTTCTAAAGTCTTATGCTATTCAGGCAGGACGAGAGTTAAGAGTTATTGTAGAGAGTGAAAAAGTTTCGGATAAAGAAGCGGATACCATGGCCTTCGAGTTATCACAAAAAATACAAACTGAAATGACCTATCCTGGTCAAGTAAAAATTACTGTCATTCGTGAAAAACGATCGGTAAGCTACGCCAAATAGCGCTCGCTTTTCTTGTTTGTTATGTCTCTTTAGGGCATACTGGGTGCAGGTGGGAAGATGTGCTTTAATTTCATTTTGTTATATTTGAAGGAGTAAGTCTGAAAAAATGCATCTATCATTCCAATTAAGCTATGTGTGGTTGGGATTTACAAAATGATCATTTCTGAAGACACAGTTAAATTTTCACGGAGAATCTAGTTAGTAAACATTAATTTATTGAAATTCATTACAACCATATTGATGATTTTAAGTGTACT
>JBLIMR010000079.1:0-8086 GCA_047638815.1 Gammaproteobacteria bacterium
TCAACAGGAGTTGTTGGTGATCCACTCACTTATTACATGGGAACAACTGGTGGAGGATTATGGAAAACTGAAGATGCTGGTCAAAGTTGGCATAATATTTCTGATGGATTTTTTAAAACAGGTTCTGTTGGAGCAGTAGCAGTTTCAGAATCTAATCCTAATGTCGTTTACGTTGGAATGGGAGAGCATGCTATAAGAGGTGTGATGACATCTTATGGTGACGGTGTTTACAAATCGACAGATGCTGGAAAAACATGGACTCACATGGGTTTAAAAGAAACCCAACAAATTTCAAGGATCGTAATTCACCCAACAAACCCTGATATTGTATTGGCAGGAGCTCAAGGAGCAATTAATGGTTCAACTAAAGAAAGAGGTGTTTACAAATCCACCGATGGTGGAAAAACATGGAAAAACACTCTTTATGTTAATGATATGACTGGTGCTGTTGAGCTTTCTATGGATATGAATTATCCTGAGGTCTTATACGCTGCAATGTGGCATCATAAACGTGAACCTTGGGTTGTTTTAAGTGGAGGAGAAGGAAGTGGATTATATAAATCAACTGATAGTGGCGAAACTTGGAAAAAAATTCATAATGGCCTGCCTGAAGAAAAAGGTAAAATGGCTATTGCAGTAAGTAGAGCAAATTCCAATAAAGTATATGCACTTATTGAAAGTGATAGCAATAAAGATTTAGGAGGTTTATTTGTTTCAGATGATGCTGGAGAAAATTGGTCTTTGGTAAGTGGAGATAATAGATTAACACAACGTGCTTGGTATTATATTGAAGTGTTTCCAGACCCTAATGATGAAAACACAGTATATGTTATGAGTGCGCCAGCACTACGATCCATTGATGGAGGTAAAACATGGGAAGTGTTGAGTGGTCCTCATGGTGATTATCATGATTTATGGATAAATCCTAATAATTCCAAAAACATGGTGATTTCTGATGATGGAGGAGCTGGAATCTCTTTTAATTATGCAAAATCATGGTCAACACAAACAAATATGTCTACAGCTCAGATTTATAGAATAAATACTGATAATATGTTTCCATATAATATTTATGGAGGCCAACAGGATAATTCTTCCGTAAAAATTAAGAGCATGTCAATTGGTAATTCGAGCATATCTCATTCAGATTGGGAAAGTTCTGCTGGAGGTGAAAGTGCATTTGCAGGATTTGATCCAGATAACCCTCGTTATGTCATGGGAGGCGTTTATTTGGGTTATATTGAATTGTTAGATACTGAATCAAAAGGTTCAACCAATGTTATGGCTGCACCAAATCAATGGCTAGGTAGAGAGGCTCGTGATATGGAATATTTATTCAATTGGAATGCGCCAATAATTCATTCAATTCATGAAAAGGGAACGTTCTTTCATTGTGCTCAAATGGTTTTAAAAACTACTGATATGGGAAAATCATGGACTGAATTTTCTCCAGATTTGACTAGAAATATTGATGAGAAACAAGGGAATGGAGGTGCTCCATACACCAATGAAGCTGTTGGAGCAGAGAATTATGGTACCATTGCTTATATCATTGAATCACCTCATGAAAAGGGTGTTTACTGGACTGGAAGTGATGATGGTTTTGTTCATATAACAAGAGATAATGGAAAATCTTGGCAAAATGTGACACCTAAAGGACTTGGTGAAACCCTAGTGAATGCTATTGATGTCTCACCTCATGATCCAGCTACTGCTTATTTAGCAACAACAAAATATAAGTTTAATGATTATACTCCAGCTTTGTATAAAACTACGGATTATGGAAAAACATGGAAAAATATAAGTTCAGGAATTCCTTATGGAGCACATACAAGAGTTGTTCGTGAAGATCAAACAAGAAAGGATTTATTATATGCAGGAACTGAAACTGGGATCTATGTTTCTTGGAATGGTGGATTGTCTTGGGAGAGTTTGCAACTTAATATGCCAGTTACACCTATTACAGATTTAAAAGTGCACCAAGGTGATCTAGTTGTTGCAACTTCTGGAAGAGGGTTTTGGATTTTGGATGACTTAGGATTATTAAATCAGTTTAAAAAGAATAATGAATCTGTTGAATTATATGCACCAGAAGCCGCTTTAGATGGAGTTTGGGGAAGTCAATTAAGTGGGGATAATCCAGATTTTGATGGCACTAATACTTTTGAAGGCGTAAATCCAGCAAATGGTGTTGTGGTTTATTACAAATTGCCAAAGCTTGATGATAAAGTAGATGTTACTTTAGAAATAAGAAACAGTAAAAATGAACTTGTTAACACAATTAGTTCAAAAAGCGATTCAGATTACAAACGTTGGGATGGAGGTCCACCACCAGCGGCAACTATTTCAAAAAAAGAAGGTCTAAATCGTTTTGTTTGGGATATGCGTTATCCGATAATGTCTGGAATTCCAGACACCTATATTGAAGCTAGTTTTAGAGGACATCGTACGCCTCCAGGAACTTATAAATTAACTTTAAAAGCTGGCGAAATAACTGTTTCTACTAATGCTGTGATTATTGAAAATCCTAACTATGAAATCAAACCCGGACAGTACCAAGAGTATGACAAAATGATGACTGAAATGGAGACAAACTTGACTGATATGCATGATAAAGTAAATATGCTTTATAAAGCTAAAAGTCAGTTGAAAGATATTGTTGTTTCATTAAAGAAGGATGGAAAAACTGATTCAGCAAATGAAGGTCAGGCATTAATTGATAAAATCACAAAATGGGACGAAGACATGATTCAACGTAAATCAAAAGCCTATGATGATGTAGAGAATTTTCCAAATAAATTTACAGCTGAATACATTTTCTTAATCAATCAAACTGATAGTAGCATTCCTAGAGTGAATGATCAGAATAGAAATAGAAAGAATGAATTAGATGGGCAATGGAATACACTTAAGAGTAAAGCTAATTCTTTAATAAATACTGAGATTCCAAACTTTAATAAACAATTATGGGGAGCTGGAATAGGGGCTATTAAAATGAATTAAATAGTAAAAGCCTCATCGAAAGATGAGGCTTTATTTTTTATACAAGTTCTTTTTTATATTTCCCTTTACTTTTTCTGATGCGCACGGCAACCACTTTATATTCTGGGCACATCGCTTCACTATCATGAACATCTCCAGTAAGGTTATTGATCATTATTTCTGGGAAGTGGAACGTAGTACTTAGGATACCTTCTTTTACTTCATCAGTAATTCTTGCTTTCACATCTACTTTACCACGAGGAGATTCTAAACAAACATAATCACCATCATTAATTAAATGTGATTTTGCATCGTTGGGATTGATCATTAAATAATCATCCTGTAAGATTTGTTCATTGGCAGTTCTACGAGTCATGGCTCCACAATTGTAATGTTCCAATTCTCTATTTGTTGTTAAAATATATGGATAGTCTTTGGCGTGCTCAGTCAATTCAACCGTCTCTTCCCAAGCATTGAATTCAAACTTTCCTTTTCCGCGTTTAAAATCGACAGTATGCAAAATTTTAGTGTCAGTACCATCTGGAGCAACTGGCCATTGTAACCCGTTTTTCCCTAACCTTTCCCATGTGATACCTGCAAAGAAAGGTACAATTTGAGAGATTTCTTCCAACATGCCATCTGGTGTATAATCTGGTTGTGCATAACCCATTTTATTCATGATATCCACAATGATTTGACCATCTGGTTTAGATCCTGGGACAGGCTCAACAACTTGTCTTACTGCTTGTACACGTCTTTCGCCATTGGTAAAGGTTCCAGATTTTTCAAGGAAAGACGCTCCCGGTAAAATCACATCTGCATACTTTGCAGTTTCAGTCATGAATAATTCTTGAACAATCACCAAGTCTGTAGCTTCCAAAGCTTTTATTACTTTTTTAGTATTAGGGTCAGTCTGCACGACATCTTCACCAATAATCCATAAGGATTTTAATTTTCCTTCTAGTGCAGCATCAAACATTTCAGGGATTTTCCAGCCAATATTCATTGGAACATCAACACCATAAAATTCATTGTATTTTTTATTGACATCATCTTTGGTAATATCTAAATAACCAGCGCCTTGATGTGGTTGAACTCCCATATCTGCAGAACCTTGAACGTTGTTCTGACCACGTAATGGGTTGACGCCAACACCACGTCTTCCAATGTTTCCTGTCATGAGTGCTAAATCTGCAATTTGCATTACGGTAAAAGTTCCTTGAGAATGTTCTGTTACTCCTAACCCATGAAATGACATGGCATTTGGAGCTGAGGCGTAAGCTATTGCAGCTGCTCTAACTTCTTCTCTAGGAACACCTGATATTTTTTCAATCTGATCTAAGTCAATCTCAAGTAATTCTTTTTTGAAATCTTCAAATCCTTCAGTTCTATTTTCTATAAATGATTCATCAACCAAGCCTTCAGTTATAATATAATACATCATCATATTTAATACGGCGACATTCGTTCCTGGTCGTAACGCTATATGATGATCTGCATATCTGGCTATTTCTGTACGTCGTGGATCTAAAACAATTGTGATGTTATCAGATTTCATGGCAAATTGTTTCATTTTAGCGCCTGTTACAGGATGTGCATCTGTAGGATTGGCTCCAATAATCATGATGCAATTCGTGTCTTTTAAATCATCAATAGAATTTGTTGCAGCTCCAGTTCCATATGTTCGCTGCATTCCTAAAGCAGTTGGAGAGTGGCAAACACGAGCGCAACCATCAATATTATTAGTATTTATAACAGCTCTATAGAATTTTTGCATTAAATAATTCTCTTCGTTTGTACAACGTGATGATGAAATTCCGGCCATAGAATCTGGCCCAAATTCTTTTTTGAATCCATTTAATTTGTTAGCTATATAATCGTAAACTTCATCCCAACTTACTTTCTCAAATTGGCCATTTCGTTTAATCATTGGTGAATTTAGGCGTTCTGGATGGTCGTAAAATTTAAAAGCATAACGACCTTTCAAACAGGTGTGTCCTTGATTAACTTCAGCGTCATAAGGTGCAGTAATACTTAAAATTTCGCCATTGCTTGTGGATACTTCCAGATTACAGCCAACACCACAATAGGTACAGATAGTTCTGGTGGTATTTGTTGCTTGGATAGCTTTAGATTGAAATACATCGGAAATTGCAGAGGTTGGGCACGCTTGCGAACAAGCACCACAACTCACACAGTCTGAATCCATGAATGAATCATCTAAACCTTTTATGATTTTAGAATCGAATCCTCTTCCAGACATACTTAAAACGAATTCACCTTGCACTTCGTCACAAGCTCTCACACAACGATAACAGTTGATGCATTTTGATAAATCTGATGTCATATAAGGATGACTCAAATCTTTCATTCTATATAAATGATTGTCTCCTTCAGGATAGCGAACATCGCGAATTCCTACTTGGGCTGCAACGGTTTGCAATTCGCAGTTTCCATTAACTTCACAGGTTAAACAATCCAGTGGATGATCGGTTAAAACAAGTTCTATAATGTTTTTACGTAATGCTTTAACAGTTTCTGTGCTTGTATAAATGTATTGCCCTTCGGCAACAGGACTATGACAAGAAGCCATAGTTTTTACTGGTCCATTGGCTTCTAAAGCCACTTCAACACTGCACACACGACAAGAACCAAAAGGATCAAGGTTTGGTGCATCACATAAGGTTGGAACCAGATTTTTTTCTTTATAGCGACGTATGAAGGAAAGCATGGTTTCACCATCCTTAATTTCAAAAGCTTTACTGTCTATATAGGCTGTTTTGCTCATAATGTTCTAATTGAAATAGTGTCTTAATTCATCATCAAAATACTGCAATGCGTTGCGAACAGGTAGCGGTATTCCACCACCATGAGCGCATAATGATCCCTGTTCAAGGGTTGTCAATAAATCGGTAAATAGCTTTTTGTCTATTTTATAATCTGAAGTCAAGGCTTTTTCTGCTAGTTCTTGACCACGTTTTGTGCCTAATCTGCAAGGGAAGCATTTTCCACAACTTTCATAAGCAGCGAAATCAAACAAGTGCTCAATGAATTTCATGATTGGATAATCTGAGGGTACTGAAACGATAGATGCATGACCAAGTAAAAACCCTTGACTTGAGAATGATTCAAAATCAATAGTTAAATCATTTATTTTTGAAATTGGGACCAATCCACCAAGTGGTCCACCAATTTGAACCGCTTTTATATCTGATTTGAAACCTCCTCCTAATTCATTAACCACATATGAAAGTGGAGTTCCCATTTCTACTTCATACATTCCAGGATTGTTGAAGAAACTATCTAAGGACACCAGTTTTGTTCCTGAAGAACGTTCTGTACCGATAGCTTTCCATGCTTGACCACCATTAGATATAATGAAATGCAAAGCAGCTAAAGTTTCTACATTATTTACTGTTGTTGGTTTATTGAATAATCCTTTTTGTGCTGGAAAAGGAGGTCGAACTCTAACTTCTGGACGTTGTCCTTCAATAGAATTGATTAAGGCTGTTTCTTCACCACAAATATAAGATCCTTGTGCTTGAATGATTTTAAACTGAAAATCAAATCCACTGCCATTAATATTAGTTCTAATTAATTTTTCTTTTTCAAGTTCATCAATAGCATCTTGAACAATTTTTACAGATTCAGGATATTCGGCTCGAATATATACAATGCCATATTTTGCGTGAGTTACATATCCAGAAATCAACATTCCAAATAAAACGGAGTGCGGTTGATGCTCTAATAAATAACGATCTGAATAGGCTCCAGGATCACCTTCATCTGCATTACAAATAATGAATTTTGTTTCGTTTTCTACATTTCGACAAAACTGTAATTTCAATCCCATTGGGAAACCTGCACCTCCACGACCACGAACATTGGACGTTTTTATTTCTTCTAAAACATCAAGCGAATCTTTTTTTAGGGCATCTAAGAATGGTTGATAATATTCTTGAATATTGGTAAATGGCTTCGTAAGAATTTGTTCGCCACTTGCTTTGATAATATAATTGTCTTGATTCAGATTGTTTTCAGAATCAATGATTGAATTCAAATTTGAAATAGCAGTACCAGAGTAATTTTTTCCATCATAATGAAATGCGGAATTCTCATGGCATCGTCCTAAACAGGTCATGTGACCAATTTCATCTGCATCAAACTTATCTTTAAGCGAATCGATTACTTTTTCTTGGGTGCCTGCACAGACGCAAGCCGTTCCGTTACATACATATACCTTTTTACCTTTATTTTCAGGTTTTAAAAAATCGTAAAAACTGGCTGTGCCAAAAGCATTGGCTTTTCCAATAAGAAACTCTTCAGCTAATTTTGCCATGGCAACGTCACTTGGAGTGCCATCAGGTTTTGCCAATTTTCCTAGTTTATCAAAGAAGTTATCTTTGAGTCCTTTTTTTCCTAATAATTCACTTAAATTATCTGACATATATTTTTAACTCGCTTTTGTATTGGTTGTATTTAGTTTTGTTCGTTGCGGATTGGAATAACAGGTTGCTCTTTCGTCTCTGCAAAATGCAAAAAGAGTAATTCCAAGTTCTTTAGCATAATCTACAGCTAAAGATGAAGGAGCAGAAACTGCTGCTAAAAATGGAATTCGTGCTTTAAAACATTTAATGACTATTTCGTAAGAAATTCTGCCACTAACTGTTATAATTTTCGCGTCATTAAGTTGTTTGTCATTAATTAATTTCCCAACTATTTTGTCAACTGCGTTATGTCTTCCAATGTCTTCCATTGCGCATAACAAATCTCCTTTTAAAGTAAATGCGGCTGCTGCATGTGTGCCTCCAGATTTTCTGAAATCAAACTGAAAAGCATTCATTTTACTAAACATATTATGAATTAGTCCAATATCAATCTTGTCATTATCGTCAATGGTTTTTCCTATAAATGCTAAGTCTCCAAGTTCTGTTTTTCCGCAAATTCCGCAGGAAGACACAGACAGTAAACTTCTGCTATTTGAATAACCTTCGCCTAATTCTTTCTCAGGAATATTAACATTAACAATCGTTACAATGCCTTTTTCATTTTCCTTTTTCAATGAAACTTCAGGAATTAAATCAATATTATTGATAACGCCTTC
>JBLIMR010000080.1:0-7850 GCA_047638815.1 Gammaproteobacteria bacterium
CGGCTATTGGAGGCAGGAGGTGGGCAAAGTTTGCTAAATATCTTGATCGAGCAGGACACGATGTTTTTGTCCTCGCATCAGATTTGGATAAAGATGAAAGTAGTCCATGGTCTGAGGATATTGAAGTATTGATTAGTAAAAGTAAAGTTGAGTATCTCAAAAATGGATATCCAGAAGTTCTCAATAGTTACCCAGAAAAATTGTATGATAAACTGAAGTACCGAATGGCTCTTTCCATGGTGAAAAAGAAGGTCAAAGGAAATTATTATGATCGATCTTCATTTTGGCAAAAAGAACTTTTCACTAGACTAAAAGAGAAATTGGATGAAGGCTATGATACAGTAATAGCTACTGGTGCTCCTTTTCAATATTTGTACTATTTGACCGAGACTATTTCTCGTTACCCAAAGGTGAAATTTATTGCTGACATAAGAGATCCGTGGGCGAATAATAAGACGGCCTATGGATTTGAGAGTCTTTCTGAAAAGAGACAGATAGAGGTGCTTGACTTTGAAGAAAAGGTAATGAATCGATTTGATCATGTCGTTACAGTTTATGACGCTACAACGAAATACTTTGCAGGAGTTTCACAAAAAAAAGCGAAATTTCATACTATCCCAAATGGTTACGATCAAGAGGATTTTGACAATCTCGACCTCCCTCTAAAAACTAAATCTGAGAAGATAAACTTTGTCCTAACTGGGTCCCTCTACAACCATGCACTTAATGTTTTCACATCTTTTATTGAGAGTCTTAAAGAATTGAAGAATAAACATCCGAAGGTTTTTGGTTCGTTAGAGTTTAATTTCTTTGGAAGAACGAACAGGTTATATGATTCGTATTTCCACGATGAAGATCTTAAAGACACCCTTTTTCATCATGGAATGATTCCTATTGATCAGGTATTCTTAAACATTCAAAAGGCAGATGTTTGCCTGTTGTTTTTAACTGATGACATGAATTATTCGAAAAGCACAAAGTTCTTTGAGTATATGGCTCAACGAAGGAAAATAGCAGTTTTCTCAACACTTGGAGAAACGGGTAAAGAAGTATCTCAGAAAAACATTGGCTATTCGATGAACCCAGGAGAAATGGTAAAACAATTCATTCAGATATATGAAGATCATCAAAATGATAATCTGAAAATTAGTGAAGACTTCGATCAAACGGTTTATGAGGTCAAAGGAATTTTAAAGGATTATTTAAAAATTATTGAAAGTGAAAAAGAGTGATTTAATTTTTGCTTGCGCCTTGATGTTGCTTGCTGTGATTTTAGGAGCATTTGGGGCACACGCATTGAAAGAGCATTTGAGCATTGAGTCGTTGGAAAGTTATAAGACAGGGGTTAGATATCAAATGTTTCACGCCATAGCCCTGCTGATTTTTTCATTGCCAGCATTTCAATACATGCCCCGAAAGAAACTCGCGATGAATTTGTTCAAAATAGGAATAGTGCTATTTTCTTTCAGCATATATATACTCACTGTAGGAAAAATGATGGATATTACAGCCTTGAGCAAAATCATGGGACCAATTACTCCAATTGGTGGTCTTTGCCTCATAGTAGCATGGGCACTATTAATTTTCGGAATATTAAAAAGTGATTTCTCTAGGAACGAACAAATTTCTTTGTGAGAATACCATCTTTCGATTGGAAGATTAAATAATACACACCAGAAGATAAATCATGAACATCAATCAGGATTCTTTTATTCTCCAAATTTTGAATTTCAGAGATCACTTGACCTGTTGCTGAAGTCAGGAGAAGTTTTTGGAATTGGATTTCGATAGGCCACACAACATTGAGATAAGTGTTAGAAGGGTTTGGATGCAACTCAATAAGATTACTGATGTCACTAATTTCATTAACACCAACCGAAAAACATTCGCCTAAAGGATCAAATATTACTTCACCCAATTCAGGATCATCGACTTGATGAGAGATAACACTTTCGGCAATCTCAAGTGTTAGCGATTCTAGCGTGTCATTCCAACAATTGAACATGGCGACTACAAGGTTAGGAGTATTGTTAAACAAGGCATATAATTGACCATTATTGCTATTCTCAGCGAATACATTATGACCTGGACTATCAATGGTATCGTCAATTCCATTACCAAGACTTGCCATGAATGATCCTTGTATGGTCACTCCCCATAGATTATTCCTAATATCATTGTTAGACAGGATTGCAAAGCTTGTTGAATTGCCATTAAGGTTAATCCCACTGCCTCCCAAAAAAGGTTCGTTTTGAGTATTGTTTGCATGTATAACATTGTTATCAATTAGAGCACGAAGTCCGTTTCCGATAATGGCAATGCCATATCTATTGGTCTGAACAGAATTACCCTGAATGATAATGTTACCAGCACCACCCACTAAGGAAGAAAAGGCAATCCCTCCGGCCATCTCGTTATTGTCATCACCGATGATTGTATTATCTATAATTTTGGTTGTATCACTGCCTCCAGACGGCCCCAGATTGATCTGAGGCCTATTCGTATTTGAAAAGACATTATTCTGAATTAAATTTCCTTCGATGTGAGGAGCTACTTGAGAATTTGCAGCAGAAGATATTGCAGAGACATCGTTGTTTGCAAATACGTTATTCAGAAATATTGGATTTCCGTGGGAGATTTCAACCGCTCCGCCTGTGGTCAATGCAGGGGAATGATTAAATAATTGGCAATTCTCCAAATGAAAGTCTGGCGTTAGGACCTTTATACCACCAAAATATTGAAAAGTTACATTTTTAAAAAAGCCAATGGCTGCTTCTTCAAGACGTATTCCAAAAGGAAAATTACCTCCTATTATTCCCATCAAAATACTTTCGTCACCATCTATATTTATTGAACCTTCAACGTAAATTGTAACCCCAGGTGCAACAGAGATTATTTGACCTTCGATGTGTAGTGAGTCGTTTGCTGAAATGTGTAGTTCAGTATTTATTTGATAAATGTCAACATCCTGAAAAGTCACGGAACCTGTACTATTTGCTACTAAGGAATCCATGTTCCATACTATACCTGTCCCTGGTGTTGAGTACTGGGAATAAAGACCGGAAATAATAAGTGTGAAAATGAATAGAATAAAGAATCTCATGGTAAAAGTAGTTGGTGATAATTCAAAGATAATTAATAGGCATGATTTATTTCTTGATTCTTCTATTGTAGAAAAAGAAGAAATCATAATTTATCTTAATTTTAACCCAATCTGAAAATATAATATCAGAGAGAACGTTTCTCGCAGAACCGAAAGACCATTAACATTGAATAGAAGAAAATTCCTTAGAAATAGCATGTATCTTGGTTCTGCGGCTGTACTTACTGGTATGTATACATGGAAAATTGAACCTTTTTGGTTAGAATTTGTCAATCTGAAGATGCCCATTAAAAACCTGCCGAAAGAACTTGTTGGGAAGAAGCTCATGCAAATCTCTGATATGCATGTTGGGGATAGAAGCAATACTAAATACCTGATTGAGTCATTGAAGAAGGCACAGGAACTCAATCCAGATTTTGTTGTTTACACAGGGGATTATGTTTCATATTATAACAGTAATCAATTGAGTACACTCAAAAAAGTAATGGCCCATGCAACAAAAGGATCTATAGGAACTTTTGGGATCCTAGGCAATCACGATTATGGTGAGAATTGGGCACAAGAAAATGCAGCCAATGGTATTTGTAAAGCACTTCAGTATGCTGGAATTACTATGTTGCGAAATCAGCAAAGGAAAATTGCTGGACTCAATATAGTGGGTTTGGATGATCTTTGGGGTCCGTTTTTTAATCCAAGAGAAATAATGCCTAATGTAAATATGCAAGCTGCAAATCTGGTGCTTTGTCATAACCCAGATGCCTTAGATTTGGATGTATGGAACGGATATGATGGTTGGGTATTGTCAGGTCATACCCACGGTGGGCAATGTAAACCACCATTTCTTCCACCGCCATTACTGCCGGTTAAAAACAGAAAATATACCGCTGGAATCTTCGACTTCCCTGACGGGAGAACATTGTATATTAATAGAGCTTTAGGCTATCTTTGGCAAGTGAGGTTTAATGTTCGGCCTGAGATTACTGTATTTGAATTGGTTGAGGCCTAGTGATTTGATGAAATTATTAACGTTGGATTAAACCTTTTGTGCATCTTTAGGTCAAAACTGATAGAAGCAAAGTAAAAATTTATTGGAATCTAAGGCATTTTCAGAAATCGTTCGTACGCATCAGCAAGAGATATACTTTTTTGTGAGAAGAATGTTGTTGGATCATGATGACACTAATGATGTTGTACAGAATACATTCATTAAGGCTTGGAAGGGAATAAAGAACTTTAGAGGAGATGCTAAGATAAGTACTTGGTTAACAAGGATTGCCTACAATGAATCAATAAATTTTCTAAATAAAAGAAAGAAAATTGCTGGAGTTGACTTTGAGCAAGTATCTGAAAAACTTGATAACATAATTAGCGAGGATGACCTGTATACAGGAGACGAAATCCAGCAGATATTACAATTGGCAATAGCAACCTTACCTGAAAAGCAAAAGGCTGTTTTCATCATGAAGTATTATAAAGAGATGAAATACAGAGAGATGAGTGAGATTACAGAAACTTCAGAAGGTGCATTAAAGGCTTCATATCATCTTGCAGTGAAAAAAATTGAATATTTTGTGAACCAATATTAAACCATTCACGAATTGAATGATCTAATTAGTAAGAAATGAAAAAGAAATTCGACATAAATAAGATTTCAAAGAAGGATGAATTCAACATCCCTGATGGATATTTTGAAGATTTGCATAAATCTATTGAGGATAAATTGAAATCTGATGATAAGGAGGAGCATGATACTGCAAAAGTAATCCCTTTGAATAAGAATAGAAGAAATTGGATAATTTATAGTGGGATTGCGGCATGTATTGCCTTGGGACTTTTTGTGATAGGGCAGAATCAAAGTGAGGATTGCCAGACGTTTGCTTGTTTATTGGAGAAAACGGAGATAACAGATGAGGATATTGAGTTTTTGGAAATTCAAGAAGGCGATGATATGTTCGAAGAGGATAATGGTGAGGAATATATATTTTAATGAAAAAGATGATGAAAAAGATTGTAATGGTATTGTTCGTATGCTTATTTACTATGACAAATGGAGTAACGGCACAAGATAGAGGAGGCAAGAATGGAGGAAAGATCCTGGAACTGAATAAGGCTTTTCTTCAAGAAAAATTGGCTTTGTCGGATCATGAAATGGCTAAGTTTTGGACAATTCATGTGGACTATATTACAGAAAGAAGGTCTGTCAATAAAGCGATGAAGGCGGTGAAAAATAAGGTTAAGAACAACGATAATTTATCGGAAGCTGAGTTTGGGAAATTGGTTGATGAATTAAGTGATCTCCGAATGGATGAAATCAAGAATGACAAATTATATGCTAAATCAGCCGTAACGATAATTGGTGTAAATAAATTCAAAGAGCTCAAGCCACTGGCGAAAGAATTTAAAGAAGAAATGCGAAAGAAAAGAGATGCGAGAAGTGGAGGTGAAGGAAGGCCCGGAAGAGATGGTTCTCGTCCCAATCGAGAAGGTAATGATCGCTAAAAATTGAGACTCCTGAAGTAATTTACACTTTTTAATAGACGAGAGCCGTACCACGAGAATAGTTCACCGTCAACAATGACAACTTGAGATGCAGGCAATATTGCCTGCATTTCTTTTATGTGCTTTTCTCTAAATGGATATGGTTCTGATGACAACATTATAATATCCGGGTTTAGCGCCTGAAGTTCGTTTTTACTAATTTCAGGATACCTTTCACGATTGGAAAGAACATTTTTGAATCCAGCCAGATTGATCATGTCATGAATGAATGTGTCCTTGCCAACACTCATATATGGATCTCGCCAAATAAGATAAATACATGATTTTTCATTTTTTGTAGCAAGCTCTTGAAAACTTGCAGCAATTTTTTCAGAAAGTAAGTTGGCTTTTTCTTCAAGTTGTAAAATATCTCCTAAGGCCTTGATCATTTGCAATGAGTCTTCCAAATTCCCAACATCTGAGGTCCAAACCGGAATATCCTTGGACAACTCTTCGATCTGTTCCTTTACGTTTTCCTCCTTGTTTGCGATAATCAAATCAGGTTTAAGGTTCCTAATTTTGTCTAATTTCAAAGTCTTAGTACCACCAATACGTGTCGTGCTTTTCTTCAATGATGGAGGATGTATACAAAAGAGGGTTGATCCAATCAACCTGTCACCAAGTCCAAGATCTACCAAGAGCTCAGTGATGGAGGGTACAACGCTTATGACTCGTTGAGCAAGCAAAGGAATCATTACTTCTCTTCCCATTTGATCGATTACTACTCTTTTTTTCAATGTGGCTTGTTTCTTCTCTAACTCAAAATTAGCAAATCGAACGAATTAAAAAATAAAAGATTCATTCTGAAATTCAAATTCAGGGAATTTCCTGATATTATATATTCAGCATATACCCTGAAGCGTATTGCCAACGACAGATTTACTTTTGAGATGAGTATAATATAAGATAGTAGTTACAATGAAACCACAGTATTTCCAATCCACAATGGGACTTGCGAACCACAGTAATCGAGATATATATAATAATGTATATTTGATACACCTGCTTCCATCAACTTCAACTTGCTGGTCATGAAGAAATTATCATGAGGCTTCCTAATTACTTTCATTTGGTTCAATACCAACGCTCAGCTTTTGCCGCAACACAATGATTACCTTGAGTTAGGGCTAAAGTTCGAAATTCCGGAGGGTTGGTCTGCTGAACAAAAAGGAGATATCGTAACGATGGGACATCAAACAATTCCTGGTTTGATCATCATGTCGTTCAATGAAGCAGAAAGTGCGGAATTATTGAAAATGGAGGCTATGAAAGGCGTACTTGATGATGGTGTGAACCTAAAGACCATGGGTGACTTCGAGATTTCAAACGACAATAAAGTATCAGGAGTTTATGAAGGAATATGGGATGGGGCAGAAGTAAAGTGTTTTGTCATTGGATTAGTCAATAAATTTGGACCCGGTGTGAATATATTAGCTGTGACGACCAAAGAGGTGTATTCCGATCAACACGTGATGGAAGTCAAAAAGATTGCAACAACAGTGGTGTTTTATGAGCCCATAGTTGATCCATCAAAGCAAATACTTTTTCAGGAGTCTGAGCCATTGCTTTGGTTAGGCTATAGTTTGCATAAGTCTTGTAACCCAAAAGATTTGCTTTTTTCAATCGGATATTTACCTGTTCTTCCATTAATGCCTTATTGTCGTTAGCATTGTCATTGTCACCTCTCATAGCATAAGCATCGAACATTTGCTTTCGCATGCTTCTGTCTGTTGCCGATTGTAAAAAAGGATTGATGCTTGGGCGATTTAAGGTAAGAGACCAGCCGACATCATGACCTCGTTCTTTAGCCGTTTCAACAGCTCCAGCTATAAGTCCTTCCGGAAGTTCTTCTAAACCTTCCTTACTATCCACGTGCAGTTCGAATGCATTCGTTTCAGCCAATAAATTCTCGTCCAATTGCTGAGTGATTTCGGCCATTCTTTGATTTATTTCCTTAAGTTTTTCTTTGTCCTCATCTTTAAGATTTCAACCAGCAGGGATGAAGTCTTTATAAGTTTCATCAAGTAGGAAAGTTTCTACTTTGTCTAATTTGATTTTTTTTTGTTGTCATAGACAGATTTGACTCTAGCAAAAAGATCAGCGTTCAAAGTAATCTTATCACCATGTGCAGCGAGCATTGGAGAGATTGTTTTGTTGGTTTCTTTTAACACATCATCGGTATTTGCACCATTTACAGCGAAAAACAAGT
>JBLIMR010000081.1:0-7570 GCA_047638815.1 Gammaproteobacteria bacterium
AAGCAGGACGATTGATCAAAAGAGTCCTGAATATCAGTGACAAAACCTTTAAAGCATACACTGCTGGCGTAGTTATTGCTGTAGCTTTTATGATGCTGTGGCAAAACAGAATTTTCTTCTAATCACTGAGTATAATGGACAGACTTTCAAAATATCACTAACTTAGATGCCTAATTCGTTTGAATGAAAAATGAATTATAAAAAATTGAAAAAGATGAAAACAATGAAATTTTTCTTTCTGTGTATGTTGATGATTCTCCCGGTGACCATGTTAGCGCAGGATGATGAGGATGACTATAATGAAGAAGAAGACAGCTATGAGCAGGTCACGTATGCCCGTAAAAAAGGGTTTATGTTTGGTCTTAATATTGGTCTGCTAATTCCGAATAACGAGCCTGCACAGTTTTACAATGGAACAGCACCCAACGATATCACGCCATATCTCACGAATACGAATAGCAATTCCTATCAGGAAATCACTGAGTTCATAGGTGGATATGATTTTGTTAGAGATCAAACTTTCTTGCCTATTATGAATTACTCCAACGGGGTTAATTTTGGTTTCAATACACGGTATCAGTTTGATTGGCATAACGCAGTTGTGGCAGATTTAAACTACTCACAACTCACAGCTACAGGTGTAATGCGGTTGATTTCTGCAGAAGAGCCTGGGGATGGATCTACTCAGGATATTATTAAGTTTCTTGATATGTATGGAAAAGAGCAACGTCTAATGATTAGTCTTGGATATCAAGCCACCTTGTCAGAACCTTCCGCAATGGGATTTATCTTTGAAGTAGGACCAATGATAACATCTGTAAAAGTCGTTAGAAATGCTTTTGTAGTGGGTGATCGTGAATTTAACATCCTAAGGTCACGAACCTTGGTTGGGAATCAATTCGCCAATGACAGACAACAAACAGTAAATGATTTTGGTGCGTATACGGCCATAGGGACAAATATTGAATTTGATAAATTTACCGTTGATGCTATGTTCAGAGCTTCCTACGAGAGGATTCAATTTGACAAAGAAATAGAAGCTAAATACAAGCTAAATTTCTTACCTCAATTGCGTTTTACCTACCGTATAATCAAATAATAGATTATCACATTTTTTCACACCGACTGACCGATAAATATATTGGCCTTTTATCATTGAACTTGGTTAGAAAATGAAATTTCATTTGATTCCTGATTCTCTTTGAATCTAATTTGTCAAAAGATTGATATAACTCATCATCTCTTATCAAAATATCAAGGAAATTTTCCATGCTAAATTCTACCATCTCTCCCTTTTCAAAATCGATAAGATATTCACGATTCACTTCCCTAGTTATTGATCTGGCATTATATCTATTTCTACCATAATAGTTTTCAGAGATTTCCTCTACATTCTCCACCAATATAATATGACACATCGAGCCAATGATTTGTAATCTTTTTTGACGTCCATCTTTTACCAAATAGACTTTTCCTTTCTCACTGAATCCCCAAATATCATCAAGAGGTAGATATACAAGACTATCATTATCCTTATAGAAAAGTTTTTTGTGTTGCGTCCAGAGTCCCAATGCCTGTTGGCCCCTTTTATTCACTACCTCTGAAGCCTTAAGCTTTGGACAATTTGCTTTAAACTCTTCCAAGCTAAAATAAATACCATCTTTAAATTTAAAATTGGGAGTAAAACGCACCAAAGTATCCACTTGCGAAAACAAACAGTTTCCTAAAAATAGGGCGACAAATAGAAGCGTTAAGCTTTTGAACATATTACAAATCTAATTATTTATTCCTAGTACGTTTTATATACCAATTGACAGATCAAAAATCTAACCAAAAATTTTGTTGAAACATTTCACTTGCCCTCTGGGCTTATATTTTGTATATTTATTAATACGTTCTTAATATGGGACACAAGAAATATTCTTTGTGCTTTTAGAAAACGTAACTGTTACACAACCTAAACCAAACAACTGTAAGTTAATACATTAACATGCAGTATGAAATGAAGATGTCGAAGTTTCATTTTCTCTTAGTAGGCTTTATGTCTATCTGGCTAACACTTGTTTGCACAGGTGCAAGAGCAAATATTGACTTTTCGTCTTATAACATTAACAGTACTTTTTCAACAAATATTCTCCAACCGGACGATAACACAGTTGCATTTTTAACCATAAGTCAGGTGGAGTTAGAGGCTTACCTCGATAGGGTTGTTAGTTATAGTAACAATCGCATAACATTTTTCAGAAACAAAGCTCGAATAAAAACAGATCTAACAAGAATTGTGAATTATTATCTGGAGGAACAATGCCCTGAATACAATGCAATTTATGGTGGGTTTACGGATGCAGTATCAAAACAGATTTCGAATTTAGATCTGGTAGAGAACACTTCTGAGAACATTGGATATAATCTCTTTATGACAAGAATGGAGGATCTAAAAATATCCTTGGAAATAGAGTTGAATGAATTCATTGAAGCCATTACAGATCCGGAGGATTTGGTAGAGATGACGACTAAAAGTAAATACACTAAATTGGATCCTATCGATACGCCTGTCTTATATCCTTTGGAAGTAGTCAATGTGCCTGTGCTAGATCCAACGTCAGGAGAACCACTTATTGGCGGGGCAAAAATGTCTCAAGCTATAATCGAATTATTAAAAAGCAACAATGATTTAATCGCATTAATGAGTGGTGAGATTCTTAAATTAAATCAAGAAATGTTGGAGGTAAAAAGAGAAGGTATCGATTACCAACGCGAATTTAAAGACATACATTCTAGAATAGATGGATTGGAGGATGCCATTTACAACATAAGATTGAACCCTACTGGAAATGTATCCTCAGAAAACACCATTGAAACTGAAGATAAAAAAATGGTATTCTTTGATAAGAACAGTATCGCAATAGATATTGAACACTTGGAAATGTTAAATGCATTATCTCAGAAACTCAAGGCCGATAATAATCTAAGAATCGTAGTTACGGGGTTTGCTGATAAATCTGGAAATGCAGCGTTAAACAATAAAGTTTCTCGTTTACGCGCTCAATCTGTTAGCGAATATTTTTTAAGAATGGGAATTAGTCAAAGTAAAATGCTTTTGAATCATTTGGGTGATTCAAGGTCAAATAAAGAATCTCGATCGGATAGAAGGGTTGAGATTGATATCTTAAAGTAAACGAGCGATCAGAGCCCTTTCAATATTTCAAGAAACTTAATATGATCGGATTCGGATATATCGAGATGATAAACTATTCGTATAGATTGACCACCCATTCCTATGGCCATGACACCCGTCTCTTCCAGCATAGCAATAAAGGAATCAACATTTTCCGAAATAGCTAAATCAAATATAACAATGTTGGTTTCTACCGGTAAAACTGATTCTACTCGGGGTAAACTCTTTAGTTGACTTCCTGCTTCCTTAGCTCTCCTATGATCTTCTTGTAATCTATCTCTGTGGTTATCTAGCGCGTAGATTCCAGCCGCAGCCAAGTAACCAGCTTGTCTCATAGCTCCACCAAAGACTTTTCTCACTCTTCTTGCCTTATGTACAAATAACTTACTTCCAAGTAAAACACTTCCTATAGGAGCACCCAATCCCTTGCTCAAGCAAATAGAAATAGAGTCAAAGTTTGATCCATACTCCTTTTCAGAAACTCCGGTCTCAGCAATCGCATTGAACACTCGTGCACCGTCAAGATGAAATGAGAGGTTGTTATTTTGACAAAACTTCGCGATTGCCTTTATATTTAATGGATCCCAAATCGCACCACCTCCCTTATTCATTGTATCTTCAATACATACTAGAGATGTATTTGCTTTATGAACATCATCAGGGTTAATTTGATTGAGTAGATCTTTAACAGAAAAACGTCCTCTATCACCGGAAATCAATTTACTCGTCACCCCTGAATTCATAGCCATGCCTCCTCCCTCATAATGATATACATGCGAAAGATCACTACAAATAACTTCATCACCAGGTTGAGTGTGCACTTTGATCGCAATCTGATTACACATCGTACCAGAAGGACAAAACAACCCTGCTTCCTTTCCAAAAAGAATAGCCAGCTTCGATTCAATCGCGTTGATGTTTGGATCTTCTCCAAATACATCATCCCCCACTTCAGCCTTCATCATAAAATCCAACATCTGTGGTGTCGGCTTAGTCAAGGTGTCACTTCTAAAATCAATCATTGTTCTTTTTCCTTATAAACATTAATCCATCTCTAATTGGCAGTAGTAGATTTTCGACACGATCGTCATTCTGAATATAATCGTTGAATTCAATCAAAGCTAGCGTTTCTTCATCATTCTGATTCACACCTTCTACAACCTTACCACTCCACAATACGTTATCGGCAATCAAGCATCCTCCTACTTTCATTTTAGGTAACAACGCTTTATAATAGTTGAGATAGTTTTCCTTATCGGCATCAATAAACACCAAATCGATATCATCGGGCAACTCCGGAATATAGTCCAGAGCATTTGCTAAAACAGGAATTATATTACCGGAAAAAGGAGAAAGGTTGAAGTATTTCTTTTGAATAGTTTGCAGTTCATCCTCACAATCAATAGTGTATAATGATCCATCATTAGTTAGCCCTTCAGCCAGACATAGCGCGGAATATCCTGTATACGTTCCCAACTCAATAATGAGTTTTGGTTGTATCAATTTAGATATTAAACTCAAGGTACGACCCTGCAAATGCCCAGATAGCATTCGCGGTCGCAGCACATTTAAATGTGTTTCCCTGTAAAGATTATAAAGGTATTTCGGCTCCTTATCGCTATGATTGACAGCGTAATCGTCAATTATTTTAGGGATAAAATCCATATGAAAATAAGCGACTAAAAGAACTTACATTACTTTTAAAAGCTCCATCTCGAATATCAGAGTAGAACCTGGAGGTATAGGATCACGATCCATATCGCCATACCCTAAATTTGAAGGGATATATGCTTTAATTTGGGCCCCTTCCTTCATCAATTGTAACGCTTCTGTCCATCCTGGAATAACTTGTGTTACACCGAATGTAGCCGGTTGTCCCTTCTCAACAGAACTATCGAAAACAGTTCCATCTGTTAGGGTTCCTGTATAATGAACTTGAACTCTATCCGCGCTAGTTGGTGATTTACCATTTCCTGCAACAATTACTTCATATTGCAATCCACTCTCCGTAGTTATCACTCCAGCTCTTTTTCCATTTTCAGCTAGAAATAATTCTCCAACTTTTTTGTTCTCTTCAGCCAAGCCCAATGCCTTAAGCTCATCTTGTTGTTGCAGTTTAGTAAAATAGGCTCTCAATAACGTCTCCGAGTCTTTAATATTAATCAAAGCATCCTCTCCTTCTATACCTTTTCTAAATCCTGCACTAAAAAGATCAGCATCTATACTTACCCCCTGTTTGAATACACCATCACCAGACATAACCCCATAAGCATAACTTATGGAATCCATTTCCGACATCATTGAGGCCTCAGTTATAGAGGATGTATCTTTTGCATTATCACACGAAGTTAGCGTAACACCTGCGATCAATAAAACTCCTAATACATTTTTAAAACTTGTCATACTATTTGTTCACAGTTATAAGTTCAACTTCAAAAATCAATGTAGCATTTGGTCCTATCGATCCACCAGCTCCTCTTTCACCATAAGCTAAATCAGAAGGTATAACCAATTTCCATTTTGCGCCTTCAGCCATCAACTGAAGTGCTTCTGTCCAACCTGCAATCACTTGAGTTACACCAAACGTAGCCGGTTCACCTCGTTCTACAGAGCTATCGAAAACAGTTCCGTCAATTAATGTTCCTGTGTAATGAACAGTTACATTATCTGCACTTGTCGCTTTTGCACCTGTACCGGGAGTAAGCACCTCATACTGAAGACCACTCTCCAATGTTGTAACTTCTTTTCTTTTGCCATTCTCAGCTAAAAAGTCAATTCCTATATTAACGTTTTCTTCCGTGGCAATTTCATTTTTCTTGGTGAAAAATGCTTTTACAACGTTATCAGCCTCTTCAAGACTCATTGCAACTTCTGCATTGTTTAACGTTTTATCGAATGCATCAGTAAATGGTACTGAATTTATTTCGACATTATCTTTTTTCAAGTTAGTTGCCATAAGTACTCCCAATGCGTAGCTTACAGAATCTTGTTCGTTTTTCATTTTTTTTGATTTTTGAGCAAAAGTTGAATTGCAAATCATCAGAGCAAACAATATGATTAGCGAATTTTTCATTTTTAAGTTTTTTAATAATTTATTCCAGTCCAAATACAATTACTATACCGTATCCAAATCAGCCGCGAAGATATTGATTATTTCTTGATCTATATTCCATACATCCATTTGATATAAATAGCTAATATGCTGAATACTAGCTAATTAAAAACATTGAGTTTCGATGTCTCAATATTGACACTTTGACGAATCACTAATTCCTACTTTTGGTAGCCAAGGGTGATTGGGTAAACGCATTGATGTGTTCGATCATACAGAAAGTGAAATTATTCTCACCTAGACCAACTAAAAGAATTATAGGTCATTTTTTATGATGTTCTAGTTTAGAGATGGTGGTGTTGAAGCTTGATACTACAACAGCGCCATTTCTACTTTTTACAATTACATCTACGAAAGTATTTCCTGAACTAAATCAAAGTTTATCCATTGATCTTACCAAGATTCTATTTCTATCATAGGTAATAATTCCATCTTGCTCTAGCTTGCTCAACGTTGAAGTTACCGTTTGTCTTGCAGTCGCAGTCATACTAGCAATATCCTGATGTGTTAATTTCATTCTTATTACTTTCTCATACCCGACATCCTTTCCAAACTCATTAGCCATGTCTTTTATGAAGTCTCTTATTCTTTGAGGTGCAGATTTGAACCACATGTCACTAACTCTACGCTGGATCTTCTTTAATCTAAAGCCTATTAGCTTTGTTATTCTAAAGTTTAATTCTGGAAAACTTGTGAGATAATCCTTAAAACTACTTGCGTCAATACTGCAAATCACAACCTTTTCGATAGCTTCGGCCATAGTTTCTCTTCTTTCATTTTCACCACTTACCAAAGACAACTCGCCAAAAATCTGACCAGGCATCATGATGTTGTGAATCATTTCCTTCCCATCTTTAGACATTGTCGTAATTTTCACCTTTCCAGACTTGAGAAAATATACTTTGTCTGACTTATCATGTGGCAAATACAACACTTGATCTTTAGGGCATTCTCTGTCGTGTACCAATTGAGACAAACGTTTGAGATCTTTCATTTCCATGGATTCTAGAATATTGAAATTACTCAATTGCCATAATGTACTTTGTGTTTGGTCTTCCATGTCTGTTAATTCAAATTTAAATTATCATCTTTCGAATTTATATTTAGACAATAACATCTGTAGATGTAACCACTAAACCAGCATTTATAACTGGAAATGCATATTTTTTTATCAGTTTCTCTCTAGCTTCTGGCTCCTTTTCAAAACTGGACATTATCGTCTCTATGTAAGACGTAAAAACTTGCCAATCCGCTTCGTCATACTTTTTGTTTTTGAATTG
>JBLIMR010000082.1:0-7542 GCA_047638815.1 Gammaproteobacteria bacterium
TGAGTAAATGCATGATTGCTAAATAACAACGCACAGAGTAACATCGAGAATAGTATAGGTTTTAATAAACCACTGAAAACATCAGAAATAAGAAATATTTTAGGTCTCTTATTATCGACAATGTATTTGTTTTTATTGTTAAGCAAAATCATAGTTAGGATTACAGTTATCCAATTCGTGTAATTTCAGCGTCTCAATCCCCACTCACAAATCCACACGTGATGAAGCTGAAGGTTAATTAGTCAATATACTCATACGTGAGAACGCTCACGTTGTTACACTCAAAGCATAACATGCTGATAGCCCTACGGTTAACATATAATTTATTTGAAGGATTTATTAATCTTAATATTTCTTTTAAGCCCTTAAAATCATCTCCCACAGATTAAATTCCATATGCTGAGAATATTATAATGACATTCAAAAAACATATCGTAACTTACAATTGTTTATTTTTGCAATAATGAATAATGAAAGACCTATAACAGATTGGTTACCAATAACTAAGAAAGAACTTGAAAAAAAAGGTTGGGATGATGTCGATGTTGTTTTAATTTCTGGAGATGCATATGTAGATCATCCCTCTTTTGGTGTTGCCGTTGTGGGCCGATTAATAGAATCTCAAGGACTTAAAATTGCAATTGTTCCACAGCCTAACTGGAAGGATGACTTAAGAGATTTTAAGAAGTTTGGCCGACCAAAATACTTTTTTGGAGTAACTTCTGGGTGCATGGACACCATGGTTAATCATTATACAGCCAACAAAAGGTTACGATCAACAGATGCCTATACTCCGGGAAATGTATCGGGATTTAGACCGGATTATGCGGTGACTGAGTATGCTAAAATTTTGAAATCAATTTATCCTGAGGTGCCTGTCCTGATTGGTGGTATAGAGGCCTCGCTTAGGAGATTATCGCATTATGATTATTGGGCTGATCGTTTGATGCCATCTATTTTGGTCGACAGTGGAGCAGATATGTTGGTTTATGGAATGGGTGAAATGCCTTTACTCGAGATCATTACATGGCTGAAAAAAGGAGTCCCATTTGAGCAATTGGATTTCATCCCGCAAACCTCTGTTTTAAAAACAAAAAAACAAGGAATTCCACCCCATAAAAAGTGGATAGATGTTGAGATTGCCTCCCATGATATTTGCCTGACCAACAAGTTGGAATTTGCTAAGAATTTCAAAATAATAGAGCAGGAATCAAATAAAACCAAGGCTAGAAGAATCGTTCAAAAAGTAGGCGAAGATTATCTTATCGTTAATCCACCTTACCCTACGATGACGGAAAATCAAATTGACAAATCATTTGATCTTCCATACACGAGATTACCTCATCCTAAATATAAGAAAAGAGGTGCTATTCCTGCTTATGAGATGATCAAGTTTTCTATAAACATGCATCGCGGATGCTTCGGGGGGTGTAGTTTCTGCACCATTTCAGCGCATCAGGGGAAATTTATTGCAAGTAGATCTGAGGAATCGATTTTAGATGAAGTTGAACAGACTGTAAACATGCCCGACTTCAAAGGTTATATTTCTGATTTGGGTGGGCCTTCGGCCAACATGTATAAAATGAAGGGATATGATCAGGATATTTGTGATCGTTGCTCAACACCATCATGTATACATCCGGTGGTATGTAGTAACCTTGACACCAGTCATCAAGCGATGATTGACATTTACAAAAAAGTTGATGCTAATCCCAAAGTAAAAAAGGCCTTTGTGGGTAGTGGAATTAGATATGATCTTTTAACTAAATCATACAATAAGAAAGCAGATAACTCGGCTGAACGTTATATGGAGCAGGTACTCACAAGGCACGTTTCGGGTCGACTGAAAGTAGCTCCGGAACATACATCACCTAGAACTCTTCACTTTATGAGAAAACCTGCTTTTGAACATTTCAAGAATTTTAAGAAAAAATTTGACGAGATAAATCTAAAGCATAATCTAAAGCAACAGCTAATACCATATTTCATCTCTGGTCATCCTGATTCTGAGCAAGAAGACATGGCTGATTTGGCCGTTGAAACTAAGGAAATGGGATTCAAATTAGAGCAAGTGCAAGGATTTACGCCTACCCCTATGACCGTAGCAACCGTAGCATATTACTCAGGATTTCATCCATATACTTTGAAGCCGGTTTTCACTCCTAGGACTGCGAAAGAAAGAGATGCACAACACCGATTTTTCTTTTGGTACAAGCACGAGAATAAAGATTGGATTAGGAATACGCTCAGAAAAGTAAATCGACCAGATTTGGTTGAAAGACTTTTGGATAGAAAAGAATCCAAAGAATCGAAGGGTAAAAAAGTTTTCAAAAAAGGGAAATCTTACAAGTCTAATGTCAGGAATTCTTAGTCAGGCTATTTGGATGTAATATCTAAAGAAAAAGACAAAGTTTCTTAAACAATCTTCCATCTGAAATTAAAAAACCTGATTGTGTCATCTTAAAAATATCCATTTCACGAGTGACTTCATACTTCTTTTCTGAGGTGTAAACTTCAACTCCCTTTGTAGGATTGTCCATTGATTTTTGCAAATTATCAGGATTCATAAAATCCACTGAATCGTTGTCACTAGATATTCCGATCAAGACCATTTTGTCTTCAAAACATCTAATAATATGAAGCTTATTTTTCACTCTATGCTCAACATATTCAATCTTGCGCAGCGAGCCTTCCAAAGCAACATCACTAAATAAAAGTAGCATTTTGTTGGCATTTTCCGGATCTTCTTTTTTCATTTTCTCCCAGTCTTCAGCAACAATACCGTTGACCACCAAAAAATGCACAAACTCCGTCTCAAGTTCCTTTAATTCGTCCTCTTGTAGCAGACGATATTTAGGCTGTAATTGATTCATTTCGCTTTTAGCTTCTTGTAACAGCTCTATAAATTAAAACGACCACGCAGAGCAAAAACATGTATAAAGACAACTTGTTAATTCCATGCATCGCTCTAAGATTAATATCACCGGTTGACTTTTTAAACAAGTTCAAAGGATTTAAATAGTAAAGAATTTTTTTAAAGATCATAGGACCATGGTTTTATAAAATGCTCCTATCAAAGGTAGTTTTTTTTGATCGTTTTAATAATTAATTTAGCGTTTTATAGGAATAATGAAATTCAAGTTACATTCAGAATACTCACCGACAGGTGATCAACCTCAAGCCATAAAAAGTTTGGTAGATGGCATAAACTCAGGCGAACAATTTCAAACATTATTGGGGGTAACAGGTTCAGGTAAAACGTTTACAATGGCAAACGTAATAGCTGAGCTTGACAGACCTGCATTGATACTATCTCACAACAAAACCTTGGCCGCTCAACTTTACAGTGAGTTCAAGCATTTTTTCCCTAACAACTTGGTAGAGTACTTTGTATCATACTATGATTATTATCAGCCAGAGGCATTTATCCCATCTTCAAACACCTATATTGAGAAAGACCTTTCAATCAATGAGGAAATAGAAAAATTGCGATTATCAACGACCTCAGCCTTACTGTCGGGCCGGAAGGATATCATCGTTGTCTCGAGTGTCTCCTGTATATACGGAATTGGAAATCCAGTTGAATTTTCCAAAAATGTCATCTCATTAAAGGTCGGACAATTGTTAAGTAGGAATAAGTTCTTACATCTTCTTGTGTCATCATTGTATTCCCGAAATGATTTGGAGCCAGAAAGAGGAAGTTTTAGGGTAAAAGGAGATGTGATCGAAATATTTTTGGCTTACACTGATCATGCTTTAAGAATTAGTTATTGGGGTGATGAAATAGAGGAGATTGAATCATTTGATCCAGAGAGCAGAAAAGTCTTACACAAATTACAAGATGTACAGATATATCCTGCCAATCTTTTTGTGACTAGTCCACAAACCCAGCATGAGGCTATTTGGGAAATACAACAAGATCTTGTCAAACGTCTGGATTATTACAAGGAACGGGGGATGGAACTTGAGGCTACCCGTTTAGAAGAACGTGTATTGTATGATTTGGAAATGATGAAAGAACTGGGATACTGTTCTGGCATTGAAAATTACTCAAGATATTTTGACAAAAGAAAAACTGGTGAAAGACCATTCTGCTTAATCGATTATTTCCCTGATGATTTTATTTTTTTTATGGATGAAAGCCACGTAACCAACTCGCAAATTAAAGCGATGTACGGTGGTGATAGATCTAGAAAAGTTAATCTTGTTGAACATGGATTTCGTTTACCTTCTGCCATTGATAACAGACCTCTCAAGTATGATGAATTCGAAAGCATGATTAATAAGTGGGTATTTGTAAGTGCCACACCAGGAGATTATGAATTGGAAAAAAGTGAGGGTGTTGTTATAGAACAAGTCATACGACCAACCGGATTACTAGATCCAGTTATCGAAGTTAGGCCTAGTCTAAACCAAGTAGATGATCTTATGAATGAGATCAATATAAGAGTAAAAAAGGATGAACGAGTTCTTATAACTACACTTACAAAAAGAATGGCTGAAGAACTCACGAAGTATCTCAGTCGTTATGGCATTAAATGTCGATACATTCACTCTGATGTAGATACTATTGAGCGAATTGAAATCTTAAGAGATTTGAGGCTTGGTGTATTTGATGTATTAATTGGAGTAAATTTATTACGAGAAGGTTTGGATCTACCTGAAGTTTCACTTGTTGCAATCTTGGATGCCGACAAAGAGGGGTTTTTAAGATCGGAACGTGCTTTGGTGCAAACTTGTGGCAGAGCCGCTAGAAATATCAACGGGACGGTAATAATGTATGCAGATAGAATGACAAAGAGCATGCAGAAGACCATAGACAAAACCCTGGAAAGAAGATCGATTCAACAGGATTATAATCTGAAACATGGCAAGACTCCTCAGTCAATAGTTAAGTCTAGAGAGGATCTTACGGGAACAGTTGTAGGCGCCCGCAAGAAAAAAGACAGAAATACGGGTTATGAACTCAACGATAAGATTCATATGGCTGCGGACCCTGTTGTGGCTTATATGTCGAAAGATCAATTGGAAAAGTTGCTTGACAACACCAAACGCAAAATGAATAAAGCCTCTAGGGATCAATCATTTATGGAGGCTGCTAGGTTAAGAGATGAAATGTCTGAGATCATTCAACTGATGAAAGATAAAAATTAGTCGAAAATTACTGTAGACATACGTTATTCAAAACCACACTAGGATTTCAATAATTATCTCTAAATGAACTTTCTTTACAATTCGGATTATCACTATATTTGGTAATTATATTTCAATTAAATAAAATCACATGAAAAAAACACTTACAATTGCCTGCTTAGTATGCTGTGCATCATTCCTTAATGCGCAAATACAGTATGGAGGAACACCGATCAACTGGAACTCTAAATCTTCTTTGGATATGGAAATCCCTACTATGGTTATGCCAAGTTTGGATATGAATACCATAAATGCTGAAGATGCAGTTGTTGACCAATACAAAGAAACTCCTTATAGATTTGGATTTGATCATGATGTAAACTACAATTTCTTTGAGATAGCTAGCAATATCGAAAGAAAAAATGGCGACAAAGTATGGAGAATGGGAATCAATTGTCCAAAAGCCACTTCGATAAATTTCCTTTTTGGAGAATTTTACCTACCTGAGGGCGGTGAATTATTTATTTGGAACCAAGACCGAACTGAATTTTTGGGTTCATTTACTAATGCAAACAACAAAGAATTTGGGAGCTTGGCAATTGGATTAATTCATGATGACAACATTGTTATTGAATATGTTGAATCTGCTGAAACGCTAAACCAAGCATTATTATCTATTTCACAAATTTCGCATGGTTACAGACCAGTTCTTAATAAGTGGGAAGAAGACAAAGGACCATTCGGAACAAGTGGATCTTGTAACATGAATGTAAATTGCCCTGATGGTGCAGATTGGGAAGCAGAAAAAAGAGGAGTGGCATTAATTCTTAACGGAGGAAATGCACACTGTACTGGTTCTTTGATTAACAATACTGATGAAGATGGAGCTCCATACTTCTTAACAGCTGCTCATTGCGATGCCAATGAAGCAAATTGGGTATTCTACTTCAACCATGAATATGAAGGATGTGCAAATAGTGGTCCTGCACTAACGAGTCAAAGTATCTCTGGTGGTGTACAGCAAGCTAGTACTGCGCCATCTGATGCTCATCTTGTATTACTAAGTAGTGATGTCCCTGCGGATTACGATCCGTACTTCAATGGATGGGACAATAGTGGAGATCCTGTTTCTTTAGGAATTGGAATTCACCATCCATCAGGTGACGTGAAAAAATTAGCTTTTGATGATGATCCATTAACAATCACTCAGTACTTAGGGATGACAGCCAATGATAACTTCGATCACTGGAGAATTGAATTATGGGAAAGAGCAACGACTACTGAAGGTGGATCTTCTGGGTCTCCACTTTTTGATCAAGATCATAGAATAATAGGTCAACTTCACGGTGGTTATGCCAACTGTGCTAACTCGATAGATGATTATTATGGAGCAATGCATACGTCATGGTCAACTTTAGATGAATTCTTGGATCCATCTGGATCGGGTGTTTCGACATTAGATGGTTATGGACCTTATGACATTACTTATGCCAATGATGCACAAGCAGGAACTATCACAGGACAACCTGATGGTGGATGTGAGCCAGTGCCTTTTGAAGCTAGTTTTGAATTAAAAAATAATGGAACGGCAACTTTGACTGCTGCTACGATAACATATTCGTTCAACGGTGCTGCTCAGCCTACCATTAACTGGACAGGTTCTTTAGCGCAAGATGAGGGTGAAGATATTGCTTTGGGAACTTTCAATACGGCACTTGGTGCTAACAGTATAGAAGTAAATGTTGCTACTGCTGTAGATGATAACTCAAACAATAATACTAATGCTGTTGACTTCGAAGGAGGTGCCGCAGATGCAAGTGGTGCTGCTTCAATCAACATTGAAATCTTAACTGATGACTATGGTGCTGAGACTACATGGGAACTAATTGCGCCAAACGGCACAGTCGTTTTAGATGGTGGACCTTATGGTAATAATGAATTGGTTAGTGATGATTATACAATCACAAGTGCCAATGAAGGGTGTTATGAATTTATTCTTTATGATGCTTTTGGTGACGGAATTTGCTGTGGCTTTGGTGAAGGAAACTATGAAGTAACAGATGCTTTAGGAACTGTTATGTTGAGTGGCGGTGAGTTTGCGGAATCTGTTGCAGGTCTCGTGTCAATGCAAGCTTCACTTAGTATTGATGAAAATGATTTCTCAGACGCGATCAATGTTTATCCTAATCCAACAGAGAACATTCTGAATGTAAGATTTGGAACAATTGCCAACTACAATATGGAAGTTTATAATGTTGTGGGTGAATTGATCATGATGACAAATTCAAATGGTCAAAGAAATGTTCAATTGAACGTGAATGATTTTGCTTCTGGAATGTACTTCTTGCAAATAAGCGGTGAAGGAAATAATGGTGTGAAAACATTTACTGTTAAGTAATAGAAACTATT
>JBLIMR010000083.1:0-7466 GCA_047638815.1 Gammaproteobacteria bacterium
CGTTATTATTTACCCCGTTAAAGTTACAGCTTAATTAGTTTTTTAATAGCAGATTTTTCATCTGTTCTTAATACAACTGTAAATGCACCTGAAGGCCAGCCACTTGTATCAATTTTCAATATCTCACTTGGGTTTTGGATTATCCTTTTCTCGATTAGCGCACCAATGTAGTTGTATACTTCAATGGTCAAATTTGTATTAAACACATCGTCAAGCGCAATAGTAATTTCATCCATAACTGGATTTGGATAAATGCTTGTACTCAACTCCTCCAATTCTTCAATACCTACTACCTGCCAATTTCCAACACCGTTTGCACTACAGCCAACAACTGAGAAAAGAGTTCCTCCGTTATGCTCAACGAAATCGCCAACAGTCCATAGTCCTACAGAAGCTGCTTCTGACTCTCTACCTAGGCCGAATGTGCCATATTGCACAAAATCAATCATATTATTACCGTCACCAAAAGAGCCTGTAGGCAGGTAAATGGAAAGGTCACCAGCAATATCATTAAGAGGCCAAATCATTATTACACTCCCCCCTGCAGGAATGTCAGTAAGATCTCCTGACAATACAGTTACTCCAGCAGCAATACCACCATTTGTATATGAGAACAATGAACAGAATCTGTGCATACTGTAGTCCACAGTCTCTGTTCCATAATTCGTTATAGATATCAAATCTGACCCCGGATTCACGGCTGAAATTCGAACACATTCCTGAGACCAAGATGTCATGGTGAAAACAACAACGAATATTGTTGTGAAAAATAATTTAGTAGAATTTATCATATTAATATGTTTTAATGAGCTATAAAATTACGATGTCTATTTTAATTTAGAAGGATTATTTAAAAACTTATGATCAATTCAGGGAATATTTTTACGGATTGACGAAATGGTCGTGCAATTTCACATTCTTCACCTTATTCACATTTGACATTTGTTTCGCTAGAATGATTTGTTTTCATTCTAGCGATCAAATTTACCTTTTGAGGATCATTATTCTAGCTTTTATCTATTTAGTTTATCGATCTTTATGGCAATGAGATCAGCATTAATTATTTTACTCCTTATTTTACCATTGCTTTATAATGCTCAAGGTGTTGTGCTAAGAACTGATTCCGCCAAAATTGATTTTGTTTCTGAAGCCCCTCTTGAATTTATTTCAGCAAGTTCAAACGAATGTTCTGGCATTCTTGATAAGAATAAGAATACGTTCGCTTTTCGTGTCAGAATTAGATCGTTTGAGGGATTTAATAGCCCCTTACAAAAAGAGCATTTTAATGAAAACTATTTAGAGTCAGAGGATATTCCTTACGCCACATATGTTGGGAAATTTCTAGGCCCTATTAACTATCAATCAAATGAAACTTTTAATGTATCAACAAAGGGATCAATTGAAATACATGGTGTAGCGGATGAGCGAGTTATCAATCTTGTCTTTCGCATTGAAGAAAGTGGCGCAATTAATTTTTCAGGAGCGTTTGATGTTGAACTTGTCACTCATGACATTGATGTTCCAAGAATCGTTTATCAAAAAATATCAGAAACCATACAAATAAGTATTAAAGGGGTGTTGTTGTGAAAAAAATTCTATTTCTGATATTTCTTTTATGCCTTACCCCTATGCTAATTAGCGGGCAGAAGATTATTCTGAATGAAATTGAACTTGGAGAAAATAAAACTGTAATTGAGATAGTTCAAAACCTTGATGGTGCTATTTGGTTTATAACAGATAAGGAAATTTATAATCATGATGGGCATGAACTTAAAATTCAATCTGAAATTCAAGAAAAAAACGATCGCTTCACCTCCATTGTTGTGTTTGGCAATAATATATACGTTGGCACTCACAGCGGTAAGTTATTATACTTGAATGGCAACCTATTAATCACATTGCATGATTTATTAGATGATAGAGTAAACAAAATTGTTCCATACGGGAATAATGCAATTCTTGTGGCTACCAATAAAAATGGATTGAACAGGTACGATATCACCCAGAAGAAATTTGAAAGACTTAACAAAATACAACAGATTCAAATAAATGATGTTACAGTTGTAAATAATGAGATCTTCTTGGCGACTGATATCGGATTATTTTATCAAGCCGACATTAAAGATGCTGAAATTGAAGTAGGTAATATTGGTGATAATGTTCTCACTAATTTATGCTCCCAAGATTCGCGATATCTATGGATGTCGGAATTTGAATCAAAACTATATAGACTTGACCTAACAACCCACGAATTAGACTCCATCACAATATCTAAAAACAATCGAATTAATAATTTGAGTTGTTCGAATTCCAGGTTATTTATAGCCTCAAAAAAGGGTCTTTTTAATATCTCAATCGAGAATGAAAGCGCCTCTATTTCCAAAAGGAATATAACTCAAGACTCCGACAAGAGTATCACTTCCACATTAATTGATGACGAGCAAAACCTTTGGGTTGGCCGCAAGAATAACATCTCAAAATCAAGTCTATTATTCTCCCATTGGCCAGTTCCAGTTGAAAGCGAGGTGCATGCTCTAATATATAATGCCAAGCAGCTAACACTAGGCACGAATGATGGGGTATTTAAAATATCCTATCCCGAAGAATCAATTCAAAAGATATCGAGTAACATCAATGTTACATGCATGGATGCAATGGGTAATGAAACAGCTATTGGAACTTATGATTCTGGATTGATTTTCATCAATATTAATGATGCAACATCAGATAGGTCAATTTTAGAAAAAGAAACCATTTTGGCGCTTAAATATGTATCAGAGAAAAAGCTGATTGTTGCAACTTTATCCGGGGTTCATTTTTTAAAAAAGGAAGGAAGTGAATGGCAATTAGATACTAAAATAAAGGCGCTGAACAATTTCTATATTCTATGCATATATGTTACTGATGAGAATAATATTTGGTTTGGCACGGACAAAAAGGGAGCCTTTCATTACAACAATGGACTTGTTAAGCCTTATCATTATGACATAAATGGCAATGATCTTAGATCAATCTATTCTATAACCAAAAGTGGTACAGGAAATTTATACGCGAGTTCAAAAGACCTTGGCCTTATTCTATTTGATAATGATGAGTTTGAGATGGTCCCAAGTCCTCATGGTGATTGGTCCACAACCACAAGTTTATGCCCCATTGGCAAAGAACAACTGCTAATGGTTGGCGTTAAGGAGGTTTCTATATTTGATGAAAGATCTCAGGAACTCATGATTTTTGACAAAGATCTACAGATTCTTGCGGGGGAGTCTTTTCTCAATAATTACAGTGAATTTGATGGGCAAGTGTTTTTTGAACAAAACGGCCGCTTATTCCTTACGAACATCCCGGAATTCAGACAACGTACACATCCACTAACTTCTCTAAAAGGTGTTGAAGTAAACCTTACAAAAATTGACACTTCAATTCATTACTATCAAGAATTTGAAAATAATTTTTCTTTCACTTTTAATGGAGTTTTGCATCGAAATCCGGACAAGGTCACATATAGTTATATATTGGAAGGGTTTGATGATGAATGGAGATATACTGGTGATCGTAAAATTTCATATCCACATTTAGAGCCAGGAAAATATGAATTTAGGGTGAAATCTAATCATGATAACAATTTCTTAAACACGCACTCTATAGGCTATAGTTTTGAGATAAAAAAAGCCTTTTACAATACACTTTTGTTCAAGATTTTTCTAGTGGCGCTTGCAATCGCAATAAGTGTAACGTGGTATCGGAACGACAGGAGGCAAAAGGAAACTGACAATCAACTGAAGATTCAGAAAACTGAAACTCAGCTTAGCAATTTAAAATCACAGTTAAATCCGCACTTTCTTTTTAATAGCTTCAATACAATGATAGGACTCATCGAGGAAGATAGAGATCGCAGCATTGAGTTCATTGAACACCTTACTGATTTCTATAGACTGGTCCTTGAAATAAGTGAAATGGAATTAATTCCAATTGCAAAAGAAATATCAATGCTCAATGCCTATAAACATCTACTAAAAGAGAGGTTTCCTATTGGTCTAAATATTGAAATAGAAGAGAACTGGGACGACTTTCTTATCCCACCTTTGGCGCTCCAACTTTTAGTTGAGAATGCTGTTAAACATAATGTGGTCAGCGAATCAAAGCCCTTATGTATTTCAATCAAATTAATGGCTGAGAATATTTGCGTTAAGAATAATTACAACCCCCGTCCTGTTCCAACCACATCAACTGGGATTGGGCTTTCAAATCTAAAAAAAAGGTATTCCATACTGGCAAATAAGAATATAGAACTCATTATAAGTGATGAGGATGTAAAAGTGATACTCCCAATAATTTTATCCAGCGACAAAACGTATAAATCATGACTGCTATACTCTTAGAAGACGAGGCTATTGCCTCAAGAAGAATGCAAAGACTATTATCAGAATTATTTCCTGGTGAAATTAAACTTGTGGGTGCTTTTGATTCGATTAGGCCATTAGCAGAGTACTTAACTCAACATGAACAACCTGACATTCTCTTCTTGGACATAATGGTTGCTGATGGGAATAGTTTTGAGCTGTTCGACTTAGTGAAAGTAAAATCAAACGTCATTTTTGTAACTGCGTACGATGAATTTGCGATAAAAGCATTTAGAAATAATGCTGTAGACTATCTCCTTAAGCCAATAAAACACGAACTACTGATAGATGCAGTTTCTAAAGTTCGGCCTATAAACCTCGATGCCATAGAAAGCATAAACCGAGAGATCAATCCATACAAACAGCGCTTTCTGATCAGATTTGGGAATAAAATTCATACGATTAAGACAAACGACATTGCCTATATTTATTCCGAGGATAAACTTAGTTTTTTCATCATGAAGGATGGCTCTAGAGTCTCATCTGATTGGAGATTGCAAAATATTCAAGAGGAATTGAATCCCGATATGTTTTATCGCGTGAACCGTCAATTTATTGTTCATCTTGATTCACTGGATAAAATACTTCGCTATTCCCGCTCCAGATTAAATCTGCGACTTTCACCATCATTCCCAAAGGATATTATCATTAGCACTGAAAACACGCCATTATTCAAGAAGTGGCTGGATCGATAAATATGGAATATAGTTAATACAGCTTTATCCTTTAGAGGTTGTTTCTGCTAAACTGTTCATGATTCTTCGTGGAAATAGATGTCATGTTGAGTGCAATCGAAACGGACAGGTTTGTTTTAACTGTTCTCAACATGACACCTTTAATTTATTACACTCTCACATTCAGATCTACATATTACCCATTCAGCCAACAAGATATTGTACATAACCCATTAATATTTGATATTTGACCCATAGGATTAAAACTTATGTTTGATTACCAAAATTATTCCGGATGAAAAAATTGATCATACCTATTGCCCTTCTCATTGTAGCCGGTGTATGTTATGGAATATATGAATACAACAAAGGTCCAAGAAACTTAAGCAATGAGAAAACGGAATTGCAAATGGATGCAGGAGCATTAGTTTCTGCGTTTGAAGCAAATGAAAATACAGCAAACGAACTTTATTTAGATAAAGTTGTTGAAGTTTCGGGCACGGTTATTGAAATTGGCACTGATGGAAGTAATAATATTGTACTTGATGCTGGAAACCCAATGTCAACTATTATTTGCGAATTAGGGGATGAGTCCGCAAATCATGGTTTAAAAATAGGTGAACCGGCTGTCATTAAAGGACAATGCACCGGATATTTGATGGATGTTATATTTGTTAAATGTGTGGTAATAAAGTAATTATATAATTTAAAAAAGATGAGAAAAATTAGTCTAATAATTCTTGGTTTAGGGCTCTGCGCAAGTGTTAATGCTCAAAAACACTTTACTAAAGCAGGAAGCATTACATTTTATTCGGATGCTCCTACTGAGAAAATTGAGGCTGTCAATAGCAAAGCAACTTCAGTTATTGACACAGAAAGTGGCGACATTCAATGGTCGGTTCTTATAAAGGCATTTAAATTTGAAAAAGCTTTAATGGAAGAACATTTTAATGAAAATTACATGGAGAGCTCCAAATTTCCAAAAGGTATTTTCAAAGGGAAGATTACAAATCTATCTGATGTTGATTTTAGCACTGATGGAGAATACACTGCTAATATTGCTGGCTCATTAACAATACATGGCGTTGAGAAGGAAATCGAAACGACAGGTTTGATTACCATCTTAAAAGGTAATGTTATGGGCTCAAGCGAATTTGAGATAACGTTATTAGATTATGAAATAGAAATACCATCTGTTGTAGCTGATAATATTTCAAAGACTGTCCTTTTAAAAATTCATGCTGAATATGCGAAACTCGCCAAATAAAAAATGAATAAAGTACTACTTGCTCTACTAATTCTTTTCTCCATTTCTGCACAAGCCCAAGATGATGAGCCTGATCTCTTATCGCTTCTTGGTGAAGAAGAATATACTGACTATACAATTGCTAGCTTTAAAGCAAATCGAGTAATCAATCTGCATTCTCTGGAACTAACTAGTCGAAGAGTTTTTGATTTGAAGATCTCTCATAGATTTGGTATTGCTTCTGGTGGTTTTAAAGAATGGTACGGTTTGGACCAAGCGACAATAAGAATTGGTGGTGATTACGGTATCACGGATAGATTGATGGTTGGATTGGGTAGAAGTAGTTTTGAAAAAACGTATGATGGTTATGCCAAGTATAAATTTCTAAGGCAATCTAAAGGCACTGTCAATATGCCGATTACAGCACTACTAATGACAAGTGCGGCTGTTAAAACGATAGATTTTGCCGAGCGAGATCGCACCAACTATTTTAGCCATAGAATGTTCTACGTTCATCAACTAATTGTGGGAAGGAAATTTTCAGAGGCATTTTCAATGCAGGTATCCCCTACTCTAGTGCATCGTAACTTGGTTTCATCTGTTGATGATTCTAATGATGTATACGCTATTGGTATTGCTAGTAGAATCAAATTGAGCAAGAGACTTTCCCTTAACGGTGAATACATTTATGTACCAGACGGTCAGTTGGCTGATCAATACCGAAACTCAGCATCTATTGGATTGGATATTGAGACTGGAGGACATGTTTTCCAATTGCACTTCACAAACAGTACTGCAATGACCGACAAAGGTGTTGTTTCTGAAACAGTGGATGATTGGGCAGATGGAGATTTCCGTTTTGGATTTAATGTCTCTCGTGTTTTTAACATCAAGAAAAAAGAGGATAAAAAACATAAAAATTGATTTGCATTTCCCCTCTCAATAGGGGAAATATAATTCATCTATAAATCTATCCCTTCCGAGCAGCAAAATATGACCAGTGATTTTCAAAAACATTCCAATTGACCTTCACAAACCCTGCTTCCATTAACCATACTTCATGTTGGCTTGTACTGTGTGGGAAATCAAATTCATTATAATGTTCCATCAACCAATTCCACTTAATACCATCTGGATATGTCTCGA
>JBLIMR010000084.1:0-7196 GCA_047638815.1 Gammaproteobacteria bacterium
GCGAAGATGTTATCAGTTGGTTTTTCGAAATCCGTACTCATCCAACCAAATTTTGCCGAACCATAGATGTCAACAAAGTCCAATTGATCTTCTGTAGCACCAAGACTAAACATCAAGTCAAATACTTTTTCATACACTTCATCAGGACGACAGTTCTCTTTATCCACCTTATTGATGACGACCAATGGTTTCAATCCAAGTTCAATCGCCTTACTCAACACAAATCTGGTCTGTGGCATAGGACCTTCAAAAGCGTCTACAAGTAGCACAACGCCATCAGCCATCTTAAGAACTCTTTCCACTTCTCCACCAAAATCCGCGTGACCAGGAGTATCAATAATGTTAATCTTAACATCCTTGTAATTCACAGAAACATTTTTGGATAGAATGGTAATTCCCCTTTCTTTTTCAAGATCATTACTGTCAAGAATAAGTTCTCCAAATTCCTTTCTATCATCAAAAACCTTAGTGGCCTCAATGATTTTATCCACCAAAGTGGTCTTCCCGTGGTCAACGTGGGCGATGATAGCAATGTTTCTAATAGACTCCATAAGGTTCAAAATTTGAGCGCGCAAAGGTATGCTTTAATAATAACGTTATCAAAGGAATGGGAATTATTAATTTAATTGGTGATGGAAGAGGGTTGATTAATGAGGTATTTATATCGAATGGCGTTATAGGCCGCTGATTCTCTTTGTGATAGGTCAATATTAAGTTGTCATACATGGCCGTCATTCGGAGTGGCATGAAATAAAGCGAATCCCGAACGATCGGGATCGTGAAAATTATCGAGATGGGTAGCAAATTTATTCATAGGATATCCTTAGGTCATCTTATTGCCACAGCATAGCCTATTGAGAATTCTAAAGTTTTAAATTCCTTAGTAAATTCAAGACTACGCGTAAGTCTCAATTTTTCGATGTATTTATCGACTTCTTTAGATCTATAAGGCAGAAGCATACCGATTGATAAACTGCTGCCAGAAGTTGAAATAATTTCAATACCGCCACCAACAGTTGGGCCGTAGAACATCTTTCTGAGGCCAAGAGGTAGACCATAACCTACGTTAGTATTAGTTCCATACATTAATTGAATGTAAGGACTAATTTTACTTTTAGTATTTTCCCCTCTAAAGTTAGTGCTAACTCCAAAGTTGCGGCTGAATTTGTAGTTGTCAACCCCCAACGCAAGAAACATTTTAAAAAACGAATTTATGTTCGCTTGCATCTTAACACCAATACCGCCATAATCAATACCATATCCGATACCGATTTGACCGATTGGACGTTCATTTGATAAATCATATTGAATGGAAGCCACGTTTTCTTTTGGAATGAAGGAGCCAGTGGCATTTTCTGCGTTAAAAAGGCAATAATAATAGTTTTTATAATCTTCAGCTTCTAAGTAACAATAGAGCGTTTCTCCATTTGTGAATTTTACAATACCGGCCTCATTAATGTTCTTGTCAAATTGATAAATTATAGTATCCGTATCGGTATGGGCAACAAATGAAGATCGGAATTCGTCAGCCAAAAATGCTGTGAAATGTACATTCAAACTATCTTCACTATCGATTTTGCAATCATATTTCTTTCCATTATTTGTATAAATGATATCTTGGGCCAATAGATCATGTGATGAGATCATTGAATGGTAAAAGAAACCTAAAAGAAAGACAACCTTTAAGTGCTGACTTGAAAATTTGAAATATGAATAGCTCATTTTTAAAATCAAATGTACCATATTCCAATGGATAAAATGTTTGGGTCACGAGAAAATGAAAATCAATTCCATTAAAGGAGGATGTCTATGATTAAAAGAAATCATTAATAAATAAAGTAAGTGAGATTATTTGTCGAACTATTTTTGAACTACTACTGATAATTGATTGTTATTGTATCTTGGCGATATATGGAGATCGAAATTCACTTTTGAAATAAGATTGAAATTAAGGAGTCATTAGCAATATGGAATTCATTATTACACTCTTAGATCAGGATATCAATTCATGGATTTTGGCCTGGTTGTTTTTTGTAGTTGCCTTTTTGTATTCTTCAGTGGGTTTCGGAGGTGGGTCTAGTTACTTGGCGATTTTGACCTTGTATGGATTGGCTTATGCTGATCTTCGATTCATTGCTTTGCTTTGCAATATTGTAGTTGTCTCTGGAAGCGTCATATTGTATTATCGACAAGGACTGTATAAAGCTAGTATGGTCTTATCTCTTGTAATCCTTAGTGTGCCCATGGCTTTTCTAGGGGGCATGATAAAATTGGATGAAAAGGTTTTCTTTATTATCCTAGCTATAACATTAATTTTTGCAGCAATATTAATGTGGATTCCAAGAAATATAGATGAACGACATGTTAAGTCGGAGAGGCATGTTTCAAGCACATTGATCGGTGGAGGTATTGGGTTTTTGAGTGGATTGGTGGGTATTGGCGGAGGTATATTTTTATCGCCATATCTCAACTTGACAAAATATGATAGGGTGCTGAGAATTGCAGCTTTCTCGAGTCTTTTTATTTTGGTTAATTCCATTGCCGGAATTCTCGGCCAGTTGACCATTGGTGGTGAATTAGGGGATTATACATTGGTTTTTATGCTGGTAATGGCAGTATTCATTGGTGGTCAAATGGGTGTTAGAATAGGAATTAAAAACCTCTCGCCAGTTTGGCTGAAGAGAATTACCGCTTTGCTTATTGCGATAGTAGGGGCAAGGGTTTTGTGGATTCATTTGAATTAATAATCCGAGTGATAGCGTGTGATATTTGTATTTGAAACTGAAATATTAAAATAATATTCTGTGATTGTTGATTTGATGTCACAGTAACATTTGGTATTTTACCAAAAAACTGAGTCATGAAAAATCTTCTTATTGTAATATGTTTAACCCTGTATTCATTTAATCTTTTTTCAGAGATAAGAACCTTTTATCTCTGGGATGATTTCAATCAATTTTTTTCTGATGAGGGAACCAATTTTGACTTGACAATAGAATTGGGTGATACACTGCAATGGGTGTCATTGGGAGATAATCCCATGGTAGATCATACGATAACTTCTACGAATATCCCTGTTAATGCTGACAGCTTCGACTATCAATGGAACCCACCAGCGAATATGTTTTTTCAATATGTGCCCACTGAATTGGGCCTACACGAATTTGAATGCTCAATACATGTGTTTGTTTTTAATATGATTGGATCATTTAATGTTCTTGTAAATACTGTTGGTTTTGAAGAGTTAATTCAATCGTTTGATAATCCTCATCCCAATCCATTTAGTGATCGCTTATTTTTTGATGAATCTTTGATTGGTGAAGATTTTATCATCTATGACATGAAAGGAAATATTATCGAAAGCGGTGTCATACGCGAGGAATTGTATCTATCAAACCTCATTGCTGGGGTCTATATTTTGCAAGTGTTATTCGTTGAGCAGAGAAACTACCGAATAGTTAAGGATTGAGTTAAGTAACGATGTTTACGTATTATTATCGCATGACCGTTATTTTAATAGTCCTAATATTTTTGTAGTCATTTATCTCAGCGAAATAAATTCCATTATCTAAATTAGTTAGAGAAAGAGACGAGTTTGAAGCTACCTTTTTCGTCAATATTCTGTTACCGGAGATATCAATCACCGTAACATCAACAGCATGGTCAAAACCAGTAATGAACAACTCATTTGACGCAGGATTAGGATAGGCAATAATTGGTGTTTCAGTATAGTCATCGATGGACAAAGGACCCACATATACCTCTTGATAATAGACGGTTCCAGTTTGACTATGTTCGTATACAACATGGAATCTGTTGTCGTGGAAAGCAACCGCAGGATATCGCTGTGTCTGATTTGATTCAAACAGTTGGAATGATTCGTTTTGTAATCCTGTTGGTCCTTCAAAACTAATGCTCATCGCGATACTAGCCGTGCCACTTATAGTTTCTTGAGTCACAACACCAATAATATCTCCCTCACCAGCAACTCTTGGTGCCGTTTGATTACTTGAGCTTTCACTACTTTGTGGAACAGAAATTGTTGATCCAATTTCGGAAGAGTTAAGGTCAAGAGCGGTATAGTACGCACCATTGTCCCAGCCCGTTGCAGCAGTGTAAAAGGTTACAACAGCTTTATTGTCATCAACAAAAATATTGGGGCCATTGCTTGGACAAGCAAATACAAGCCAATCCGTTTCATCCATGTCATAGGCAAGAGTGAAGTTTTCGCCACCATCAACAGAGCGAGCAATCCAACAATCTCTTACGTTTTCATTATTGTTTCTAAATGCTACATAAATATCGCCATTTTCTGAAACAGCAACATCACCATTACAGCATTCACAAACCTCTGAACCAACAGCGGCCGTATTGACTTGAACTTCGGCTGAAAATGTAGCCCCAAAGTCAAGCGATTTTACAAGGCCATAATGCGCATCCTCTTCAGATTGGTTCGTGTTCACGTAAGAAACAAGAGGATTTCCATCAATACCCACCGCTACATTTGGGATGCTAGCAACTCTTCCAGTAGGAGGAGTGAAGGCAGCTATAGGATCATCCCATGTATCACCATAATCATCTGAATGAGACAAATAAATTGCTTCTCCATACTTTTCAAAAACCACATATACATGATTCTCATGAACTGCTAGACCTGGGCCCAAATTTGCTGACCAAATATTAGGGTTGATACCGCCAAGTGGAATACTTACTGGTTCTGTAAAGCTTGATCCAGACTTTCTAGATATATAAAGTTCCTCCAATGATCCTTGCTTTACCCAAAGCACAACTGGTTCTCCATTTCCATTGATTTCTACTTTTGGTGTTCGATAACTGAAGGAGTTATCATCATTAGTCACTGAGATAGGATCTCCGATGGTTATTTGGGCATTAATACTGCAAAAGACGAATACTGAAATTAAAAGGAGGAGAGAGGTGAGAAACTTCATTTGTTGGGTTTTCACCAAATGTAACACCTTATCGCTAATCTCGTAGCTTTTAGTAGCAAAAGTGTATCTGGAGCACATAATTCTTAATTGAAAGATACAGAAGAGATTGTGCCTGAAGCACTAAGTGCAGTTTGTATCTAAAACCCCCTAACAGCACTAACGCGAGCCCACCCAACTCGCTCATCACCCAAACTAATTTCATACCAGCCCTTTTCTGAACTGAGAATTATTACCTCTGTTCCTTCATGGAGCACAAACGCATCACCAGCGGTATCGGTTGGAGCGGTTTTTACATCGAGCTTAGCTTTCATAATGATAGCTCTATTCATCCTTAGGGTATTTGATTTAGCGTTCAATGAAAACCATAGCGTAGCAAAAGATAGAATCAAAGCAACCAATCCAAGATAGAAGCCAACTCGTTTAAGAGATAACGACCCTGTAAATAGGAATAAGCCAAAACCCAATAGTGCAAGAAAAGCAATTAGAATTGAGATATTAGCCAATCGATCAGCCCCAACAATTGCCATGTTTTTGTCCCACCATGTGTTTAATCCGCTAGAAGTATCTTGTGTTATTCTATCGACTGTTTCTTGTTTGGCGACCTCAAGATTATGAGTTACATCACTCTGATTAGGAGATAGTTTTAAAGATCTACTAAAGTGATAGATTGCTTCAGCAAGTTCACCTTTTTTGTAATATGCATTGCCGATATTGGCAAACAGAGCAGGAGAGTCATACTCGGCCTCAATGATCTTATATTTCTCAATAGCGAGATCCCAATTTTCTTCCTGATAAGCCGAATTGCCTTCTTCGAAAATGGATTGTATTTCCGATTCGTTCAGTGCGAAAACACCACTTGTAAATAGCACAGATAATATTAAAATCAAGAATCTCATGATAGCTGTTTTTCTAGATTGTGAATAATACGATCTGCGGTGCTTAACATAATTTCATCATCTGTTTTAGCTCGCGGTGCAAAACGCGCCATTTCGCAGCTTTCAAGCACATGTTTCAGATCATGGATGGTTTCATTGTCTACGCCTTTGGTCAATAATGATGAGGCAATACTTTCTTTGGTCAAATCTGAATAAGATATACTGAGTTTCTCACTGAGATAATTATACATAGCATCAAAGACAGATTCGTAGAAGGCTTCTTTTTTGTTCTCCGCCAGAGAGGATTTGGCTAAGTCTATTTCCTTCAAAGCCTTTTTACCTGCTTTTCTAATTCTATTGCCAGAAACATCTTGTCTTCCTTGATCCGTATGTTTTTTGTAAAACCATAAACCAGCTAGAAGTAACAGGGGCAAAGAGAACAGTATGGTATGTGTACTACTCCCTGCAAAGAAGGTGTTTCGCTTGGTGAATTCACCATCAGTATTAATGTATCGAATGTCGTTTTCTAATACCGTTACGTCTTTCTTCCTACGCTCAGACTTGGTTGAAGCATCTTCAGCATCTCCTTCAACATTGAGGACAATTTTTTCAGATTCTATTGTAATGTATTTCTTGCTGTTAGGATCGAAGTAAGAAAAAGCCAAAGGATCAATGACGTATTCTCCAGCATATCTCGGAATGATTAGATATTCATAGACTCGAGAGCCACTCATTCCTCCTCCAGAGCTACTGATTTTATCGATAATTTTAGGGTCGTAAACCTCAAAGTCTTGATCGAAATCTATTTCTAGTTTGCCAATCAATTTGATATTTCCTTTTCCGCTGACGCCTATCTTTAAGTTAATGGCATCGTTCGCCTGAATGTTATTCTTGATGACACCGACTGAGAAATCGAAATTTCCAACGGCACCTGTAAATGAAGATGGAGGAGAGGGTAGAGGCAAGACTTCTATGCTTGGGTTATTACTTTTTAAAGGAAACTCCTTAAGATTAAAAAAGCCACTTCGCACATAGGCCGAAAGCTCTAATCTACCAGTAGAAATTTTCCCAAGCTTTTGCGGGATAAGAACTTGGCTAGCGATCACTGCCTTTTTATAGTCAATGCCATTAACCTTTACGAGCTTGTCCCCAAAGTTGATGTCATTGACATTCATTACTTCCTTCCAAAAGCCCTCAAATTGTGGCAGCTTGAACTTACCAGTCTGTGAAATGTCATAGCGACTAAAAAGAACAAATGTGGCTATGACTGGTTCACCTTTATAAACTTTGGTTTTGCTCACATAAACACGGGTAAAGACATTTTTGTCTTCATCAGCTCTAAAGTTGACTTTCTGTCCACTCTTCATAACCT
>JBLIMR010000085.1:0-7123 GCA_047638815.1 Gammaproteobacteria bacterium
TGGTGATTCAAACGTGAAAATTGATCTCTCTGGTGCTAGATTAGTAGACTACTCTATTCTTGAGAAGTTATATGACTTTAAAAGAAATCAATTTGTTACGGGCGGTCAAGTTGAAATAACTCGTCTTAAAAAGCACATTTCTTCAACCAATCACAAATTGGGTTTGAAGATTCTTACCACCTCTGCTCATGAACTGACCAGGCTTGAAAAAGGTATCATGGAAGTTGCCGATAAATATAAATGGCAGTATGACAACTGCCCAATTGAGCATTTCGATTATATCGAGTCATTATATTTTTTCAAGTCACGACCAATAGAATCAAAAACAAATTGTTTGTGGTCAAAAGATGATTTTGTTAAATATGAAATCTCAGATATTACATTTGAGGAAGGTGCTTACATGTCCTATCGCGAGTATCGAACCACTTTAGGACTGCTCACACTCCCATTTGACCTTCCAAAGTTTACCGTTGAAAGGAAGAGTTTTTTGACAAATACATGGATCTAGTAGCCCACAAGGATATTGACTACAAGTCTTATTCAAATTTCTCAGATAAGTTCACCGTCAAAGTTGACGACATAGAAGCTATGGATGACTTTATCTCTGATGCTCTGAAAGCTTTTATAGAATCAAGTAAAATAAGTCACATTGAGAGTAACGGTGAAGCCATATTGATTTTCACCAGTAATTTTAGATTGGCACAACTCCAAGAGTATTCATCTATGATAAAGATCATGATGGATTTAAGAGATTTGATAAAAAAATAGTTTAAAACTATTCACCAATATCTTCATTCCAAAGTTCGGGCTTCTCATCAATAAATTTCTCCATCATATCGATACATTCTTGGTTATTTAAATCGACTACCTCCACCCCATGACTCTCCATAAATTCTCGTGACCCTGAAAATGTTTTGGATTCACCAACGATAACTTTCGGGATGTTGAACTGGACTATAGTGCCTGCACACATGTAACAGGGCATCAAAGTACTATATATCGTTGTGCCTTTGTAACTGGCTATTCTTCCAACATTATTGAGGCAATCCATCTCTCCATGTAAAATAGGGCTCTTTTCCTGGACCCTCTTATTTCTACCTTTGCCTAAAATCTCAGATCCTCTTACCAATACAGATCCTATTGGAATCCCCCCCTCTTCCATTCCTTCTTTGGCCTCCAGAATTGCCAACTTCATAAATTTATCCATAATATTCTAGCTAATAATTGTCTTTTAAAAATTGAAATAAATAAAATATTTATTTGAGATAAAAATATAAAAATATTGAGTAGATGTAAAAAACATATCCCTGAATTCCAACACTGACGCCTTCTTAACATATTTTTCAATTTGAAACTGTAACATAGTATGATTCTTGAGCGTCTTATTTATGAAGGGTAACAAAATCCGTAATTAACACTTTTTATCACCCGAATTTTCCAAGACATGCAACGTTATCAATTTACCATTGTCTAAGGAAGTATATAACAAACAGCATAACACAATTATTATGAAAAATATAATCGCATTCTTCGCATTCACTCTATTACTTACAAATTTTACAAACGCTCAATCACAAGAATATTCCTTTATGGAATCATTTGAAGTGAAAGCTCCATCTGATTTATCTATCATTTCTAGAAATAGTGATGTAGAGGTAATATCTCACTCTGGGGATAACATAGAAGTATACTACACTGTTCTGCAAAACGGACAATTGGTATATACTTCAAAAGACAAGTTGGCAAAACTTATGAAAAGACAAGCCAAACTGGAAATTAATAAAACGGATAATGATCTTAGAATTGTTGTGAGATCGTTAAGTCAAACAGGCTACGTTAATCCTGTGAAGGGATACGTTATTAATTTTAGAATTCTTGTTCCAGCAACCACAACATGTGAATTGATTTCGTCAGAAGGTCATTTGTCAATTAGTGGGCTGACTCCAAATCAAAAATGCATTACAAGGGAGGGAGATATTAAGCTAGCGGATATAAAAGGTAATGTTATAGCTAAAACTAAAGCTGGTGACATTTATATTGATAATATCGATGGCCGAGTAGCAAGTGAAACTACAGATGGTTCTGTTGTGAATTCGGCACAGGTTACCCGCTAATTAATTTAAAGAAATGTCATTGATCCTTATGGGTTGGTGGTGTTTTTTATTAAAACACATAGGCTGTATAGACCATAGTTTATTTCAATTTTATATACTTATAAAATTGAAATAAAAGAAAGATGTACAAAGCATTGCAGACAATGATTGACAACATGCCGGAGAAAACAGGCAAGTCGCTTGACCAATGGAAAAAGATTCTAAAGGGTAAATCTTTTGAAAAGCATGGTGAAGCAATGACCTTTTTGAAAGGTGAACATGGGGTAACTCATGGGTTTTCAAATACGATCATTCACCTCTCAAAAGAAGATGAAGTTTCGTCTGATGATCTTGTTACCAATCAATATAAGGGTAAAGAAGATCTCCTTCCCATTTTTGAAAAGTTACGGGCAATGATTACTTCGTTTGGGAAGGACATTATAATTACTCCGAAGAAAGGCAGTGTAAGTTTTATTCGCAAAAGACAATTTGCCCTTATTAAACCAGCAACTAAAAGCAGAATTGATTTAGGTCTTAAGATTAAAGACAAGGAAATTACTAGTCGACTTGAAAATTCTGGGTCATTTGGCACCATGTGTACCCATAGAGTTCAACTCACTGAAATCAGTGATGTCGATTCAGAATTGGAAAAATGGCTTTTAGAAGCTTATGAAAAATCCATCTAGTACAAAATTGGATATAGATTTCAGGTCCGTCTAATAACGCACTTTTCTACTGCCAATCAAAAACAGAAACCGGCAATGCTAAAACGATAAAAGATAGAATAATTGACAGGAGCATTAACTTCCAAATCCACTTTATCCATTTGTCAAAAGGGATGCCTCCAATGGCCAATATTCCCATAGTCACACCACTTGTTGGTATAACAAAATTAAACAAACCATCTCCAAGTTGATACGCCAAAACAGCGGTTTGTCTACTAATACCAAGAAGGTCTGCAAGTGGTGTCATTATGGGCATGGTTATAGCGGCTTGTCCCGATCCACTTGGAATAAAAAAGTTAATAAACCCCTGAATAATAAACATAAGTTGTACCGAAATTATCTTGGGCAAGTCCCCGACAGCTCCTGCGGTATAGAACAACATTGTATCTATTATTCTACCTTCTGTTGCAATGACTAAAATACTTTTGGAAAGAGCGATAATTAGTGCTGCAGGCAACATGGCCTTTGTGCCTTCATAGAAAGCACCAACTGCCTCATCCACGGAAGATCTGTTAACCATTGAAGAAAGAATTCCTAAGCTTAAAAACAAGGCACAAATCTCAGGAATGTACCAATCGTATTTAATCGCCCCAAGCATAACCAAAATGAGTGAAGCCAGAAAGAGTAATAATATAATTTTACGACCCAAGTTAAACTCCACATATTCTATTCCTTTTTCTTTCTGACCACCTACACTTATCAAGGGTAGGGCACTGCCGTTATCCAATCTTCTAGCATATGCAATCACAAACAATATTCCAAGAAGTGTAAATACGGACCAAACAAGCATACGATACTCGAATCCACTGAATATTTGAATTTCGGCTATCCCCTGTGCGATACCTACAGTAAATGGATTAAATGCAGCTCCAGCAAAACCCATTCCGGCACCTATAAAAGGAATAGCCACTCCCACGATTGCATCGTATCCCATGCTTCTTGCAAGAGGTATCGTTATTAAGGCAAAAACCAAGGTCTCCTCTGCCATACCAAATGTCATCCCTCCTATTGAAAATATTGTCATTAAAAGTGCAATAATCCATCCTTTAGCATTCGGTTTCCGCTTTGCTAGGTTAAGTACTTTTAAAAGCGCGGCATCAATGGCTCCGGTTGAAGTCATCATCTGGAACGCTCCACCAACCAATAAAACAAATGCAATTATTTCTATTGCCCCTTCAAAGCCCTTCAGTGGACTTTTTAATAACTCAAAAATTCCCTGGCCTTGTGATTCCACAGTCTCATAAGTGTTTGGAACGACCACCATCCTTCCATTTTTGTCAGCCCTTTGAAATTCACCTGCCGGAATAATCCAAGTGAGTAGCATAAAAAGAACCAGAACGGCAGAAACAATAGCTAAAGAATCGGGAGATTTTTTGAAAAATTTCATAGTGATAGTTTATCCAAATATAATTTTTTTTATCCCTAGCAACCTTACCAAAATTCGTGAACATTGTTTTTTAGTATCTTGACGGCTTAAAGCATCTCATTATGAAAGCATTAATTTTTTCATTGTTCTTATTTAGTTTACAGATCCTATCTGCTCAAGAAGGAAAAGTAATTGAAAACGAAAACTACGATTCTGAATTGGCTAAAAAACTTGGTGCTGATGATTATGGAATGAAAATGTACGTTTTTGTTATATTAAAATCAGGTTTCAATGAATCAGATGATAAAGTTGCAAGAGACAGCTGTTTTGCTGGACACATGACGAACATGGGCCAATTGAAAGATGATGGCAAATTAATCGTTGCTGGGCCAATGGGGGAAAATCAAGCGGATATACGAGGTATATTTATTCTTAACGTTCCAACTGTTGGAGAAGCTGAAGTTTTACTGCAAACCGATCCCGCAATTGCTGCAGATTACCTAAGTGCCGAATTATATCCTTGGTATGGTTCTGCTGCGTTACCCGAATATCTTGATTCGTCCGATAAGATCTGGAAGGTAAAACCTTAAAGTCCTTTGACAAATCATAAAAATTTTAATCTCTATAATGTAAGAAAACTGAACCTCCATTAATATGAAAAACATAGTTTTATTTGTTGTTTTCCTAATGCTCTTTTCTGGTTGCAGAAAAAAGAGGATAGCCCGAATGAAACAGTTCTTGTAGTTGATTTGAAATTAAAGGAGGTCCATGAGAATGGTGTGCTCAAGACATTTTACACATATAATAATGAAAATCGTATTGACACGTTAAGAACATATGTTTTTAGTCCTGATAATCCTAGTATTATAACCTATAAATATATCGTGGATAGCTTAACCATTAAATTTTTTAGCACCAGTAGTTTTCTTTCCAGTCAAAATACCTTCTCCAGAGCAACAAATGATATTGTTAGGTTTGATCGACAGGAGTTCGTTGGAGATATGGAAATATCTCATAGCCTTTATTACTTTAATGGTAATAGTTGCGGGATTGAATTAGTTGAAACTTACGATGTAGAAAATATTCAAACTGGTGAAACTGAACTTGAATATTCTGAGACTACCTGCAATTTAACTTTTTCAGAACAAAATGAAAGCGGACTAGTAATTAGAACAGGTGAAATAATTAGAGACAATCAAAACTTATCTGAGAAATCTGCTATTAACACGTGGACATATCCTAACTCAATTGGTAATATTACAAAAAATTCACGGTGGAATGCAAACGGGGAAATCAATTCTAGCTTCTCCTACGAGTCAGTATTTACTTACAATTCTGACTCCTATCCTACTAATGAAATTAGAACTTATGTCAATGGAACTGTACTTGATCTCGAATACTTCTACTACTAAAAATTGAGGATCAGTGCAACAATGCAACCCAATTGCACGTATAATATATATCTTTGATTAAAATGAGAATATTAGCATTCATATTGTCTCTTGTGGTCCTGAGTATATCTTTGGTGCCCTGTACTGATGGTTTGGAGGCTCATTCACATGAAGAAAATATCGCAAATTTAGAACACGGTCATGACCATGAACATAATGACCATGATCATTCTGAAGAATCTGGCGATGATTGCCCACCATTTTGTAGTTGTACTTGCTGTGGAGTTTCTATTACAATACCAACAAATGAGATATGGTCTATAAAAAATAACAGCAATCTGTTTTCATATTCCTTTCACTACTCTAGCCTTTATACCTATGCCTTCTCTGAAGGATTGTGGCATCCCCCAAGTCAAGCTTAATTGACTATCCCAGGGATAACTCTATCTCTACTTTAACATTTATTTTATTCCTAACCCATCTGAGCATGTAGATACCTGACAGTCAATATATAATTTGACTGCCAGTTCTGCTCATGAATTTTGAGGAACTTACATATTTTAATCTTTACCACATTGTTTGATAAAATAATTTCATACTCCATTAACAACAAGTTTGTAATTGGAATTCTTGTTGCCACCTTGATCTTATGGGGTTTATTCTCCTTAAGTCGATTACCTATTGATGCTGTACCAGACATCACCAACAATCAGGTTCAAATTATAACCTCCTCCCCTTCTTTAGCAACTCAAGAGGTTGAACAGTTTATAACTACACCCATTGAATTATCACTTCAAAACATCCAACAACTCGTTGAAATTCGATCAATCTCGAGATTTGGATTATCTGTTGTCACGGTTGTATTTGATGAAGAAATGGACACGTATCTCGCTAGACAATTGGTCAGTGAGCACATCAAAATAGCGAAAGAAAACATTCCTGAAGGGCTCGGTTCCCCCGAAATGTCTCCCATAGCAACTGGCCTTGGGGAAATATACCAATATGTAGTTTTTGCCAAAGAGGGATATGAAGAGAAGTTCAACCTTAGCGAGTTAAGGACCACGCAGGACTGGCTCGTTAAGAGGCAGCTCACCGGAATTGAAGGTGTAGTCGAAGTAAATACTTTAGGTGGATACTTGAAACAATATGAAGTATCGATTGATCCAGACATCATGAAATCCATGAATCTTTCAATAACAGAAGTCTTTGATGCACTGAATAACAGCAATGAAAGCACGGGAGGAGCATATATTGAAAAGGGACCCAAGACCTATTACATTAGAAGCAGTGGTACAGCAAAAAGCATGAGTGATATCGAGAACATCCTTGTGAAAATGAATGGCAACAGTCCTATTGTCATTAAAGATATTGCCAAAGTGCAATTCGGGCAAGCTCCAAGATACGGAGCGTTGACTAGAGATGGCCAAGAGGCTGTTGGAGGTACAGTAATGATGCTCAAAGGAGAAAACTCAAGAGCAGTCAGTAAGCGCATCAAGGAAAGAATGGCACAAATAGAAAAAACATTGCCTGAAGGAATTGCTGTTGAAG
>JBLIMR010000086.1:0-6916 GCA_047638815.1 Gammaproteobacteria bacterium
TGGTTTGCTTGTCAATATTCCAGTATAACGCCTCAAAATATAAATCCAAATTATGATATGTATCATAAAATGGTGTTTTCGACATACCCTCTTCAGTTCTAACCAAAGACAACATTCTATCTTCCTTTAAGAACTTAAAGACCAACGATGGATGAGTAATTGAATCATTGGAAAGATAAAATGCTACTCTTGTATTATCGGAAGTTAACTTATCCGGCTGAATGATATAGGTCCTTGATTTCGCAATCAAAAATGGCAAATCATCCTTGTAAATGGTTAGAGTAGCTGGATCAACAGATGATCCCGAACCAATTAACTTTGATCCCCTCATCGTAAATCCCCCTTCATAATCTATTCCTTCAAATAATTCGGGAATTTCTAAACGTGAATCATAAGATTGAAAAATTGGGTATGTAGCTTTCTCAGGTGTGACATTTGCAAGAATCTTTTCTGTTAAACTTCCAAGAAGAGGATTCATGAAAAAACCATTGTAAAATAGCACAGAATCAATCTGATAGTCCGATTTTTTCATCTTCAGTTTATAATTAAAGACTTCTGCGAAAGTCTCTTGGGGATCCAAACCTGCCCTTTCCCACGTTATCTTACCACCCTCACCAATCCACTCCAATGTTAAAGGCAGAAAAACGCCTCTAGTTCCCTTTATTATAGAGCTATCTCGTTTGGCATAACATGTTAAATCTATAGGTTGAAAAACAATCTTTGGAATACTATCATATACAAATTCGAAAGTATCCCTACTGGCCTTCCATACCGTTGTTGGAGAATTGTATATGATATTTGACTCGAACAAGTCAGAACATGAATTAAGATAACTCGTAAATTGAAAACGCTTTTTGTTTATTAGCGTGAACACAGATTTTGACCAAGCATTGTAACTTTCAGTTGATTGAGAAGAGTTTTCTAACCCGATTGCGGTGTTCAGAAAAGAATAGAACTCTGGAAAAGCGTTCATTCTCTTTTTGAGCATCAAATTTGATATCTTATATATATCAGTCCTTTGTTTATTGGTCAATTGCGTGCTTGCCCAAAAGGGAACAAACTTTTTCTCAATAAATTCCTTTGCTCTTTTTTTATCAGATTCCTCCAAAAAGTCTGTCATCTCTGTCAAGTACTCCTCTGGATTTGGTGTAAACACCTTGATACCCTGCGCATGTAATGAACTACAAAATGAGAAGCCAAGTAATGACAGGATTAGAATTATTAACCCTTTACTTTTTGAAAATGTAATAATGTCCAATGTTCAATATATTTAGCGCTATGCTCTAATAACCCTAAACGTTTTAAAGGTTCAATCAATTGCTCTTCATCGTTATTGTAAAAACCGCTCAAAAGAATTTGACCTCCTTCTCTTAAGGATTCTACGTACAATTCAAGATCATTCAATAGAACATTAAGGTTAATATTAGCAAAAATAACATCAAATTTCCCGCCTTTAATCATAGCACTATCACCGTTTTCAACATCAATATGAATACAATTATTGAGTTCAACATTGTCTTTGCAATTTTGCGATGCATGAGAATCGATTTCAATAGCCAGAACTCTTTTTGCACCCAATTTTTCTGCTAAAACTGCTAATACACCAGTACCTGACCCCATATCCAAAATCTCCTTTCCGACAAGATCCAAGTTCAGCATAGTTTTAACCATTAAAGCTGTTGTAGGGTGATGCCCCGTTCCAAATGACATCTGAGGTTGGATAACTATCTCATATTCGTATTTTCTTTCCAATTCATGAAATGGAGCTCTAATGATACAGTTTTCAGCTAAAAAAACTGGCTCATATTGCTCTTCCCACATTTTATTCCAATTGGTATGTTCTATTTCTTCAATGCTATATTGAGTTGTGAAGAAATCACTGCCAATGGTATCAATAAAATTTTCCCTATCAAACTGGCCAACAGGTATAAAAGCGTCAAGACCATCTTCGGTCTCGATAAAACTTTCAAATCCTATTTCAGACAACAACGAGATGAGAATCTCTGAGCCAGGCTTAGGAGGTGTAACCTTAAGATGAGCAGCGATATAATTCATAATGAATTTAATGTTATATTATCTCTATGAGCCTTGTGAAATCTGATAGTTTCAAGGATGCACCACCAATTAATCCTCCATCCACATCCTTTTCTGAAAATATTGATTCTGCATTGCCAGGGTTAACTGACCCTCCATAGAGTATTGGAATAACTGCTCCAACCTTATCTCCGTACCTTTTATTAATTACATTACGAATGAATGCGTGCATTTCTTGAGCTTGAGCAGCGGATGCCGTCTTTCCTGTTCCAATAGCCCAAACAGGCTCATATGCTATAACAACATTAGATAATTCATTTGCTGTGAGATTGAATAACCCCTCCTCCATTTGATTTTCAACTATAGTTTCTTGCTCGTTTCTCTCTCTTTCGTCCAATAATTCGCCACAGCAAAAAATTGGCTTTAACCCCTGTTTAATAACCTGCTTAACCTTAATGCCGACTAGTTCATTACTCTCATGAAAAAGTGCTCTTCTCTCAGAATGACCCAAGATCACATAATCCAATCCAATACTTCTCAGCATTCCTGCAGAATACTCTCCAGTATATGCGCCACAATCTTCTGTTGCACAATTCTGAGCTGCCAATTTTGCCCCTTTTGATTTTAATGATGCAAATTCTGATAGGTACACCGCTGGAGGTGCAACTACGACTTCAACTCCACTAGAAATTGATATGGATGAGAGCGCAGAATAAAGTGCTCGAGCTTCTTCAGCTTCAAGATTCATCTTCCAGTTTCCTGCGATAATTTTTAATCTAGACATAGTTGAATTTAGTCTGCAAATTTATTGAACCAAAATGAAGTACAAAATCTATTTGCAGAATATCTGGCATAAATACTTTATTCTGTGCTATTGCGGGGCTGTAATAATCTGGATATCAACAATAAACTAATTGATTCTTGCAATTCAAGAATTAACTTAATCTAGTTTTGAGCTGTAATTATATTAAGCTAATTTTAGCTTCTCAAACTTATTTGACCTTTTAAAGGTCTTTATCTATACAGTCCCTATGAAAAAAATCATTCTTCTATTAGTCCTAATGCTCCTCTCAGCACAACTTTACCAGGCCCAAACGGCTGAGTTATATCATCGTGCAAAAATATTCTATAATGGTCAAGAAGAGTTTGTACTACTCAATTCAATGGGCGTTGAAATGGATCATGGGAAACATAAGAAAGGTGTATTCATTGAATCTGATTTTTCTGAAACAGAACTTAAGAGCGTTTCAAGTGCAGGTTTTGAAATAGAAATTCTTATATCGGATGTCACAAAGTTCTATGTTGAAAGAAGTGAAAATACTAAGGTCTCTGCCTTCAATAAGAATGAAAGTTGCACTGGTAATTCGGATATTATTTATGAAACTCCAGAAAACTTTGAATTGGGATCGATGGCCGGTTTTTTCACCTATGATGAAATTCTTGCTGAACTGGACGCCATGGCCGAACAGTTTCCGAATATCATTACAAATCGAGAAACTGTTTCCGATTTCACGACTATTGAAGGACGTCCGTTATACTGGTTAAGAATGTCAGATAATCCCAATACAGATGAAGATGAACCCGAAATGATGTATGACGCAGTGCATCATGCCAGAGAGCCGGCTTCAGTTTCAACTTTGATTCACTACATGTGGTATCTATTGGAGAATTATGATTCAGACCCTGAAGTTCAAGCAATCATCGACAATACTCAACTCTATTTTATTCCAGTCGTAAATCCTGATGGTTATGTCCATAACATCACAACTAATCCTAACGGTGGAGGTTTATGGAGAAAAAACAGAAGAGTCCATGATGACGGAGAATTTGGTGTGGACAATAATAGAAACTATGGTTATGAATGGGGTACTAATGGAATATCATTCAATACTTCTAGTGCAGTATACTGTGGAGAAGATGCATTTTCTGAAGCAGAAAATCAAGCGATGAAGTGGTTTTGTGAAAATCATGAATTTCAGATTGTATTTAATAACCATAGCTATAGTAACTTGTTACTTTTCCCTTACGGTTGGGAAGAAGGTGCTGTTACTGAAGATCATGACATTTACACCGCCATTTCAACGGAAATGGTTTCACAGAATGGATATGCAAACATCAATGGATGGGAGTTATATCCTGCATCAGGTGTTTCTGATGATTGGATGTATACGGAGACTCCAGAAAAAAATAAAATTTATTCTTTTACTCCAGAAATTGGCTCATCAGCCCAAGGATTTTGGCCGTCATCAGTAGACATAATCCCCTTGTGTCAAAGTGTAATGTACATGAATTTAACTGCTGCACATATGATTACAAAATATGCCTCTGTTGCAGATCTAACGGATCAAGTTTTGGAAGACATCAACGGGTCACTATCGTTTGAAATTAAAAGACTAGGTCTTCAGGATTCAGATTTCTCAGTGTCTGTAAATTCGATAAGTAGTAACATCACAGTAAATTCTGATGATGTTGTTTTCAATGGACTTGATCTTTTAGCTACCAGCGAATCCACCTTTGATTACACACTTAATTCAGACATCCAAGTGGGAGATATTATTGAATTTCAATATGCCATCAACAATGGTGATTACATTCAGTTAACTGAGGTTTTTGCCAAAACCTTCGGAGCTCCAAGTAGTGTTTTCTTTGATGACGGAACAGACATAAGTAACTGGGATACTACACCATGGAATATTACAACTGAAGATTTCGTCTCTAGCCCTTCTTCATATACAGACTCCCCCAATGATGATTATAACAACAATGAAAACACTTCTATTGTGCTGGACACTCCTATTGATTTGTTGGACGCTGCAGGAGCGAATCTTACATTTTCTGCAAAATGGGATATTGAGCAAGGTTGGGATTATCTGCAAGTAGAAGTTTCTATCGACAATGGTAATAATTGGATTCCTCAGTGTGGTCTATATACTGTGATTGGTAATGACGAACAAGCTGAAGGGCAACCACTTTACGATGGAGTCCAAAATGATTGGGTACAAGAAACTATTAGTCTTAGTGATTATTTAGATGAGGAAATACTAATTAGATTTCAATTGGTTAGTGATGGATTTACTACTGGTGATGGATTTTACTTCGATGACTTATCTATCAATGTTCTTGATGGTAGTGTAGGCATTGGACAGTTAAACGAATCTTCTTTCATCCTATCTCAAAATCAACCTAACCCTGCTCAGAACCTTACAAGAATAGATTACCTATTACCCCAAGATTTAAATAATTCTTCAATAATATTATTTAATAATACTGGACAGGAAATTCAAAAGTTCTTATTGACACAAAGTAATGGGTCCGTTCTTATAGACACCAAAAAGATTGCAGCCGGGACTTATTATTACTCGTTGAATAACAACGACTTTATGATCACGACACGTAAAATGATTATCATAAAATAAATGTGAATTTTGTACTGTTAAAATATCTTCCTTTATTAAGTATTAACCCAATAACATAGTGCCATGGAATATCTAAGCAAAGCATTTATAATTCTAGTAGCATTAATCCACATATATATATTGTGGTTTGAGATGTTTGCTTGGACGACTAGAGGAAGAGCAGTGTTTAAAAATTTCCCAAAAGATCTATTCGAGCCAACAAAACCCATGGCAGCGAATCAGGGACTTTATAATGGTTTTTTGGCTGCAGGACTTATTTGGAGTTTGTTTATCGTTGATCCGTTATGGTCGCAAAATGTCGCACTCTTCTTTTTAGGTTGTATTACAATAGCTGGATTATATGGATCATATTCTGCTGACAAAAAGATCTTCTTTGTTCAATCATTACCGGCAATTATTGGAATTATTCTCGTACTAATTTACTAGAAAGGTTAAATGAATCTCGAAACTAAACAAAGGCACATTCTTGCACTACAAGAACACCTTTCAGCTAAAATTAAATTAACTGAGGATGGTTTGAAATCGCTTAAAGAATCAAGAGATGGTGAAACTAAAAGCACTGCAGGAGACAAACATGAAACTGGAAGGGCATTAGTCCAAACAGAAATGGATAATCTTCAAAGACAACTTAACACACAACTTTCTCAACATACCATTTTAAAGGAAATACCTACAAATAAAATTCACATTAAGATTGGTTACGGGAGTCTTGTGAGATTCAACAACATGAATTATCTTATCGCTACTGGCATGGGAAGCATTAGAAGTTTAGGTGTCCCTAAATTTTTTGCTATATCAATTGAAGCTCCTATTTTTATGGCATTGAATGGTAAAAAAATCGGAGATGATATTGTTTTTAACGGTATGAAACACAGCATTGAATCAATCTGCTAATTCCTGATGCTACAAATCTTTCGGATTTGTAAATTCCTTCATTTAATTGAAAAAGATGAAGCTAAAAGTCATTTTGGAATCTGTCTTTTTAGATAGAGTTATATACATTAGTCCTACTCTCTTCCTAGTGAAATGGCATATATAATTTGTAGTACCACAACTTTCCTGAATAGATCTTAGATATTCTACTTAACATAATAATAGATGGAACCTTAATAATAACGTTGTATACAGACTTGTTGGCAGGAATTTTTGGAGGTCTACTTTTAGCCATGATTACTCACCTTTTACTTGCCAAAGCATTAATCAGACAATATTTCCAGATGATCTATAAATCAGGAAGCAATATTTTCGTGAAACAAGATGGTACTTATTGCTTGAAAATTAAAGGAATCGCTAATTTCCTTGGAGCAATTAAGATGAATAAGCTTCTCGCTCAGATTCCTGGTGATTCAAACGTGAAAATTGATCTCTCTGGTGCTAGATTAGTAGACTACTCTATTCTTGAGAAGTTATATGACTTTAAAAGAAATCAATTTGTTACGGGCGGTCAAGTTGAAATAACTCGTCTT
>JBLIMR010000087.1:0-6763 GCA_047638815.1 Gammaproteobacteria bacterium
TTGTTGTTGTTGTTGTTGTTGTTGTTGTGTTCTTTATTTGATTTCTGGTTGTTTTCAGTTTTTTCTGAATTACCGTCCGAAGAGGGCTCTCTTTTTTCTCGCGCCTCAGGAGCATTAGGTTTTTTATCCCTAGGAGTCCTTTGTCTATCCTGCTTTTTAGGACGATCATGATTCTTGGGCTTTTCTTTCTGCGGTTGATCAGCTTTTACCTCTTTTACTTCAGATATTGGTTCCTTTTTAGCAATAGGGTTTACTGCTTGCTCATCAAGGATTAGGTAAATAAGATCTTGTTTTTTTATTTTGTCAGCCTTCTCAATCTTGAGTTCTTCGGCTATTTCTCTTAGATCAGCAACTTTTTTGCTGTTCAATTCAATGATATCGTACATTTATTATGATTTATTCTGTTAAGAATTATTAAGAATTTAGTTTTTAAAACTAACTTTTGTTTGAATTTGATATAGTTAACGGAAGAATACCGTTGACTTTATTGGGCAATGATACGATAAAAATATCAATAAGGTTATTATTTAGAACATTTTTCACTACAATAATGTGTGACAAATTAATTCATAATTAAGGCGCAAGTCAGTTCCTGTGGTCGTTTTAAAAATATTATCTTTACACTAAATAATTAATAATGGCACAAAGAATTCAGAGTTTATATCTCTTATTGTCGGGAGTTTGCATGGCATTGATGCTTAAATTTCCATTTGCTAAATTCGAAAATATGGGTTCATTTGATTCATGGGGACACCATATGTCGGAAGGTGTGACGGTAGAATCATTACTTACATTTCCTGCTTATTATTTGGTCTTAGGATTAATATCACTTACTTTGATTGCAATATTTATGTTTAAAAAGAGAAATATGCAAGTATTGTTGGGTCGATTAAATTATCTGCTAATTTTAGGATTGATTGTTGTTTTGTACCTAAACATTGATAAACTGAATGAGAGTTTAAGTACAACAATCGAATACGGAGTGGGATTGTATTTGCCTGTGGCTGCTCTTGCTTTTAATTTTTTAGCGAATAGAGCCATAAAAAAAGACGAAGATTTAGTAAAGTCTTTAGATAGATTAAGATAATATTTTGAAAATTGTATTGGATTCAAATCACAATTCGTTTTACATGAAAAAATTGATTTTCGGGATATTCCTTTTAGTAATTAGCGCAAATGTTTCTGCGCAATCTGAGATTAAAGGAAGGATTGTCGATAACAAGTCCAATGAGGGATTGATAGGTGCAGCGATACAAATTAAGGGGTCAAGTGATGGAGGATTGACGGATGTTGAAGGTTATTTCACCATCAAATCAAGTGAAACTTTGCCTTGGACTTTAGTCATAAAGTATTTGGGTTATGATGACTATGAAATGAATGTGACAGCTGTTGGTGATAACGTAGAAATACGAATGAAAGCCAATGCCATACTGATGGAGGCCGTTGAGGTTCGAGGTAAAAGAATAACCGCAAAACAACAACAGCAAGCATTATCTGTTGAAACAATGGATGTCTTGGCTATTAAGGAAGCGCCATCAGGAAATTTTTATGAAAGCCTTGGTGCTTTGAAAGGTGTAGATGTGACATCTGCAAGTTTGGGGTTTAAGGTTGTAAATACTAGAGGATTTAACTCCACTTCACCTGTAAGATCCTTGCAAATAATCGATGGGGTGGATAACCAATCACCTGGTTTGAATTTTTCTCTTGGGAACTTCCTAGGAGTGCCTGACTTAGATGTTAAATCTGTAAATATCATTGCAGGAGCAAGTTCTGCTTTCTATGGCCCAGGGGCCTTCAATGGGGTAATTGATATGAGATCAAAAACGCCATGGCAATTCCCGGGATTGTCAATTGAAAAGAAAGTAGGGACCCGTAGCTTGTCGCAATTTTCATTGCGATATGCAGAGGTGTTCAAGAATAAAAAAGATAAGGAAAAATTTGCTTTTAAGGTCAATCTATTTCGTATGACAGCAAATGATTGGGAAGCGGAAAATTATGACGCGGCTACTGATTCTGAAAATGACCCATCGAATCGAGCGGGGTATGATGCGGTGAATATTTATGGCGATGAAGTCTTTACTGGGGGAAATGATTATTCAAATAGTACTAACCTCCCTGGTTTAGGTAGGATTTATCGAGCGGGGTATAAGGAGTCTGATATTGTTGATTACAATACAGAGAACGTAAAGTCGAACCTAGGTTTATATTACAAACTGAACCCCAAAACAGAACTGGAGTATTGTTATGGCAGTAGTGCTGGAACAACCGTATACCAGGGTGAAAATAGATTTAGTCTCAACAACATCACTTTTAACCAGCATAAAATAGAATTGCGTAAAGATTCAGTGTTCTTTATTCGTGCCTATCGAACAGGAGAAAATGCTGGAGATTCCTATGATGCTGTATTGACAGCTTTTCTTATGAGTAATGCAGCTAAAGAAGAGGGGCAATACTATAAGGACTACAAGTCCTTCTATAGTACTTTTGGGCTTCCTCAATTGTTTGCCGCAGGTATGCCGACCAATAGTGAAAACCAACCTAATTTTTTAGACGTGCAAGAGTCATGCATCGGCTGCACTGATCAAGAGTTTTTAGACCTTTTTGCATCCTTAAATTTAGCTTGGAATGAGCAAACTTTTAATTTGCAAAACGAATGGATTTCTGAACATCCTGAGCTTGTGGATGAGGTACATGAAGAAACATTAGCAGGTGCTCAAAACTTGACATCTGGTCAGGATTCTCCTTTTTTCAGACCTGGAACACAACGATACGATTCTTTATTCAATGTTATTACGTCAACCTTAATTACTGAAGGTGGATCTAAGTTTTATGATAAATCATCGCTTTATCATGTGCAAGGGGAATATCAGCATAAAATTCACGGAATTGATGCAACATTTGGCGGTAACGGAAGAATGTATACCCCGGATTCGAAAGGAACAATCTTCGATGAGAACTTAATGGAAGAAAGAAAATTATGGGGTAGAAGCGTTTGGGAAATTGGAGCATATGTTGGCGGGAAATATAAATTTCTCGATAAAAAAGTCACTAGTACAGCAACATTGCGACTAGATAAAAGTCAGAATTTTAAAGAAGTTTTATCACCTGCGGTCTCATTTGTTTACACGCCAAATGTGAATCATACTGTTCGAACAAGTTTCTCGACAGCACTTAGAAATCCAACCCTGTCAGATCAATACCTGAATTTAGATGTTGGTAGGGCAATACTTATTGGTAATATCAATGGTGTGGACTCTTTGGTTACTATCAGTTCATTTCGAGATGCTATTAATGGTGAGCAACAAAACTTCAATAATTTAGAGTTTTTCAGTATTGATGCCATAAAACCAGAAAGGGCACAAACTTTTGAAATTGGTTATAGAGGTTTATTTGGGAACAAAATCTACGCTGATGTTTCAGTTTATCAGAGTTGGTATACAGATTTTCTGGGTTATAATATTGGGTTAGATGTTGATTATTCTGAAAATCCAGCAAGCCTAATTGGTGTACAGGCATTTCGAGCTGCAGCAAACGCAAAAGATCAAGTGACAACACGAGGCGCAAACTTTGGCTTAAATTATTACCTCGGTAATAGGCTTGTTGTGAATGGAAATGTATCTTGGAATAAATTGGATTTAGCAGGATCTGATGACCCAATTATTCCGGCTTTTAATACCCCAGAGTTTAAATACAACCTTGGTATTAACGGAAGAAATCTAAGTTCTGACTTGGGAATATTTAAATTGTCAAATTGGGGATTTGGAGTTAATTACAAATGGATTCAAGAATTCACCTTCGAAGGGTCACCACAGTTTTCTGGGATTGTTCCTAGCTATACATTATTGGATGGTCAAATTAACTTCACATATGAAGATTTTAATACGAATATTAAAATGGGAGCTTCAAATATTCTCGATCAAAAAGCCTTCCAAGTTTACGGTGGACCGGTCATTGGAAGAATGCTTTATTTTGCAGTTACTTATGAATTATCTTTTAAGTAAATCTTGAATATTGAAATGTTCATCTAATTCATTTCTTGTCTTTTATACTTATCTTTAAGCATTAATTTTTTAAACTTAATTTAATGATGAAAATATTACAAAAAATGTTAATTGTAGCTTGTATTGCTGCCATATTACCGATGAGCGCTCAGCGTTACATTTCAGAAATTTTTGATACATATGACCTTACCGAAGATGTAACTTTTGGTGTCAATGTGGATTTTTTACAGTCAGATCTTAGTGATTTCGGTGTGTTTAGTGCTGAAAAACAAGCAATTGACGAGATGATAGTCGCTGGAAATACTAGTGACATTACGGTGAACTATTTTACGCCAAATGGATTTTTACCTGAGGAGCAACATACAGCTATGAAACTTGCGCAATTGCAAATGGATATATACACGCCACCTGCAACTGACACTGAAACGGCAAGACCATTAGTAATATACTTACATACAGGGAATTTCTTACCTGCCATTTTTAATGGTGCTGCTCTGGGTGACAAAAAGGACAGCGTTGCTGTAAACTTATGTGCTCAGATGGCTAAAAGAGGTTATGTTGTTGCGAATGTAAACTACCGAACTGGTTGGAATCCTTTATCTGAAGAAGAGGATGTGAGAAGAGGAACATTATTGGCTGCAGTATATAGAGCACTTCAAGATACAAAAACATCTGTGAGATTCTTAAGAACTCAAGCGGCTTCATTGGGTATTGATGACACTAAAATATTATTGTTTGGACAAGGTTCAGGTGGATATGTTTCACAAGCTTACATTACACTTGACGAATATTCAGAAATCGCATCATTACCAAAATTCATTAATGGAACAACTGGTTTACCATATGTATTGGAAGCTGTCGATGGAACACTAGATGGTGGCCCAGGTGCGGTAAGATTGAGTGACCCATTACAATTGGCTGGTATTTCTTCGGAAGTACACATGGCAATGAGCTTAGGTGGCGCATTAGCAGATATATCATGGCTTGAAGCAGGTGAAGCACCAATGGTTGCTATGAACTGTGTAAGAGATGCGGCAGCACCTTTTAACGAAGGGACTGTAATTGTAGGTGTAACGAATGAGGATGTTGTTGATGTGCATGGACCAAACATTTTTATTCAAGTGGCAAACGATCTTGGAAATAATGATGCATTTGCGAACATTCCAGATGGAGATGTATTCACGGATAGAGCAAGATCTTTATATGGAACTACAGTAGATTATATATATGCTGATGAAATGACAATGACAATTGCTTCAACGCCTGAGGGATTATTCCCGGTAATGAGACCTATTGGTTCTGTAATTGCTGCCAATGAATCTGATCCTTGGGATTGGTGGGATTTTCCAACATTGCAAGCTACTGTGGCTGGTTACAATGCTGCTTTAGGAACTACCTTTGACGCTGACGTAATACATGGAGGTCAAGTGTTCTCAAATCCTGACATGAGTCAAGCTCAAGGATTGGCATACATTGATACGGTTCAAGGTTACTTGCACCCTAGAGTTGTTTTGGCAATGGATATATCAACTGGTATAGGTGAAAATCTTGAAGTAAATGCAGCAATGGATTTATACCCGAATCCTGCGACTAATGTTCTAACGATTTCAAATCAGTTGGCTAGAATGACACAAGTAGTTGTTCTTAATAGTCTTGGACAGGAAGTTGGAAGAGAGTTGATCAATGGCAATAGCATTACTATGGATGTTAAGGCTTATGATGCTGGAATGTACATTATGACAATCATCTTCGAAGAGGGTGGTCAGTTATCAAGAAAGGTTATTTTAAAATAGTCTTTAACAATATTTTAAAACGCCCTTTTGTGTTAACGAAAGGGCGTTTTTTTATGCCTTTATTTTTGATCTATTCCCCAACTCGACAACTTCGAGATCACCAATTTTCTTTTCCTCAATAGTGAATCTGAGTAAGGTTCTTATTTTGTGATGTCCATGACGTCCAGCGGCTCCGGGGTTCATATATAGCATGTTCAATCGCTTATCCATCTGTACTTTGCATATGTGGGAATGACCGCAGATAAACAAATCCGGGGGATCTTGTTTTAAAGGTTCTCTTATTCTGTAATCATAGACATATGGTGGGCCACCTATGTGTGTCATCCATACTTTTACTTTCTCGCACATAAACCTGTGATGAAGTTGAAATTCTGAACGTGCTTCGTTGTCATCGATATTCCCATAAACAACTCTCAAAGGAGCCAATTCACGCAATGCGTCTGTGACCTTGAGGTCCCCAATATCTCCAGCATGCCATATCTCATCCATACCATCCAAATAGGATAAAATTCTATCATCGATATAGCTATGAGTGTCTGACAGGAGGCCTATTTTTTTCATAAATTCTTCATTCCAAATATGTGCCAAACGAAGGTATATAAAAATACCTGTCTCAATTTCCAGTTTATTATTCCAATCCTTCAAATCATTTCATATTTTTGTTGTTCGATTTGAGTCACAGATATTTCATACAACTTGCCTATAACGGTTCAAACCACAGTGGATGGCAGAGGCAAGAAAATGCGCCATCTATTCAAGAGGACATTGAAAAGGCACTCTCTACAATTCTCCGTCAATCCGATATATCAATTCTTGGATGTGGAAGGACTGATGCGGGAGTACATGCTAAAAAGTTCTTTGCACACGTTGACATGGAGATTCCAGCAGAATTGGATTTAAAATATAGATTAAATCAGTTTTTGTCTAAAGAGATTTGCATTCAGAATATAATAAAGGTAGATGATGAAG
>JBLIMR010000088.1:0-6714 GCA_047638815.1 Gammaproteobacteria bacterium
ATTAGGTAAAATATCGCCTAAACAGTACGCGAAAATTAATTCTTCTGGGGCTAGCCCCAGAAGAATTAAAAACAATAACTTTATTGAAATAGTAGAATTATAAACAGTCCTAATTAGGGGAAGCCTATACTATGACACCATGTTGTGCTTTCGTTTTTCTTAGAAGAATTACATCATTCATGCAGCTCTATTTCTTGGTTTAGAATCGATAGTATTTGCGTAATATGATTCAACATTTCTTTTTGGATATCATATCTCAATTTCTCGACTTTTGTTTTATTTAATAAGTTACCAAAAAAGGCGTCTTGTTTAAATAGAAAATCAATGGCAATATCTTCGTTCGGACTTCTTAAAGTATCTAAACCAATTCGTGGTCCATTTTTACGTAATCTGAGATTAACATCTACAGGAGCAAGAATGTTTTGCATATTATTAAGAAGATTCATACTATTTTCTTGATCTTCAAACCCAGACTTAACAATGGAGAAATATTCGGCTAGTAGTTTAGTAAGTTGTTCATTACGTATTAGTTCTGAATTACCAGAATTAATAAAAGCATCATATGCACCTGTTAAAAGTTCAGAACGATACCAAGAATAGGCTCCATAATTTAGATAATTGATTATCGAGTCGTTAATAGATCTTGGTATTTTGCCTTCATACATTTTTATCAAATTACTACTTTTTCTAACCACATTTTTTTGCATAAACATAGTCTTCAACAATCGTTCTTTAGACTCTAAAAAATCTGTTTTTAAAGAATGAAGGATTTTATGTTCTTGATTTAGTTGGTTGTGCTGTTGGTTCCAGTTACTTACTTGAAGTGCCAATAAAATACCGACCATAACTAAAAGTATTTCACCAATGGCATATTTAAAATACTTCCCTGTTTTGTTTTCAATAAGCAAGTTTTGGCGAATTTTTCTAAAGAATTTTATCATTGGTTAGCGGTTTCTGATAATGAAGCATAACGTTTCTAAGGTATGCACCGTTGCTTGGCAAAGGTATTTATTTTCAAATACCAGTGTGCTGGTTTTGTGGGGCTATGTTGTATCACCTGTTGTTATAGAGCGTTTTAATTTCTTTAATATGGGAGTTCCAGTCGTTTTCCTTCTGGGTAGTTTCCTCGGTATTGATTAGTTTCTTTTCACCTTCATGACCAATCCAAGCAATTAATTTTCCGTTCTCGAAGTAGTAATTGTCAGTTTCAACTTTTGTTAACCATTGAAGAAAATAGCCTTCAGTCGCTCCTTCAGCAGCCGCTTTTTCTTTGGTGTAAGTAGGTGGCGCGTTGTAGAATGTGTGTTCGTCAGAAACTAAAATGAATCCTTCATCTAAATAGTATTTTGTTAGAACCATATGCATACTTACATCACCACATCCTTCCTCAACTAGACAAAGGGTGGAATCAAACTTATATATGATAATTTGACAGGGTTCCGTTTCGTGGTAGAATTCATTGACTTTTAATTTTTCAGTCTTTACCATATGGTCAAGAAACCAGTGCAGATGATTTAGGAAATCTAGTTTAGAATCTTCTGCATTCGACAATCTATGATACTTTCTCAACACTTCTATTTGTCGAGGAAACGGATAATCATTGATTATTTCGGAAATTCCAAGTTCCATGGAACGAAGAATCTCATTTCTTTTTTGTACTCCAGAGAGAACTGAAATGAACATCTCATTTTGGCAGAAGTAAGTCTCCGCTAAACAATAGTAGGAGAGTTCATCAGCGGATCCAGTAGTCTTGCCAATCATGTCCATATATTCTTCCAGAATTTCCTTATCTCCAGATTCACAAATTAAATCTTTCGATACCTGAAGAGCTGGCCACAGAACCTCTGGGAGAAATTCATTTTTAATTGTATCGGTACCATAATTCGCACCATAGAATTGCAATATCTCAATCAATTCCGACTTAGTTTGAGCAGAACCTATGGTCAAATGCTTTAGTTCACATTGCATACGACACTGCGAATAGTCAATTTGCGAATTAAGCGTTGGGTTTATTTGATATACCCTTTTGGTTTTTACGTTTTTGGTTCCTTTATTTTGAAACCATATGTACATAGCCACCACTTAAGCAATAGATAAATTGATTTTCAGAATGAGAGAACAGTGACCCACCACTTTGAAGCATACTCAATAAAATTTGGTTGTCTTGGTCATCTGGAATAAAGGTTGACCAAGCACCAAATAAGTCTGACTTCATACCATTTGAATAGTAGGCGAAATTTCTATCGACAATTACATGAGATGCAATTCCCCTTGTGTAATCTAAAGTTCTTGTATCAAGGCTAACTTCATCATTATTCCAATCATATTTATAAACCTTTAAAGAATCAGATGATTGAGACGTAAAGTAATACTCAGGATCAAAGGTAGATCCAGCATAAGAATCTTGTTGAACTTCACCTAAGTATTCACCTGTATTCTCAGTGTTGAAAATTAAACTTGGTCCAGTTAGTCCTAATAAGTATATTTTGGTTCTAGATAAGTTTATTGCAAATAGATAGTCTCTGTTCTCTACTGCTTGAATACGCAATATAAAGTCGTCAATGGTATACAATAAATCTATTTCTCCTTCGATTGGTGAATCTTTATACAGTTTAGTTTGTCCATCTTCGTGATTTAAGTACCATGTTTTTTGATTGGAAATAGCTATTTGCATCATATCACCTTCTGCTTGACTTATAGCCGTAAAACTGGTGGCAATACTACTTAAGTCACCACCTATAAGGAAGGAACTATTTGTGTATTCATCAAACGCCAAAGAATCCTGCGTTGTTCCACATACACTAAATTTGTCATTGTCATTATGAGTATTAAATACATTGCTAGCCATTACTCTCCTTCCAGAAACACCCATGTTGGCCCAGTATGTTGGATTGTCATCGTCTAGCCTAGAAACGTGCCAATTTGAAGCCCCGTAGGCATCGATGTTGTCGTCTGCTATATATCCAAAATAGAAACCATCATTCGTTACTTTAACCAAATCTATTCTGCTCGTGTCTTCTATAAATAGAGATGGGTAGGGCATTGTCCTATAGTCAACTACTACAGATGAAACAGTTGGATTATCTTCATTATCTTTCTCCGTTGAACACCCCCCAGCGGAAAAAAGAATAAATACCGAGATAAATAATATTGATTTTTGTAATACAAATTTTAGATTTTTAATCATCATGTAATTTTAGACGTTTCATAATTCCGCATAGTTAATAAAAATTAGTGGTTCTAATACTATTTTAATGGAATACTTAATTTTGGTAAAAGATATTATTTATGGAAGCGTCCCAGTTTTATAATTTATTACTTGAATTAACAGATGAATGGCAAGTAAAAGATGTTAGTACAGATTATAAGGTTAATGAAGTATATATAACAATAGATTATATATGTAAAGATGCAGAGTCTCCTATTGATTTTGAGCGGTATTCTATATATGATTATGGACCATCTCGAAAGTGGCGTCATTTGGATACAATGAATTATAAGACATATATAGTTTGTCGTTTACCAAGAGTGAAAGATAAATCAGGAAAAGTAAGCACTATAAAAACTCCGTGGGCATCAAAACATGAACGCCATACTTACTTATTTGAAGAGTCTGTCATTGACTTATTACAGGTATCTAAAAATCAAACTAAAACGGCTTCATTTATGAATTGTACTTTTCGAGTGGTAAACAGAATAATGCATATTTCTGTTGAGAGGGGCTTATTAAGACGAGATACTTCACAAGTCAATTTTCACCATATAAGCATTGATGAGAAGTCATTTAGGAAAGGTCATAGCTATGTGAGTGTCTTAAGCCATCCTACAAGGGGTACTATCATAGATGTAGCAGAAGGAAGGACTAAAAAGTCTGTTAGAAAGCTATTAGACAATTCTTTAACAGAATACCAACAGCAAAATGTGAGGACAATAAGCCTGGATATGTGGAAAGCATATATAACTGTTTCAAAGGAGAAGTTGCCAAAAGCCGAACTTGTACATGATAGATTTCATTTGGTGAGCTATCTTAATAATGCGATAGATAAAGTAAGAAAAAGAGAAGTAAAAACAAATGAAGAATTAAAAAATAGCAGATATGCCCTACTAAAGAATCAAGTGAATTTAACAGAAAAGCAACGTATTAAATTTGAGGCAATAAAATTGGCAAATTATGAAGTGAGTAAAGCCTGGCAGGTAAAAGAAAATTTCAAAGACCTATTTAATATTGAAACTAATAAAGTGAATGCCATAATGTTATTTATCAGGTGGGTACAAACATCAATACACAAACAAATCAAAGAAGTTACTAAGGTTGTAGAAATGTTTGACAATCATTTTTCAGGAGTAGTTAATGCATTGGTTTCCACTTTTAATAACGCCATGGCTGAACGGTTAAATGGAAAAATACAAGAAATAAAAACAATAGGAAGAGGATATAGAACATTCAAAAACTTTAGAAGTGCTATATTATTCTTTAATGGAGGGTTAAGCCTCTATCCATTAAAATAGTAGTAGAACCAAATTAATTAATATCATTAGCTTGGCTGGTGGACTTATGAACAGAATCACCCCCCCCGCTCTTTTTTTGATTGACACTTTAAGTACCACAAAGCCATTATGTTTGCTTTGGCAGGTGCTGGATAAGCTTCGATGGCCGTTTTGATGCTCCTCCGAGTATGGAAACGGAACAAAATTTTAACGGTGTACAACGACCCGAATATGCGTAGTGCGGGATTTGAAAAGCGGAGTTTTCAAATCTGCACGTAGCCAAGAGTTTATATTTTGTTTTTAATTTATTCATTTTAAACACCAAATTAAAGTATTGGCGGACTTCATAAATGTACTGACCTTTCGTTTAGCAGAATACCCGCATTACGTATAGCCATTGTTAGGTAATGTTATTCTTTTTTAAGTTCAAAATCTGAATCATGAATCGCTATGACTTCTATATCTTTAATGTCATCTGGATAATAGATATCGTCTATTGATTCATTCATAAGGTTTATTGTCCAATTGTGACCTCCATTGCGGTCAAAACCTTTGAGGTAGAAAATAGAGTCAGATTTAATGTCTTTACATATTTGAAAATATGGTCCATTTCCAAACCAAAAGTCAAACTCATAATCATCACCTGTGTTTTTGTTTTCAATTTCTATTTCACCTTCTACTTGCCAATCCAAAAATGTCGGGATAGTATATGTATTGATTTCAAATTCATAGCCCGTAGTATTAAATTCGGTAGAATTGCTTGCTTGATATTCTCCATACCCTCCAACTAAGAATACTAGGGTCAGAATGATAAAGCTAATATTTTTGTGTCGCTTAAGGTTTTGAGATTTTAAACCATTAGCTAAGTAATTTATTCCAATCGCTGGAAGTCCAAGAAACAACCCAAATTGAAACCAATACCAACCGCGATTGACAACAAATGGATAAGTAAAAAGTATCATTATAATCAACCAATAGAAGAAGTGATAACGATAATCACCTGTTATTTTCTTCAGGATTTTCCAATTGAAAAAAGTGGCAATTATAATGGTAAATAGGAAAGTTGAGATTAATAAAACTTTATCCCAATACTTATCAATTCCCCACCAATCAACAAACATTGAATAATCATTCATTTGAAAAGTGTGAAATGAAACAACAGCCCATAGCACGCTCAAAAATCCAATGATTAATATGCCTAAAATTTTCTCCATTTTATATTACCTAACGTTTAGTGTAAAATGCGTTTTAATGCATTTTTACACAGTGTTAGCAGCTTTATTTTTTCCTTTGATAATTAAACTCACTTCTTTTTATCCAATCACCTGCTTCCTCAAATTGAACTTCTTTTCGGATTAAGAAGAAGTCGTTACCTATAACATATGTGTATCGTAAAAGCGCTTTTTTGTTATCATCTTTAGCTTCATGTTCTGTTTGGATTTGAACGTGTTCATTTTCAAGCTCTTCTCTTGATGTCACCACATTCTTATTTAGCAGCATTCCATTTTTAGCAATTTTAATTTTGTCCGAACTATTCGCTTTTGGTTCGTTTGGATAGATGTTGTTGAGCAAAAGTATATTATCACTTTTTCCTTGTGTAACATTTAAATTTGCAGGCATTGTAAACGGTTTGTTAGTTTGATAGTCAAGGTATGTAATACTTCCTACCCAATTTCCGATAACAACTTTCAAATCTTCAGAAGAGATTTTCGCTTGACCAAAACTGTTCAAAGAAAGCATCAGGATTATATTTACTATGATAAATTTCATCATTTAAATTATTTTAATGTCTATTCTGAGTAACGTTTGGCTATGTGTAGTGCGGGAAGATTAGAACTACTAAGTTTCGTTACTTACCACACCAACGCGCCTTGCGTTTATTTTTTAATTTCAGTAATAAATATAGGCATTGCAAGTGGAACTCTGCCTACAACACTTTAAACAACTACTATAACCCGTATTACATATAGGTTGTGTTACCCAACGTTTTTATTAAACTACAATCTTCATTTTCATCACAGTCTAATATCAGTTGAGTTCCGTTTGTAAAGTCAATTGTCAAAGTAATCAAAGGCAAATTTCCAGATTCTACTTTGGCTTTTTTAATTATCAAACCTTTAACCCATTCATCTTGATTTCTGAAAGAAACGTCATCATCCATATCGCTTTCCGACTCATTTGTTTCATATACATCAATTCCGCAGTAACTACCATCAATAAATATTC
>JBLIMR010000089.1:0-6645 GCA_047638815.1 Gammaproteobacteria bacterium
AAAATCCAACTGGTAGTATGGCAGAGAAAGTTCTAATCACCGGTGGATCAGGAATGGTCGGAAGAAGACTTTCAGCTATGCTTACAGAGCATGGATATGAAGTAAGCATCTTGACGCGGGCAACAAGCGCGAACATTCCTTACAAGCAATACATTTGGGATATTAGTAAAAATGAAATCGATCCTGAAGCGATACTTAATTGCAATTATATTGTTCATCTAGCAGGAGCTGGAATAACGGACAAAAGATGGACTACAACAAGAAAAGGGATAATACTTGACAGTCGCATTAAATCAGCAGAGTTATTACTTGAAAATGTAAAAAAATACAATCCCAATCTGAAAGCTTTTATTTCGAGTTCGGGTACAGGTTATTATGGTGCCATCACCTCTGAGAAAATATATGAGGAAACGGATGCCAATGGTCCAGATTTCGCAGCACAAGTATGTGTTGAATGGGAAAAATCCACATTCGCTTTTCAAAAATTCAATATAAGATCTGTTGCGCTTAGAACTGCTATTGTCATTTGCAATGAAGGTGGAGTAACACAAAGACTAAAACCTATCTTCAATCTTGGACTTGGCTCGGCCCTTGGCAGTGGCAATCAATATTTTCCTTGGATACATACCGAAGATCTATGCTCCATGTATCTTCATGTTATTAAAAATGAAAATACATCTGGAGCTTATAACGCAGCTGCATCAGACCACAAGAACAATAAAGAGTTTTCTGAGGCATATGCTAAATCCTTAAATAAAGGGTTTTGGGCGCCAAATGTTCCTGCATTTATTCTGAAGATTGCCCTCGGTGAAATGTCTGAAATTTTACTAAATGGATCGAGGGTTTCTAATAAGAAGATATTGGAGACTGGTTTTGAATTTAAGTTTTCTGAGTTGGAAAAGGCTTTGAGTTAATAGAAATGGACACTGGCTCTCGTCTCCTGAAGAGCACCCATTTTCCCGTGCATCTCCTGATGCACTCAGCTCTCAACCTTATGATGCCAAATAAGCCCACATTTCCAATCCCATTCTCAAAGTGATTTTTCCATTTTACTTAAAAGCAACAATATCCTATATTTGCCATGCTAATTCACGCATAACTTGCAATTGTGATGTGAATGAGTGAGAATTACTGTATCGTAAAGCCCAAGCCTATTCTGGCTTTGCTCTGCGATCATATTCGAACTTGTTCCTATTTGCATAATCCGGTCTGTTTTGCGTTGAGCGTTGAAATGAAAGCAAAATCGAAATGAAAAGACTGTATAACAAGGAGGATTCTAGGGAATTGAAGGAGAAGATGCTTCAATCGAGTGAAGAGCGCTACACGCTTTCCTTATACCAATATTATCAAATTGGCAATCCTAATTTATTCAGAGATTATCTATTTATTCATTGGAATGAATTCGATGTTTTCGGCAGAATCTATGTGTCTAACGAAGGAATAAATGCACAAATCTCTGTCCCTGTGTCAAAGTTTGATGCTTGGAGAGACGATTTATATCAAATCACATTTCTGGATGGCATAAGGCTCAACAAAGCCATAGAAGACGATGGTAAAAGCTTCTACAAACTAAAAATCAAAGTCAGAGAAAAAATCGTGGCAGATGGCCTGAATGATGAGACTTTTGATGTAACCAATACCGGTAAACATCTGAATGCAGAAGAATTCAATAAACTCACCGATGAGGATGATACGATTTTGATCGATATGAGAAATCATTACGAGCATGAAGTGGGTCATTTTGAGGGAGCCATTCTACCCGATGTAGATACTTTCCGAGAAGAGCTAATAAAGGTAAGAAATATAGTGGATGGAAAGAACGACAAAAACATCGTCATGTATTGCACTGGCGGCATCCGATGTGAAAAGGCTTCTGCTTGGTTGAAGCATGAAGGCTTCCCCAATGTTCACCAACTGAATGGAGGCATCATAGAATATGCCCGTCAGGTTGATAATAAAGGTTTAAAAAACAAGTTCAAAGGGAAAAACTTTGTCTTCGATGAACGCCTAGGCGAACGAATTTCTGATGAAATAATTTCGAGTTGTCATCAATGTGGAGAGCCTAGTGATGATCATACCAATTGTGTTAATGAAGGCTGTCATTTGCTGTTTATTCAATGCTCAGACTGTAAGAAAAAAATGGAAAACACCTGTTCGCATGAATGCCACAGGATCATTCATCTTTCAGAAGAAGAACAAAAAGACATTCGTAAAAACACACCGAAGAAAGTTAACATATTCAAAAAGGGAAGATCTGAGAATTTGCCTTTTATGAAGAAGAACTAATTGATTTCATCGGGGTGTTTGCCATCACAGAAATGAAAGTATCGATAGGCAAGGACGATTAAACTACACGACCCGCTTCGACAAAGCAGTGCTTTGAATGCTCAGCACGACCCGCTTTTTTTCCTAATCGCTATACCAACTGGTGCTCGTCTCCTGACGAGCTCCTATTTTCGCATGCATCTCCCGATGCACGTTCAATATAACTTAATCTTCAATCAAAACTCCACCTTATAATTCAATACCACTATCAGCTTCATAAATATTCTCAACAAGATTGGTCTCTTCATAAATATAATCACTTGAATTTCCAGAGAATGAAACTTTGGCTTCTAGCTTGCTTTTGTCTTTGAAAAAATAGGAGTAGTTCGCCCCGGACATATATGTTTTTGATGTAAGGAAATCATCAAAGATCAAAGTGTCAGATTCTGATTGTGCTGTATTACTCTCGCTCGTTCCCATGATTCCCCATAAAGAAACAACCAATCGTTTTCCTGACGGTAAGTTAATTTTAAATGATAAATCCTGGAATATTGGTGCCCCAAAGTCTTCCCCAAAATCAATCACCTTATCTAAAATCCCCAGCGTTGAATATCGATAGTTGATGAGATACGAGCCATTGTATCCTTTCTTTATTGGCCCTTCCGCTGTTAAGTCAGTGCCCATTACACCAAGTTGAAAAGCGTACTCCTTTTTCTTGGCATTTCCATTTCTGAGTTTTATGTCAAACACACCTGACATGGCGTTACCATACTCTGCTGGAAAAGCACCTGTAAGGAAATCTGATCGATCAAGCATATTGGTATTGAGTATACTCACGGCACCCGATGAATATCCTTCTTCCGAAAAGTGATTGGGATTTGGCACTTCCATTCCTTCAATTCTCCAGAGCAGAAAATTAGGGGCGTTTCCTCTAATCACGATCTCATTGGTTTCATCATTAGAAGTTGTTACGCCCGCAAAAGACAAAGCCATTCTTCCTGGGTCACTAATACTGGCTGGAAATCTTTTTGTCTCCTCAACGCTAAACGATCTTGCACAGATCATGGCTGCATTATTATTAGGCTTTATATTATCTTTTTTGGCTGTCACCACAACCTCATCCATGTTCATCAAAGATTCTACCAAACGAATATCAAGGTTTATCTCTTTAGCACTATCAATAGTAATTTCTTAGGCCAAAAACTCTTCATATCCCATAAAGCCTATTTTAAATGAAGCTCTACCCACTGTCACATTTTCTATTCTGAAATCCCCGTTCATATTTGAAATAGCAGAATGTGTTGTTTCACTTCCTATCATAGAAATATATGCTCCTGGTAGTGGTGAGTCAGTTTCTGTATCAAGCACTTTACCTTTTACTGTTTGGGTTAATGTTTGAGAAAATAATGGATTGGATAAAAAGGCCATACATAAAATGAAAATGGCACTTTTTATTGTTTTTGACTTTCGTTTGATTTTGTGCATGAATATTTTATTGGGTGTTATACTCCTAGAACAATGAATATTCGAAATGTTGCATCCTTATTAAATATATTTTCTAGAAAACACATATGTTAGATTGTGTCTCAACCCAATATTGAATGACTTATTGCAATTATCTCGAAATAAAAATATTTATATTTACCGAGGATGTACAATCGATGGCAAAATGCCGGAAAGCCAGTGCATTCTATATAGATCAAACAAATTATACCATGATAACAAGATTACTTCAAACCGTATTAATTTTCCTATTCATTCCTTTACTTTCTATTGCTCAGGACACAACGATAGTTCAAACTCTTGATTTTGAAGATATTACTAAAAGAAGAGGCTGGTATAACTTTCCGGAAGAAACTGATGGTTACCAAAAAATCCTGATGTACTATACATTAAAGTGCGACCAAGCTACAACGCAAGACAACTTCGCATGTGGGGAATGGGATTATACTACATATACTAATCTATATCAGCATGAGAATGTTGGTTCTTCAAGGTATCTTGTTAATGGTGGGTATCCTGAAGTAATAGATTATGTGAATAATCCAACTTATACTTATTATCAAACTGAGGAAGATTATATTGTTTACGACAATGTTATCAGTGAAACAGATTATACGGTAGGCGCAGATGTTACTGATATATATGATACGTTCAAGGCTGGATCCAAAAATGGTAAAGCACAATATTTATGGCTCGCATCTGAGTTAACTGATGCTGGGTTGACTGCAGGATCTATTGATAAACTGAAATTTGATTTCTTTAGCACGGGTGAATTAAACAACCTTTCGATAAGAATGAAAAACAGTGCCCTAACTGTTCTTGCAATCGACAGTTACGAAAAGGAAAATCTCGAAACTGTTTATACAGCCGACACTGAAATTTCCACAACAGGTATTTATGAATTCAATTTGACAACATCATTCGAATGGGATGGAACGTCAAATGTGGCCATAGATTTTTGTTTTGATAATGCTGAAGCAACAGCTGATATGCAAATAAAAGGAAACAACACAGGATTCAATTCCGGTGTATTTGCCAGCGAAAATGATGGCAAGTTAGATTTTGATTGGGGTGATTACGTGCAAGTCCCAGCTTCTGCTTTTGATGGTATCGAAGAACAGATCACAGTTTCTTTTTGGTCTCATGGAGATCTAGATGCATTGCCAGCAAACACATACGTTTTTGAAGGACTCGATGCTGAAAATAGAAGAGTAATAAACGTACATCTTCCTTGGAGTAACAGTAGAATATATTGGGATGCTGGTAACTCCAATACCTCTAACTACGATCGAATAGACGAAGCTGCCAATCTCTCAGATTTTGCTGGTCAATGGAACCATTGGGCATTCACGAAAGATACTAGTACAGGCACGATGCAAATTTTCTTGAACGGAATTCTCTGGCACAGTGGTACGGGAAAAACGAGAACTATGGATGGCATCACTCAATTTAGAATTGCTGCTCGTGGTAATGGTGAAGGAAGATACAAGGGGGCCATTCACGAATTCAGAGTATGGGATGTAGCCTTGGATGAAGCTACTATTCAAGACTGGATGTATAAAGATGTCAACGCACTTCATCCAGCATATGACAACTTAAAAGTATATTACCAATTCGAAGAAGATGAAGGCTTCAATGCCTCAGATTTATCAGGTAACGATCTTTCTGGTGACCTAATCGGTTTGCCAGCTTGGGCAGAAGTTGAAGGATGTGAATTGTACAGAAATCTGGAATCAACTTCAGAAAGACCAAGATTAATTTTCACTCAAGGTGAGTATGAATCTCATCTTGAATCTACTACAATTACTGAATCAGTGTTAAATGCTCCAGTAAGCATTATTGAATATTCTACAGCCATTGACCTTGATAATCCTGGAATTACTCAGGTTCCGCTTGACACCATTTACGGATGGGAAGCTGGATACATGTATACCTATGATGAAGCTGGAGAGTCTGTTGATTCTATCTTTGTAGATTATGACAGTCAATTGTTGAATGATTACAAACAGGAGACATTTCAAATTCAAAACTACGTAACGCCCTATGGCATCGGATTAAGTTTAGGATCTGATGGCTTCAGATGGGTTTATGATGTTACGGATTATGCTCCGATTTTGAAGGGCCAGGTTGAAATTTCAGCAGGTAACCAACAGGAATTGATTGATTTGAAATTTGTAATGATCGAAGGAACGCCACCGAGAGAAATTATTGATATACAATCAATATGGTTGGGTGATTATCAACATTCTGACATCGCCAATGATGTTGTAATGCCTGCAGTAGAACTTGATTTACACCCTGATGCAATTTCTTATCGTGTAAAGACAAGAACTAGTGGTCACTGGTTTGGAGGCTTTCAAAACTGTGCAGAATTCTGCCCAAAATTACATCACTTGAAAGTGGATGATGTAATGCAGTTTGAGTGGAACAACTGGAAAGAATGTGCCGACAATCCTGTTATAGCTCAAGGAGGAACTTGGATATATGACAGGGCAGGCTGGTGTCCTGGCACTTTCACTGACACCTACGACCATGATATCACTCCATTTGTTACACCTGGTGAATCTGTTTCTTTGGATTACGGTATGCAGGTTACACCAAACGGAATGGAAGGAAACTACCGAGTCACTATGCAGCTAGTTTCATATGGAGAAACTAATTTTGAGGTTGACGCTGCCATTAGTGAAATCATCTCCCCTAGCGATTGGGAATTTAGAAGTAAGATAAATCCGATATGTACTGATCCTATAGTGGAAATAGAAAATACTGGATCATCAACCTTAACATCTGTGCTAATAACTTATAACGTTCTTGGAGGTGAATCTATGGAGTATGAATGGACTGGTAGTCTTGAATTCACAGAAAAGGAACAAGTTA
>JBLIMR010000090.1:0-6640 GCA_047638815.1 Gammaproteobacteria bacterium
ATTCCTGTGTTCTCTTCAATAGAAACGGTTTCGTTACACATCACATCCATAAATTTCCAAACCTCATCACTGGCATTCATATCTGTTTCCGCGTTGTACCATCCTGGCCAATCATGAGGACCGCCATTGACAGTATAAAACCATACCTGATTTCCATTTATCCCATCACTATGTTTCACAACATCAGTAGTAGTGCCATCCTCGTCTGTAATATCATCAATGTCGTAGGACTCAGACACCGCACATTGATTTTCTTCAACCCAAAAATCGATTATTGCTGGAGACGATCCACTAGGCCCCCATCCACCGCCAATATCAGGCATTCCACTATAGGGAACCTCGTCATCTGCTGTGCCATGTATTTCCATAATGGCTGTTGGTTCAGATGGATCACATGATGTCCAGTCAGCGGCACTCATAGTACCATTTACTGAAACAATACCTCTAAATAGTCCTGGATATTCACAAGCCATATGATATCCCATAAAGCCTCCATTAGAGTAACCACAAGAAAAAGTGCAATCAGCACTTAAATTATTTTCTTCTTGAAGATACTCAGCTAATGCAACAATGAACTCAAGATCATCAACAGATGATATCGTTAAACCGGAATTCCAATGTGTATTGCCTTGATTGTCCAAAAGTCCCTGAGGGTAACAAACAGCAAAACCATTTTCATCCGCCAAATCATTCAATCCAGAATATTGCATAATGGCGTTCGAAGTTCCAGTCCATCCATGAAATGCAAAAAGGAGAGGAGCATCGGCAACAAGATTTTCTGGCGCATAATAAAGATAAGTTCTTGCCGTACCGTTGACCTCAAAGTCAATATCAAAAATGCATGAACCGTCATCCTGAGTAGCATTCGCATTAAAATTAACCGCTTCTGAATTTGTGCAGCCAATAATTTCAAATGAACAGTCATCCATATACAAACCTAAAGTCAAAAAATCTTGCGCTGCATTGGCCATTTCAAAGGATATTTCTTCACCATCATATGAAATTTGTAAAGACCCACCATTCCAGCCATCCTCATACACGTCATATGCTTGGAAAATATAACAACCTACAGGCAAACATAGAGCAAGTTCATCTGACGTAAAATCACTGGTTCCTTGGAAACTGGCTATTTGGTTATAATCAGCATCAAATAGCTCCCAAGACATTTCATTACCCCATTGACCAGTATTAGAAGTGATACTCACCTCAATATCTTCGCATTGTCCATTAACAACACTTGGCACAAAAATAAATAGACTTAAGATAAAATATTTCATTGGTTGAGAATTTTGACAGCGAGTATTCAAGTCAAATTTAAAGATAAAAATTTTAATCACTTATTTTTTATAATATTGAGGATAATTAGATCTCAAATGATGGATATTTTAGGTGAGAAAACATCTGGTTTCTAGGAATAAAGATTTTGAATAATTTAATTGATGAAGATGGCATTTTTAAAAAACGTTTCAAACTTATTTCCCCTTTCATTTCTTATTAAAGGGCGTGAAATAAATACGTTTTTGCCTTTTTATCATGGCGTGTATGATGATGTTCAAGATCCGATGATAAAACATCTTTATCCTATGAAGAGTTTAAAGGACTTCACGCGTGATCTAGACGTCCTTCTAGAGAACTTTGCTCCAATATCTTTACTTGATCTTATGAATGGCAAAACAGTCGGTGACAAGCCTTGTTTTCATTTAACTTTTGATGATGGATTAAGTTCTTGTTATAACTTGATAATGCCGATCCTTTTGGAAAAGAAAATTCCAGCCACCTTTTTTCTCAATTCAGATTTCATTGATAATAAGGGATTGTTCTATCGCTATAAAGTGAGTCTTATTATTGAGCACATAGAAGGGAATAATCAGAATCTAGTTTCAAAATCAAAAGAGATTCTAAAGGCGAAAAACCTATCTGACATTAAAAGTAAGTTACTATCATTTGGTTACAATGATGTCGCCAAAATTGACGATTTAGCTTTGAAGTTAGGATTGGATTTTAGTGTGTTTCTGGAAAAAGAAAAACCCTATTTATCAAGTGATCAAATAAAAGAAATGATAGCGAATGGTTTTACTTTTGGCAGTCACAGCTGTGATCATCCATATTATAATAAAATAAATTTGGAGGAACAAATACGTCAAACAATAGAGAGCACTAATTTTGTAAAACGTAAATTCAACTTAAACTACTCAACCTTCGCATTTCCTTTTACGGATGATGGAGTAGAGGCCAATTTCTTCGAAAAAATAGAAAGTGAAAAATTGTTAAACGTGTCCTTCGGAACCGCGGGATTAAAAAAAACGCCATACAATTTTCACAATCAAAGAACACCGATGGAGGATTTGAATATCTCTGGATTGAGTAGAATTAAAATGGAGTATTTTAAAAAAATGATAAAAATAATTATCGGACGGAATTAATATGAAAAATGAATAGAGTCCAAAAAATGTTTTTTTTAGTATTCCTTATAATGAGTTCTTCTTGTAGTCAAAATGAATCTTTCGTGTATAGTGCTCCGAAAGATGGAGAGTTTCTCGTGATTTGCAATTATTCAAGAATTATTTCATTAGGTGCCAAACCTACATTTAAAGAAGAAAAAAACAGATATTATCTATTGAATTTTGAAGGTGAAGATGTAGTTTCATGGAAAGCAGTCATACCAGGGGAAAATAAAGATGGCGTTGTAGAATTTGAGGATATATTGGAATATCAGTTTTCAATAAATAATCAAGGAACTTTGGGGTCAATTGTTAATTGGCCCGACATTGAAGAAAAGAACATCGAAATAGCGGATAAATATATGGGATTTCTTAATGGTTCGATGGAACAAGCATTATTAGATTCAGCTACAGAAGCGATTGAGGAATTTAATAGTCGGGAGAATATTCTTAGGAGGATACCTATGGAAATTTATTTGTTTCATAGTTACTATGGTTTAGAGTTAAATCTGAAAGGTCGTGATCTTCAAATGGCAAATGTTTATTCACACGATTCAACCATTACAAATTTTGAGATCAGGAGTATAGACTCAAATTTAATTTCAACATTCCAAATTAACTCATGCGAATTACAAGAATTAGATTCGTTTCCTTTTAACTTAATGTCTGATTTTCCTGAATTTGAATTGCTAAATGATAATTCGGGTATAATTATAGATTCGATTTATACAGATTTTGACAAAGATCTATTGGTGCCATCCCTATGTAACTTCAGAAGAACTTTCTTATCTGAAAACCTAAATGGTAGAGAAGAATTGATAATTGAATTGAAGTTTGTAGATGATACTGAATAGATTCCATCTCCTAAATAACTAGACCTACGACTTCCTGACTAATAAACACTTCTAAAAAAAGACTTACGACAAACAGACCTGCGACTAACTGTTTACTGACCACTGACTACTTTTAAACTGACTACTTAAAACCTACCTCCCAATCTGAACATACCCCTTAGCTGAAACAATATTAACGGCAGTCCCTTCACCTGACCCCTCGGTGGCCTTTATATTCCAACCAAGAACATCACTTTTTTCTCTTGAGTTTATTTTCATCGTCTCGGTTAATGCCAGTTTCTTTTCTTCATCCACATGGATATCAAAAATGCCGTCAAACCCAGGTTTAAAGTTCATGAAAATGTCAGTTCTATCTCCATCAATATTAATCTTACTTGCAGAGGATTCGATTTCCTTAAAGTAAATAGATCCAAATTTTGATTGTAATCGACTTTCCTCTTTAATTAGCGAAACTTTAATATCACTCAAGGAACTTTGTCCAAATAGTTGGTCGATATATTCAATGCGTAGATCATCATGTTTGGAGTCAATATTGAGCGTTTTGATCTCGTCAATTTCAATCTCAGACGAACTTGATGTTATCATGATATCATTGGCCTGAACTATATGTGCTGACTTTACTGCGGAAAGAACCAGGGATCCTCGATCCATTTCACTAATCTTTAATTTCCCATATTTAAGACTGATTTTTTTAACATGAGATAGTTTTCTTGCTCTAAGGTCTCCATATTCTATGTTCATGTTTAGGTTGCCATCAAAATCACCGAAGAAAACATTTCCAAACTTATTACGAATATCCAATTCAGTATTTGAAGGTAAATGAACGATATAATTGACCTCTATATTTCCATTTGACTTGAGTCCTTGCTTTATGTTTTGAACCCCCTTTCGAAAGAATCCCACATCGTCTGACCAATTGGTTTCTGCTAGAACGTAACTTGAATTTCCTTTGAAGTTAACTTCAATTCTGTCCATAATTTCATGGAGATCTATATCTCTGTCTGACCGAACGATTAGAGAAACTTCAATGGCAACGGAATCCTTATCCCAAGTTGCGATTTCTATGTCCCCATATTTGTTCGAAATTTCAACATAGGTGTTTTCTTGAAGGGCATAAGAATATGATCTATCTTCTCTCAATTCATCTTGCGCCATTGCCTCATAAGAGCTAAATATGCTCATCACGATAAACGCCCGTGTAAACAATTGTTTATATATCTCTTTCATAATTTCGTGTATTCTTGTTATTAGTATTGTCTACTGCTTCCAATAGATCTTCGAGTAAAATCAAACGCAATCGATAATTATCAATCATCGCTTCAACGACCCTCGATTGGTCCGCTCCGACACCCATTTCTTTTTTTAATTCTTCAAATTCATTCTTTAAGGAATGCACTTCATTGATTAAATCCTCATCGACATCATACTGATTGAGAACATCCATTTGCTGATTGACTTTCTGTGCGTAGAATGATTCAACTTCAGCCAGATCATGGGAGATATCTGACATTTGATTTGAGCCAACAACTTCCTCAGTATTTATAGTTAAATCAGCATCAGCCAAAGGATCTTTGGTCTCAGAAAAGTATGAATATGTTGTTGCGCCTACGCCTACAATCAAAAGGATAGAAGCCGCAATGCGTAACGCATGAAAATTATTTTTCTTCTTGGCCTCTGGTCGTAAATCATCATTGATTTTAGACCACATATCATCCTTTGGCATATCTAGCTCAAACTCCTCACGGTGTTCATTAAGATATTTTTTTAAATCATCTTCCATAACTTATAGCGCTATTAACATTTCTTTTAATTTGTGTTTCGCCCTATTCAGTTGCGACTTTGATGTAGACTCAGTGATTCCCAATTGGGATGCAATTTCTTTATGACTAAAATCTTCAAACATGTACAGAGAAAAAACAGCTTTATATCCATCAGGTAATTTTAAAATCGCCTGTTTGATATGTTGAATGGAGAATTTACTCCACTCATTCAAGGTCTCATCAGCCTCTTCTGCTTTAAGATCATACTCCATTTCAACAAATTTTAATTTCTTTTTCTTTACAACATTCAGAGATTTATTGATGACAATTCTTTTCAACCATCCACCAAATGCTCTTAGGTCTTTCACTTTATCAATCGTGCCAAATGCCGTAACAAAACTCTCTTGGACAACATCTTCCGCATCTTCTCGCTGATTCACTATTCGCAGACTCGTATTAAACATAGCCCTTACATACATATCATAAATCTTTCTTTGAGCCACAGGATTCCGCTGCATGCATTGCTCAAGTAGTTCTTGATTAAGATTAATAATTTTGGGCATAAAGAATATTGGTCGGTACTAGGAAATCTAATTGTGTTTAAAACCACCCAAATCTAAGAGAGATATGCCCTGATAAACCTTCAAAATCAGCATTTTTTAAATTTACAATATCAACATCATTTACCATTCTATATTTAGCACCTGTGGCAAGTCTGGCATGTTTAAATAAATTAAGTTCTATATTTAATCCAGGTTCAAAAACAAATATTGCGTCTGATCTTCTCAAGTTGTGATTAATGTGATTAAATCCATCATCGTAATAATCTAACTCATCCCATATATTGAAGTCCGTTTCAAATAATCCACCGCCACCAATGATTAGTGGTACGCTAAAATGAATTTTTTTATTTGAGTTAAATACTGGCTCAACTTTTAATCCACCATATCCGAATTGAATGAAATTATGATTCACTCCATCAAAACTTAAGTTAGGCGACTCCACCTCTGCAATCATACCTGTCCCAACAAAACCAATATTAAGCTTATGGTTAAATACAATATCAATTCCTCCTCCCATCATTGCTGCTGTTTGATTTCTTACCGTTGTAACGGAGCTGTTTAACTCCAAAAATCCGCGAATAGAGAATTCATCACCGAATATTGTCTCTTGATTATCTGATACAATGCGCTTGTTGTTTACATAGGTTTTTTCTATTTCCTGAGCATTTAAATTGCACATTATCAGTGATAAAGCTAATCCTAATAGGGTCGTTTTCATATTGAATATATTGATGTTTTATTTTAATTTCTTTGTTTCTACTTCTAAAGACAACGATTAAAGGGAAGGTTGCATGCTTTTTTGGATAAAATTGTATTCTAAGTATAGAAGTCCCACTTTGTGTCCAAGTGATAAAAATAAAGGTTCCTGAGCGGAATCGAAGGGCCAGCCATTCGATTCCGTTCAGGGACCTCCATAAGAACATTCCGATTTTGTGTATTATTACATTACAGCATTACAGCATTGAAACATTACTGCATTGATCCTAGAGCATTCTAACCCGCGCCCTTTGATCCCTGAGGGG
>JBLIMR010000091.1:0-6594 GCA_047638815.1 Gammaproteobacteria bacterium
GAGCATTTGTAGATAAATTCAAGTTCAAACAAATAAAAAGAATCCAAAAGCTTGGTTGGAAAATAAGCTTAGAAGCTAAATGGTTCATATTAAGTGTTTGTTTTTTTGGAACGGTGTTATTTAATGTTTTACAACTACAGAATAATGACACTTAGTGGCACATATCCGCATTTTAGTTTATCTTATTTTAAAGTCAATAATAGTCTGAAAGCCCTGTTGAATCCTAGGAATGCTATTTTTAAATCTTTATAAATGTTTAAAAACGATACCCTAAAAAGATCACTATAGAATTTTCAGATCATTATTGCTCCAAGCAAATCTAACAATTAAAGAAACAAAAAAAGAATGATGTGAATAAGATCAAACGAATATCAACCTAAAATCGAGTAACCCGCTAAACCTCCAACTTACTAGCATCAACAAAATCAACCCAGCGTTTCATTTTCTTTTGAATGACTTTAAAGTGATGTTTGTCTTCTGGCGTTATGAATGCGATTGCTTCTCCGGGGTTTTCTGCACGACCAGTTCTTCCGATGCGGTGAATGTAGTCTTTTGGTGATCGAGGCAAATCATAGTTGATCACAAATGGTAGATTCTTGATGTCGATACCACGAGAGAGTATATCAGTTGCAACCAATACTCTAAGTTTACCTGCTTTAAAATTGTCTAATGCTTCGATTCTGGCAAATTGACTTTTCTTGCCATGCATGGCTTTGGCCTCAATATTATTACGATTCAATTTGGTTGTTACTGCATCTGCTTGATAGACGGATGATGTAAATATTAGCACCTGTTGCATGTTTTTTTTCTCAATGAGATGTCTAAGGAGAGGCCCCTTTTTTTCTGTTGAAACCGCATAGGCCGTTTGATTGATAAGTTCAATGCTGTCTTCCTCAGAGGCAATATGAATGATCTCAGGATCATTTAACATTAACCGCTTGATGTTTTCAATGTTTGGGCTTAATGTGGCAGAGAAGAGAAGATTTTGTCTCTTCTTCGGCATCAATGCAATTATTTGATCCAGTTCTTCTTTAAAACCCAGATTAAGCATTTTGTCGGCCTCATCAAGAACGAAAGTCTGAACATCCTCAAGATGTACTGCATTAGAGGAGATAAGGTCCAGCAACCTACCTGGGGTCGCTATCAAGACGTTGACATTGCTCATTCTTTTCATCTGAATGTTCACAGATGTACCACCATAAACAGCCATTGTTTTACAAGGAACAGGAAGTGCCTGACTGAAAGTATGAAAGACCTCATGTACCTGTACAGCGAGCTCTCTTGTAGGAACTAGAACCAGCACGGGTATATGTCGATCTTTAGACTTTGGTACGTCTTTGAGATTTGCAAGGATTGGCAACACAAAACTCGCAGTTTTTCCTGATCCTGTTTTCGCTGTTCCCAAAACATCCTTCTTCTTCAGAATTGCAGGTATGGCTTTCTCTTGAATAGGGTAGGGCTTATCGAATTTTTGATGTTCGAGAGCGTCTAGAAGATATTTTGGAAGACCCAGAGAGGAGAATGACATGCAATGATTTTAAATAGAAAAGACAAAGGTAGAAGGATATGGCTATAGTTTTTTAAGTATCAATTCTTTTTTGGAAACAGGATTGAAAAAACGCATCAGTCGCTCAAAGCGCACAGAAACTAGAACGCTATGAGCCTTTCATTCAATAAAATCTCGTGATACTTAGTGTATCTGCATATTTGCTTCTTTCCAAGCTTGTCGAAACATTGAAGAGAATCCACTTCGAAGTTATCCATGTTTACATTGCTGCCGGAGATTTTCGGTTCACCAGATTCATAATAAACAGAAAATTGGAAGACAATCTCGTCTTTCAGTTGAGCTTGAAATTTCATGCTTCCATTTTCAAAAAACTCGCTGGTCTTTACTAATGTTCCCCTATCATATACCTCTTGTTGAACCATCCACCCTGATCTAACATATTCGTTCACTGTGCCATGAATCAAGCCATCTTGATGACCCGAAACTTGTTTGTGTAATTCACCACGTGGTATATCTTCAATTTTCAGGTTGGTGAGTTTTGAAACTCTAAATGCTAGTACGTTTTGTCGGTTAGCAGGATAAAACTCCTTCCATTCTCCTGACTTTAATCCATTCTTGTATTCACCAATATTGTTGATGTCATATACTCGTATTCTTCTGGGTTTAATTGAAGTAGTGAAACATTGTGTGGTCTCAATTTCTGAATTTAAGTCAATCCACAAGCCTTCTTTTATGCCTGAATCTACTCTGTTAATAGTATCCGCATTGTAAGTCAAAAAACTCTTGAAATCTTTGAAGTAATTTTGACCGCAAACTACTGTAGACCACAATAATGCCAATACGAGGATTAAGTTTCTAATATGCGGTTCATTGCTCACGAATCGATTTGGTTAGTTTTACTTAGAGCTAATTCACTCACTCCATATAGTATGTAGAATTTTAATTCTCCTCAAGTTCTTATTTAAAGAGATGCATAGATAAACTCAATTCCATAATTTCCACCCCTAGTCCAATTGTCTTTTCACAATTTCCTCTCCTAATTCGCCAAAATACTCTTCGATCACTTTACGCCAAATGACCATTCCATTTTCGGAATTAGAGAACATAAGCAATCCTTTTTTCGATTTTGGAAACATGATCATAATGGTTTTTAGTCCAAAATCTCCACCTCCGTGCATTACAGCATATTCTCCTGATTCATCCAAATCGAGCAGTAATTCACATCCTAATCCCCAGTCCGTTCCCGGTTGTTTGTTAGAATGAGGTGTAATGAAATCTTGGTATAGATCCTCAGACAATCCAGCACCGTTAATGATGTGAGTCATGAAAGTACCGTAATCCTGGACTGTCGTGAGGAGATTTGCAGCCGCATTGGGCTCAGTGTATTCTTCCTTTTCAAGAGCCACACCTAATTCATCATGCTCAATAGCAAAGTTCTTTCGATCGATTTTTTCATTCCAATAGAAATGAGTGTTGTCCATTTGTAGGGGATCGAATAATAGGTCCTTGGCTAAAACGTCAAGATCCTTTTTGAATTTAGCCTTCAATGCTTTTCTGAGATATTCAAAGCCTTCACCAGAATATTGAAATTTACTGCCAGGTGTAAATTCAAATGTTAGTTTATTGTCTTCGTTTAAGTACCTCCAATTTGGGAATCCTGACTGATGACTTAAAATGTGTCTTGTCGTGAGAGACTTTAATTCGGGCGCATCTTTAACATCTTCTTCTACATGAAAATTAATAATTGGTTCATCCAAGTTCCATAATCCTTGTTCAACCAATTTCAGGGTGACAATTGCAGTTACAGGTTTGGTCAGTGAGGCTACCTTGTAAATCGTATTATAGTCAACAGGTTGTCCTTCATTTTTCTCACCATACAATCGCACTTGCTGTAGTTTTCCATCGTTGATGTAGCCTATGCCTGCAGAAGGGATTTTGTGCAGGGCTAGGAGTTCATTGATGTCACCATCATTTGAGAACAGCTCCTTATCGTAATTGGCTTCGAACTTTGGGCCATAATTTTTCCTTGGCGACTGATGATCGAAGCTTAATGAGCGTTTTAGTTTCCATGTTTCACCATCCAATAACCATAGGTGCGTAAACAAGGCTACATTGGTTATGTACAACTCCTTTTCAGGTTCTTTTATATAAAACTCATGTTTGGCTTTTTGAATTGCACCATACATAATGCCTTCATTGTATAGAGGAAATACTTCCATGCTGCCATTGACTAGTTTTCGAATAGGTTTTCTGTTTGGATTAGAACAGAGACTTTCTTTAAATGCTTGTAAGAACATGGCTTTATCTGATATCCCATTTTGGTCATGGTAAAATTCAAAATCATCTGTGACTGTATTAGCGACCGACACTAAATCACAGTTGTTGAATCCTTCTTCAAATAGTATGCTGTCTAGTGCGTAAATGGTATTGAAAAGCTCAGAATCTTTAGATACTTGACCTTGGCTATTAACTGAAATTACTAATAGAATGATGATGGAAATAATATTGTATTGTCTCATTTGAATTTGAAAATTGATTCATTTAAATTATTGTTCAAAATTCAGAAAACAATCAGGATTAAAGAAGGATTTCTACCTGACAATAAGACGACAATAGCCTGACATAGCTTATATAATATTGAAATTCAGCTTTATACGAAGCTCTTGGTTTTTATCAATTTCTTTGGCATTACGTAAGATGATAAAGACGTTGGCGAGCATGCAAGTCAACATAACGACTAAAATCAGTTGCCTGTTTAGGGAAAACCATTTTTGAATAAATGGAGACAATCCAAATAGAGCTAAAGATACAATCAACCACATTATTTGCACTGAAACCAATTGTTTGGTGATCACATTTTTCTGCTTCGTAAAATGCATGATCAGCAGCGGGATTATTATGTTCGCGAGAGGAATAAAGAACAATAGAGAAGATAGGTTTATTAATTTGATGACTTGGAAGTTGTATTCAACCTTCTCCTCAATATTGTCATTTAATTCTTTTGGATCCACATCTAAAGCGAGGGCAATAGTTTTAAGGGTATGTCCCTTAAGATTGGCACCAGCTTCAATACGTTGTATTGTTCTTACAGATACCCCTGATTTTTCAGCAAGTTCATCCTGAGTTAGGTTTTGTTGTTCTCTGTGTTGAAGGAGTTTCGACATTATTTAGAATGGTGATGCTTTGCGTTTGCGGTGCAAGATGAGATTAGATTTTCAATTTAACAAATGTTTCGTTTGTCTCAACCTTGGTTAGATTCTCATTAATCAATATACCGAAATTGACTAATATAGAAAGCACCAAAAATCAGTTAAACTTATTGCTAATCCCTCTCTCCGTAATTACAATTAGCATGATTGAGAAAATCACAATTGGGATCATTGAAATCCATGCGCCATAATCATAAGGAATAAAAGGAGAAAGAATGATGCTTAAACTCAAAATAACACCAGTATTTACCATTAATTTGCCTGAAAATTTCTGCGCAAAGTCCCATCGTTCCTGGTTTAGCATTGAACTACTGGTTCGGTAACCATACAAGGAGTTTATCTTTTTTGGCGGATTCTTGCACATAATCAAACCGATTATAACGAAAACTAGTCCAGTCGATAAAACAACTATGGAGTAGGGGGCTGTTATAAAATCGATTAGACTCATCGTTTTGTCAATTTGGGGAATTTAAAGTTTGGCATCAGGTATAATATGAAATCCTTGGGTTTTATTGATTTACAAGATAATAAAAATACATTGTGCTAGCGTGCTGTTGATCTCGATTACCAACCACTCATCATATTGACATATTTCCAGCAGATAAACAGTTAAATTAGCACACTGAATTTAAACATAACAAGCATTCCGACCATGAAAAAATCAATCATATTATCTTTTCTTTTTACCTTTTCAATTCTTATTTCATTTTCCCAAGAAAGTAATCAGTGGCTTCGCTTTCCAGCAATATCACCAGATGGCAATACCATAGCATTCAGCTACCATGGAGACATACATACAGTACCAGCGACTGGAGGAATAGCTACTGTACTTACGCTTAGTGAGGGCTATGATCATATGCCAGTATGGTCACATGATGGTTCTCAGATTGCATTCGCATCAGACCGACATGGTAATTTTGATGTATTCACAATGCCAGCTGAAGGGGGTGTTTCTAAAAGACTTACTTACCACTCATCCAGTGATAGCCCTAGTGATTTTAGTCCTGATGGGAGTCATGTAATATTCTCATCCTCTCGATTAGACGTGCACAGCAATCAACAATTTCCTTCAGGGGTCCTACCTGAGTTATATCAAGTGCCAATCGAAGGAGGTAGAGTGGAGCAGTTGCTTACAACTCCAGCAAACAATGCGAAGATGAGCCTTGATGGCAAGACTCTCATTTTTCAAGACCGTAAGGGTTATGAAGATCCTTTGCGTAAACATCACACTTCATCGGTTACCAGAGATATTTGGAAATACGAAACTGAAACTAAAAGCTATACTCAATTGAGTACATTCAACGGAGAGGACTTGGATCCAGAATTCGCGATTGATGGTAGTTCATACTATTTCTTGAATGAAACCTCTGGAAGTTTCAATGTGCATAAAGGCAGTCTTTCTGGAGGAGCCACTCAACAAATCTCTCAGTTCGATACGCATCCTGTGAGACATTTGAGTATTGCGGCAGATGGGGAACTTTGTTATGGTTATCACGGGCAAATTTATGTGCAAACAGAAGGAGCAGAACCTAGATTAGTAGATGTTGAAATTCGTTCAGATTTGCGTCACATTCCTATACAAACCGTTCCTGTTCATGACAAACTCACTGAGTTTGCTGTATCATCAAATGGTAAAGAAGTCGCTTTTATAAAACGTGGTGAAGTTTTCGTGAGTTCGGTGAAAGACGGAACAACGAAGCGAATTACAAACACGCCTGAACAAGAACGAAGTGTGTCGTTTAGCCCTGATGGAAGATCTCTTCTCTATGCTAGTGAACGTAACGAAAGCTGGAGTTTATACCAATCTTCACTCAGCCGTGAAGAAGAAAAATACTTCTTCAACTCGACCGTACTTGAAGAGTCTGCTATTCTAACTTC
>JBLIMR010000092.1:0-6135 GCA_047638815.1 Gammaproteobacteria bacterium
TTCAATTGACCATTGGCCGGATTAGGGAAGATAGAAAGATCAAAAACATTGTCATTTATTTCTGTGATTCCTATTGGTTCATCTGGAGTGATGTAGCTGTAATAAATATCTTGTCCACCATTGAAAGTAGAACACCAAGCCAAATGCGCACCCTCATTCGTTGAAGTCATGTGATAGTAATCACCTATCTTCTCTTGATTTGGAAACCCTAAATGTGGATCAAATGATTCACTAAGGTTTTCATTGGCAGACCAAGTCAGTCCACCATCATCAGAATTGGAATAGTACAGCGAAGAATTAAACGTTCCTGCATCATCTCTAGTATCTACCCATGCAACATCAATACGTCCATTAGGAGCAACACTAATCGTTCCAAACCAATTCCAATTGCCAACACCATCGTCATTTATTTTAATTGCCTCAGACCACGAAACGCCTCCGTCTTCACTTCTTGAAAACATAATGTCAGCGTTGTCAATGACATCATCTCTATCTATGGTGGCAAGAAGGTAAACGTTTCCATTTAGTTCCGTGTCAGAGTGATCTGTGGTGACCCAAGCTTGTCCCAACATTCCACTTGGATTTGGCCCTTGATATAAGGACATAACACCTTTCATATCTACAGTTGCAGTTTGCTCCCATTCTATATCTGTTCCGGGTTCTTTTGCAGAAGTAGATTTAAGTACTCTGAAATTTTGTCCCACCGTTCCGCAGGCATAAAGGTCACCATTAGGATCAATATTAATGGTCCCTCTTCTTAAGTTGGCAGGTATCCCACTACAGCTTTCAAAGCCATTTTGAAAATCTATTGCTCGAGTAAATGAATAACCTTCACAAACTGAAAAAGGCTCAGCCCAGAAAGCATATGTTTGACCATTGGATTCAAGATCTGTTTTGTCAATAACCATCCATTGTTTGTCTCCGCCAAAGGCAGAAGTCTTGTCGCTCCAATCCATAAGATCATTTGACTTAAAAACATCGCAATAAAAATCAGTTGTAAGGCTGTTGTAATAAAAATTCCCTTCACTGTCAGTATCAATGACAGGATCCGATCGGAATAATTCAGCTTCCAAAGGCTCTAAATAATTCCAAGTAATACCACCATCTTCGGTGTATGAAATCCCCGCCTGTCTAAAGTTGCTTTCAATGGTTTCGAATTGTCTCCAACCGATTACCATTCTGAGAGGATTGGTTGGATCCACTCCCAAGGAGGGCTCGTTTGCTGCATCATTGAGGATATCATCTCCGTTCGCATCAACGTTTACCTGAGTAGTAAAGACTTGAGAACTAATCATTTTATACCCTGGGGCTTTTACTTTATCCTGTTCAGAGACAGGCATGTAAGGGTCATCCAAGACTTCGTTTTCATACAATGATTGGGCATTGAAATCACTGAAGTTTAGTAAGAAGGAACAAAAGATGAGCGTAAAGTATTTCATGTTTCAATAGTCTATTAATGCCAACGATATGGCTAAGACTAAGATAATGAAATATTACAAGGGCGAAAGCGAAAAAACTATAGCCTAAATAAGATAGATTTCCTATAAATCTGGCGTATACCTTTTGATCATATCTTCCCTAGTCTCAGCCTCATCGGGAGATTGTAATTGATCTTTTAACATCTGGCCCATGGTTGGAAATTCTTTAGGATTTGTTTGTGTTTCAGTCGACCAAAGTTTTGATCTCATTAGGGCTTTTGCACAATGTAAAAACACTTCTTCCACTTCAATGACAATACAAGAAGCGGGTATGTTTTTTTCATCGACAAACAAATCCAAAAGCTTATGATCAGTCGAAATAAACGCGGAACCATTAAGCCTCAAAGTTTCATCGATACCAGGAAGTAGAAAAAGCGAACTCACTCTCCCTGTATCAATGATATTAGTCAAACTATCTAGTCGGTTATTGCCCTTAGAATCAGGAATAACTATTTGATTATCTCCAATGACTTTTACAAATCCTCCGGCTCCTCCTCTTGGAGATGTATCCATTTCTCCTTTTTTATTGCTGGAAGAAAGTATCAAAAAAGGGGATTTGGAAATAAAGTTTTTCGCGTGAAAGTCAAGGTTTGGCATTGACTTCTTTGTCGCACGTCCACTGGGTTGACGATAAATCTCACGAAGTATTTCTTGACTGACTATTTTCATGATGGCATTTTTACAAAGATACGCCTCCATGACATCGAATCCCTTAATGCTATTCATCTTTTTTTCTGTCTTCATTTGCAAAAGATGGGGTCCAATTTTTCTTTTGTATGATGTCTTATACATCCTCATATGCAAGTGGATAGAAGTCATGACAATCTACACCTACGTCAAAACATAGTTGATCTTCTAAGTCTGGAAGTGTTCCATGACTGTGTCCGTATAAATGCCAATTGCCATGATGGGCGCCTCGCCAAGATCTCATAGCATAGTGAAAGAGCATAATTCTCTGTACACCATTTTTTTTGTCTGGATCTTTTGCTTTCAATTCGTAATAGTCTTTAACCCACTGAAACTTCTTTTTGTTTTGTACGGCTGCTCCTTCATGGTCACCCACGATAAGGTGAATGGTGCCATTCAGCTGATCAATAATATCAGCCAGATCTTCTTCACTATATAGTTCTAGATCCCCAAGGTGATATACCATGTCGTTTGGACCTATCTTTTCGTTCCATTTTTGGATTAGAACTTCATTCATTTGTTTTGCATTTTCGAAAGGTCGATTGCAAAATCTAATAATATTCGCATGACCAAAATGATGGTCAGAGGTGAAAAATATTTCACTCATTATTTACTTGTGATTTTCAACGCCATTTTTTGACGTTTTTTTATTGATAAGCGTTTAGGAAATTGGTCTCGTTTTTCTCATCAAGGATGATGATACGAGACCCACTTTTGTGCGACACAAGTTAGAGCAGATTATTTAAAAAGCTAAAATTTAATTATTTTTTCTAGGACTGCAAAAACTGCTCAATCTGTCTCCTGTGTCTGAGTATGTGAACAATGGCATGAGAAAACAACTGTTCAAAGTTGAAAGTCGTCCCCCAACGTGCATACATACTGTATTTCTTAAGTTCTTTATTTGTTTTTAACGATAGCTCAGAAATAAATTTTTGAGTGTATTCAAGCATTGAATTTAGCCCCTCAATAGCCATTGAAGGATTTGGGATTTTTTCGTCATATTCATGCCAATTATTTGATGTTAATGTATTAATTATGCTGCAGATAACGTCATAATTACGATTACTAAGAATGAATTTGTTTAATCGACCTTTGCGGACATCAACTCTAGAAACTCATTGTGAGATTCTAAAAGATTTTTTTCATTGACAGAAATGTTGCCAATTATCATTTGAAATGTTTGCTTTTTTTGTCCAACCAGATTCTGCAATATTTCCATAAATGAATGAAGTTAACTCTCCGAGCTTCCCATTTTGAGCTTCTTTCATTTCCTCAATGTCAGTTAAAGTACCAATTATCTCGTAATCGATATTTTGGATGTTTGGGTTGAGAAATTATTTCCAAGCGTTGTTCTTAATACTCGCAAGACTTACACCGTTCGTTTTTGAAATAAGATGCCCTATTAATATTGAGTCATTCTCCATATATTGACTAATAGTATCCAAGAGTGCTTTGTGCTCGATGATTATTTCTTCAAGTTCAACTTTATTTTCTATGATTTCTTTTTGAACTGAGGAGAGAACGTTATTGACAAATTTTTTGGTATCCCTACTTTCTTTCCAATTGTTGAGCATCAATACGATGACAATACCCAATATTACAGGTATCATATCTTGGATAACCTGTTTGGATCTATTTTTCACAGTTGGAGATTTAAGTTTCGACCAATTTACATTAAAATCAATGATCGCAAGAACTGTAATATTACTTTAGATCAAAAAGAGGCTATAACAATTGTCATCAAACACTTCTCTCAACATAATTGATAATCTTTTTCGCAACATTGTTCCCTGTTGCTCTCTCAATGCCTTCAAGTCCTGGAGATGAATTTACTTCTAGAATAAGAGGTCCTCTGTCAGATTGAAGCATATCTACACCAGCTATTCCAAGCCCCAGGGCTCTTGCTGCTTTGATCGCTGCATTTTCTTCATCATCACTTAGTTCAATGATTTCTGCCGTTCCACCACGGTGTAAATTTGATCTGAATTCTCCTTTTTTTGCCTGCCGTTTCATAGCACCAACTACTACACCATCGACCACAAATGCTCTTACGTCAGCTCCCTTAGCTTCAGCGATAAATTCCTGAACAATAACTCTAGCTTGTAATCCATTAAATGCTTCCAAAACGGATTCTGCAGCGTTAGTCGTTTCTGCTAACACAACTCCTAACCCTTGAGTTCCTTCCAAAAGTTTGATAACACATGGAGAACCACCAACACTTCGTATAACGTCACTCACGTTTTTGGAGTAATTTGTAAATACCGTTTTAGGTAAACCAAGTCCTGCGCGAGATAGAACCTGAAGACTCCTCAGTTTATCTCTTGATCTCATTAATGCTTGAGATTCAACTGCACTGAAGACTTTCATCATTTCAAATTGACGTACAACCGCGGTCCCAAAGAAAGTTGCAGATGCTCCAATTCTTGGGATTATGGCATCAACATCCGTTAGCAATTCATTTTTATAATGAACACTTGGTTTTTTCTTTTCAATAACAATATCCGCCTTGGTATGATCCACCACTATCATTTCGTGATTTCTCTTTTCCCCTGCCTCAACGATTCTCCGCGTTGAGTATAAATTGGGGTTGGTTGATAGGACAACAATTCTCATTTTAAATGCAATTTTATTTTATTATCCGTTGCGGATAGGTTTGACTTAGTGGAATCTATAATAAATTTATTTGAAAGAAATTTTCTACCGAGCAATACGGGATATCTCATCGACCTTCTTTCGGTAAGCGTAAGTTCTATCGAATAAAGCTTCTTGAAGACAAGGACTTTAGTTTTAATTAGATATCTCAATTCAGATAATCCATTCGAGCTCTTAATATTTTTCGTGCTGTAGCTATGGAAGACAGACCTCTTGCCATGAAACTTATCATGCTTTGGGTCAAGGAATTGGCACTTAAGAACGCCATCTTCTTCAATAATGCTATGGCAATGAAAACTAGAAGTAAATGCACCAGTGTCTATTTTCACCGGTATTTCAAACAGACTAAGTTCAGGGAAATCGACTATATCTGTACGACCCACAACAGTATATGACTTGCTCTTTTTCAATGTTTTGATACGGGAATCGGATAATCAGTAAATTTCAATAATTTGTGGCGCAAAAATAGATTTTTTCTTGACGTAAAGGTCCTTGAGTTATTAAAATAAAATTAAACGTTTTTTATGTTAGCGTAATAATCCTAAATCTGATCCATATTGGAAATCCATTTTTTAACGGGTTTGGGTTTGTAGTTAATCATAAGACTTAGAAGGCCATTAACATTGTCGTCAACAAGAATTAACTCTTTGTTTTCAGGGGTCATAAAACCATTGTTCACCATTACGTTAATGTGTTCAACTATCGCATCATAGTATCCATCCACATTTAAAATGCCAATAGGTTTTTGGTGCAAGCCTAGTTGTGCCCAAGTCACGATTTCGAAAAGTTCTTCCAATGTCCCATAACCACCTGGTAACGCAATAAAACCTTCACCCAATTCGGACATTTTGGTTTTCCTTTCATGCATGGAGTCTACAACTATAAGATTTGTGAGATTTTCATGAGCCACTTCCCTAGCAGAAAGAAACTTTGGAATTACGCCTACTACATTTCCATTATTCTTCAAGACCTCATCAGCTATAGCACCCATAATACCAATCTTAGCGCCACCATAGATGAGTTGAATATTGGCATTCGCCATTATTTTTGCCAATTCCTGAGCTTGACTTTTAATTTCGGGATTACTACCAAGACTAGATCCACAAAAAACTACGATTGACTTCATGTTTTATTAATAAAACTAAACTATATTTTTGAAATAAATGTGCAATCACACTTTTATTTATTGATTTAGTTTCGAGGCATGCTTTCAGGAGTCCATTGTAAAAATTAGAGGGCAAATAAGTTAGCAATAATATGTATATTTGGAAATGACCAACGCTTATTTTTTATGAAAATCTGTACTGCCCAAACCGTG
>JBLIMR010000093.1:0-6072 GCA_047638815.1 Gammaproteobacteria bacterium
AACTGCTAACCAATGATAAAATTCTTTAGAAAAATACGATACAATCTTATGGAATCAGGAAAAACAGGAAAGTACTTTAAATATGCTATTGGTGAAATATTGCTTGTGGTTATTGGTATTCTCATAGTTCTACAGATTAATAATTGGAACTCAGCACAAAAAGACATTGCTAAGGAGCAACAAATTCTATTAAGTCTAAAAGAAGAATTTAAACAAAACATTAGGGAACTTAGTTTTGATCACTAGGTAAATTTGAGTTGTATAAATGCAATGACAAAGCTTTTAAATTTTGATGAAAAATCAGATTCATTAAAATCTTATTCTTTCGGAATTTCCCACAAAACATGTATCGATTGTATTTCGGAAGGTTTAAAGATTGACAAGGAATATTTAGAATTGCAAGAACTTACTTTATTATCCGAGAATCCTAGTACTGATATTCTATTGAAAGAAATTAAGAAGATCAACAGACAAACCTTCTCAATTCTTGGAAATAGATCCAACTATCCTGATTGCGTTTATGAATTTATTGAAGCTAGGACCATATTTAATGGAGAAAAATTGCGATTTTCAGGACAAAGAAGAAATAAAAAAAAATCGGAGTTTGTTCATGATATTTATACCATGTTAAATTCGATAGAATTAAACTAAAAAAATGGCTAACATTGTATATGAAATCGTAGCACCCTGCTGGATGTTATGCTTCACATACTTGGCCATTAAATCACGCTAATTATGATCAACCTTGAGAGGTAAAAGATCTGGAATTATCGTAAGCATTTGTAAACATGAAATATATACTCGCCACTGTTTGGGTTATCGTAATCACTGCCAATATTTATTCACAAGCACCTCTTGTAATTGAAACAAGTCCCGCTTCTCAATCAATGGTCACAGAGCCGGATGAGCCTATCGTTATACTTTTCGATCAGCCTCTTAACGAGGCAACAGTTACTCCAAATACATTACAAGTTTACGGGAGATGGTCAGGTCCAATGGAGGGCACGTATAGCTTTAATGCTAATTCAACTGAGGTTGAATTTATTCCTGTAACAGACTTTTTCTATGGAGAATGGATTAGGGTACAATTATCCAACGGAATTCAAAATTTGGAAGGGATCCCACTTACACATGGATATGGCTTTAACTATTGGACAAAATCCTTACCCGCTTCACTTGACTTGACATTTGGAGCGCAGATCAATATGAGACTGCCAGGAGAGGGTGCTATCACTTGTTACGGTGCATATGCAGGTGATCTCAATAATGATGAATTTTCAGATTTGGCTGTCGTTAACGAAGACTCGGACGACATAAGAGTGCTATTCAATGATGGTTCGGGTGGCTTTGACCCTTTTATAGTTATTGGGATGCCCAATGGTCAAGGGCCCAGCACAAATGATGGCACTGATTTTAATCATGATGGATTGATCGATTTGGCCATTGGCAGCACATATTCTGATAACGTGAGTGTTATGAGCGGGAACGCCACAACCATTTTTGACAGTGAAGTAAACTATCAAACTGGAATCGGTGTTAGAGGTCTTACAATTGCCGATCTGAACGGAGACGGATGGGATGATATTGCCACAGCAAATCGTGCCGCTAGTACAGTCTCAATACTTATGAATGATGGATCAGGAGTATTTGAGCCTCCAGTAAATATTGACACAGGATTTGATGGTGAAACTTCTATAGCTTCCACTGACCTGAATGATGACGGCTATATTGATCTGCTCGTGACAACTCATAACAGTAATAATTTGGTGAGTTTATTGAATGATGGCTTAGGAAATTTTGAAGTGTTTGATTCGGTCACTGTGGGAGACGGTCCTTGGATGCTCACGATTGGAGATGTAAACAGTGATGGTTTTGTGGATGTAGCTATCGCGAGCAGGCATTCCAACGACATTTCAATAGTCCGAACGGATGGTTCTGGTGGACTCCAATTTGATGCGAGTTATATCGTTGGTGAATTTCCTGTAGCCATTGATCTAGGTGATATTGATGGAGATGGTGATTTGGATTTTATTGCAAGTAATGTTAGCGCCTCCAATTATGTACTGATGGAGAATGACGGGTCAGGGGTTTTTCTTAATCCAAGAATATATCCTTCTCCACCGGGAGGAGGAGCTGCTTGTGCAATTATACATGACCGAAATAATGATGGAGCCATGGACATTTCAATGGTCGATGAGGCCGTGGATTTTGTTATACTGTACAATAATTCCCTAGCAATTGTTGGCGATAACGAGCTGATAACACCAGATATGGACTTGACACTTTTTCCAAATCCATTTCAGAACAACATTAATTTGAGCGGGGAAATTATGGGTCCGGTAAAACTGGATTTGTATGATGGTCTTGGCACGCACTTGTTCTCGCAATACATGGGAAGTTCGAAACGATTTGATTTTAGTGAAATGGATTTGCCGGAAGGGATCTATGTTGCCGAATTATTCCACAACGGTAATTCTCAAACTTTCAAGTTGATAAAAAGAAAGAAGCATAAATGATAGATTGAGTAAATAGAATTTTGGATGAAAAGCGCTATTCTATTACTCATTAAATGAAATGATACCTTGATTGAAAAAGGAATATAAAATGACAACTAGCTGTATTTAACGAAACCTAAACAGCATTAAAATGCAGTTTAGCCCCGCTTTAACTGCATCGATCAAAGATGAAACAGAATAAAAATTATTTATCATTTTGGGTCTTAATACCAATGGCTATTATTGCTGGATTAACATTTAATAAACCTTTAGAGATTTTGGTGCACGATACCTACATTATTCTAAGCAGTATTGAAATTTCAATTCTAATATCATTGATTCTTTTTGTTTCTGGATTAGGGTATTTTATTTACAGAAATAGGGCTATGAATGCAAACCTTACACAAGCTCATAAGTGGCTCTCTATTGCTGGTGTAATTGTCTTATTAACACTAATTATTTTGCAATACCTTGTGAATGGAGATAGTCATAATGACGAATTTGTTGAATATGAAAATATGGAAAAATCAATTCAAATTGCACTAAGCAATTGATTGGATTGATATTATTGGGAATTGGATTTTTATCATATCTTTTGAATATGATAATTACTACAACTAAATTAATAACAAAATAAGGCCTCAGTTAACACTATATATGAAATCATAGCACCCTTTGGAATGCTCCGCTTAACATACTGACCATTAAATTATTCCAATGAAATCATTCATAACGTAACCTTATTAGTATTTTTTCGTACAGCATACTATGAAAAGATGTAGCATTTTATTCTCGTTCTTAGTTCTAATGTTTTCCACTGCGCAAGCGCAATTACCAAATGGCTCAATAGCTCCTGACTGGACGCTTACTGATATCAACGGAAACGAACACACATTATACTCATACCTCGACCAAGGGTATACGGTTATAATTGATTTTTCATGGGTTTTGTGCGGATATTGCTGGCAGTATCATCTTGACGGAGATCTTGAAGAATTATACGCAAACCATGGTCCAGCCGGAATGGAAGGTGTAAGTGCAACAACTACTGATGATGTGATGGTATTCATGATTGAAGCAAAAGGTGCCAACGTTGATCAGTTAAATGGTGTTTATGGATCCTTAGGTGACTGGGTAACTGGCACTCATTTTCCAATTTTCACAGATATGTCATTGAACACTGACTATGCGCTATTCTTTTTCCCAACAGTATATACCATTTGTCCTGACAGAGTATTAACGCATAGTTCAATAATAAGTGCAGATGCACATTATAACTTAGCTGGTCAATGTGAAGGAGTTACTACTGGAATTGAAGAAATTTCATCGTTAAATACAATGACAGTTTATCCAAACCCAGCAAATGAGACCGTTAACGTTTCATTCGAACTAAATAAAAGTCTGGAAACTACTGTTGAAATCACCAACCTATTAGGTGAGAAAGTTCAAGTTCTAAATTTGGGCACACTTTCACTTGGTTCGCAAAAAATTGAATTGGACTTATCAGATATTGATAATGGTTTGTATTTTATTTCACTTTCTGGTGAAGGAGATATCAGTACGAAAAAGATTAGAGTCACTAAATAGTAAGTCGAGATTTTAATCTCTTCAAATTTTGTCCTTTTGCTTTCGCAGATATAACCGCGTACATTATTACTTAATTACATTTTTATTGTTTTACAGCATCATCGCAATTTAGCATACTAAAATCCGTGGGTTCTCAACCAGTCATCATTTATTCGTAATTTAGGAGTATGTTACGATACCTAATTATTCTTATAATCCTTAGCTTCAATCATCAAGTTATCGGTCAAATAGATGAATTTGCAGGTGAAAAAATATCATTCTTTTCCTTAGATAGTCTAGAAATCACAGCTGATTTATACGTCATTGAGAACAAAAGAGCGCCATATATCATATTATATCATCAGGCAAATTCTAGTAGAGGAGAATATAGAAACATTGCTCCTAAATTAAACGACCTTGGTTTCAACTGTATTGCGATAGATCAACGATCAGGACATAAGTCTCAGGGTATTACAAATGAAACTTGCAAGCGGGCTATAAAAGCAAATAAAAAAATTCGATTTACAAGTGCAATTCCTGACACCGAAGCAACGCTGCAATACGTGAAGAACATCCTGAAAGCCGAAGAAATTATTATCTGGGGGAGTTCTTATAGTGCTTCAGTAGTATTTTATTTAGGAAGTAAATATCCAAGGGATGTTGATGCAATCATAGCTTTTTCACCAGGTGAATACCTAAAAATTAATGATAAATCTATCGCCTCTTTTTCTCCGGATATAAATTGTCCAATTTTTATTGCTTCTGGGAAAAAGGAACAAAAGAAATGGGACGATATTTATAATGGAATAACGGTTCAAAAGTCCTTTTTCATTCCAAAAGTAGGAGGAGCACATGGGTCAAAAGCACTCTGGCCGGATACAAAAGGAAACGAATCATATTGGAATGCAATTAATATTTTTCTCGGATCAATATGAATCAATCAATTGCTAACGCCCATTTCATAATGTTGCCTTTTTCAGTGGTAACAGTAAATTAAAACCATAATCAATCCAACAGAAACACATATTGCCTCTGAACAATCTTCTCCTATTAGACTACAGGAATACGGTGTTGGTATTTTCACCGCAGCCATAACAAAGTCAGCCTTAAAAAAAGCAATAAAGAAAAAATTCATTACAGTTAATGACGTTATTGCCACAACAGCTACCTTTATAAATGGAGGTGACTGCATCAGGATCTCCATACCAGAAGATATCAGTCCAAGAAAGAAACTTGTTTTTGAACTTGAGGTTTTATTTGAAGATGATCATTTGGCCGTTATCCATAAACCTGCTGGTATTTTGGTCAGCGGCAATAGTTTTAAAACCATTGCCAATGCTTTAGTCCAAAACATACAAAGTAGTAATCTTCCTGATGCCACAAAGCCTCAGCCAGTTCATCGATTGGATTATGCCACCACCGGGGCTTTATTGATTGGTAAAACAAACAGTAGCATTCGCGCTTTAAACAAAATGTTTGAGGACAAAAAAGTTCAGAAAACATATTATGCAGCTACCATCGGGGAAATGCAAAAGCAAGGAAAAATAACTTCTGAAATAGATGGTAAGAAATCACAATCCGATTTTAAATTATTAGAATCCGTTGTCTCAGAAAGATTCGGCAAACTCAACTTGGTCGAATTGAACCCTAAAACAGGTAGAAGGCATCAATTACGGATACATATGTCAAGTATCAATAATCCAATATTGGGAGATAAAGAATATGGACTTGAAGATTTAATCTTAAAAGGCAAAGGCCTGTATTTACATGCCTACTCGTTGAATTTATTACATCCATTTACAAATGAAGAAGTTTGCATTAAAGATGAACTTCCTAAGAGGTTTAAGAAAATATTTTTTCCGGATAAGACACTGTAGAAAAATTTGGTGCAACTTATTGATAAAATGAAAGATGCTAAATACTTTGGCTATCAATTTTTGGGAATTATTACCCGAAAGATAGCATATACTTAGTGTCTTATTAACGTTTTTTCTTAATTAAATATGTGTAA
>JBLIMR010000094.1:0-5970 GCA_047638815.1 Gammaproteobacteria bacterium
ATATCCGGAAAGATGAGAAAGTATTATATAAGAATATTACCTGGGGATAAAGTGAAGGTGGAGATGTCTCCATATGATTTAACTAAAGGAAGAATAACCTTTAGATATAAGAACTAAATAAGAGTGTAACTTTTATTTAATGGTCTGAGAAAACAGACACAAAAAAGATAGAGATGAAAACAAGAGCAAGTATTAAAAAAAGATCAGAAGATTGCAAAATTGTTCGAAGAAAAGGACGTTTGTACGTGATCAACAAAAAAAACCCTCGTTTTAAACAAAGACAGGGATAAAATTTTTAAGGATGCTTTAGCATTCGTTTAAAGAAAGAATAGGAATATGGCAAGAATAGTCGGAATAGATTTACCAAAGAATAAAAGGGGTGTTATTGGATTGACATACATCTTTGGAATAGGTTCATCAAGAGCAAAAGAAATACTTGATAGAGCAAAAGTTAGTCATGACATTAAAGTGGAAGACTGGGATGATGATCAATTGGGTGAAATCCGTAGATTGATTAGTGATGAATACAAGGTTGAGGGTTCTTTAAGATCTCAAATCCAAATGGACATCAAACGTTTGATGGATATTGGTTGCTACCGAGGTATCAGACATCGTTCAGGTTTACCGTTGAGAGGTCAACGTACTAAGAATAACTCTAGAACTAGAAAAGGTAAACGTAAGACTATTGCTAACAAAAAAATGGCAGCTAGATAATAACTTGATTGCTCATCTAGTTTGAGCGCTCGAGTGATTTAAAAAATTACACAATGGCAAAAGTAAATAAAAGTAAAAAGAAAGTTAAAGTAGACGGTGTTGGGCAAGCCCATATCAAAGCGTCATTTAACAATATCCTTATATCACTTTGTAACGGACAAGGTCAAGTTATCTCTTGGTCATCTGCTGGAAAAATGGGATTTAGAGGGTCAAAGAAAAACACGCCTTATGCTGCTCAAATGGCTGCTGAAGATTGTGCTAAGGAAGCTGCTGATCATGGCCTTAGAAAAGTTAAGGTTTATGTTAAAGGCCCTGGTTCAGGTAGAGAATCTGCAATCAGAAGTTTACACAATGCTGGTATTGAAGTAACCGAGATAATCGACATTACTCCTACACCACATAATGGATGTAGACCACCAAAAAGAAGAAGAGTTTAATATCACACAAAATTGAATATTTAAAGTTATGGCCAGATATACAGGACCAAAATCAAGAATAGCAAGAAAGTTCAGAGAGCCAATTTTTGGACCTGATAAAGCCTTAGAAAGAAAAAACTATGGCCCCGGAATGCACGGCCCAAACAAAAGAAGAGGGAAGCAATCGGAATATTCTATGCAATTGTCTGAAAAGCAAAAAGCAAAGTATACTTATGGTATACTAGAAAAGCAATTTTCTAACTTGTTTAAAAAGGCATCTGCAAAAGATGGTATCACAGGGGTTACTTTATTACAATTGTGTGAATCAAGATTGGATAACACAGTTTATAGATTGGGCTTATCGCCAACTAGAAGTGGTGCAAGACAATTGGTGTCTCACAGACACATTACAGTAAACGGAAAGATGACTAACATTCCATCATACACACTTAGAGCAGGTGATGTAGTAGGAGTAAGAGAAAGATCGAAAAGTTTAGAGGTAATTACTACGTCACTGTCAGGCTTCAATGGAAAGAGCGAATGGCTGGAGTGGGAAGGTTCATCAATGACAGGTAAATTTATTGGTGCACCTGAGAGAGAACAAATACCAGAGAATATCAAAGAACAATTGATAGTCGAATTATATTCTAAATAATAATTAAGATTAACTAAACTATGGCAATACTGGATTTTCAAAAACCGGACAAAGTAATAATGATTGAATCTGACTCTTTCAAGGGTCACTTCGAATTCAGACCATTAGAACCAGGTTACGGTGTTACAGTAGGGAACGCACTTAGAAGGATACTTTTATCTTCTCTAGAGGGTTTCGCTATTACATCAGTAAGAATTACTGGTGTAGACCATGAATTTTCTACCATCAAAGGTGTGGTTGAAGATGTAACTGAGATTATTTTGAATCTGAAACAAGTAAGATTCAAACAACAAATCGAAGGAACGAACACTGAGAAAGTAAGCATTACAATTTCAGGTCAAAATCAATTTACAGCAGGTGATATAGGAAACTTTACAACTGCATTTCAGGTTTTGAACACGGACTTAGTTGTTGCAAACTTGGATAGTAAAGTTAAGCTTGAGCTTGATGTAACTATCGGAAAAGGTAGAGGGTATGTTCCTGCTGAAGGAAATAAAGTTTCTTCCGCGCCTATTGGGACAATTTTCACAGATAGTATTTTTACACCGATTAAAAAGGTAAAATACAATGTTGAGAATTTCCGTGTAATGCAAAAGACGGATTACGAAAAGTTGATCATTGAATTGGATACTGACGGATCGATAACTCCAAAGGATGCTTTGCAAGAAGCAGCAAAGATTTTGATACATCACTTCATGTTGTTCTCCGATGAGAGAATTACTCTTGAGAGTGAAATCAAAAGAGAAACTGAGGAGTTCGATGAAAGTACTTTACACATGAGACAATTATTGAAAACCAAATTGGTTGATATGGACTTGTCTGTTAGAGCACTTAACTGTCTTAAAGCAGCTGATATTGATACGATGGGTGATCTTGTTTCATTCAACAAAAACGATCTGCTGAAATTTAGAAACTTTGGTAAGAAGTCATTGACTGAATTGGAAGACTTAATCATTAATAAAGGGCTTGAGTTTGGTATGGACATATCAAAATATAACTTGGAAAAAGAATAAGTTACGGAAACGTAATTAAATAAAGAAGAAGATGAGACACGGGAAAAAGATAAATCACCTATCTAGGCAAGCACCACATAGAAGGGCAATGTTAGCGAATATGGCAACATCCTTAGTTATGCATAAAAGAATAACTACAACTGTGGCTAAGGCAAAAGCATTGCGAAAGTACGTGGAGCCTTTGATTACTAAATCTAAAACGGATACTACACATTCGCGAAGAATTGTTTTCAGATATCTAAGAGACAAGTATGCGGTAACAGAACTGTTTAGTGCTGTTGCTGTGAAGGTTACTGATAGACCTGGTGGTTACACTAGAATTATCAAAACTGGAAACAGACTTGGTGATAATGCAGATATGTGCATGATGGAATTGGTTGATTTCAACGAAATCTATGGGCATGACGCTAAGAAAACTAGAAGAAGTAGAAGAGGTAAGAAGAAGTCTGGTGATATTGCTGCAACAGCGGTTGCTGGTGATGCTGCTGCAACTGCTACTTCAACAGCAAAAGCTGCTGCTGATAAAGTAGAAGATGTTGCTAAAAAAGCTAAAGGCAAAGATGAAGAAGAATAACACTTCGACTGAGCTCAGTAACCTCTTTTTAATAAAATGTTAGAAATTACTAAGGACATCACTAATTGTGATGTCCTTTTTTTTTACACTTTTGTAAAAAATAAATAAGGATTTAAGTATTATAATAACAACATTTATTAGGTTGTAGAATGGAAGATAAAAAAGCATTTTTAGTTCTAGAGGATGGGACGGTATATGAAGGAATTGCCATTGGCAAAATTGGTACTTCAACTGGTGAAATAGCATTCAATACGGGAATGACTGGTTACCAAGAAATTTTCACTGACCCCTCTTATTGCGGACAAATTCTGATTATGAATACCGCTCACATTGGAAATTATGGCACAATGAAAACCGAAGTTGAATCTGAAAAGGTTCAAATAGCCGGTCTGGTTTGTAAAAAATTCTCCAAAAGATACGCAAGACCTCAAGCGGATCTTTCGATTCAAGAATATTTGGAACAAAACGAATTGTCTGGAATATCCGATATTGATACTCGATCATTGGTCCATCACGTTAGAGAAGCTGGAGCGATGAATGCCATTATTTCTTCTGAAATCTTGGACGTTGAAAAACTTAAAGCCGCAGTGAAGGAATTACCTTCGATGGATGGACTTGAGTTATCGTCAAGAGTAAGCACAAAGGAAGCTTTTGTAAGAGGAGAAGATTCCTCAAAAATCAGGGTTTCAATGCTTGACTTGGGCGTGAAAAACAACATCATTCAATGTCTCGTTGATGAGGGCTGTCAAGTCAAAGTATTTCCTCTAAATTCAAGCTATGAAGATCTGATGAGTTTTAAACCTCATGGTATCATGTTGTCAAACGGTCCTGGAGATCCTTCTGCAATGCCGGATTCTGTAGCACTAGTGAAGAAAATTATTGACTCAAACATTCCTGTCTTTGGAATATGTTTAGGTCATCAAGTAATAGCTTTGAGCCAAGGTTTAAAAACCGTTAAAATGCATCAAGGTCATAGAGGTATAAATCATCCGGTTCTTAATCTAGAAACGGGGATGGCCGAAATCACTTCACAGAATCACGGTTTTGTTGTAGATGAAGTGAAGGATGAAAATATAGTGATCACTCATCGTCATTTGAATGATGATTCGATCGCTGGAATTCGATTAAAGAACAAACCAGTATTTTCAGTTCAGTACCATCCAGAAGCTAACCCTGGACCGCACGATTCAAGGTATCTCTTTACACAGTTTATCGAAAATATAGAATCTCATTCAGTAGAGAAGGAAATTAACTCAGTACTCAATAAGTAGTAACATTCCGATTAATATCGGTATTCAATAATGTATTAATATGGGGCAAATAGCCAATGTCTTTGCAAGACAAATTTTAGATTCAAGAGGAAATCCAACAGTTGAAGTGGATGTTATAACTGATAGAGGTTCGTTTGGACGTGCTGCAGTGCCATCTGGGGCATCTACGGGAATGCATGAAGCAATAGAGCTAAGAGATGGTGACAAAGGCATATACATGGGGAAAGGCGTGTTGAAAGCGATTCAAAACATCAATACGACTTTGGCAGAAGAACTTCGTGGTGCTCCAGTGACGGATCAGAACCTTATCGATAGAGCAATGATCGGAATGGACGGCACTGACAACAAAGCTTTGTTTGGGGCCAATGCAATACTTGGTGTCTCTCTTGCCGTGGCCAAAGCTGCCGCTGAAGATACAGGTATGACATTGTACCGTTATATAGGAGGAATCAATGCTAACACATTGCCAATACCAATGATGAACATCCTGAACGGAGGTTCACATGCGGACAACAAAATTGATATTCAAGAATTTATGATTATGCCAACGGGGTTCGAGACTTTCTCAGACGCCCTAAGGTGTGGTGTAGAGATTTTTCATACCCTTAAACAAGTCTTAAAAGACAAAGGTCACTCTACTAACGTTGGTGATGAAGGAGGATTTGCACCTAACCTTCAGTCAAACGAGGAGGCTATTGAAGTTGTTATTGAAGCCATAGATAAAGCGGGTTATAAAGCAGGAAAAGATGTGTTCATCACATTGGATGCAGCTGCTTCTGAGTTTTATGATGCAGAAAAAAAAGAATATGTTTTCGAATCTACGGGTGAAAGAAAATCATCAGATGAAATGGTTGATTTTTGGGACAGTTGGGTGAGGAAATACCCTATTGTTTCTATCGAAGATGGAATGGATGAAAATGATTGGACGGGTTGGTCAAAATTGACTGAAAAAGTAGGGCATGAAGTTCAACTTGTCGGTGATGACCTATTTGTGACCAATGTTGTTAAATTGGCTGAGGGGATAGAGAAGAACGTAGCAAATTCGATATTAATAAAGGTAAATCAAATTGGCACTTTAACTGAGACGATTGACACAGTAAATCTTGCAAAGTCAAATCAATACACTTCTATTATCAGTCATAGATCTGGTGAAACTGCGGACACGACTATTGCTGACTTGGCAGTAGCTCTTAACTCTGGTCAGATCAAAACGGGCTCTGCATCTAGATCAGACAGAACAGCAAAGTATAATCAGTTGCTGAGAATTGAGGAGCAATTGGGTAAGATGGCTTATTATCCAGGGAAGGCTTTTCAGTATATTAGGTAG
>JBLIMR010000095.1:0-5962 GCA_047638815.1 Gammaproteobacteria bacterium
TGCTTCGTAGTAGTCTCAAAGAGTAAATGCCAGAAGAAACTTCTGGTAGTGTCAGCGTTATATGTAATTGATTAGACAATGAAGTTTCCATAATTACTCTACCTGTCAAATCCACTAATTGTATTGCATGAAAGTCTGATTTCATAGGTAGTTCTATTGTTACGTGAGTGGATGCTGGATTGGGATATACACTAAAATTCGATCTTTGAACTTCAGGCAATCCAACTGCACAATCTATCGGACACCAATTTCTTTCTGAGAGTGCGCATCGAATGCTGTTCATGGCCTCTTTGTCCTCCCCAACACCAGAAAAGGTACGTAGTCCTAGCGATCTGAGGTACTCTAAAAATGCTTCGTCATCGATGCCATAATATTCACCCAATTCATCTACATCGGCTTGTGACCAATCTGCAACTTTAAAGATGGATAGAGACTTAATGTTGTCATAATGCGTGTCCCAAGCTAGGAATACCTCTTCAAAGAATTGCGCTTGCATGCTCTCATTAGCACCGCAGATAGGGCTGGAAGCGTAGCCACATTCCACCATATATATTGCTTGCTCGATGTCCGGATATTCGTTGACAAGATTGTCGAAATCATCATGTACCGCAATGGGTATATTCATCTGAAAACCCGGAAGTAAGGGATAGTATGTTGCACTAACTATATCCAAGCCATCATTCAGTTGGTGGCATAATGATGACGTGCTGAAATCAGTCAAACGTTCGTAGGATAAGGTAGTTCCGACAGGTAGCTCAATCCCATGCAGCGCCATGTATTTCTCCTTTGCATACGGCACTACAGCATTCAGAAAAGTTTTGTAACGAGTATACTGCTCAGCATCCGTTCCCATGAAGATGGCGGATTCATTTCCAATGTTGAGTAGCTTTATCTCAACATCTGGAATATGATCAAACACAGTGTCGAGAAAAGCTTTAAAGCGCTCGATCATCATTGGGTCGTCATATGCCATGTTAAGAAGATCACTGGGAATGGCATTCACTGTCGTGTTCATAGTTCCTATATTCAGTTCCAAAGGCATATTATAGGCTGGATAGTATATGTTTGTTATGTCTAAGAATTGCATATTTTCTGGATCGAAAACCCCAGCAGATGTTTCGTAATTGCCCCAGAGATATTGTAAATGATTCATGTCCATACAATGAGCAATAGCGAATTGAAAGGCTTCATCATAGGTCTGTGATTCAGAACTACTCACTTGGTAGGAGAGTAGGCGATCTCCTTTAGGGACTTGAGAGTGTACCAATGCATACTGGAGCAATAAAAATATTATTATAAAGGTGTTTCTCATGACTGTGAACGTTCTTATTTATTAAACGGATGCCGAACTACGTTAGTTACATTAGATATTTGGTTTCAATTCTTATTTACAGATAATAGTCAGATCAAATTTTGTGATAGAAACTCTTTTTAAGAATTTATTTATCATTTGTGAAATCCTAATTATTTCTGTTATGATGTTGGGAGCACGCACAAAAATAGGATATAAGTTGAATTATTGATTGACCTTAAAATTTCTTCAATAAAAAGTACCCCAAAATAAAAAATAATATTTTAGGTTGTATATGCAACCTTTAAGAGTATATTTGTCCCGTGAAGAAAAAAAAGGAAATAGATGTTATTGCTGGAAACCGTTGCTGTCCGTTGGGAAGTTTGACTCTTTTGTCAAGAAAAATAGGCAAAATATTTCGTTGTCACATGATGAAATTAAATGTAACAAATAGTCAGGTTGGAATATTTATGATTCTTTTTCACAAGAGAGAAGTAGTGCAGAATAAATTAAGCTTAATGCTTGATTTAGATAAGTCTACGATATCAAGAGACCTCGTCCGTATGGTAGATCGCGGGTATTTATTTAAAGCCAATGGAAAAAGAAGTCCAATAATAGGGCTAACACAAAAGGGAGAGAAACTGGCTAATGAAATTTACCAGGAATGGGAGAAGGGTTATGCGGAATCGGTAAAAATATTAGGAGAGGATGGATTTGCAGCTTTAAGGCTTCTAGAGAAGAAGTTGCTTGAAGATGAAAGTGCTATTGTATATACAACATTAAACAAAACTAAATAATATGATTGAGGAAAATAGACTTACAAACTTTGCTAAATGGGTAGTCGAAAAGAAGTGGTTGATTTTAATCGCTTCATTTATTTTTACCATTATTGCTGGTAGTGGAATGCAATTCCTAAAATTCAATAATGATTATCATATTTTCTTTGATGATGACAATCCTCAAGTTTTGGCTTTTGATGGACTTCAGGAAAAATACACCAAAGATGACAACGCATTTATAGTTATTGCCCCTAAAGATGGTGAGGTATTTACGAAAAGCACTTTGGCTGCGATTGAGGAGTTGGAGCAAATGTCGTGGCAAGTGCCATATTCTACTCGTGTTGATGCTTTATCGAACTATCAACATACTAGATCAGTTGGTGATGATATGTATGTAGAACCACTTGCAGCTGACGTTTCTAATAAATCGGATTCCGCAATGGCTTACATTGAAAGAATAGCATTGCGTGAACCAGCTTTATTACACAGGATAATAAATGAAAATGCGAGTGTCACGGCAGTTAATATTACCGTAAACCTTCCAATTGATAGTATGGATGCACCAATGGAAGTTATGGGATATGTCAGGGATATGGTTAGTACATGGAGCGAGAAGTACCCTGAATATGATACTTATATTTCAGGTATAGTCATGTTGAATGGGTCATTCGCAGAGTATACCATGAAGGATATGGGAACACTTGTTCCTCTTATGTTCCTCGTGATATTGCTTGTTGTGTTTCTAACCACACGAAGTATAAGTAGTATGGTTACATCACTTTTTGTATTGCTCTTTTCAATTATGGGGGCCATGGGAATCGCTTTATGGTTTGGAGTTGAATTAACTGGTCCATCAGCATCTGCGCCAACGATGATTATGACACTTGCAATTGCGGATAGTATCCACTTGTTGGTGACTATGTTGCAATTGATGAGAAAAGGTATGCCTAAGAGAGAAGCTATCGTTGAAAGTGTTAGAATTAATTTCATGCCAGTGTTTATAACCAGTGTTACAACGATCATTGGATTTTTAACATTAAATTTTGCAGAGGGAGCTCCTTTTCACGATCTTGGAAATATAACAGCAATAGGTGTTGCATTAGCGTTTTTGTTTTCAATAGTATTGTTACCAGCATTAGTTGCCATACTACCTTTTAAAGTAAAAATTAGAGAAGATAAAGAGGGGAAAACAGTATTGTTGGATCGTTTAGCCAACTACATAGCAGCTCATACAACTAAGGTTTTGGTGATTTCTATCATTGCCGTAATTGGGATAAGTTATTTGTCATTGAAAAATGAATTGAATAACAAGTTCGTTGAGTTTTTTGATGAAAGCGTTCCATTTAGGAATGATTCAGATTTTATTAGTGATAACCTTACTGGCATCTACAATATAGAGTATTCATTGGGAGCAGGAGAATCTGATGGTATAAGTACACCTGCATATCTCCAGAAACTTAGTGATTTTGAAAAGTGGTTTAAAGAACAGCCTGAGGTAGTTCATGTCAATTCATTTTCGGAGACAATGAAAAGAGTCAATTCATCAATGCATGGGGACGATAAGACGTATCACAAAATACCTGAAACCAAAGAAGAAGCCGCTCAGTTTTTACTTTTATATGAAATGTCATTGCCATATGGACTTGACTTGAATAATCAGATTAATATTGATAAATCTGAAACACGGTTTACAGTTACACTCAAAAATATCTCAAGTAATGAGATGATCGCCTTAACTGAAAAGGCGGAACAGTGGTTACGAGATAATGCTCCTGCTTCCATGTTTAGCCATGGAATAAGCACGGCATTAATGTTTTCACATATCACGAAGACCAATATGGATAGTATGTTGCAAGGTGGATTTGGTGCATTGATACTCATATCTGTTATTCTGATTTTTGCCTTAGGAAGTTTTAAATATGGAATGATTAGTCTCATACCGAACGTAGCTCCTATTGCAGTCGCATTTGGAATTTGGTTTATGTTGGTAGGGCAAATAAATATGGCTGTAACAGTAGTGCTTGGTATGACCTTAGGGATTGTGGTTGATGACACGATTCATTTATTAACGAAATATATTAGAGCCCGTAGAGAGATGAATAAATCACCTGAAGAGGCTCTTCGTTATGCATTTCATACTGTAGGTAGGGCAGTTATCGTGACTACAATTGTCTTAGCAGCTGGTTTTTCGATTTTAATGCAATCTTCTTTTGGGTTTAATTCTGATATGGGTAAACTAACAGCCATTACCATAATAGTGGCATTAATTTTGGATATGACTTTGCTGCCGGCAATTCTTTTGACGGTCGATAGAATGAAAAAAAAGAAATAAAATAATAACACAAAAAAATCAATAGATACACTATGAAAAAGATAGCTTCAATATGTGCGATGTTCGCACTTTGCACCTTCAGTTATGTCTCAGCACAATCAGATGATAACAAAGGACTAGAAATCTCTAAACAAGCTGAATCGGCAGATAATGGATGGGTAAATTCATCCAACGCCCTAACCATGACTCTTAAGAATAAGAATGGTCAAACAACAGTTCGTGAAACTCATGGTTATAACATGGAAGTCACAGGGGATGGAGATAAATCATTAACCGTTTTTGACACACCAAAAGATGTTCAGGGAACAGCGAGTATGACTTACACTCATAAAATTGGTGATGACGACCAATGGCTTTATCTGCCAGCTTTGAAAAGAGTTAAAAGAATTTCCTCAAGTAATAAATCAGGGCCTTTTATGGGTAGTGAATTTGCCTTTGAGGATCTTTCATCCCAAGAGGTTGAAAAGTATCAACATAAATACATAGGATCAGCAGATGTAAATGGAGTTGCCTGTCAAGAGATTGAAAGAATTCCCGTTGCAAAAACATCAGGATATACAAAGATCACCGTGTTTTTAAACACAGAAAATTTCCGTCCTGAAAAGTTAGTTTTCTATGATAGAAAAGGAAGTAAACTGAAAACATTAACTTACAGTAACTATCAGCAATATTCTGGAAGTTATTGGCGTGCTGATAATATGAAAATGGTTAATCATCAAAATGGAAAAGAAACGCTTTTGGAATTTAGAGATTATAAATTTAATGATCCTGATATCACCGAGGAGAGCTTTACACAAAACAGTTTGAAACGAGCAAAATAAATGACAATATACCATTTTATTGTTGGTGCCTCATTAATTCTTTCATCCGGTTCTTTGGCAGTTGCCCAAGGGGATGATCTGAACAATGATGGTTCAGAAAACACCAAAGTTAAAAAGAGAATATTCACCTCGGAGGTTTCTGGAAACTTTCGAGGTGATTATAGATTCTTTCCAGAAGAAGGTCTATACGCAGGACAGCGACAGGAGTATTTTTCTACCGTTTTTAATCCTGAAGTATATATTGATTGGAATAAAGGAAAGCAGCTAATTCAATTTAAGGGTTTTGGGAGACTCAATCAGTATGATACTAAACAAAGTCATTGGGATATTCGGGAGTTGTATTACCTGCAAGTTTTCAAAAAGTGGGAGTATAGCGTAGGGGTAAAGCAGATTTACTGGGGATTTACGGAATCTAACCACCTTACAAATGTTATTAATCAAGATGATTTCTTAGAGGGGAATGATATAGATAATAAACAGGGACAGCCAATGGTTCATTTGTCATTTACACCAAAATGGGGTGTGGTGGACATTATTGGTATGACTTATTTTAGAGACTTAAAATTTCCAGGTGTAAATGGCCGAGGAAGACCGCCTTTTGAGATCAACGAAAACGGAGGTTACGAAAGTGACAACGAGGAATATAATTTAGACCTTGCCATACGTTGGTCACATAGTATTAAATCATTGGATATTGGGCTGTCCCATTTTTATGGGACAAGCAGAACACCTTTTTTCA
>JBLIMR010000096.1:0-5907 GCA_047638815.1 Gammaproteobacteria bacterium
CCAATCCTTCTCAATCTTTATCCTAAAGGGATCCTACACGCATCAAATACTTCAAAAATCCAAATTCTCTATTCTCTATTCAACAATCTCTATTCAACCACCTTTCTTTAGCCATTAGAATTAAAGGACGCTATCCCGATAATTTAAACGATCCCGATCATTCGGGATTCATTCCTCTATGCTACATTCAGAATGACGTCTTTCAATTGATGTTTAGCGGATGACTGAAGACTTAATTCTGACCCCTGATTACTGACCACTAAAACCCTACCGATCCCTGATCCCTGATTACTGACCCCTGACTACTATCTTACCAATCCTTCTCAATCTTTATCCTTTCTCCCTTCGCCTTTTTCAAATTCATCTTCTCTCTAATATCTTTCTCTTGCTTGTCAATGGCTTCTAATATTCTTTCGGCCTCCTCTTTACTCAATTCCTTAGGTTTAGGCTTCTCTTTCTCCTCCTGGTCCTCTTGATTTTTATCTTCGTCACCCTCATCGCTTTTCTCTTCTTTTTCTTCGTCCTCGTCTCCTTCGCCATCCTTAGGCTCCTGATTCTCCTGCTCGTCCTCGCTTTTCTCCCCGTCTTGATCTTCACTATCCTCTCCTTCTTGTTCCTGATCGCTTGGCGGTGGTTGCTGCTTCAGAAGATTTTGTAAATACGCTAAGTTATATCGAGCATCTTCGTCCATTGAGTTATTTCGGAGGGCATCCTTGTATGCATCGACTCCTTTTTTCAAATAAGAGTATGGATCACCTTCATTTTCTCCACCAGGATTTTCTTTGGCTTCCTGTGCCAATTTAATCGCTGTACTCACATAGCTGCTTCCTAGATTGTAATATGCATTAGATTTTTCAATTTTATTCGTTGCGGTACGTGCGGCATTTTCAAATTGACTTTGTGCTTGATCAAAATCTTCATTTACAAAAAAGGTATTCCCAAGATTGAACATAGCAAAACTATAGCTATCATCAATTTCCAAAGCTTTTTGATAAGATTTTTGAGCTTCATCAAATTGCTCTGACATAAATTGTTTGTTGCCAGCACGAAGCATATCTAATGCAGTTTGTCCTTGTAAGGAAAGACACGTAGAGCATAAGATCAAATATGTAAAAAGATATTTCATTTATTCTTCGAATAGATTAATTTTTCCTGACCATCTCGTTTTTCTCTCTGGAATAATAAGCTCAACAATTAGAAGAAGAACAGCAAGCAGTAAAAATAATTGAAATCGATCTTCATAATCGGCATATTGTTTTGTGCCGAATTCATTTTTTTCCATCCCTACCATATCACTCAGTATATCATCAAGTCCTACATTGCTCAATGTCGCTCTTGTAAATTTACCATTACCTGCAGCTGCAATATCGGCTAGTGCTTGTTCATTGAGTTTAGAGATAACCGTACTGCCATCTTTGTCTTTTTTAAACCCTAGTTTCCTGCCTTTTTTAATTTCTGGTATTGGCGCTCCATTCTTTGATCCCATTCCGATCGTGTATACCTGAATGCCTTTGTCTAGTGCCGCTTCAGCTGCTTCAACCGCATCGTCTTCATGGTTTTCTCCATCCGTAATGACTATGATGGTCTTGCCACTGACAGAGTTCTCATCAAAAGCTTCAGTACATAGGTCTATTGCTTTACCGATGGCAGTTCCTTGAACAGGAATGATGTTGTTATCTACATCAGCCAGGAAAATTTTTGCTGCTGCAAAGTCTGTTGTAATTGGTAATTGGATATATGCATCACCAGCAAAAATAACCAGACCCAAGCGATCCCCATGGAGATTGTTGAGTAATTGTTGTATTGCCATTTTGGCTCTTCCTAGTCTATTAGGTTGAATGTCTTCTGCCAACATCGAGTTAGAGACATCCAAAGCAATGATGATGTCAATTCCTTCCGCCTTAGATTCTAGTTCTTTACTTCCGTAGCGCGGATTAATGATAGCCACCAAAACAAATAGAAGGGCAAATCGAAGGATAACATATTTTATTATGGCTAGATTGCTACTTATCCTTGGGCTAATTTCCCCCAATAAATTACTTTGGGCAAAAGCGTTGAGACTTTTGTTTTTCCATGAATAAATAAGAATGAAAATGAGCGTGAAAATACTCAGTCCCAAGTTGGCCCAAATAAATACTGGCCGTTGTATTACCAGACCAGTTACAGATGGCATTACCCAAAAGTAGAATGCAAATATGCAAACCCAAAGGACCACTTCCAATATCAACAAGACGGTAACGAACTGTCGCAAAGAATATGTAAATCGTTTAGCCATTATGGTTGTTGACGAATGTATAGGTGTTTATATAAAAACTCGGCAAGCAAGAGACACATGCCAATCAAGGCGAAGTATAAATATTTCTCTGATTTTTTTCTATGTTCGGTTACTTTGATAATTGTTTTTTCCATTTGATCAATTTCCTCGTAAACATTCTCCAAACTCTTCATGTTCTTGGCTCTGAAATATTTACCTCCAGTTGTTGAGGCTATCTCAATGAGTGATTTTTCATCAATCTCTACCTTGACTCTTTTATATGTTATTTCACCATATGGATTAATGTGAGCAGGGGATAGGGCCTCGCCTAAAGACCCAATTCCAATGGTATATACTCTTATTCCAAATTCTTTGGCAAGTAACGCAGCATCCACCGGTTGGATGTTCCCGGAGTTGTTGACACCATCGGTCAAAAGAATAATTACCTTGCTCTTAGCTTCACTGTCATTGAGTCTTTTGATTGAGGTCGCGAGTCCCATACCCACAGCCGTTCCTGACTCCAACAATCCTGGTTGAAGAGACACAAACATATCCTTAAGAACTTTGTGGTCTGTTGTTAGCGGTACCTGAGTAAAACTTTCTCCTTCATATATCACAAGACCCATTCTGTCATTCGGTCTTTGGTCAATGAAATCAATTGCTACTTTTTTGGCTGCATGAAGTCTGTTCGTTGGAAAGTCTTTTGCAAGCATACTGTATGACACATCGATGGCGAAAACAATATCTATTCCTTCTGTATTAGAGTTTTCCCAAGATTGTTTGGATTGTGGTCTAGCCAATGCAAGGATAAGAAAGCTTAGCGCTAAAATCCTGAAGACAAAAGATAAATGCCTCAGTGTTACTTTGGGGTCAGCAGGCAGCTTGCTCAATATGCCTGAACTTGGAAAATTGATTTCAGGGCTGTTTTTTTCCAGCCTAATGAAATAGTACAGACTGAGTAATGGGATCAGCGCTAAGAGGCCAAGCATAAGAGGTTCTGAAAATTCGAAACTAGGATTGAATATTTCATTAGTCAAACCAAGTGGCCCAGGCCTGAGTACCAGATAACAAAATGCCGCGATCAACAAGTTGGCGATCACGAGAATGAAAATCAATATTTTTCTATCCTTACTCACTCTCAATTATGTTGTTTTGTTCAATCATTTTAGTCTCATCCACAAAGTCTTTCACCTTTGATAATGCAGCTTCATTTATTTGTTGACTTAGTTGTCCCTTGGCAAACTTTACGACATCAGCCATATTCAATACTTGCACCATGTTCTCCATTGACCAGGAGGAGATGGTGCTGTATTTTAGATTCTTTATGGTCTCACCGGTAGTCTGTTCCATAGCTTGTATGTCATATCTATCTTCGAGGTAGGTTCGTAGTATAGCGGTCAGCTCAGATTGATATAACTTTTCTTTACCCGAAGCAAGCAGTTGCTTATCCTCCAGATTAGACAAAGATCTATATGCTATGATATGCGCTGGCTCTTTAATCACAATTTCTTTAACCACTGATTTTGTGCGTTTGCTTTTGCGATCCAAGAGGTATATCATTAGTGCTAATACTCCAAGCGTTAATGCGAATATTGGGCCCCATTTTTTTAAGAATGCCCACCAGTCAAAAGGCTCTATGTAGATACCTTTCATTGGGCGCATCGGTTCTTCCATGTTCACTGGTACAGTATTCACGTAAAGGAACTTTGCATCTGTTTTTAGAGTATCGCCATTGATGACAAATGCAAATGGCTGAATGGCATAGTAGCCAGAATCGAAAGATGTGACTATGAAAGCCCGTTGTTGCATCACGATGGTCTCGTCTCCAGGCTTCACCGGTAATGTATCAATAGCTGTAGAATCTATAATCTCAATGAACTCTGAGAATTGTTCCTCAATTACTGGCCACTCTATTGTTAAGTTAGTATGGTTGGCAGGATATGCGACTGCCAGGACAATGCCCATTTGTTCTCCAATACGAAGAGAGTCTCTTTGCATTTGGATCACCGGAAGCTGAGCGATCGCAACTCCAGTGGTAAATGTGATCAGTAAGACCAAGCAATATTTCAACAAACCTCTATCCACGTTTCTTGAAAAGTTTCATTAATGGTTTTATGTAATCTTGATCTGTAGCGATATCAGCAAAGTCAATCCCCGCTCTTTTGAACATGGCATGTAGGTCTGTGACTCTTTCGTCCACCAGTGATTTGTACATGTTTCGAGCCTTCTTGCTAGAGGTGTTGACCCAGCGATATTCACCTGTTTCAAGATCTTTAAATGGTACCAGTCCCATTTTAGGCATTTCACGCTCCCGCACATCATGCACATTAACAGCGATTAGATCGTGCTTTTTATTGGTCAGCTTCAGTGCATCTTCAAAGTTTGGACTTATAAAATCGGATAATAGAAATACGATGCTTTTCTTCTTGATGACTTTATTGACATATTTCAAAACTTGAGTGAGGTCGGTCTTCTTACTCTCAGGCTCGAATTCAATAAGATCTCGTATGATTCGCATGATGTGAGACTTTCCTTTTTTCGGAGGAATGAACTTCTCAATCCTATCAGAAAAGAAGATAACTCCAATCTTATCATTGTTTTGGATCGCGGAGAATGATAGCACTGCGCAAATTTCTGTTATCTGTTCCTTTTTTAGCTTGCTTTGGGTTCCAAATGAATTGGAGCCACTAATGTCAACCATAAGGATGACTGTTAGTTCCCGTTCTTCTTCAAACACCTTAACAAAAGGACTGCCAAATCTTGCAGTTACATTCCAATCGATATCTCTTATCTCATCACCTGGTGCATATTCCCGCACCTCACTAAAAGCCATACCTCTTCCTTTAAAAGCAGAGTGGTACTCACCAGAGAATATCTGGTTAGATAGCCCTCTTGTTTTGAGTTCTATCCTCCTTACTTTCTTTATGAGTTCAGATGTATGATTTTTTTTATCCATGAAAAACAATTACGAATTACGAATTGTGAATTACGAATTACCGTTTGCAATAAAAAACATTCGTAATTCGTAATTTAAAGATTCGTAATTAACTACGGTACCTCTACGTTGTTTAGAATTTCAATGATGATGTCTTCCGTAGTTTTGTCTTCCGCTTCCGCCTCGTAGGATAGACCAATTCTATGTCTTAGGATATCGTGAGATACAGCTCTAACATCTTCTGGAATTACGTATCCTCTATGTTGCGTGAAAGCGTAGGCTTTGGCTAAGATGGCCATGCTGATGCTTGCTCTAGGGGATGCACCGAAAGATATGAGATCTTTTAGTTCCGGCATATTGTAATCTTCTGGATTTCTTGTGGCAAATACTAGATCAACGATGTATTTTTCAATCTTCTCATCAAGGTAAACCTCTTTGACAATTTCTCTTGCTTTTAGAATTTGTGCACCAGTAACAACTTTGTTTGCCTTAGGGAATGGTGTTTTCGAGATGCTATTTCTTATAATAATTTGTTCTTCTTCCTTCTTAGGATATTTGATGATAACCTTCATTAAAAACCTGTCTACCTGTGCTTCAGGTAGGGGGTAGGTTCCTTCTTGATCGATAGGATTCTGCGTTGCTAAAACTAAAAATGGTTTTGGTAATTCGTATGTGGTGCCACCAATTGTTACCTGTCTCTCCTGCATCGCTTCTAATA
>JBLIMR010000097.1:0-5889 GCA_047638815.1 Gammaproteobacteria bacterium
CCATTGATGTATAGTTTGTCCTTTGTTGGGTTAGGGTATATGAGAATGAGATTTTGAGTCGATCTGACAAGACCTAGAGGCGTAACTTGATAATCTGTCAGTTCTCCAAAGCACTCGAGCTCATCTCCATTTAGGCAAATTAAATCATGATCTATGGATTTGTCTTCACCCACGTTGATGACAACAAAATTTTCTCCATTAAATTCTCCCATGCCACTTCCGATAAGTTCAATATTATCGAAAGAATCGTAAGAGAAATCAGTACTCCAGCTAGCAGCACCCAGATCCCCAGCAAAGAACATTGTATGATTGCTAAGGCTAGTGAAAAGTGGCATTATAGTCGGCCAAAAATTGACTGTTTCACTTTGTCCAGTTATCGAGTTTGGCGTTATGTTTGAGTATATGTTGTCGTCAGTTTTCCATAGAACTTGATGAAAAAAAACGTAAATATTCGACACTACATCTTGGTTGGATAAAAGAGTGTTCTCCAAAAAGACAAGTTGTTCCCCGCTGATATTCCAACCATCAATATTTGGGTCCAGGATTATGAAAAGATCTCCTTCGTGAAGGAAATGAAAATAGGTGTCTCCATATCGGTCTTCGAATAGAGGTCGGTCTTCCATGTCATGATTACCCACAGCGAAGTAAATGGGTAATCCGAGGGCTGCAATATCAACATCAACTTCATCCCAATCTTCAGCGGTTGGGTTGCTAGAAACTATATCGCCAGTGAAAATACCAAATTGAATTTCAGGTCTTCCCTGTATGTATTCAAACTTATCCTTGAAGGGAGGATGAAGTCCAATGTTGTCTACTCCAGCAGCACCATAAGTGTGCCCTGCAACTAAAAACGAATACGCAGCATTATCTTGGCCGCTCAGTGAGTGATAAAATACTGTAAGAATAGATAAGAGTACAATAGGCTTCAATGAATCAATGGTTATGAAACTTAAAGATACCTATATTCTTTTAGCTCAATCGACATTCACCTTAATGTTGTAAGTAATAGCCTTATTGCTTAATGATTTTTTTCTTTGAAATTATAACACCAACATTGTCTTGTAAAACGAGATTGTATATTCCCGAATCAAAATAAGTGAGATCAATATAATTTGATCCACCTTGTAAGATTTCAGATATAATAGTCATGCCGCTAATGTCAATTAATTCAATAGCAGCGTAGTCAAAGTAACTATCAATGTAAACTCCATTGGATGCGGGTTAGGATAAATGTTTAGCCCGATTTCATTTTCTTCAATGCCACTTGGCTCTTCAGCACATTCACACTCTACTGATAATTTACCGATGTAGGGATAAGACAACCCATTCCCAGCATGAGGCAAGGTGAATTCATCATTTAAATTGAGTATATCTGTATGTACATGTGCAAAATAGAATTGGTTGTTATAGCTCGCTAATTGTCCGCTATATAAATTAGAGCCGCCATCGATAAATTTTTCATCGACAACATCAAGATCGCTAATATCAAATAATAGGGGAGTGGCTCCAATGGTATTTGCAACCCCAATCAATTTCTTTTCATTTCGTCCAGTGATCAGAGCATTTGCTCCTTTATTAATAAGTATTTCGGCTGTAGCCTTTCCAATACCAGAACTTCCACCAGTGATAATAATGTTTGAATTTTTCATTTCCATTTTTTTAGACTACGATACTTACATAAGCTCGAGAGGATTCATCTCAAGTTTATGAAATTATATCAGTCATGAAGATTTGACAATATTACAGTTGATTCAGCCAATCACTTGAATTTGGACATAATTATTGATTTAAATTTGATCTAATAGCAATTATTGGGGTCGTTTAGTAGATTTGATTTACTTAATGTTAACTCCTTTTTGTGAAGAACATTTGGGCTCTTCGCGAGGATTTCGATCAATTTGTATTTGTGGCACATCAGCTCATGTTTATCTAATGAACACAAAATCAATAAGTTGACGGTAAATTTTATTTATGAATAAGCCACTGGTGTAGTTAAGAAATAAATATTAACTTAGTGGGGCTGAGAGTGAATATAACAATTAGCCATAAAGACTTTAAACTATATCCAATAATTAACCAAAGACGAACTATCAATAAAAAGAGAAGAAGAACGATCAAATTCTTCATAGACCAAGTCTCTAGATTTCTTTCAAATATGAATACTTAATGTCATCTATTTAAAAGTGATTGAAAAAATATTGTGAATTCGCAATAACATTATGATAGCCAAACTTTATTTTAAAAAGGTACTTACTATACTTTTTCTACTTTTGATAAATTCCTCTTATTTCTCGCAAGAATATTGCTTGATAATAGAAGAGGTAGCTAATGATGGTGTTAACTTTGATGTGAGCATCGGAATCCTTGGAGATCAAGCTTTTAATTTAGGAAGTTCAAGCTTGCAGTTTCATGCCAACCCAGCAGCTTTTGGGCAACCTTCGATATTGTTAGCTTCTGTAAAACCACCTGAATACCTACCGGCAACTGTTTTGCAAGATGGGAATGGTGATTTCACTTTCGACTTTACATTGGTGACTCAACCAGGAAAGTTAGTGAGTGCTTTTCCAAATTATACGGAATTAGTAATAATTCGATTGCCAATACAAGATTATCAATTGGCTGCAGAAGGTATCTCTTGGTTGTATGATGGATCTACTCAATTAACTGAAGTATATCTAGATGATAATTTGACTCAATTATTTGCCATAAATTCTACATGTCTTCAGGGAGTGACCAATGGCGAACTTTTCCAAAACAATAAATGTCAGTTAGCTACTGAAATTTCGGAAGGATTGTATACGGAGGTCGGACACACCCAGGGAATAGATGGGGCGTCCAATTTGTGTTTTTCAGGTGATCTTGTTGATGATGCTTCTTGGTATCTATATACTGCTTCTGACTCGGGAATTGTAACGGTTAGTTCAAGTATTGATTTAGACTTACCCGACACAAGGATTTCTATATTTACTGGAAGTTGTGGTTCCTTAACCTGTCTTGCTTCAGATGATGATTCAGGGACAAATTTTACTTCAACAGCATCCTTTACTGCTGCAGCTGGTGATAGTTATTACTTAGAATGGGATGATCGATGGGATGATCAAGAATTTGATTTTGAGGTTACATTAATTCCATTTGGAATTGATACGGATGGTGATGGAACCAATGATACCGAAGATAATTGTATAAGCATTGCTAATCCAAGTCAATCGGATAATGATAATGATGGTATAGGAGATGTTTGTGATGGGGATATTGATGGAGATGGTTTTCTCAATGAAAATGATTGTGCACCTTTTGATGCTGGAATATATCCTGGAGTTGCTTGTAATGATGCAAATGCGTTAACCGCATTGGACATAATACAAAATGATTGCACGTGCGCTGGTACACTTATTCCTCTAAATGCGGATTGCAATAATGCGATTAATATTAGTGAGGGGATTTTTACTTCACCAGGAGCATTTGCTGGAGCTGGCGCATCTAACAATTGCGCATTTGAAGCTGTTAATGCAATATGGTATGCGTATACAGCATCAGAGAGTGGATCATGCCTAGTTACTTCCCAGATTGATCCAGACCTCCCTGATACTAGAATATCCATTTATAGTGGGGATTGTGCAAACTTGAATTGTGTTATTTCGGATGATGATGGTGGACAAAATTTCACCTCTCTTACAATATTTGACGTAGTTCAAGGTGAAACTTATTTACTGGAATGGGATGATAGATGGGAAGCAGATGCATTCGATTTTGAAGTGAATTTTGTTCAAGCGATTGATGGTTGCACTGATTCTCAAGCTTGTAATTATAACAATCTTGCGGCAATTGATGATGGAACATGTTTGATTCCTGGGGGTTGTGATGTATGTTCTGGAGAACAGAATGGATTGGGAATTTTAATTGATAATCCAGAGATAGGTGATCCTTGTGATGACGGAAATATAAACACATTGAATGATGTTTTTACTGATTGTTTTATCTGTGGGGGAGTTGATATTTCTGGTTGTACATCGCCAGTAGCATGTAATTACAACATCCTGGCAGTAGTAGATAATGGTTCTTGTATTCTGCCTTTTGGATGTGATGCGTGCAGCGGTGAAACAGATGGTACAGGTGTCGTGGTTGATTTACCAGAAATAGGTGCACCTTGTAATGATGGAATTTTTGAGACTTCAAATGATAGTTATATAGATTGCGGTGTTTGTGAGGGGAAATTTCGTTTGGGATGTATGGACGAAACCGCCTGTAATTACAACTTTAAGGCAACATTAGATGATGGATCCTGTATCAATCCAATTGGATGTGATGGTTGTTCAGAAGAGGCTGGAGTAAATGGATTTATAGTTGATTTTCCTGAAATAGGAGATGCGTGTGACGATGGTGAGTCAAAGACCATTGACGATGTGATTGTTGAGTGTGGGTTATGTCAGGGCATGTTTGTTTATGGCTGTCTAAATCCTGCTGCTTGTAATTTTGATGTTGAAGTCACTGTTAGTAACGGATCTTGTATTTTTGCTTCAGGTTGTGATTTATGTTCAGGAGAGACAGATGGCACAGGATTAGTCATCGACAACCCAGAAAAAGGAGAAGCGTGTGATGATGGAAACAATAATACAGTTAATGATATTGTTTCAGAAATATGCATTTGTCAAGGAACTTTACTTGATATGGATGGGGATGGAGTTGGAGATTTCAGTGACAACTGTGTTGGGACTTTTAATCCAGGTCAAGAAGATTCGGATTTCGATAATGTTGGTGATGTGTGTGACGAGCTTTCGATAGAGTTGAATGTATTTCTGGAAGGCCCATATGATTCAGCTTCCGGTTTGATGACTGATTTATTAAGAACGAATAATTTTCTTCCTTTGACGGAGCCTTTTACTACATTTGGTTATAATCATATTAAGGGAGGAGGAGAGACTACTACTGCTAGTATGATGATGGTCATTGGACCATTTGCTGTGGTCGATTGGTTGTTGTTAGAAATTAGAGATCCACAGGACCCATCTTTAATCATACAGTCAAAATCAGTCTTACTTCTTAGAAATGGTAATGTGGTATCAGAGGATGGACAATCATTATTGGTGGCAGATAACCTGGGAATAGGATCAGTTCATTTAGCGATTAAACATAGAAATCATTTAGGTATTCGAACGGCTGAAAGTATTCCCGTTGGACAGTTTACAATTGTCGACTTTCGTTCATCAGGGACAAATATTTTTGGAAATAATCCAGTGAAACAAATCAATGGAGACAACGTCATGGTAGCTGGGGATGCTAATTCTGATGGTCAGATAAATTCTTTTGATAAAAACTTATTCTGGCGAGTAGAAAATGGAGGTGCATATGATTACTTTGACGATGAAGCAGATTTCAACCTGGATGGTGCGGTTAACGCAATAGATATAAACTTGTACTGGATAATTAATAATTCTCTAATCGAACAATTAGATTAGGTTTTCTATTTGAAAATCATTTAGAGTTATTACTCGAATTTCAATCAATAAATTAAGTTCCTTTTCGTTCATGATAAGGACCTTTATTTAATGAGAGGGCAAAAATCACTAGCAACTTAGGGCACAACCATTAAGCCGACCCTCTATCTACGATAGATAGCTGTCAGTTATATTTTTTGTCTTAAATTGCATTAAAATTTAATTTGGGGCTTATTAAATTAAACATATTCTTATTTGTATTTTATCATTCAGTTTAAACATCTGTTTTGCACAGATTGAATATGATTTCGATTCTGAGGAAGAGTTATTTTTTCAGATTGAGGGAGATGGGGTGATGTTTTATGATGCGGATGAAGGAAATCCTGGCGGTTGCATAAGAATAGAAGAATCTCCTAATGGTCAAGTAAGTAATTTGACACTACCAGGTGAATTT
>JBLIMR010000098.1:0-5836 GCA_047638815.1 Gammaproteobacteria bacterium
CATTTTGTAGCATTTTGTGCAGAAGGTCGGTAGTTGTCATATTATATACATTTACGATCGTCGATTGGTGTTTACCTGCGTTTTTTAAAGCTCTGGGATGGGCGTCGAGATAGGTTGCCTTCTGCATTAGATTGGTGAGGATTTGGTCTAGGTGAATCAGCTGTCCGCTTTCTGTATAAAAGCCATTACTTGAAGCTGTCTTTGTTTGTTTGAAAATAGCTGCACGTCGTTTCTTTTGCTCATTTGGATTAAGTTGATTGTAGCGATTGATCCATGTATGGGAGTTATGCGATATTGGGTCTTGGGCAAGAAGGTAGCCAGCAGTATAGTCCCAGTTTTTTTTGATATGAAAAGCTGTTTTTCCAGAAATTAGCTTTTGTGCTTTTGTGCTTTTGTGCTATCTATGGACGAGTAGAATGTTCTGCTAGGATTTTTTGTTTGAAAGGCATGTTTGAAAAAATATTTGAGTGATCTAGCCACCTTTCCATCAATAAACTTGTTTGCATTCATTTCATCAATCGTTCTGCAAAACTTCTTATTTTTTTTAAAAGAATACTTTACGTATGACTAGTAAAATCAGGTATATTAGAATAAGCATTCTAATAAAGTTGAGGGTCTCCTATGTCGAGAATAAAAGAGTTTGATGAGGAACAAGCATTAAACGGTGCTATGGAGCTGTTTTGGAAGAAAGGCTACAGCGCAACTTCTATCGACGATATTGTCATATCTACTGGAGTAAGTCGCAGTGGACTCTATAGTTCATTTGGAGATAAGAAGTCATTCTTCATGAAAGCTTTAGATCATTACCGCACTAAGGTAATACACGTTTTGATGGAGGAATTATTTTCAGATTCTGCGGGACTTCAGTCTATTTTTAATCACTTCGATATGATACGAAATCGCATAGGGACAGAAGAGGCTAAATATGGCTGTTTAGCCTGTAACGCATCTATAGAACTAGCTTTTCATGACGTTGAGATATCTTGTAAAGCGACGAGTTTTGTGGATTCAATTCGTATCGCTTTTCGGAGAGCCCTAGCAAGGGCAAAATCTGAAGGTGAGATAAAGGAAGGTGCTAATATAGATTCACTTGCAGATCACCTAACGAATACGATGTTAGGAATTGCTGTGCTTTCTAAGTCTGCTTTAGCTGAAACAATGATTAAAAATGTAATAGACACAGCACTCGCGCCACTCAAGACTACAATCTTGTAGTTTTTATTTTATAGTCCTTGACATGGGATTCAAGAATACCTATTCTCAAAAAATAATTAAAAAAAGTCTATCGTCCGCATCCACAAAAGGGGAAGCTGTATGTCGAAACCTGAGAATGCTATTGCTCGCTTTATAACCTATATGGTTATGAATCCATGGAAAATGATTCTATTATCGGTAGTGTTTTTACTTACAGCAGGTATTGGGTTGAGGGGGCTTCAATTTGATAATAATTACCGGGTATTTTTCGCGGGGGACAACCCTGATTTAGCTGCTTTTGAGAAACTTGAAAAAGTCTATACGCAAACCGATAACATTCTATTCACCATTAAGCCGAAAACCGGTGATGTCTTTCAGCCCGAAGTCCTCAAGCTTGTACAGGAGCTGACTTATGAAGGATGGCGCTTGCCATTTGCTCAAAGAGTGGACTCGATCACGAATTTTCAACACACATATGCTGAGGGTGATGATCTAACAGTCATTGATTTAGTAGAAAAGGATCCTAAAAGTTATTCCCAAGAAGAGTTAGATCAGAGAAGACAAGTGGCTTTAAATGAGCCCACAATTGTGGGAAAGTTACTGAATAGGGACGGGAAAACGACAGGTATCAATGTTACTGTGAATATGCCTCGTAAAGATATGATGGAAATTCCAGAAACTGTGGCGATAGCTCGTGAGTTAGTAGAAAAATATAGATCAAAATATCCGAATATTCAAATTGTTCCTTCTGGGTTTGTATTTTTGAACAACGCATTCATGGAGTCGTCATTGAAAGATATGGTCACTCTGGTTCCGCTCATGTACCTCGTGTTGAGCGTAATGATGATTGTGATATTGCGTAACTGGGTTGCTACTTTTGGCACAATGCTCGTTATCATGTTTTCTGCAATAGCAGCTATGGGTTTTGGTGGATGGCTTGGCTTTCCTTTGACTCCTCCTTCAGCTTCAACGCCAACGATTGTTCTAACTCTTGCGCTTGCCGACAGCATCCATATCATTATTTCAATGTTTGCCTCTATGCGTACTGGAATGAAAAAACAGGACGCTATCCTTGAGAGTTTGCGGGTTAACCTTCAGCCAGTGTTCCTTACAAGCCTTACAACGATTATTGGATTTTTATCACTTAACTTTTCAGAGTCGCCACCATTTTGGCACTTAGGGAATATGACAGCCTTTGGCATTGGTGCAGCCTTCTTTTTTTCCATGGTGCTTTTACCGGCGATTCTTACTTTACTGCCGATTAGAATTAAACTAAGTGAAGAAAATGAAGCTACTCCAATGGATCGTCTGGGTAGATTTATTACCAAAAGATATAAAGTCTTTTTGATAACGAGTATTATTATAATTGCATTTCTCGGTTCGATGATGACCCGTATCAACGTGAATGATCAGTTTGTTAAATATTTTGACGAAAGCATCTCTTTCCGTCCTGACACTGAATTTATGATGAAAAATCTTAGTGGGATTTATGCGGTAGAGTATTCGCTAAGATCAAATGGAGCCTCTGGTATAAGCCAACCAGAATACCTTAATAATTTAAATGAATTTACTGAATGGTTGCGCGGTCAGCCAGAAGTAGATCATGTATTTTCTATGTCCGATGTTTTTAAACGTTTGAATATGAACATGCATGCTGATGATAAGGAGTGGTATAATATTCCAGATAACCCTGAGATGGCAGCTCAATACCTACTTCTTTATGAATTTAGCTTACCCTATGGTTTAGATATCAATGATCGGGTCAATATAGATAAATCAGCAACTAGAGTCACAGTGACCCTTAAAGATCTTTCTACAAAAGGGATTAGGGCTTTTAAGAACCGTTCTGAAACGTGGCTAAAGGAGAACACCCCAAGCTACATGCATTCTTTAGCGACTTCTCCAGCAGTGATGTTTACCTATATTTCAGAACGTAATATCAGTGGTATGATGAAAGGCAATTTAATGTCTCTTCTGCTAATTTCTTTGGTTATTATGGTAGCTCTTCGTAGCTTTAGAATGGGAGTTATTAGCCTGATCTCTAATATTACTCCAATAGCAATAGGGTATGGTTTATGGGGCTTGTTCATTCAGGAGATTAACATGGCTGTTGCAATCGCAGCAGCTGTGAGTCTTGGTATCATTGTTGATGACACAGTGCATTTTTTGAGCAAATATTTGCGAGCTCGTAACGAAAAAGGGCTAGGAGCCAAGGAGGCAGTAGAATATGCCTTCCGCAATGTAGGTCTAGCTCTCTTCGTAACAACAGTTGTGCTAGTTTTTGGATTCGCAATACTTACACAGTCAGGATTTCAGATGAATAGTCATATGGGATTATTGACAGCAATAGTTATTGGCGGAGCCCTCTTTGTAGACTTTTTCTTTCTCCCACCATTATTGGTTTGGTTGGATAAGGAAAAATGATCCCAATAAAAGATGTTCAAAAATAAGGAGAGTGACATGAAATTTATGATGACCTTGTGTAGCACATTATTTATAAGCCTTATTTTAGGGACAAGTGCGTATGCAGAGCGTAGCAAGGATGAACTATTAATGCTGGGGTCCTCAGAGGAAGTCGGTGAAGCTATCGCTGTTGAGTTTGATGATCGAGATTTAGGGTTTGTTGACCAACGTTCAGTTATGAATATGACCATGAAAAATGCCTATGGAGAAGAAAGTTATCGTAAAATGACAACACGAACACTGGAGCGTCAAGATCGCTCGATGGGGGATAAATCCTTAATCGTGTTTGAGAGCCCTAGAGATGTAAAAGGTACTGCGTTACTTTCATTTGCTGAAATTCTCGAGCAAGATGAGCAATGGCTATATCTTCCCAGTTTAAAGAGGGTGAAACGTATTTCATCTAATAATAAATCAGGTCCCTTTGTAGGCAGTGAATTTGCTTATGAAGATATCACCGGGAATGAAATTGGAAAATACTCTTGGAAATTTTTAGCCATAGAGGAATGCCCTGGTAAGGAGGGAGTAGAGTGCTTTAAGCTTGAGGCAAGGCCAAAATATGAATATTCTGGATATACAAAACGTATTGTTTGGGTAGATACAGAAGAGTTTAGAGTTCAAAAAGTTGATTTTTATGATCGTAAAGATGCTCTGATGAAAACACAAAATTTTATAGACTATAAGCAATACCTAGAGAAATATTGGCGTGCAGACAAATGGACAATGAACAACCATCAGACAGAAAAAAGAACCGATCTGGAATTTACTTTCTATGAATTTAAAACAGGACTGACAGATGCAGACTTTACTCAAGCCGCTCTCAAGCGGATTAAATAGAGTCCTTATTCCTCTACTTTTATGCTGCATAGCATCTCCTGTTAGCGCTGGAGAATTTACAGGTTTTTTTGCTATGGAGCATCGTCAATTTTTTAACGATGGAACGTATCCAGAGCAAAAACATGGCTCTAAACCGAGCTTAATCATTGAACCAGAATATTATCATCTTAGTGATGATGAAAATAATATATTCACATCTCAACTTTTTCTACGCTTAGATCCAATCGATAGTAGACGAACACATTTTGACGTGCGCCAATTTGATTGGCTTTATGCAGATGGAGATTGGGAATTTAGTGCAGGGATCAGTAAAGTTTATTGGGGAGTAACGGAGTCGCATCATTTAGTAGATATTATCAATCAAGTAGATGGTGTAGAGGACGTAGATGAAGAAGATCGGCTTGGCCAACCAATGCTTCAGCTTGCAACATTCCAGAGCTGGGGAACAGTCAGATTCTTTTATTTACCCTATTTTCGAGAGCGTACTTTTGTAGGGAAAAAAGGGCGCTTACGTGGTCCATTGGTAGTACAGACGAAGGATGCACGCTATTCAAGTAAAGCAAAAGAAATGTACCCCGATGTTGCCCTACGGTATGAACATAGTTTTGATGCATGGGATATGGGATTAGCACACTTCCATGGAACTAGCCGAGAGCCTACGCTACTAGAAGAATCAGAGAAGCTAATTCCTTTCTATGAGATTATTGACCAATCGAGCCTTGATCTACAGTATACAACTGGATCATGGCTCTGGAAGCTTGAAGTAATTGGACGGGGAGGACACGGTAAGTATTTCGGAGCCGTTACTGCCGGAGGGGAATATTCAGTTTACGGGATTTTTGAAACAAATCATGACCTGGGTCTCTTATTGGAATGTCACTATGATGGACGGGACTCCTCAGCACCAACTGCAAATTTACAAAATGATGTTTTTACAGGGCTTCGATACATACTAAATAACGTTGATGATACGCAATTCTTAGGAGGGATAACGACCGATTTAAAAAATACAGGTCAGTTGATGGCACTTGAAGCCTCTCATCGAATTAACAATAACTGGAAACTAGAGGCCGATGCCAGACTATTTATTAATCAAGGATTAGATAGTCCAATAAAGGCATTGGAAAAGGATGATTTTGTTCAAATAAGAACATCCTATTTCTTCTAGGTCGTGTATTAAAATTACGAAACGCTGCTTTTGGATTAACTATTCAGGTGTATACCCATCGTGATTGAAGAATCGGCTTGTCATTAATTTTCGAAAAATTGCACCATACTCTCATGCTTACAAATGACGAGCGAGAGCTACTAAAGATTCAACACCGCATGGAGCGAGACGGCCGAA
>JBLIMR010000099.1:0-5812 GCA_047638815.1 Gammaproteobacteria bacterium
TATATGTTCTTTGTCATTACTGAATTCCCATTCCAATAGAAGTTACTGAGTAATAACCTTGATGGAATCCTTGACTAAGAATTGAGCCAGAGGAAATGGTTTCAGTAGCAAGCTCTCCGATGGTGCAATCCAATTGGATGTTACCATTGTTAAAGCTATCGCCACCGCTGGAGATTACTTCCTGTGCCCATATTGATGGAAGAAAAGATGTTAAAAAAAGAATAGTTACTAATTGTTTCATGATATTTGTTTTTATTGTTGGATCAAAAGTATTTCCGGAATTCAAAATTTCTGTCAGGGTAATGCCCCGATTAAAAAAATCAGGGATTTCCCCTAGATTCTTTTTTTGCATTGCTTTTTAGTACTTTTGGTATTTCGTACTATAATATCATTGGAGATTGAAAGAGGCTATTAAGAAGGTGACCGAGAGGATCATAGAAAAGAGTAAAACATTACGTGCAGCATATCTAGATCAGATGATGCAAGCAGAGATGAAGGGCGTGAATCGAGAGACATTGAGTTGTGGCAATCAAGCACATGCCTTCGCGGGATGTGGACCAGAAGATAAAGAGGAGCTTGTAAATGTGGTGAGACCCAATATTGGAATTGTCACTGCTTATAATGACATGCTATCTGCACACAAAACCTATGAAAATTATCCTGATAAAATAAGAAAGGCGGCATTGAAGCACGGAGCGGTTGCTCAGGTTGCTGGCGGGGTACCTGCTATGTGTGATGGCGTGACTCAAGGCCAACCGGGAATGGAATTGTCATTATTTAGTAGGGATGTCATTGCACTTTCTACAGCAGTGTCTTTATCTCATGCAACTTTCGATGCTGGTATGTGTTTGGGGATTTGTGATAAAATAGTTCCAGGACTTTTAATTGGTTCATTGCGATTTGGTCATTTGCCTATCGTTTTTGTTCCAGGTGGACCCATGCAAACAGGGATATCTAATGATGAGAAAGCACAGATTAGAAGAGATTATGCTGAAGGGAAAATAAGTCGAGAAGCTTTATTGAAAGGTGAGATGAGTTCATATCACTCTCCTGGAACTTGTACTTTCTACGGTACAGCCAACAGCAATCAAATGCTGATGGAAATAATGGGTCTACAGCTTCCCGGATCATCTTTTGTTAACCCGGATTCTAAACTCAGAGATGCATTGACGGAAGAAGCGGTGAGAACTGCGAAAGAGAATTCCTATCAAGGAGCGCACTACACGCCTTTGTATAAAATCATCAATGAAAAAACGATAGTGAATGGTTTGGTTGGACTTCTGGCAACTGGAGGTTCTACAAATCATACCATTCATATGATCGCCATTGCAAGAGCTGCGGGTATTATTATCGATTGGACAGATTTCTCAGACCTCTCAGAAGTAGTGCCATCCATTTGTAAGATATATCCAAATGGAAAAGCAGATGTCAATCACTTTCAAGCATCGGGAGGTATGACTTATCTTATAAAAACATTATTGGAAAACGGGATGCTTCATGAAGATGTAACGACCATCAAAGGAGAAGGCTTGAGTAAGTATACAAAAGAGCCATATTTGGAAAATGGAAATCTCGAATGGCGATATGGGGTGGAGGAATCAATTGATCAAGATGTATTAAGAAGTGCTTCAAACCCATTTGAAGCTACTGGTGGTTTGAAAATACTTTCAGGCAATATCGGAAGATCTGTGATCAAAACATCTGCTGTGGCCAGAGAACATTATATTGTCGAAGCACCGGCTTTGGTATTCGAGGATCAGAATGAAATTATGGCCGCATTTGATCGAAAAGAACTGAATAGAGATTTTATTGCTGTCTTGAGGTATCAGGGGCCATCTGCTAATGGAATGCCTGAGTTGCATAAATTGACACCAATCCTTGGTATTTTACAATTCAATAAATTCAAAGTAGCTTTGGTTACTGATGGTCGTATGTCCGGTGCATCTGGCAAGGTTCCTTCAGCTATACATCTGTCACCTGAAGGGCTTAAAGGAGGAATTATATCAAAATTGCAAGATGGAGATATGTTAAGACTTGATGCTGAAAAAGGAGAATTGACATGCCTCAACATTGAAGAGGTTTTGAAAAGACCCGATGTGGTATTACCACATAATAAAGCCTTTGGTTACGGGCGTGAGTTATTTCAAAATTTGAGAGATATCATCGGAGAAAGTGAAGAGGGTGCCTCCATATTATTTTAAAAGAGAATGATACAAAACGGAATAAGAAAAATATTAGAGAATCATCCATTGATTCCAGTGGTTAATATTACAAACTTGGATGAAGTTGGACCGATATGTGATCTGTTGATCCAACGTAATATTGGCTGCATCGAGTTAACGTTAAGATCTGATGTGGCAATCGATGCCATAAAAAAAGCGAAAAAGGATTTCGGTTCGAAACTCGAAATAGGCGTGGGGACACTTATTAATGCCGCACAAGTGCGAACGGTTCAAGAAATAGGTGTTGACTTTCTGGTAAGTCCAGGTTCATCTTCTAAACTTATCGATGCCATGTCAAAAAGTGGTATTCCATTTATTCCGGGAGTTATGAGCCCCAGCGAAATTATTCAAGGAATGGAAATGGGTCTAAACACATTCAAACTTTTTCCTGCAAATATAGCAGGAGGGTTAGGTGCCCTTATAGCTTATAAAGCAGTATTCTCTGAAGTGAAGTTTTGCCCAACAGGTGGTATTTCACAAGAGAATTACAAAACTATACTTGATTTGGAAAATGTAATTTCCGTTGGAGGATCTTGGTTAAGTAAATAAGATCTTAGTAGTCCTTAAGAGCATTATTGTACTCTTTTAGTTCTGCGTAGTTTGACTTATTACTAGTATCACTCATGATTGCGAAAAGGTAGTTAAGACTTTCTTTCTGTAGTTCAACATTTTCTTCCAAGTCACCTTGATCAGAAAAACCTACCTCATTTCCCTCTTCGTCAACTTCCATTTCCTCAGGAATTGGTATCATAAAACCTTCTTCTTCCGCTAGATGCTCGCAAGTCAATCTTAGGGTCATGGCCAATCTTGGGTGTTTCTTGTCAACTGCAATTTCTCTCAAGCTCTTCAAGTCAGACACTAGAGAATCTACTTCAATTCCTTTTTCATTGACTGTTTTTTGCAATTTTTCAATGATTTTACCTGACTCTAATGTTATTGAATTTACCACGACTTAAGATTTTAAAATTATCAATATGAGAATAACACAATTAGAAGAATGTGCTTTACTCCCTATTTTCTGTTACAAAAGTAATAAATTAGGTTGAATAGCGAAAGTCCAACGAGGTTAAAATTATTTAGTCCTAGTCCAAACCATAATTAACCCTGCGACTAGGCTGCATACGGTAAATCCGACCATCAAAGGAAAGACACTGTCATTGTAATACTGACCGATTAGGATGCTATAGGGCACAGCTGCTAGGGTTGACATAGCACTCACGACCGCAGCACCAACTCCAGCAATATGACCAAGAGGTTCCATGGAAAGAGACTTCATGTTGCCAAATAGTATTCCAATAAAGAAGAGCGCAACCAAAAGAAAAACTAAAAATAGCTCTAGAGAGGGCCCTTCTGGGGTAAAGTAATCGTATGCTGTAAATGCTGCCGACCATATGAAAAGCGCAGCTACGGACCATTTGGCTAAAAAGGTCATGCCCAGCTTCATAACCATTCTTCCATTTAGAAAAGAGGCCAATCCGAGCCCAATTGCAAGCAATGCGAAATAACGAGGAAATAACTCCCCCAGATTATAGTGTTTGGCAAATATCTGTTCCGATAAATTTAAATATCCCAAGAACGCGCCAGAAATAAAACCAGATGCAAGCGTGTATCCCATTGTTATTTTATTCTTGAAGATGTATTTAACAGCCTTCATAATCTCATTCATAGAGAATGCTGTCCTTCGTTCAACTGGTAATGTCTCTTCTTGCCTGAAGTGGAACCATATTAGCAAGAGAAATGCGTAGATCAGATAAGACAAGAAAATAGTTCGCCAACTACCCATACTCATTATTCCTTGACCAGCATACGGAGCAACAGCAGGGATGAAAATAAATACAACCATAACAAATGACATTACTCTCGCCATGGCATTCCCTGAATATTGATCTCTAATCATCGCGATACTTGCAATTCGAGGTCCTCCTAATCCAAGACCTTGTAATAATCGGCCAATGATCATCACCGTAAAGCTTTGACTAAAAAAACTGAGCGTAGTCCCAATGACATAAAGTCCTAAGCCAAAGTATACTACGGCTTTACGCCCGTATATATCAGAGAAAGGGCCAGCTAACAATTGACCTATTGAAAGACCAAGAAAAACCATGGATAAAAGGAGATGATTCGTATTGGGATTGATAACTTTAAGATCGTCCCCTATGAGAGAGAGACCAGGTAGAATCGAGTCAATGGTGAATGCAACCAATGACGTCATGATAGCCATTAATGCTACAAATTCAATAAATGAAGATTTCTTGGGGTTATTGGCTATTTGACTCTTTTTCATTGGGGTCGGCAAAGATACGTTTGTTTATAGGATTAGATGAAGCTATTTTAGAATTTGAACTAAACGCTTAGTTCTTGTTGTTCAGCTGTTTGTGGTCCTATTCTTGATTTCAGATCCTGTGTTAAATGTCGAGAAATAGCCTTCCAATAAATGTTTGTTAATCGATATTTTCCAAGGGGATTTCATTATTATATTTGATGTGAAATTTGTTACTGACTTTTATGAAGCAATTTGTCATCCTAATACTTATCACTTTTTCTTCCGGAATTGTTCTTATCGGTCAAAATAGTGATGGAATCCACCGATGTTCAGCAGATGAGCATCATGCGGAATTAATGCAAAATGCGGAATATGCCGCTCAGTACAATTCAAATAAGGCCAGAACTAAAAAGTACATTGCTGATAACGCTGTTTTAGGTAAAATGCCCCCTTGTGCCAATCCTTGGTTGATACCGGTGGCTGTGCACTACCAAGGAACTGGAATCGATGCTGCCTGTGCAGAAGAAATGGCATTGGATCAGGTTGAAAGAATGAATCTTGATTTTGCTGGAACGAATACAGATATTGGAGATTGGGCGAATGCTCAAGCATCAGGTTTTTTAAATGGAATTAACAATAAAGAGTCTTGTATTCAGTTTTGCTTGGCATCTTTAAATCACCCGCCAGGATTTGGACTCAATGATGGAGATTTTGCAATAACCCTGGATGCAACAACTGGTGATAATGATGCTGCCTGGATGGGATATCTGAATTTTTGGGTGAGAGATGTACCGGAACCTACTAACCCAGCAGTTTTGGGATATTCACCTCTGGGGGGAACGCTTGATGGTAGTGGTGTTACCTGTAGAACAAGTTCTTTTGGTTCGGTTAGTTGCGGTGGTAATACTGTTAATCCACCATTTAACCTAGGCAGAACAATTACTCATGAAGTGGGACATTATTTTTCTCTAAATCATCCGTTTGGTGCAGGATGTGTAACTGATGCTGATGGTATAGCTGACACACCGATCACCTCAGATCCATTCTATGGTTGCCCAAACTTTGGAGATGACACATGCACTGATCCAGTGCTTTGGATGTCATACATGGATTACGTTGATGATGCATGCATGTATATGTTCTCTGAAGGGCAAATTGATCAAATGGAGGCTCATGTCAATGCCAATTTATTGGATGAAATATCAGCTGGAGTCACAAAATGTCAAGAAGCTGCATGTATCAATTATCTTGCACATGCGGAATATGTGGACGAATCGTGTGATGGTTTCGATGGAGAAATAACCATGTCTGTAATAACAGGAGTTGC
>JBLIMR010000100.1:0-5767 GCA_047638815.1 Gammaproteobacteria bacterium
GCACAATATTGAATCCAAAAAAAAACATCTCCAGTTGCCCAATCTCCTTCCGATTTTGTCAGGAATCCAGACTCATTTGTTGATTGTGCATTGGAGAATAATAGTTGAAATACATGTCCTCCAATTTCGATATCTAAATCTATTGTAAAAGGATTTTGATAGATAGAATTTACCGAACGATTCATGTTATATGCACAGTCAGCATTGATAGATGTACTTGAAAATAACTTATAAAGTAAGCCCGAACCAATAACGAATTAATCATGTTGTTGTGTTGCATCGAATACTAGGTTTTGACGGACATGTCCTGGAGCTAATTCGAAAGATATTCGGTCATTTATTGAGGTTGAAATAAGTAATTGGGTGGTATAACTAAAACGATCTGCAGATTTTAATTCTGGATAGCGTTCATCATTTATTGCCGCGTTATAGTTAGCAGTACTATAACCGGTTATGTTGACAGGATATTTATTTGATCTTTAAGTTAATCATGGTTCTTTTGTTTTAAATATTTATAAATAATTCGTTTTGGAAATTCAAGAAAATGGACTTGATTATTTAGGCAGTTTGGAGCACTTTATTATCAGATAATACATAAAGAGAATAGGCTCCTATGGCCATAACTAAATCACGCACGGCAATATCAAATCGACCTCCAATGATTAATAGTATTGCAATTGCTATAAGCCAACCCATTACGACTAGACTACCGATCTTTGGTTTTGTGAGGACTATTATTCCAGCAACGATCTCAATTACGCCTACAATGCTCATCAAGAGTCCAATATCAATTGGAAATGTTTCAGGAACATATTTCCCCCAATTGGTTAGTAATCCCAAGAACTTGTCAAGGCCTGCTATGATCGGAACAAGTCCAAATGCATATCTAAGTAAATTTTGTAATTGTGCTACTGTTTTCATCGGTTATTGAAATTATGATTTAGTCATTGGATGCAACAGCTTAAAAAAAGTTACAGGATTCTGCAACTTTATCGCAGTCCAAGCATCAAATACTTGTATCCACATATATAGGGTATGTAAAATAGATTATGGAACTATTAAAATCAGAGTGGGGTAACAGACGGAAATTGTCAGACAGTGATGTTGTTAAAAGGATAATAGGAGGGGAGAAGGAGCTCTTCGAAATTTTGTTGAGACGGCATAATCAAATGCTGTATCGAGCCATCAGGAGTTATATCACAGATCAGGCAGAAATTAAAGATCTCATGCAGAACACTTATCTCAAGAGTTTTGAGGAACTAGATCAATTCAAACACAATGCAGCATTTTCAACTTGGTTGATTAGAATAGGGATTAATGAATGCCTAGGAAAACTAAGAAAGAAAGAACGATTTCAATCTATCGATGATACTGAAATTAATAAGGAGTTAAGTACGATTGTAAACATGAAAGGGCAACTGAGTTCCGATCCAGAAAAAGAAATGATGAGAATGGAACTAAGACGAACAATTGAAAAAGCCGTGGATTCTTTAGATTCCAAATACAAGTCAGTTTATATTCTAAGAGAGGTGGAGGGAATGACTTCCAGTCAAGTTGCCAATTGTCTCGGAATAAGTATTGTGAATGTAAAGGTCCGTAATCATCATGCAAAGGCTTTATTGAGAGGACATCTTAATCAACTGACACAAATAAACGACCTCTTTGAATTCGGATTCTCACATTGCGATAGGATGGTCGAAGAAGTGATGAAAAGGATTCTTTAAAAAAATATTAAAAGAAAATAAACTCTTATTGGAGTTAGAAATTGAATGCTAGTAGATAAATTTAGCGCTTTATTTTACTTAATTCTTGTCAATTAGAATGTGAAATGGTTTGTGATTTAGGAAACCGTATGAGGTTTGTGTAAAAGTCTCATTTGATTCTTTTCACAATTAAACATACCTTTAGGTAAAATTAACCATAAGCATGTTTCCAAACCAATTACTATTCTTGAAATTTAGATTGTTTTTAATCTTAATACTCAGCTCGTTAACTTTATCTGCCCAAGTAGATGTAGGTAGTGGTAGTTATACAACCGTTTTTCCGGGAACGGATGTAGCTGGTAGAAATTGGTTTCCTAGTGGTACGCCACAACTAAGTGGAAATGCTGTTGGAAAACCTGTTCCAACTAATGATTGGTGGTCAAAATTGATAAAAGAAAACCACGCTGATAATTTGTTTAATTATCCCATGACTTTGAAGACTATAAATCAAGGGCTGATTGCAACCTACATTCCTTGGGGACCAATTGGTGATTCTGCTCCAATAGAAATTGGCCTAACAGGATTAAATGCCTCTCATGTAACTGTGTCTGATTATTCAGACTGGACTGTTACAATGAATTGGAATGATGGCTCACATGAACTAGAAGCGACATCAGGTATTGGGATGCCATTTGTCTATTTTGAAAAAGATGCCAATGATGTTGTGGAAATTAAGGTGAATTCTGGATCTGCTTCGATTTCAAATGAATTACTGATTATTGCTAACGCCACAAGCGGAGTCGATTTTGTGTTTTATGCGCCAGTTGGCAGTTCTTGGTTTCAATCTGGAAGTACATACACATCTACCTTGAATGGGAATACATATTGGTCAATGGCGATGCTACCACAGAGTACCGTTAATGTTAATGCAACTGCACAAGCGTATAAGAAATATGCTTATGTTTTCCCTAGCAATACAAGCACCTCATGGACATATAATGAAGAAACTTCAGTAATGTCTACAACATTCTCGGTCACTACGGATGTCAAAGAAGGCGTTGAAACAAACGTACTTCAAGGATTGCTACCGCACCAATGGAGTAATTTATCTACCGGTTCTCCGACACCGGATGAGGATATTTACTCGACTGTAAGGGGGGAGATGAAAACGATGGATGGCAATAGTTTCATTGTGGAAAATACATTCAAAGGAATACTACCAACATTACCAAATTTGATGCACTATAGTGATGGATTTAACCCAGCAGATTTAGATAGTAAAATATCTCTAATTGAAAATGACGCTTTGGCTGTTTGGACCGATTCTTATAACGAGGGACAAGTCATGAATCGATTGGTTCAAACCGCCAGAATAGCAGGTCAAACAGGTAATGTAGAAGCAAGGGACAAAATGGTTGCGACTATCAAGGAACGATTGGAAGATTGGTTAACTTACAATTCAGGAGAGGTGGCATTTTTATTTTATTATGATAATAACTGGTCTTCATTGTTAGGTTACCCTTCTGGTCATGGACAAGATAATAATCTGAACGATCACCATTTTCATTGGGGCTATTTTGTGCATGCGGCATCATTTATGGAGCAGTTTGAACCTGGTTGGGTTGATGAGTGGGGTGGTATGATCAACTTACTAATCAGAGATGCGGCATCAGAAGACCGAAACGACCCAACGTTTCCTTTCCTTAGAAATTTCAGCCCTTATGCCGGACACAGTTGGGCCAATGGATTCGCAACTTTTCCACAGGGAATCGATCAAGAATCATCTTCCGAAAGTATGCAGTTTGCATCATCACTTATTCATTGGGGGACGATTACTGAAAATAATAGCATTAGAGATTTAGGAATCTATCTTTATACCACCGAGCAAACGGCAGTGGAAGAATATTGGTTTGATGTTTATAACCGAAATTTTCAACCGACTCAACAATATAGTTTAGTCTCTAGGGTTTGGGGTAATTCTTATGACAATGGTACATTTTGGACCAATGATATTGCTGCTTCCTATGGCATAGAATTGTACCCGATACATGCCGGGTCTTTATATTTGGGACACAACCAAGCTTATACACAATCTCTTTGGAATGAGATAACAGTAAATACTGGGATTTTAAGCAATGAAGTGAATCCCAATTTATGGCACGATACATATTGGAAATTTCTTTCAATGATAGACCCACAAGCCGCGATAGACTTGTATGATTCTAATCCAAATAGATCTTTGAAATTTGGTGTTTCAGATGCACAAACCTATCACTGGTTACATAGTATAAATGCTATGGGGATTGTTGATGCGTCTATTACTGCTAATTATCCAATTGCAAGTGCTTTTGATGATAGTGGCGTACTGACTTATGTTGCGCATAATTATTCAGATGCTCCGATTGTGGTAGCTTATTCAGATGGATTTACTCTTAATGTTCCAGCCAATTCCATGGCCACAAATAGAGATATAGACGCTACTGGAATACTAACTCCGGACACTTACGCGGCAGATGAAAATGACCCTGTTGTCCTAACGACCAATACCACAGGAACTGGAATAACAAAAGTGGAGTTTTACAACAATGAAACTTTGCTTGGAGAAGATTTAACGGCACCATATGAATATTCGATAGCCAATATTGCCCTGGGAATTCATAATATATATGCTGCAGTTTATGTTGGTGCGGCATGTAACATTACGAATGTTGCAACCATTCAAGTTGGGGATCAATTGCCTTTTGGAGGGTCAGCTCATGCCATTCCAGGAATTATAGAAGCAGGACACTACGATTATTTTGAAGGAGGCATTGGCCAAAACATATCATATTTTGATGCGTCTATTGACAATCAAGGCGATTTTAGACCAACTGAATATGTTGATGGAGCCTCTGATGCTAGCGAAGGTGCTACAGTTGGATGGATATCAGCAGGGGAGTGGATGGAGTATACCGTTAATGTACAAACAACAGGTTGCTATGACCTCAGTGCTCGATATGCTTCTGGAAACGGTAATGGTGGAGGTCCTTTTTATTTTGAAGTTGATGGCTTGCCAGTCAGTTCAAATATTGGACTAGCCCCAACTGGTGACTGGGGAAATTGGAATAGTAAAACGGGGAGTATTGAATTAACAGCTGGCGTTCATGTATTGAGATTGGTTGCAGACCAAGGGGAATTTAATTTGGGGAGAATGACATTTACCTATAACCCTGCTGGGTGTACTCCAATAGTAGGTGATACAGGATTGCCATTTGATTTTGAAACTTTACCAATGACTGCAAGTTTCACTAATTTTAATGGTGGTTCGGCAGTAGTAGAAGCCATTTTGATACCCCAAATCGATGACAACTGTAGTTTAAATTTGGCTAAAATAGTAAGAGATGGAGGTGATGTTTGGGCTGGAGCGTATCTTACTTTAGACGGACCCCTAGACTTTAGTAATGAAAACTACATCACCTTAAGACTTTGGACTGATGCACCGATTAATACAACGGTAAAACTGAAATTAGAACAAGGGACGAATCCTGGAAATTCGGCAGAAATAGATGTGCATACAACAAAGACTGGTGAATGGGAGACATTAAGTTGGAACTTCTCCAGTTGGGGATCAACTGTCTTTGATAGGGTTGTATTTATGTTTGATTTTGGAAACACAGGAAATGGCTCTGCAACATCTACCTTCTATTTTGATGACGTACACCAAGTAGCTATTTTAGGATTACCATTACCTTCGGAAAACTGCACCACGATTTGTGAGACAGATGTCGATGGAAATGGTATTACAAATGGAGATGACTTTTCAATTTTCTTAGGGAACTTTGGACTTAGCTGTCCCGTCCCTCCTTGTAATACAGATTTTGATGATGATGGTGATACAGATGGAGATGACTTTTCAATATTCCTAGGAAACTTCGGGTTGACTTGTAATTAGATAATTACTGAATAAACCCAATAGACGTTTTACTTACAGGAGAGTTTTCTTAATTGGCGATAATCTTCAGGGGTATCAATATCCTGGAAATCAAAATCCGGTGAAAACTTTGTCACCTTCGGAGCATATTTAT
>JBLIMR010000101.1:0-5670 GCA_047638815.1 Gammaproteobacteria bacterium
ATCGCATAAAAATGAGTTTGAACAACAACAAAACAGGTCAACTATGGGGAGGCTTTGCGCCTAAAATTAAAGACATTAAGAATAGACCTAACGCTGTTATGATTTCAATGCAAGTCTATGACTCTTCATATTTCAGAGAATTTAATCCCAACAGCGAATTCGAAAAGTGGGCAACCGTTGAAGTAGAAGACTTCAGTGATGTTCCAAAAGAAATGGAAACCTTTAACTTGAAAGGTGGTGATTATGCCGTATTCGATCATATTGGCTCAAGTGCTGACAACAGTATATTTCAGTACATTTTTATGACCTGGCTGCCTAATTCAAAATATCAATTGGATAACAGACCTCACTTTAAGGTTCTAGGAGAAAAATACAAGAACAATGATCCAAATATGAAGAGGAAATATGGATTCCAATAAAACCACTTTAAGTAGATCCAACGGATAGTTTGCCGCTAGATCAACCCTTTGATAATTGGTCACCCTTTGGATAGATTTTGCTTGTCCCTAGCCCCTACTCCATCTATATTTGAATGTCTGACAAATAAGTTATTAAACAGAACTTTAAAAACTTTAGTATTCAAATTAAAAGTCCTAATTAAATACGTTAGCACTGAACTAATTAGTTCTATTTTACACAAGCAAATACCAACTCCTATTAACAACTGATTTTATGAAAACAAACTGGGAAACTGAATTTATCGACCCTCATAATTTAATTGGAATTGCATCAGGAGATAAAGACAGGACATTGAAATATCTGCTACAGTTTCAAGAATTGATTCCTTCGCGAATAAACAAGTTAAAAGAAAGCTTGAAGAATAAAGATCGTAAAATGACACGACAAATTTTACATCAAATGAGTCCCCAGATTCAGTTTTTCGGAATTCCTGATGTTGTACAGCCCATCAAGAAATTAGAACTAGAGTATGAAACAATGCCTTTTAACGATCTAAACGAATTAGTCGATAACATCATCGTTAAACTAAACCTAGCCATTAAGGACGTTCAATCAATTATGGAAAATAATTTTTAAACCACGTTACATGAAAACCAAACAGCTATTAATCCTATTTACATTTATTTCATGTTTTTGCGCGACCAATGCTCAGGTCAATATTGATTCCCTCAAAACCATATGGAACAACTCCTCTATATCAGACAGCGTGCGATTAGATGCCGTGAATAAAATAGCTTTGTTAGGATTCCGTTTTCAGAATCCCGATAGTGCTTTTTATTATTCTCAATTACAATTAGACTTCGCAAAGTCCATTGGCAATAAGAATGCTATTACGGAAGCGTTAAACAACCAAGGAGACTATTATTTGCTACAAGGCAATCCAGATAAAGCCTTAACTGTTTTAAATAGTGCATTGAAAATAGCTCGAGAAGAAAAAAATCAAAAAGCAGAAGCAGCTTCATTGGGAAATATCGCGAGAGTCTTTGATGAAAAGGGAGACGTTGAGAAGAGCTTAGAGTATCTTTTGCAAATACTAGAAATAAGTGAAGAGATTGGTGATAAAACAGGCATTGGAAAGTCCTTAGGTGATATTGGAGAAAATTATGTTAGAAAAGGTAATCTCACAAAGGGGTTCGAATTCCTAAATCGATCAAAAAAAATATTCGAAGAGCTTAATGATGCATACAGTCTTACGAGAGTACGATCGTTTATGGCTAACATTTATATGCAACAGCAGAATCCAGAAGAAGCGCTTAGTCTTCTCAAACTTAATCTCAACTACTTTGAAGAAACAGGGAACAAAACTTTAATGGCAGGCAGTCTATCTAATATTGCCGGCATATATGGCAGTCAAGGCAAGAATAAAGAAGCCTTAATATATTTAGAAAAAGCTTTGCCATTCTTCGAAGAGACAAATAACATTCCGTACATAGCAAAGTTGTCTCAAAACATGGCCCGAATTTATCATGCCGAGGGCAGGCTAGAAGAGGCGCTCGCCAGCGCTACGAAAGGCTTACAATTAGCACGAGATATTAAAAATAAAGAAGCGGTTGCTTTTGCCAATAGAATAATCGCTTTAATTCATAAAGATCAAGAGAAACATGAACAAGCAATCACATATGGCAATGAAGCCTTAGTTTTTTTCGAAGACGTATATGATGTAGAAAATATAAAGGAAACATCATATTCTCTTGTAGAAAGTTACAAAGCAACTGGCAACTATAAAAAGGCGCTCGAAATGAATGATCTCTATATTCAGATGCGAGATAGCTTGAATAGTCAAGACAATCAGAATGCAATAATGAAATTGCAAATTCAAACGGATTTTGATAAACAAAAAGCACTCGATGACCTCAAAAACGAAAAAGAGATTGCCCTGGAAGAACAAAAAACCAAAGCCCAGTTTCGAGTTTCAGTAGCGATAGGTATAGGGTTTCTAATAATCTCTCTATTGGCGCTAATTATTTTTAACCGACTCAAATTAACACGAAAGCAAAAACTCATTATCGAAGAACAAAAGGAAAAGGTGGAGCAATCAGAAAAATACAAACAACAGTTTCTCGCCAACATGAGTCACGAAATTAGAACACCCATGCATGCGATTTCGGGGATGACTAAAATATTAGAACGTAACCCACATCCACAAGATCAAGATGTTTATTTGAAAGCAATCCAAACAAGCTCCGACAATTTGGTCGTGATTTTAAATGATGTTCTTGACCTCTCAAAAATAGAGGCGGGCAAACTTGAAATTGAAAATATTTCGATGAATTTGGAATCGATACTTGAAAATGTTTTTCAGATTTTTAAATTCAAAGCAGAAGAAAAAGGGGTGATTTTATCTTACCGTATTTCTGAAGAAGTACCCGAATTAGTCATGGGCGATCCTACACGATTGAATCAAATATTAATAAACTTGGTTGGAAACGCCATTAAATTTACTGAAAAAGGAAAAGTAGAACTCTTGTTGCAATTAAAAAATAATCAACTCAATTTTCAAGTTACAGATACCGGAATAGGTATTCCAACAGATAAACAAAAGACCATCTTTGGCGCTTTTGAACAAGCGAAATCATCAACGAATAGATATTATGGAGGAACAGGACTAGGCCTTAGTATTTCTAAACAACTGGTAGAATTACAAAATGGTAAAATTGGCGTACAGAGTATCGAAGACAAAGGAAGCACCTTCTTTTTTGAATTACCCCTCACAATTCCTGAAGGCAATACTGTTGGACAAAATTTCATTTCAAAAGAAAAGTTAAAGATGATGACCGATTCGCTCAAGGGCATTCGTGTTCTTATAGCGGAAGACAATCCATTCAACCAAATGATAGCTCAGGATGATTTGACCTTCTTTATTGAAGGGATACAACTTGTTACAGTTGAAAATGGAGCCTTAGCAGTAGATAAGTTTGAGGCAGAAAGTTTTGATGTGATACTAATGGATGTACAAATGCCCCAAATGAACGGATTCGAAGCAACCAAAGCCATACGAGCAATAGAAAAATCGGAAGGAAGAACTTCCCATACTCCAATCATTGCCATGACTGCTAGTTTACTAAAAACAGAAATTGACAGCTGCTATAGTGCTGGAATGAATAATTACATTCCAAAACCTTACAAATTGGAAGAACTAATCATACCTTTATATTCTGAATTAAGATCTTAGCTATGAGTACCTCAAAAATTAATTGTCTTATCATAGATGATGATGTGTTTATACAAGATTTATTATCTGATAAACTAAAGCTATATATCCCGGAAGTAAACATTCTGGGAATCGCAAATAGCGGCACTGAGGGAATTGATAAAATATTGAAATATAAACCCGAACTGATTTTTCTAGATGTTGAAATGTTGGATATGACGGGGTTCGAAATGCTATCGAAATTAGACACAATCAATTTCGAAACTATATTTATTACATCCTACAGCCATTACGCTATAAAAGCCATCCGATTCAATGCCTTAGATTATTTAATTAAACCCATTGATTTGGGAGAACTCAAAAAGGCCATCATTAGGTACAAAAGAAGAGTAGGACAACAGTCGGGCAGCAAGAATGTCACGCTCGCTGTACAAAACTTAGCCAGTAAAAACATTGCAGATCAAAGGTTGATTTTACGTACCCAAGAAGGCGAATTACAATTAGTGCTTAAAGACATTATTCATATTGAAGGGGAACGTAATTACAGCTACATCCATCTCATCAAGAATAAAAAGAAACTTGTTTCCAAAACCTTAGCAGACCTTGAAGAGCTCCTGGATGACAAAGGTTTCTTCAGATGTCATAAATCTCATATCGTGAACGGAAGTCATATAAGCACTGGTCCAAATCGTTTTATGGTAGCACTATCAAATAACATTAAAGTCCCAGTATCTAGACGTAAAAAGGACGACTTTAAATTATGGTTTGACGCTTATCAAACCGAAAGCGAATAATGCTCTTCATTTAGCGCATGTCTTATAGGTTCTAGCACACCACTTCGCCATCATCATCTTTCATTCAGCAATCGACCGGTTGATCAATCGGTAAATCTTCTCCTAGGATAAGTAAGTTTCCATTAGATAAACAAGAGTTTGAATCACTTAAAACGCGCTCTACTTTTACAAAAAAAGCAATAGTGCTTTTACTAAAAATAAAAAATGTTTATCATGAAAAAAATCATACTATTAAATTTTCTAGCCCTATTTTTCACTGTGTCTTTTTCACAAGCACAGGATATTATTAATCCAGTTTCGGCAAGCGCTACGGCTGCAGATTTTGGCACATCCGCGATGGATATCATAAATGGTGAGGGATTAACAAGCTTCCCAAGCACATCTGCAAGTCACGCAACTTCGAGTGTAGGAAATTCCCTACAGTATTTCAATGGAGTAAACGTCATTGATTTTGATCTCGGAGGCACCTTTGATATAGAGGGATTTGCCTATTGGAACGGTACTAGTGACGTTACAAGTTATGGGGTAAAGGATGTCAATATTACTTCTTCTCTAGATGGAGTAAATTTCACATCTATTCCAGGTGCACCAACAGAGTTTGCAGAATCAACACTACCCCCAAACTTGGCTGAAATGTACTCATTTGATGCTCTCTCAGCTACTTATATTCGCTTTGAAGCACTAACCAATCATGGCAATTTTTTATTGACAATACTTTCTGAGGTAGCGTTTATAGGAACAGCCCCTGCAACTGAAAACGTAATAAACCCAGTTTCGGCAAGCACGACATTAACTGCTCAATTCGGTTCTAGTTTGGATAATACAATTAATGGTGCTGGACTTGATGTGTTTCCTTCTTTATCAGGAACACATGGAATGACTACTCCAAATGATACTTACTATGCAACCCTCGAAACGGGTTCTATCGATTTTGATCTAGGAGGTTCTTACTTAGTGGACGGCCTTGCTTTATGGAATGCAAATGCTCCGGGGCCAGGTGCTACAGGAATACAAGGAGTATTAATCTCATCTTCTACAGATGGAGTAACCTACACACCTATCGCAGATGCACCTGATACTTTTTCACAAGTTATGGGCGCTACTAGTCCAGCAGAACAATTTTCTTTTGGTGAAGTCACTGCATCATATATTCGTTTTGATGTGCTTAGTAATTATGGCGATCCTGGTAATCTTGTGGCCTTTGCAGAAGTTGCTTTTTCTGGAATTCCAGCACCTTTAAGTGTAACGGAATTGAATTTATCAAAT
>JBLIMR010000102.1:0-5629 GCA_047638815.1 Gammaproteobacteria bacterium
GATGCAGATTACGGCATGGAGGTAATCGGAAATATATTATATACAATTTCCGGGAGTGGTACTCAATTCGTCAAATCCTTTGATCTTACGACTGAAGAAGAATTAAATAGTATCTCAATTCCTGGAAGTGGTTTCCTGAATGGTATGGCTTCTGATCCTACAACGAACAGAATATGGATAACAGACTTTTCGAATGGAGATGTTATTGAGATAGATGTCTCTACAGTATCTGAGTGGGTAACAACAACCATAGTAACTAGCGCAGGATGTACGCCCAATGGTATTACGCATGACAATACGAACAATAGATTGGTATATACATGCTGGGATGGTGGGAATTTGAGATCCGTGGACTTGGATGACAACTCTACTGCAACGCTTGTAAATACTGGATTGAGTCAGATAGATGGGATTGACCATGATAACAATGGTAACTTCTATATATCTTCTTGGAGTCCAACTCGAATCACAAAACTAACAAACGACTTTGCTACAGATGAAATCATTACGGCTCCAGGTTTATCTAACCCAGCAGACATTTCATATGCTATAGAGATTGATACACTTGCTATTGCAAATTCTGGAAATAACACCATCACGTACATTGGTTTTGATACAGGCGTTGGTGTGGAAGAAATTTCGACATCTAATAATCTTAGTGTTTATCCAAATCCAGTAAGCGATAGATCATTCATATCATTCTCACTTGAGTCTCCAGAAAGATGTACCATTGCTTTGTTCGACCAAAGTGGTAAAAAGGTTCATGACTTAATCAATGAAAAATTATCTGCGGGGGATCACAAAGTGCTTTTAACTGGACTTAGTCTTAGCCCAGGATTATATTTGTGTGAAGTCAACATTAAAGGAAGTATTCAGGTATTGAAGTTAGTCGTTGAGTAGGGTGAATATAGCCTTTACTCCTGCCCTACTTTACTTAAAGGCTTTGATGTACTAGGATTGGAATAATGCATATACCAACATTGGGATTGCAATTAAAACAATCACAATAATGGCCATCTCCAGAATGCCAAATTCGTATAATGGTTTGCCAAAGAGCTTGATTTTAGAAGTTATTTTATCTATACCCTTTAATGTATCATTATTCTTTTCTTCACTATGATCAATGTAACCTGAAGCGGTGAGAATGTTAATCGCTTTTTTCAAATCATGTTCCAACACTTGCAGCTTCACACCTCCTATCGCATTGGATAAGAAATTATCAGACTGTATCGTCAGTTCATCCTTCAAGAAGGTTTCAATGTTATTGGCCTTAAGGTTACCCTCAGCGATATAGGCATCCTGCGGAAGCATAAAAACTTTAACTGTTACCCATTGACTCATTTCGCAATTTCATTATTTCGTGCAAGGAACATTTGGTAGACGATACTCATTAAAACTAGTAAAGCTCCGAATTGATGCAGAACACCTAAACTAATTGGCACTTTCATTAATAATGTGAAAATACCCAAAATAACTTGGATCAACACAGCGATCATCAGAAAGCTCATGCCCATCTTGGATTTGAGCGAATCTTTCAACCCTCTTGATTTAACCCATAGAAAGACGGTGAATATGAAAACGATATAGGCTAAAACCCTATGCAAAAACTGCACCGAAACCTTTTCATTCCACAAGCTTGAAATCCCTTTGCTACTTATATCCGCTCCAATTTGAGGGGGAATCCAATATGATCCCATTCGAGGCCAGGTGGGAAATACCAGTCCAGCATCAAGGCCAGCAACAAAGGCACCAAAAATAATTTGGAGAACTACCAAGGGCACAAATATCTTATACCACTTAGCAAGTTTTGTCAATTTCAGATCTTCAGAATCTCCAGAACTTGTCAACTCTAAAAGAAGCCAAAAGATATAGGCAAAAGTCAGGAATGCTGCACTGAGATGAAGTGCTAGTCTGAAATGACTTACATCTGGACGATCTACCAAACCACTCTTGACCATAAACCAACCAAGGAACCCTTGAAAACCACCTAAAAATAAAAGGATTACCAACTTCTTGGTTAATTTGGGAGATAATTTCTTCTTATACAAAAACCAGAAGAATGGAATGATAAAAACCACTCCTATTGTCCTGCCTAATACACGATGAAACCATTCCCAGAAAAAAATGGATTTGAACTCTGACAAGCTCATGTCAAAATTGACCAAATTATACTCTGGATAGTTCTTATAATTGTCAAACGTCTCAAGCCACTCTACTTCACTTTGCGGTGGAATCGTACCAGAGAACAAGTTCCAATCAACCATGGACAGACCCGAATCCGTAAGCCTAGTTACGCCACCTATTACAACCATCGCAGCCACCATAATCGCTCCAATAGCCAACCAAATTACAAGCGGCTTGTAATATGTTTTTTGCATGATGTAAAGGTACGATTTTTGGTGATTCCGACTTCTGTTTTTTAATCTGATAGTAATGGTTTCATTAACACGCGTAGGACCCAATGGGCTCACTTATAATCCCAGTTTGATTGTTCACTTCCATGAAGACAATAGTATATTATTCATTGCCCAACCATTTGACAGCAGCAATACTGAGTTAAATAAAAGCAAAAACAAATTCCATAAACGCTGAAGATGAACTCATTACATGCTATTTGGACGACATCTAATACACTTAACGTTGATGACAATTATTAACATCAGAATCGTATTAACCCATCAATAATCAGATCGATTTTTTAATATATTTATAAATAAATATCAAATAGGTTTTCAATCATAGACAAATACAATAATATGAAAAAAAATGGTTTTTTATTGGGTGGAATATTTGGATTCTTAGTCCCTGTCATAGCAATATATATGGAATTTCAATTGCCCTCCTCTATTGCCAACATCCTATTATTTCCGGTAGTAATGCTAACGAATATTCTAGATGTCTCGATTGGAATGTTTTCATTTTGGCAGCATGCAATCGGGCTATTTATCTCCATTGCTTTTTGGGGGACAATATTTGCAGTTGCTAGCATAATTATTGCGAAAATTATAGGTAAAGATTAGTGTTAAATATAATCACAACAAATTTCAACTTACATGTTGTAAATCAACAATTCATTCCAAAAGATTTGTGCTAAAAGATGCCTGGACTAGAGATTCTAAATTTCTAGAAAATGGCAAAGCGCTCAGATATTGGTAGCAAAAAAAAACATGTAGATTATTAGATTACCATTTTCAATTAATCTAAATGCTATTGAAAAAAGCAAAAAGAAACGCTCATTGCTGAGTGTTTCTTCCCTCATCCTAAATCAAAATTGAAATTACCGCCCCACCCTCTCAATCAACTTATAAAACGTAAGCATGAGATCAATCGAAATGGCGAAACGGTAATTTATCAAAGAATCGAAATACGCCTGACTCCTTGTTGGTTGGTATTGATGAAATCAATAGTGAACGATCTTTCCGAGGACATTAAGATCTATGAGGATTATCAAATACCTGCGAATGAACAATGCTTGAAAAATGTCGATAGTTTGTTGATTTCACTGATTACAAATCAGCTTGAGGATGTAAACAACCTGCTACCTATGGTATTTCAAATTGAAAATTATAGCCCCTCCTCTTCAACTTATAACTCAATGAAGAATTCTGGAAAACAAGGTTAATCGAGGATCTCAGTTTACGAAAGAATTTAAGCGACTATTACGAAGGGATAGCGCTTGAATGTGTTACTAAAAATGAAATTCAAACGGCACAAGGCCTTAATGCGTTATGCAATAAGCAAACACCGGATATTCTAAGTACCTTTCGGGCTTATCTTAGAAATTAATGCGTCACATCCTACTCTCTATAATATTGACAGCCCTCTCCTCTACTTTATGCTGTTTTCAGTCAAATTCATATGCCCAAACTATAATCCTCTCAGAGGATTTCGAGGATGACACTTTCCCAGTTGGTTGGAGTCAAACTACTAATGCTACAGATGGTGGTTGGATACTCGGTACAAATACAGAACTAGAAAGTGAATTCTGGACCATTGCTGAACATGGAAACTTCATTGGCACGAATGACGATGCGTGTGATTGTGACAAGAGCCAGGATTATCTCATCACTCCAAACATTGACTTATCAGATGCCAGTGCAGCGGTCTTGCAATTTCAAAATTACTATGACGGAGGCAGTCTATTTGGAGGCACCGAAGATGCATTCATAGAATACTCAATAGATAATGGTTCAACTTGGACAGTATTTCAGGAGATTGTCGGAACAGAAGATGATGCCTGGGATATGCAATCGATAGATCTTACTTCACTTACGGGGAATAGTAATTTATTACTGGCTTTCCATTATTTCGATGATGGAGAATGGCTTTTTGGCTGGGCGATAGATGATGTTCTTATTTTCGAGCCTGAAGGTCTAGATCTCGCACTGAGCAGCCTTGATATTGACCTTGTAATTGATGTGCCAACGGAAACAAACATCAGTGGAATTGTCACTAATTCTGGACTTGAAGAAATCAATTCTTTTGATTTATCATGGTCTATAGGAGGAGAAGTATTCACAGCCAACCTTTCCGGACTCGATATTCCTTCACTCGGAACTTATCAATTCACACATCCCGACCCTTGGTCAGTCGCGCAATCTGGTCTTTATGACCTCACAGTTAGCATCAGCAATATTAATGGTGAAACTGAGGATTTGAATACATCGAACAACACACTAAACTTAAGTGTCCAAGGGGTGGAATATGGTACAATTATAGATGGTGGTATATCTCGAGACTACATATATTATCACGCAAGTTCAGCGCCTGACAACTGCCCAATAGTTTTCGTTTGTCATGGCTACACTGGTAACGCTGAAGGCATAATGGGCTATTCTGATTTCAACCAAGTCGCAGAGGATAATGGATTTGCTGTATGCTATCCGCAGGGTATCGAGGATTCTTTTGGAAATACATTTTTCAATGTGGGTTATGATTTTCAGAACAACGAAACAGTCAATGACGTTGTCTATCTGCAAAACCTAGTTACCTATCTTCAAAGCAACAACTCACTCAGTGCGTCAGACATCTTCTGCACTGGTCTATCCAACGGTGGCGACTTCTGTTACTTACTGGCATGTGAGGCTTCCGAAACATTCAAAGCTGTAGCGCCAGTTGCCGGTATGATTAGACAAGAGATTTTAGACGATTGCAACCCAATAAATGAAGTCTCGATATTCGAGATTCATGGAACTGACGACAACGTCACACCTTTTGAAGGAGATCCCAACAACAATGACAATTGGGGAGCCTATCCTAGTATTCCAGCAACGATTCATTACTGGGCATCGGCATTCAATTTGGAACTTATAGAGTCCACAGTCCTGCCCGACTTGGCACCAAATGATGGCAGCACTGTTCTATCGGAGAGATACGGTCTTGAAGGCAGTTGCACAGAAGTCTGGCTTTATACGGTTGAAGGTGGAGGACATGACTGGCCTGGCGCTTTTGGAAACATGGACATTTCAGCAAGCAGAGAAGCATGGGATTTCTTTGAAGGCCTTTGTGATACTTCTGTAGGATTGGAAGAATTCCAGTTAAATACAGATCGCAAGCTAATTCGTATAGTCGACATGCTAGGCAGAGAAATACAGCCGCAGAGCAATACCGTACTATTCTATCAATACTC
>JBLIMR010000103.1:0-5597 GCA_047638815.1 Gammaproteobacteria bacterium
TCTTCTTTCCAGTTCTCATCTCTTCCCGGAGTATAAGGCACTCCTGCTTGATCCAATTTGCTTTCCATCATCTCCACATCTTTAACCATGTTTTGAATACTCAATAGTACAGGAGCATACTCTTCACGCGCAGTTGCAATGCTATTGATAAAAGTTTTGCTCGGTTTAGAAGTTGAATTCCACATGCCCCAAACTACAATGCCGATTCTATCATTAATGCTCGGGTATGTTTGTATTTCATGTTTGCCGATATCCCAATCTCCATTTAGTACAATTTCTTGCACTTTGATTTTTTTCTCAAGACTTTTTACATCGGTCATTAAACTCAAGTCTACATTTGGATAATTTTGAATGGCAGTCTTAGCGTATTTGAGACGTTTGCTCAATTCTCCTAGAAGCTTTTCACTTCCACTAACAGATCGTCTTAGTTCTGCAACTTCCTTTTGAAAAGCCAACAACGCCTCTTTGTCCGTAGCAGGAAGTGTATGATTATTTAGCATTTCTATTGTGAAAGACTTCCTGATATCCAAGGATGAGATTACACCATCTTCACTTAAAAACATTTCCACAATATAATTTCCTGGGAGTGCAAGTTGACCAACATCTGGAGAACTATACCTTCCTAGTTTTGGCGTCTTAAGTTTAATTGGGCTTGTACTCGTGTATCTATGATTCCACATCACATGACCTAAACCAGCGCTGGCTTTTGTTTTTATTTTCTGAACTTCATCACCATTCGAATCTTCAATGACAAAAAGTAAATAAGCCTCTTCTTCATCAGCCTCAGCTCTTATTTCATCATATGTTGGATAGATGTCATCCGTAGTTTTTTTCTCACGCTTTAATCGTGCTTTTTTCAAAGTTGTAAGAGAATCTTTAAAGAAATAATTTATACGCGAGCCATAATCTGGGTTAGGGGAGGTGAAGTAAGATTCACCTTGCGAACTTTTTCCTCTTCCACCTAACGGTCGACTTGGAATAAACATATTCCCTTTTTTGATGTCAAAAATGTGAGCCTTATTATTGAAGGTTTCTGTATTCGCAATTTCCCTCAAAGAAGAATAATCATCCAGAACATAAAAACTTCTTCCAAAAGTTCCTAAAACCAAATCATTTTCTCTATCCTGAATTTCCATGTCTCTTACAGCAATTGTAGGAAGTCCACCTTTTATTTGACTCCATTCTTTACCACCATCTAGTGTGACGAAAACACCATATTCCGTTCCACAGAATAGGATATTAGGGTTGACATGATCTTCCTCAATAGTATACACTGTTCCTTTTTTAGGTAGATTGCCAGTTATAGATTTCCATGTTTGTCCCTTGTCGTTACTTCTCAAAATATAAGGTTTATAATCTCCTTTTTTATGATTGTTGAATACCGCATACACCTTATTCGCATCATGTTGAGAGCATTTCAATTGATTCACATAAGTCATGGCTGGAACACCTGGGAAAGAGGATTTTTCAGTCCAGTTCTTTCCACTATCGTTTGAGATCTGGATAAGACCATCGTCCGTACCGATGTATAACAAATCTTCTTGCATAGGAGATTCATCCAAGGCTACGATATTGCCAAAAATGGTTGTGGATTTACTCTTCATCACAGCATCGATACTCCATATCTGACCCATGATTTTCATCTTGTTTCTGTCAAGTTGTTGCGTGAGATCGGGGCTTATTGTTTGCCAACTCTCCCCGCGATCATCTGAGCGGAAAAGTTTGTTGGCAGCAAAATATAAACGTTTGTTATCATGCGGACTAATCAAAAGTGGTGCATCCCAATTCCAACGTAATCCAGGTTCACCTTTTTCTGCGATTGGTTTTATTCCAACACGTTCACCACTTTTCTTATCAAACCTTACTAACCAACCATACTGCGATTGAGAGTATACTATATTTGGATCAGTAGGGTCTACTTGTGTTTCAAATCCATCACCTCCATTGGTGATATACCATTCATCATTTGGGATTCCATTTGCACTTAGATTAGCTGAAGGACCACCTATTGAATTGTTGTCTTGCGTGCCTCCGTATATATTGTAAAAAGGATAGTCATTGTCCACCGAAACTTTGTAGAACTGCGTGATCGGTAGGTTGGCTTTATATTGCCATGTGTTTGCCGCATCCCATGTTTCATACACACCGCCATCGCAACCAATACGCCAGTGGTTACCATTGTCAGGATTGATCCACATGCAGTGATTGTCAACGTGCTTGCTCTTTTCGCCTGTTTTATTAAAAGTCTTCCCACCATCAACAGAATGATGAAGCCAAGTGTTCATCGAAAATATTTTCATAGGATCTTTTGGGTCACATACTATTTCTTGATAGTAGTTTCCACTGCTTGTGTATTTACTTCTTTTATCCCAAGAAGCACCACCATTTGTTGTCAAGAAAAAGCCTCCTTTACCTTGCGAAGCTTCTACAATGGCATATAAATAATTTGGATCTGCGGGAGAGATTGCGAGGCCTATTCTGCCCATATCTACTTTTGGTAATCCTGAATTTATCTTGTTCCAAGTCGCACCGCCATCTACAGTTTTATACATGCCAGAAGATGGACCACCACCGATATATGTGAATACATGTCTCATTCTCTGATGGGCAGCGGCATACATGATATTCGGATTTCTAGGATCCATAACCAAATCAGAAAATCCGGTGTATTTATCAACCATCAAAATGTTCTCCCAAGTTTTACCACCATCATTGCTTTCGTAGATGCCTCGGTCTCCACCATCATTCCAAAGTGGACCATAGGCAGCTACATATATTTTATCTGAATTGTCCGGGTGAACAATCACTTTAGAAATATGTTCTGAATTTTCCAGTCCCATATTTTTCCATGTTGAACCTCTATCCAAAGATTTGTAAACCCCATCTCCAAAGGCAACACTTCTTTGATTGTTATTTTCTCCTGTGCCTACCCATATCACATTGTCATTGTTCGGATCTATCGTTACACACCCGGTAGAGTAGGAGCCTTCCCCATCAAAAATGGGTTCGTAAGTTGTTCCTGCATTTACGGTTTTCCAAACACCACCAGAAGCTATGGCTAGATAATACTCTTCAGGTTTATCAGGGTTTACGGCAATGTCCGCGACTCTACCCGACATCAGAGCAGGTCCGACCGATCGGAAGGAAAGATCTGTGAAATAGGAGGACTTATATTTCAATTCCTCTGTGGAATCCTTTTTTTTCTTTTGGCTATTCGCATCATTGGTAAAACCAAAAAGTGCAACTAAAATTGAAATGAAAAGGTATTTTGAAAAAGTAGTTTTTGACATATACTAAGGTGTATTAAATTGTTTGGTTTGATATTTTTAGTTTCCGAATTCGGTTGGTTTGTACTATTTGGATTTTATGTTTTTGTCGTAGGTAGAAACCCAGTCTTCCACGGACACTTTTTTAATTAGCTCTCCAATTAAATCAAATGGGATATCCTCCATTTTTTTAAATCGAACACATGATTTTCCCATGTCTAATTTGTACTTGCAATGCTTTGCGTATTCAGCGACAAACCAAGCGTGTAATTCAGGCGTGGCGTATATTCCCATATGATATAGTGCGATGAAGTTTTTCTGAGAAGCAATATTTACAAATGGCAATGGTAACTTGGTATCACAGTGATAACCATCAGGGTATATGCTGTGCGGCACATAATATGCGGGCATTTTGTACCCTATGCCTTCCTCAAATCCTTTTGGTAAATTATCCAAAATTGTCGATCTTAATTTTTTGAAAACAGCTTTTCTTTCTTCAGGAATTTGATCGATGTAATGATCTACATCTTTAGACGTGTATTGCATTATTCAATGTATTGTTGGAACGTAAATATAATGCTTCCATTTCGGTTAAAAAATATTGAAGGAAAAATATTGATGGATGGTCTGCTAGCAGCGTTATTAACTAGTTTATTGGCAAACCGGAAGGCATCCCCCATTCAGACCATGAACCATCATAAACAGAGACATTCTTAAATCCACAATGTTCTGCAGCCAAGAATAAGATACTAGCTGTTATCCCCGAGCCACAGGAGAATGTAATCTCTTCTTTATCCTCTCCCAAAAGAACATTGATGATGGATCTTAGCTCCTCTTTTTCCTTGAATTTACCATCATTCAAGACTTCCTTGAAAGGTAAACTCATAGATCCAGGAATATGCCCAGATCGAAGGCTTGCCCTCGGCTCAGGACTAGTGCCTTCAAACCTCCCTTTGGATCGCGCATCCAGAATAGCACATGAATCATTATTTAGTGCGTTAAAAACTTCCTCTTTAGACTTTATTAAATCAATTTTGAGATTAGCCTGAAAATCACCTTTTTCAAAAAGCCCAAAGTCTAGTTTCGATATTTCCCCGTCACCCTTTTGCCAATGTGGAAAACCACCATCCAAAATTGCAATATTATTATGCCCCATAGTTTTAAACATCCAATAGATTCTTGGACTGGAGTAGATTCCTTTGTTGTCATAAACAACAATAGCTGAGTCTTTATTAATACCCATCACTTGCGCAGCACTCGTGAAATGTTCAGCATTCGGTAGCATGTTAGGTATAGAAGAGGAGCTATCCGTAAAATCCTTTTTCCAAGATATATATCTTGCGCCAATGATCCCTGTTTGTGGAATTTTAAAATCTTTCTCACCAACAGAGGCCATGCTAGCATCCAACACAATTAGATTATCAGCGTCAATGTTTTCTTGCAGAAATCTGACACTAACGACAGGTTGCTTTAGGATTAATTTTTTCATGAAACGTAAAGATAATAGAGTTTGGGGTTAAAAATAATGTCAGGATCAATGGATTGAAAAAGTGAGGTGGCGGGTTAAAGAAACGGGCCGGTGTTGGCGTGAATTTGAATAGAACAAGGTGCCCTCGAAAAGTCAAATATGAATATGTGTAGTCTTTTGAAATTAAGCAGTATCACCGTAAAAGAGCGTGGAGAAGCATTTTTTTAACTAGATTTTTTGTTTCTTTTTTGATCTATGCAAAAAAGAAAGGGCGTTCAATCAATGGCAAAGGTCAAAATCATATTAGCAGTAAAAAAAACAACATTGTTTATAAAAACCCTAAATCTCTGGACATGAGGACAAAAAACACATAAATTTAAGGCATGACCGAAGAAAAACAATTTGACTGGTCCTATTTCAGAATAATGGGAAGCAGTGAGCAAGTCAACCTAATAAGCCACGCCCAAAATTACCTAAAGAAAAACCCGGATTGCGAAGTGCATGTAGGATGTGATTCTCAAAACGTAAGAGGAATAACAATTTACGTCACTACAGTTGTTTTTAGACATGAAGGGCAGGGAGCTCATGTCATTTACAAAAAAGAAAAACTAGACCGTATCAAAGACATGTGGTCTAAGCTTTGGGCGGAAACTGAAAGATCCGTTGATCTAGCAAACCACTTGAGCAATGACTTGGGCATTAAAATTTCTCAAATAGATTTGGATTATAACACAGATCCCGCCTTTAAGTCGCATGGCGTTTATACTGCTGCTACCGGATATGTGTCATCTCTTGGTTATGTTGTGAAAGCTAAGCCCAATCTGTTAATGGCAGTTTGGGCGGCCAATGCGCTTTGTGGGTAG
>JBLIMR010000104.1:0-4961 GCA_047638815.1 Gammaproteobacteria bacterium
GCACTTGTAATTATTTTATTGAGTTCGCAAAGTCTACTACTAAATCCTCCAGGTCATTTTGGACTCACATATTGTGCCTTTTTTCCAATTGGATTTTATCTTCTGATTCGATTTTTAGACAGTGAAAAAAAATCATTTCGTTGGTCATTTTTTATAGCGACAAACATTCTAGTAGCAACTTTCACTCATGTTTACCTTGGCTTTATTTTAATCTTTTTCACTCTTGCTAGTCATGGTGTCAAATTTATTTTTGAGAGGAAGTTTTACACCAAAAACCCCAAAATATTTATAACTGCTCTGACTCAAGTTTTTGTTCCAGCCATCATTATTCTGATACTTTACAAATTGTTTGACACCCATCCTGACAGGATCATCTTACCATTAACAACAGAACATAGCGCTACTTTAAAATCTATTTTCTTTTCCGACTCTTCCCCTTTCGCAAAGGTTTATGGGCTGATAATAAATATTGACAACCTCAAAGAAAATAGTTGGTCCAATATTGGGAATTATCTTGGATTGGCAACAAACTTAATATTGCTGAGTGTTCTCTTACGTTACATACTATCTCTATTCTCAAAAAAAATCAGTAGAAAATTAGTTGCCGCCAAGGAAAACTTAATTGTTTATATGATAGCGGCATTCTTAGTTTTAACCTTGTCTTTGGGTGTCCATACCGAACTTATACCTCCTAAATACTTTGATATCTTCCCAATTCTGAAGCAGTTCTCATCGCTTGGACGATTCGCTTGGGCATTCTATTATACTATAAGCATCTTTTCAATAGTTGTACTTCATCGATGGGTTCAAGGAAAAAAGTTTGGGTCGCTAGTCCTCTTCATTGTCTTTGCAATATTCTTTATCGAGATAATTCCAATGCATCGTCAAGTGGCACAAAAATTATTGGCCAAAAATGTTTTTCTCCACGAAAACATTCCTCCTTCAAAGAGTCCTCTAATTAATATCGATCCTGAAAAATTTCAAGCCATTTTGCCCTTACCAGATTTTTATAAATCGGGCATTCCTTTTTGCCGTTACGCGCCAGATTCGACCGTGACGAATGCTCTGATATCATCTATCCATACCGGACTGCCATTGATGAGTACCTATTTAGCCCGTCCATCTGTTAGTGAAGCGTTAAACATCTATAAAATGACGCTCCCGTGGCCCTATCAAAAGTTGATTCCCCAGGTAATGGATTCGCAAAAGGATATTGCTCTTATTTTCAATCACTGTGATGCTACTTATTTGACTGATCATGAAAAATTAATTATTAAAAATGCTCGTCTAGTTTCATCCTCCAACTTAATATCTGTCTTTGCTATTAGCCCAGAGGAACTCGCTAATATTGACTCGGGTATTTCATCAAAGGAATTCAGTTTTATTCGTGATTCTCTGTTTCATAAACATGAATTTATTTATTCCGATAGCAATGCCTTTGTATATCATGATGATTTTGAAAATGGTTCCTCAAAAATATCATATCGCGGAAGTGCCTCTTTTGTTGGCAAGAAAGAAAAATACAATGTAGTAGCAGAAATCGAGACCTCGGAACTCAATATCCGAAAGACTTACAGCTTAAGTTTTTGGTATTACAATCATGTTTGGGATCAAACCTTCAATAGTGTAATTATCGAAGAAAAAGATGCACAAGGCCAGACAATACAATGGATCTCATACTCTCCTTTGACCAACAAAATAATTGATGGTTGGTGGTATCTGTCGGAACATGATTTCGCCCCTAAGACTTCTAACGGAATAATAAAAGTCCTGTTTAAAGGGGAAGATAAATTCGAAGATTGGTTTGCGATTGATAACTTGCTCATCCGACTTAATGACATGAATGTATATCAGATAAAAAATGACATTCAATTATTTCAAAATAATGTAGAAATTCCGTTTCATTAGTACAGTCTTTCGAACAACACTCTTAATTATAGCGGGACAATTCTTTCTGATTTTACTTATCTTTATACAAATGCAATCTGTCGAACTCTAGAATGAGCAAAAACATAAGCCAAGAAGATTTAGAAGAATTAAAAAAGGCAAAACAATTATTGGAAAATCCGGGATTAACTGCCAAATTAACAAACCTCATTGGATCACCCATAGAAAACGCCATCAATAAATTACCCAAAAGTGTGAATACAAAAATTGGGTCTGTTACTCAAAGTGCACTTATGAAAGCTACTGAAGCTGCGGTATTTACTGTTAAGGATAAACCTGGTAAAGAATCTGCAAATCGATTGCACAAACTTGGTGTTGCTGTAACCGGAGGCGTTGGTGGTTTCTTTGGAATTACTGCCTTAGCTGTTGAACTGCCATTATCAACGACCATCATGTTACGGTCTATTTCAGAAATTGCACGATCACACGGAGAGTCAATAAATGAGATAGACACAAAACTTGCATGTCTTCAGGTTTTTACTCTTGGTGGAAAAAACAAATCGGATGATGGCGTTGAAAGTGGATACTATGTGGTTAGATCTTTTTTATCGAATACAATATCCAAATCTGCTGGAATGTTTGTGAAAGAAGGATCGACAAAAAGCGCCACTTTATTAATGAAATTCATTAGTGTCATCGCTGAGAAATTCTCAATACAAATAACAGAGAAAGTTGCAGCACAAAGCATACCTGTAATTGGAGCAGCTGGCGGGGCCATAATCAACACGGTTTTCATGGATCATTTTCAAGATATGGCAACTGGTCATTTCATCGTGAGAAAATTGGATCGAAAATACGGGGAGTCTTACGTTAAAGAACTGTATCAAAACATGTCATCTTCGCTACAATAAGATTGTAATATGATGCTTTTTATTTCCGACATTATTAATCCTTAAATCTTATATTTTACTAAATTAGCCCAATAAACCTATTGAGGCTAAACGAATTATTTTCATCATGAAAAAAGTACTCCAAATTTCTGCATTACTTATTATCATTTCTGTGCTCATGGCTCTGGGCATTCAGAAGGTAATGAAGGACAAAAAACAAGAACGAGAAGAAATGCCAAAGACCTCAGGTGCTGGTCATAGCATGGATGTCTGGGCCTTTGAAAGGGCTTATCCTTTTGATAAAATAAGCACAGAAAAATATCTTGCCGCACACAGAGAGAACACACTTCAGCGTCAAAATAGGACTAGATCTTTGGATGAAGAATGGGAAAGTATGGGGCCAATAAATGTTGGTGGAAGAACTTTATGTCTCGCTTTTCACCCGACAGATCCGGATGTAATATTTACGGGATCTGCTGGAGGTGGACTCTGGATGACGACAAGTCAAGGTGAAGGTCAAAATGCTTGGTCGCCTGTAGAAACAGGATTTCCTGTCACCGGTGTTGCTGCTATTGCCATCAATCCTACCGATGCGGATGAAATCTATATCGGTACGGGAGAAACATATCGAATTGGAACCGCAGAGCCTGGAACAGTCGATCGACTGACAAGAGGAACCTATGGCATTGGTATTCTCAAGTCTATTGATGGTGGTTCCACATGGACTCATGTATTAGAGTTTCAAGACGAAGAAATAAAAGGAGTTCAAGATATTGCCGTGAGTCCTATGAATCCAAATGAAGTTTATGCGGCAACAAGTGATGGTTTATACCAAAGTATTGATTCTGGTGAAAACTGGACGCTTATTTTGGCAGAACAAATGTGCATCGATGTGGAGATTGATCCCAATGATGATAATGTCGTTTATGTTACTCAAGGAAACTTCAACAATGCGCTTGATGAAGATGAATGTGGTATTTTCAAAACCACAGACAAAGGTGTTTCTTTCTCGGAATTATTGGATGATGGTTTAATAGCCGCGTGGTCTGGTAATGCCAAATTAACGATCGATCCAATTACCTCCACCACTTTGTATGCAACCATACAAGTAGGTTATTTTAACCAAGATCCGACAACGCCCGCTGGCATATATAAATCAACAGATGCTGGAGATAACTGGGAGAAAATTAACGATCAAAATATAGCGCAATATCAGGGATGGTATTCACATGACCTAGCTGTTAATCCTAACGATACCGATGAGATGATTCAGACGGGTATTGACACATGGAAATCTGTAAATACTGGAGATAGTTTTGTTAAAAAATCTTTCTGGTCCAATTGGCCGTTTGGAGAAATTTCAGTAGATTTTCCCGAGGGTCCAGACAACTATGTACATGCGGATATTCATGCCGTGTATTACCACCCTCTGGTAAGTGACAAAGTTTTCCTTGCTACCGATGGAGGTGTTTTTTCTTCAGATGACGGAGGCGAGGATTTCACTACACGTAATGGCGGACTTCAAACAATGCAATTTTATGCCAACATGGCAAGTTCAACCACTGACCCCGATGTGATGATTAGTGGTGCTCAAGACAATGCCACTTACATATACAATGGAAGCTCATCTTGGAGCAGAGTTATCGGTGGCGATGGAATGTGTGCAGGTATTAATCCTGACAATGACAATGTTATTTTCGGATCATACCAAAGACTCGGAATGAGGAAATCCAACAATGGTGGTGACTCATTTTCCAACACCGCGCCTAACCTTTTGGGTGATGATGCAGCGGCTTTTAATGGTCCTTTTGAAATAGCAAAAACGGACGGTGACGTCATGTACGCTGGCGCAAAATATTTGTATCGATCTAATAATGGTGCCAACTCATGGTCTGCAACTAGTGGTGAGCAAGTGGATAATGGGAACGTAATTATTAGCATAGAAGTATCTGCCACAGATGAAGACCTATTGTATGTAACCACATCACCACCTGACCCGCTCAATGGTATTGAAGGTGCCAAAGTTTTAAAATCAATAGACGGTGGAGCAAACTTTACGATCATGAATGGATTGCCTGACAGAGTTTGTAAAGACGTGGCCATTGACCCAGAGAATAATGATGTGGCCTATGCGGTGTTTTCCGGATTCGGCACAGGTCATTTATACAAAACAGAGAACGGAGG
>JBLIMR010000105.1:0-4945 GCA_047638815.1 Gammaproteobacteria bacterium
ACAAAGGATGGCAATTATGATTTACATATAGTAGGAATTGCCAATTTCTTGACCATTCCACGTGTTGCCGAGTTAACTAACACTATTCCTGCTGGCGCCTCTGTGAGCATCGATTTGTCCAAAACTAAATTGGTTGGGATGACCTTTACGGAGTATCTCGCGGATTATGTGAAAATGTCTCAAAATGCCGGGGGTAATGTAGTAATCACCGGCTTGGATAGACATGTCTCATCCTCTACACATAGTAGGGCCTTGAAAATTTCCCTCGACAGTTTCGATACAAAATTATCTCCAAGGCAACTCAGACTTCAGAACTTAGCTGAAGAGAAAGATTATAAATTTACCAATCGAGTTGATTGGAATACATCTTATCTCAGGAATTTTCAATTTTTTAAAATAAGGCCTATCGAACGAAAGTCTAATTGTATTAAAGGAAAATTCATAGAGTTAAAAGTGACTTGGGAGATTTCCGATGTAACATTCAGTGAAGGAGCTTCTTTTACTGCTGAAGTTTTTAATACGACTGTAATGGTTCTAAAGCTGAATAAAAAGGTCCCCGTATTTACTATGGAAAAAGAGGGTGTTTTTGATAGAATATTTGACCGTGTATTGGCTTTTTCAGGATATAAGGATATCGATTTTGAGATGTATTCAGATTTTTCGAAGAAATTTCTGATCATGGGAAGTGATGAACCAAAAATTCGATCCTTCTTCACCGAAGAAATCATTAACTTTTTTGAAAACCACCAAATCTATCATTTGGAAAGTAATGGGGAGGCCTTGCTAATATTTGATAAAGTCAAATTATCAAGAACGGATGAAACCATCGCATTTATAGAGTTTGGAGAAGAACTTGCTAGATTATTAGAGACTAGGACGCAAAGCATTTAGTCTTCTAATTCAACAATGAAGATTTATCAACAGGAATTGTAGTCCGATTTCTCGTCAATTCCAAGTAGAAGAAAGCTAATAGCTCGCTAAGAAGACGCTAAAGACAATCAAGAAGACGAGGCCGAGTTTTATCTGAAAGTATATTCTTAGGAGATGAAGAATAACGAAAGCATAACAACAGGTGATTCAACATATCCCCACAAATCTCTCGCACCGGTATTCAAAAAGAAATACCTTTGCCAAGCAACTGTGCATACCTTTGATACGTTGTGCTTCATTATGACCAACCAATAACCAAATGATAAAATTCTTTAGAAAAATTAGACGAAATTTACTTTCAGAAGGTAAAACTGGAAAGTATTTAAAATATGCTTTTGGTGAAATTGTACTTGTAGTCATTGGAATTTTAATTGCATTATCAATTAACAATTGGAATGAATGCAGGAAAGCACAGGCCCAGGAACGCTCTTCAATCATTGAAGTAATAGAGAATCTAAATTACGATATTATTAGATGTGAAAATAATATTGCAAGCAATATTAAACTTATTCAAGGTTTAGACTCATTGAGAGCATCAGTAGGTAATACAATTGATGGATCCGATGATACAATCGACATCTATTACTACACATTGAAAAACAAAATAGATTTTGGAGAAGCAGCCCTGAATAGATCCGCTTACGATGAACTTATAGCTTCAGGAACTGTTAAGCTTATTAAGAATAGGACGTTAGTGTTTAATCTTTCTGATTATTACGAAAGAATCGCTACATCAGTAATCGATGCTGCGCCTAATAATGGTTTATCTAACATCCAGAACATGCAAAAAAAGATCATTAGTTACAAAGGAATGGAGGGCTATATTCAGTCCTTCGATTCCATAAATCCCGTTAATTTCTCTGTTGATTATAATTATAAGAACATACAAAAGATGAAGGGTCTTAAATTGTTGAATACCAATATGGCAAGTTTAAATGAGTATTACAACGAGATTACCCAATTTGAAATAGACCTAAAGACCTACAATTTTTATATGTCCTGGGTAAAGAAATCCGCAAAAAAACTTATTCAGGAAATTAAAACGGAATACCAAATTAAATAAACACCAAAGCGCAACGACATGGATAGATCTTAATACGATTCATACATAGGAAACGTTAAACCATTATGTCTGATTTATCTATTACTGAGAATCAAGTTCACCGTGTAACGAATTTTAAAGAGCTTGTTTCCACGCCTTTTCATGAAGAAATTAATGCGATTTGTTGGACCCGTAAATTAGTAGGTGATTTCTCTGAAATTGTTAAAAAAATAGAATTAAACGGAAATATAGCGACACTTGAACAAGAGGAACTTCGTGAACTCCAGTTGACTGAACAGGGTCAGCTAGCTCGTGAAATTCTTTTAAATGACATGAAGGTGCTGAAAGCTCATGGCGGATCTCCAATTCTAAATCTGATTAAGTGCTATGAAAGAGATGATACCTTTCCTTTTATCCCAACAGATGTTTATTCTTTTCATGTAGATCGCTCTCCTATACCCGTTGATACATTTTTATGCACTTACCATGGCGAGTCGAGTGAAATATTACCAAATTCACAAGCCAAACAAAAAGTGCTTGTTCCCGAAATACGTGATAAACTCAAAAAACTATATCATGGAGCAGATGAAGGTTTTGAATCATTTTTAAGTGAACACTTCTTTGATTTACACTACCAAGCTAAACCTGGGGCACGCCCTATAAGCCTAGGATTAGGTCACTTATGGAGGTTAGCAGTTGATCATCCTCAAAGTCAAGTCCCTCCTTGTCTTCACCGTGCACCAAAGGAAAAAAATGGGCAGAACCGGTTGTTGCTGATCTGTTAAATAGAAATCAATTTAGTATAAAAGAGTTTCATGTATTTTCTACTCTAATAAGAGAACTAATGTCGATTTATGGCGGAAAAATGGAAAAATGGTTGTTCAGATGTAGGATGCTTACATTCCTCTCTTCTCCCAAAAAAAAATACTTTTGGCTAGCGTTTAAATAGAAAAGATAAAAAACTGATGCCAATAGCGCATACACCAAATTTTTAAGCTAGATCCAACATCCCCTTATGCTCCATGGCCCATTTCAAAAGACCATTCTGCTCTCCAACTAACTCTATTTTTTTACTAATATTACTTCTGTGATTCCCCACTGTCTTTAGACTTATGAAGAGCATATCTGCTATCTGGGCACTTGTTTTTTGCTGAGAGATAAGTTTTAAAATATTGACTTCATGATCCGAGAGACGCCCTAAAACTTCATTTTTAACCGTCCTTTTAGAAATGAAATATTGACTCATTGTCGGGTGCACATAAACCATTCCACTACCGACAGAAATAACACAGTCTATAATCTCTTTTTCATCACTCTCCTTGAGGAGATATCCCTTAATCCCAAGCTCCATGGCTTTATGAAAAAGTGTTTCATCTTTATAGAGCGTGAGTATGACGAACTTCGTTTTTGATCCTTCCGCGATAAGTATCTTGGCAACATCAACTCCCGAGTGATTGGGCATTTCTATATCCAGGATGGCAATCTCAAAAAAGAGATTATGATTATATCATGAGCAAACCACTTCTGAAACAAGAACTTAAAGATCAATGCAAACTAGAGTTCAGTAGTGAAAATTTTAATTTCCTAAATGCAGTAAAAACACAATCACGAACTGCAAGTCAAAAGGAATTCTTATACAAAGTATACATCTCTGAAACTGGTACGTCCCAGATAAACCTAGGAGATCTGAATCAATCAACACTTGATGTTTTGGCCGTAAATAATGATTATAAAAATATGAATTTCACCAATGCCTCCAATGAAATAAAATCTGTGATAAAGGATACAATTGGAAGAATGAACGCCCGTATTTCAGTAGATATTAATAAAAAAGACGCCCTTAATAAGAAGAAGTAAATTCTAGGAGAAACATTTTCCAGCCTTAATAACTCCTGGTTTATATTTATGCCCTTCAATATGAAGGGCATTTTTTTTTGGTCCATTTCCAAGGGATGAACGGAAGAAGCACGGAATTCAAGTATAATCATGATATACCTTCACTATGATGCATTTCACAACCGAGATGTATACCCTGTTAATTTTAACAGAATTAACGGTCAAATTATTTTTAGCAAATAGGGGAAATAAGGGGAAATAGAGAATATACAAAGAACTAGATTTGCTAATACCAAAGGGTAATTATTGAACCAAAGACTCCTACCCTCTTTTTGAATGTCTATATTAATTTAAAAGTCAATCGCAGGTTCTGGTATTTTTTCACGATATTGCAGAAACAACAATGAGCACTCAATAAATCGTTTCCAAACGTTTATAAACATTTGTTCAACGGGCATAAACCATTGTGATTTGGTAATTTATTGAAGATTATCAAGGTCAAAAGTGTGTAACCAGAAAAGGTTATATTTGATGGCAAAAGACAACAACTTGTAACACACTTGGTGCACATACACAGTTGTTAGAGGCAATTCCGGAGAGGACTATATAATACAAGAATGATAAAGAAAATAGAACGAACAGTACACTTCTACCAATTGGAGTTTAAGTTTCATAAAGACTTTAACCCAGAGGATGGAGATCGGTATGCTGAAATGTTTGCCATGCTTATCCAATTAGCTAAGTCGCGTGCTAAAATCAGGTATCAACAGTTCGGGGAGCGAGCGATATTCATTCATGGTGTCAAAGTGGATTCAGATAACAGTCTTATCTTAGGCAAGCTTCGATGCGTAAGAAAAGATCTCCTACCTGAGATTATGAATACTAATACCGATGTTGCTCGTGGAATTGACGCAAAGGAGGAAGAAGGACTATTAGAGACAACACACTTTATTATTGACTATTCTAAGATTAGTCGCCCTGTGTTATCCTTAGAGCATAATCAATTTGGCGCGAAAATCGGTGACTTCGTTTTGTACCTCAAGAACATCGGTCAGAGCAAGAAAGCTCTGGATGAAGTAGGTTATGCACCAGTAGTTAGAGATGAGCTTTCAAAATTAAAGGATAGAATCAACCGTT
>JBLIMR010000106.1:0-4869 GCA_047638815.1 Gammaproteobacteria bacterium
GTCATTTCACTATTATTTCATCAATAAATATCCAAGCATCAGAACCAGCGGCTTCATGCCAATCAGGGACCTTACCTTGATTAATAACCCGTATTCTAAGGTCTTTAAAATGTGCTGATCCTCCTTCTACCTTCATAGTATGGATAAATTTCCCTCTTCGTTTAGGATCAACTTCAGAGATGGTTCTGCCCCATAAATGCCAATTGCCTTCGTTATCCGAATATTCTACGATCATCTCTTTAGGAATGAATATCCATGAGTTATTATACTGATAAAAATTCGCTTCAATGGACGTGACGGCAATTTTATTTTCATTAGCCAATACGATGCATTCTAAGTCATTGCCCCAGAATCCTTGCCAATGACCATCACGAAAATCTAGACTTCCTAGCACACCATCAACCAATGCACTATCTCCTCCTCCCCTATACCAGTCGCTGTATGGCGAATCCACATACTCAACTTGATTCATCATCATAAGATGAGGCATAACACTCAGAGACACTGTGTCACCAATAGCCTTCCCATTCAAGGTGGCATATGTTTCAATCTCCTTTTTTTCACGTTTAGAAATATTCAAACCACCGTCCGGAATTTCTATCTCCTTTCCATTAGTGAAACTATGCACTTTAGCTTTCTTCGAGTTTTTATTCAGTCCTACATTCACTCCTTCTTTAGTAGAAATTATCTGGTAGTCAAATGGTTCCGTCTCGATACCATACTCCACATTCAACAGTGTTAGTATGTCATGATGTTTGTATACTCGATTCAAAAAACTATCATAATTCTTTTGCTCATTTCCGGTCCAAAGGATCTCAGACATTGCTAATAATCTCGGGAAAACTTTACTGTCCAAATTAGCTTCATCAGGAACGTGTTCTGTCCACATGTTTACTTCACCTCCTATTATCAATTTGCTTTCTTCCTCGGTCAATTCGCTCGGGATTGGATTGAAAGAGTATACTTTTTCCAAATCGATAGCCCTCAAAGAGTAATCCAAATAAGCATGTGAGGTTGGTGACATTATTGCTTTGTTTCCATTCTTTACCGCATCAATGCCTCCCTGCATTCCTCGCCATGATTGCACTATTGCTCCTTCTGCCAAACCTCCTTCCAAAATCTCATCCCACCCTATTAATTCTTTGTTCTTCGTTTTCAAAAAAGATTGTATCCTTTTTATAAAATAGGACTGTAATTCATGTTCATCCTCCAAATGATGATCATGCATTCTCTTTTGACATTTATCGCATGCCTTCCAACGTGTCTTTGGCGCTTCATCCCCTCCAATATGAATGTACTTTGAGGGAAATAAATCTATTACTTCTGTTAGTACATCCTCCAAAAAGAGAAATGTACTATCATTCCCAGCACAATATATTTCTTTGAAAACTCCCCAATCATTGACCACATCCACTTGCTCTCCAGTGCATGACAAATGAGGGTAAGCGGCAATTGCCGCTTGCGAATGACCTGGCAACTCAATTTCGGGAATAATATTTATGTTCTTTTTCTCCGCATATGCGACCACTTCTCTAATTTCTTCTTTCGTATAAAACCCACCATAAATTGAACCATCTTCTTCGGTTCTGTATGCTCCAACCTCTGTCAACTTGGGATATTTATCTATGGCTATTCTCCAACCTTGATCTTCGGTTAAATGCCAGTGTAGGACATTCATTTTATATAAAGACAATAGATCGATATACTTTTTTACGACATCAACAGAGAAGAAATGTCTAGAACAATCCAAGAGTAACCCGCGGTGTTCGAATCGAGGTTGGTCAGTCAATCGCATTTCGGGAATAAAGTAATGACCCTTCAATTCATTTAAAAATAGCAGCTGTTTCAATGTCGCTAATCCAGCTGTTACGCCTTTAGAACTTCGAGCAGCCATCAATACGGACTCTTGTGACACAAGCATGGAATATGCTTCCTCGCTCAATCCTGTCGTAAAAAAGTGAACAGTATGGAGTTCTGACTCATGAGCATATTCTATTTTAAATTGGCTATTCACGGTGGTATCCGTAGAATATTTCAAATCCACATTAAAATGCTTTTTGCAAAAACTTGAGAATTCCATGACTTCTGTTCTGAAGTCTTCTGGACCGGTTATTGTGAGGGAGTGGAATATAAAAAAACCACCAGAAAAATCTGACTCACCGTTCTTATCAGGAATGACATCATAATTGGCCACAACCGGAATTTCTATTTTTTCTTTACACCCAATAATTCCAAACAACATTATTGCTGCTAAAATTCTAATCCCACTCCAAGTCATATCCCGCATCTACCATTACATTTTTATCCTTATCCATCACGGCATAATTAAATCCGGCAAAAACCGAATATGCTCCAACCTCTCCTGCTTTATTCATAGCCAAAAAACCAACTTGTAATCCTGTGATGTCCTTATGTTTTCTTTGGATCCTCTCGACCGCCAACTTACAAGCCTCATTTGGAGATTTCCCCTGCCTCATAAGCTCCACAACTGTGTGGCTCCCAGCAATTCTTATGACCGCTTCTCCCATGCCTGTAGCACATGCTCCACCTACTTCATTGTCTACAAAAAGTCCTGCACCTATGATTGGTGAATCACCCAATCTTCCAGGTAATTTATAGGCCCAACCAGAAGTTGTACAAGCCCCGGAAATGTTTCCTTCTTCATCCATTGCAATCATGCCAATCGTGTCATGGTTCTCACTATTGATAGCCGGTTTTTTGAGATCTTGAGATGCTCTCCATTTTTCCCAATCTGCTTTGGCTTCAGGAACCAATAAATTCTTTTTCTTAAAACCATTGTTTAATGCAAACTCCTGAGCTCCATCACCGACTAACATAACATGTGGCGTTTCTTCCATCACTTTTCTCGCTACGGAAATTGGGTTTTCGATATTTTGCAGATAGCCAACTGCACCACACTCACTTTCGTGATTCATGATACAAGCATCAAGCGTCACATTTCCATCTCGGTCAGGTAATCCTCCCAATCCTACAGATCTATTAGTAGCATCAGATTCAGTCACCCGAACTCCCGCTTCAACAGCGTCCAATGCTGAGCCTCCAGATTTCAATTTCATCCAAGCGGCTTCGTTGGCATCAATACCATGATTCCAAGTACTTATTACAACTGGCTTTCTTGTTTCTTTCGGGACAACTGTTTTATTTTCTGATCCTAATTTATCACTTCCTTGAAGGCAGCTCGCCAGAAATAAACTGAGTGATGTGAAAGATGTAGCTTTTACGAATTTTCTTCTTTTCATTCTATAGGTTTGGCTATAAATTTAGATAAAAAAAGTCACCCTAAGTGAAAAATGACATCTGCTTAATCAGATCGCAAAGATCTTATTCCTTCTTTAGTATATAATTGAATCCAACTCCAAAAGAATTGACTCTAAAATTTGTTCCATAACGGTAATCAACCTCTTTATCTACTGAATCGTTAGTCTTGTAATTCCTTACATTCCTATTTAGATAAATTCTACCCAGAGTAGCCTGAATGGCCCAACGATCTGAAATAAAATAACTGAGCCCAGGACGTGATGAGATACCCAGATTAAAGTTGTCATTGTCAAATTCTTCATACTCGCTATATGAATCTGATCCAATTCCAGCGCTAGCACTTGCGTAGATTGTTAGATATAGCTGATCTTTCAGAGGAATATACTTCTTTACGTATGGAGAAATAGATACAGAGTTTCCTCGCCATTTATTAGGATTTTGTGTCTCGTCCCCGAACTGAGTATTGGAACCATAAAACCTAAGTATAATCCAACTCCAAATAAAGTTGATTCAGAAATGAAACGACCAATCTCTGGATTAATATTTATATCATAAGAAATCGCATCTTTTTCAAGATCATTTGAACCTGAATTATGATCATTAGAATATGAGTTTTCACCTGAGAAGCCAAATGATCCTCCGGTTAGTATCATACCCTCCTGTATCTGAGCATTTGATTGATTAGAAAACGTTATTAAAACGAGAAATAGTAAACATTTATTCATAATGTAATAGTCTGAGAAATTAATAAAATGGATTAATGATTTATCAGATTGGCTCTTTTTTTGGTTACTGTATAACGACAATATTTATGCCATGAAAATTGGACTTCAGAACGTCCAATAAAAAATCCAAACTTGCTCAATGAAAATCTGAATAAACAAATGTTTCTAATTCTTCACGAATTTATTTACGAATCTTCCCTTTTCAGTTTGTCCCATTAAAACATAAATATTAGGAACAAGATGTTCAACATTAATAACGTTGTCTATACTCTCTAGATCAAGAATTTTATTTCCCAGAAGATCAAATATCATGATATGTTCAATTATACTCTCCCCATCGATGTGGAGGAAGTCATTAACGGGATTTGGAAACGTTTTTATATCATCCATTTTATTGGATACAATACCTACAACATTATCAGACAAACAAAAACTATCAAAAAATACTAATTCATCCCCTATGATATATTCATTTCGAATACGAACTAAATTGATATCCATTAATAATTCATCCCAAGTTCCTTCCACAACATCCCATTCCGATTCATTCAAGTTTACCGTTATGTTTTGCCAACTTAGTATCGATGGAATATAATTAGCGATAGCATTCGCCTTTCCAGATTCGCCAACCAATTGAATCACGAACTCTGAATCAATAATGTCTTCATCACAGAATGAATCAAGATAATAATCAAAAGAAATAAAATCATCTTGTGTCAATTGAGACCAATCCCCTAAAAATTCACCTGGTAGTGTCAAATTACTTACTTGACCATTAGGAGATTCTTCTATTCTTATGCAACCGCCAGGATTTCCTTCATCCGCATCATAAAACATCACCCCATCTCCCTCAATCTGAAAAAAT
>JBLIMR010000107.1:0-4866 GCA_047638815.1 Gammaproteobacteria bacterium
GGGTATAGAATTAATCGAAAATTTATATCACTGCAGCAATTACGCAATTGCACATATACGTGTCACGAGATAATTGACACAAAAGAAACAATCATCCCTTTTTAAATGTTTGTTTAATGATAATACGTCATTGAACTAGTTATTGCATGGGTCCTTGTGCTTCCAACACTTCGAGATAACCGGAAATTTCCGCATTATGGTCGGGCTGCTTTTGTAGTTCTTTCAAGATACTAATTTGGGCAATTCTTAGAGCGTCAGATACAGCACATGGAATATTAGGTTGAATACCGACAACTTCCTAACCTTTCTTTGTAATAGGATGATAATGGTGATTGAAAGGGATGAAGGCTGTAAATCCTTCGGGGATTTTAAAAGGACGGATACCATGTCCCCCACGACCTGTTGTTTCTCCGACCACTGTCGCACGATTATGTCCTTGTAGGGAAGAGCTAAATATTTCTGCTATTGAAAAAGTGTAATCACTTGTCAATATATAAACAGGTATGGTCTTAAGTTTTTCTAAATCTGAAGTGGAAATATTTTGATTGGTAGAGTTGATTGTGACATCAGTTTCAGCCGACCAGGTTTCTTGCTTAACACCTGTTCTACGAGTCTCATTAATATTGATTAATGTTGGTTCTTTCATAAAGAAGCCGGCCAACATGCTTGCCGCTTGTGGCGAACCGCCCATGATGTCACGCAAATCAATGATCAGTGCCTCTGAATTTGCAGCGAAAAGCATTGCTGAAACAACGAGGCTTCCAGCATTTTCTGGAGGAATAAAACGGTTAAATTTTATATAGGCATATTGCCATGCAGGTGTTCCATTTTTTCGAAAAAGTAATTTCGATTGGCAAAATGATCATACGATCTTGGCATCATTTTGCGCTGTCCTGCCAAAGTAATGTTGAAGTGTTTATCATTACTCCATTCTGTTAGAACGGTAGAAAGGTGAGACGCGAGTGTTTGTTTCTCAGTGAATCCATCAAGGTTTCCTTCTTTCAATTCCGTAAGTAGTTTTTCTTTAAGCATTGGTGCTTTTTCAGGATCAGTATAGTTAACTTCAATAGAGTCGGCAAGATTTCTAATCATATTGTGAATTTCATTCAGTTCAATGGGCTGTGGCTCATCTGGGTCACCTTGGCTCATCATTGTTTGACCATCAACTTGACACACCATGAGCATAGTTGCAACTATTAGATATGTTTTTTCAGGTATTCAATTTTTCCTTAAAACTCTCAGTCTAGGGCTATGGAGGGATTCGCTTTTTAGTCTTTGTCTTTTAAATTTTTATCAGAATGTCCATTGTCGTAATGTCCTTCTAATCCAATCGTTTTACCATTTTCTACCATGAACCTGATTCTAAAAGAATTACTGCTTTTTAGTTTGAATTCATTCTGGGTTAGCGGAACCAATTCATGTTTGGTGCCTTTGTCTCGTTGATAGAACAAGGTGTTGTTTTCGAAGCTTACATGTCTTGGACCAAAGTATCCTGTATAGGATTTAAGCGTTTTTGAGTCAACATCTACAGGTTCCATTTGTGCCTTAAGTCCGGTTAAATTCCAGTTGTAGAATTTATTTAGTTCCTCATCATTACTTTCTTCAAGTAAAACTTCAAGCGCTTTTATTTGGGCTACGTCTAATGCATCTGTTGACGCTACTGCGATATGTGGACTTACACCAGTTCCTTCCCAATTGGTATTGGTTATTGGATTGATGGCTCTGCCTACTGGAACCCAAATCATGTAGCGATCTGTTGCCACTAATGCATCGACAGGATGGGCGCCACCACCGGTTGTTTCTCCGACTAAAGTAGCCCTTTCCATGTTCTTCAAATTATAGCTAAATTCTTCCGCAGCAGAAAACGTATAAGAACTGGTTAATATGTATACCGGTGTATTCGGACTACGCTTACCTGAAACATGAGGTAATGTCCATGTTTGTGTATGTGTATCGGTTGGACGCCAATAGAAGTTATTCAAATGTACTGGTTCGCTTTCATACAGGTAGCTGGTGATGAGTTGGATCATCTGTGGACTGCCGCCCCCATTATTCCTTAGATCAATAATGATAGCGTCAGTATTACTTAAAAAATTCATGGCTGAAACAGCCGTTTCTCCACCGTGTTCGACATCGGAAAAACCACTTAAATTCAGGTAGCCAATATTTCCATCAAGAATTTTCACTTCTTTAAAGCCAAAATTATTTCGCTTCATGCGGTCGAGGGAACGGTTTAAATAATCCAGACTGTCTTGGGCAGTAACGGTCTGACGTTGTTCGGCTATTCGTTCCGGAGCAAATCGTATGCTGAGATGTTTGTCGTGACTAATGGCCTGCAAATCGGTGGTTAAAGTATTCCCAAACTCCTGAGGATCCAAAATGGATTTATAGTTTCCTTTTTTGAATTTTGATTGAACGCTGGCAATCATCTCTGTGGCCACATCAGGGAAAATATAGTTCACATTTAATTTAACCGTAATTGAATCCAGAAGGATTTGTTGTTCCTGATGGGTTAGGGGGCTAGCTTTTTCCTGTGCCTTCGCTGGAGTGAGAAGTAGTGTGAAAAAAGCAATAATGGCTATGATAAGGGTGTATAAAGTTTTCATGATTTTATTTGTTTGAACAGTTGATTCTAATTTTATTTAAGGTGATATCCAATTGTTTGAGTTCTTTTTTGGTGATTCCTTTAAGTGCTGAGTTTCTATTATTTTGAATGATAGGGGGAAGGCCTTCCAGTACTTTCTCTCCGTTAGCTGTAATTTCAATTTTGTATCGTCTTCTATCTTCCTTGTGGATGGAGCGTTTCAGATATTTTTTCTTGACCATCAGGTTGATCATTCGGGTCATTGATGCGCTATCTTTAAATACCAGTTCAGCTATTTCATTCTGAGTGAGTTTTGGATATTCCTTCAGGAAAATAAGAACTAATCCTTGATCAATGGTAATATCCTTTATTTTTTCAGAAATATTCTTCTGGGCAAATTTTCTGTATTCTTTAATAGTGCTTTCTATCACGTGAAATATTGTTTCTGAAGGAGGAGATATGTTCATTCTATTAATTTGATGCAAATATAATTGATAGATCAATTGAAATAATTTTAATTAACTTTTTTTAAGAAATTTTGGAAAGACATTGGTGAATTCTGCGCGGGAATGTTTAAAATTCACGTATCCTGCCTTATATGATTGGTTTTAACTGTCATTAACATTATTTCTTATCAAATGATAATGGATGAAGCTATTTTAAGCATCATATTTGTGCCATCAATAAATCAATGATGATATAAATGAAACAAATATTCGTGGTTCTATTAATTGTAGTAACAGCCCAAACGCTTAGATCGCAATCTGACCAATCGGATGAAGAACTAAGGCAAAGAATTGATAATTATTTATCTGATGGCGCTTCTAAGGGATTATCTGGGGCAATGTTGGTTTATAAAAAGGGGAAACTTATCCTGAACAAAGGATACGGTTTTGCTGATAAGGAAAGTGAAATTGCAAATACACCAACAACAGCAACATTGGTAGGGGATTTAAGATTTGTTACGTAGATCCAAATTGATTTATGTTCGACATTTGAGTTCAAGTGATAAGTTTTTGAGCATTAATTAATGTTGAATATTTACGACAACGTTTCCTTTCTTGTGGCCTTGATCAACAAAAGCGTGTGCTTCAGCAATCTGATCGATGGTGTATTTACGATCCATAACCGTCTTTAGTTTTCCCTCTTGTATGAGTGCTATGATTTGGAATAGCATTTTCTTCAGTTCCTGCTTTGCTAAAATACCTGTAGCAGAAAATTTAGCTTTCTTTTTACTGAATTTGGCAGTCCATAAAGCATGACAGAGTAACTTAAAATTCAAGACTGGTGACATGTATATGCCGTTGTCTTCCAAAACCGATTTACATGTGCTAAAACTACTCTTACCAATGGTGTCATAGATGATATTGTACTTCTCTCCAAGTGTTGTGAAGTCAGATACCTTGTAGTCAATAACATGACTTGCTCCAAGGGATTTAACTAATTCTACATTACGAGTGCTACATACACCTGTGACAATAGCGCCCATTTCGACTGCAATTTGAACAGCTGCGGTTCCTAAACTTCCAGATGCCCCAATAATGAGAATTCGATCATCGCGTTTTAGGTCGGCAACAAGTTTCAGAAAGTTCATGGAAGTCAAGTGTCCATCAGTTATTGGAGCAGCCTCAGCATGTGTTAGGTTAACAGGCTTTAATGCAATGACATCGTCTTGACCTGCGCAAACATACTGTGCTTGTGTACCTTGGTTGAAGAGTGTTTCACCAAAGACTTGATCTCCTACTTTGAATAAGGTGACATCCTTTCCAACAGATGTTATTTCTCCTGAAAATCCAACGCCTGGGATCGTAGCTTTTGGTTTGAAGAGGCCAATTGCTAGTCGACCGAGATAGGGGACACCTTCACGCATAAACCCTCCTGCTGCGGTAATTGGTGTTGCATGCACCTGAATGAGAAGTTCATTGTCTTTTGGATTTGGTTTTGGAACCTCTTTAATTTCTAATACTTCTGGCCCTCCGTATTTGTGTTGCGTTACTGCTTTCATCATTTCCATAACATTGTTATTAAATTAATTATGACACAAAGATGTACTGTACAAGTGGGTTAAAAGTTCTGAATTATAAATCAGAACTAATTAGTCACTTACGACAAAAAGTCTTGTAAAATCGATCAGTACAAATCTTTAATTATCTGTTTTCTTATTGTTATCTGCTATTTGTTTAAGAAACATTATTTCGAAGATGATAACGATTCATTACAATTTAGCTCTTCAAAGTAAAAAACTGCACAACCCTTAATGGCAGTGCAGTTTAGTTTTTTTT
>JBLIMR010000108.1:0-4841 GCA_047638815.1 Gammaproteobacteria bacterium
ACACCCCTAGCCCCTCTCAAGAGGGGAAATAAAAAGTTCTTCATAATTGATTTACTGGTATCTTCCAACATACCAAATCCAAACTTCACACTCCAAACTTCCTACTTCCCAACCTCATACCATTTAGCTTTTCCCTTTTCACTAATAACTTTTCCCTTTTCCCTTAAAAAAACTCTCCTCATCATTTAAGACAAATGATTATTTTTACACCAAACAAAATTTGATATGAAAAGAAAACTACACTTAAGAAAATTCGCATTAACATTAAGCTTCTTATTCTGCCTGGCTCTTGGTGCTCAGGTTGTGAATGGAGACTTTGAAGCATGGACAGGTGATGTGCCTGACGGATGGACGACTATCGAATCTGGAATAGCAACCACTGAAGAAGGATCTGTTGTACATGGAGGAGATGCAGCTGCAGCCATCAATGTAATTACTGGAACTCAAGGAGACACTGACTTCAGACAAGTTGTTGATGTCGTGGCGGGAACAACATATAACATTTCATTTTGGGCATATCACACTGAAGGAGGAATGAGAGCAAGATTATTTGTCGATGATTTCCTAGACTATACAGATCCTGCTGTCACAGGTGAATGGCAAGAACTTTCATACACATATTTGGCTGGAGCAACTGGCAGTATTGATGTTGGACTTCGTTTTTACGACCTTCCTGCTTTTGATGGTGAGGAATTGGTATACATTGATGACTTCTCAATGGATGAAGAAGTAATCGTTGGGCCATCTATCGTGCTTACAGCACCTGCTGATGGATCAACCGTACTTAGTGATGCAATTACGGCAACCGTAGTTGTAACCAATTTTGAGGTTGGTAATGGAACTGGTGACGGATATATCGTCCATGATTTGAATGGCAGTACTGGTGATCACTTTACCACAGATGCGTTTACCTTGAACGGACTTTCTGATGGTGATTACACACTTACCGTAAGCTTAGTTGACGGATCTGGAGCACCATTATCACCGGCAGCGAATAGCACTGTTATGTTTACGGTAGCCATTCCAACACTTATTCAGGTGAGTACCATTGCTGAATTAAGAGCTGGTAATATTGGAGACTTGTATGAATTAACTGGTGAGGCTATTCTAACATACCAACAGTCATTCAGAAACCAAAAATATATTCAAGACGCAACTGCTGGAATCCTAATTGATGATAACGATGGAACAATCATTTCCACTTTCAACATAAACGATGGCATCACAGGCCTATCGGGAACATTGGGTGAATTTGGAGATATGATGCAATTTGTGCCTATCTCTGATCCTGGTGTAGCTACATCCAACGGAAACTCCTTTGATATTCCGAATGTTACTTTGGCCGATTTGGCAAACAATTTTGATGACCACGAGGCTGAAGTTGTAAATGTTATTTCGATGAGTTTCGATGATGGCGGTACTATTCTGGAAAACGGAACAGTGTATGGCATATCTGACCCTAGTGGATCTTATAACTTAAGAACGACATTCTTTGATGTTGATTACATTGGCATGCCTGCAACCAGTTTTACTTTGGATGTGCGAGGAATTCCTAACTCAAGAGTTGATGGAGAATACTTTACCCCTAGAAATCTTACTGATATACTTCCTCTAGGTATCGAAGAATTAAACACATTGGACTTGTCTATTTATCCTAATCCTAATAATGGAACATTTACGCTACAGAACTCAGCGCTAAACTTGGATATGACTATACAAGTCACTGACATTACAGGTAGAATTGTTTTTGAAAGCAATGCAATATTGGCGCCTCAAGAACGTATAAATATAAATACAAACTTGACAGATGCAGGTCTTTACAATGTTGTAGTAAGAGACTTTTCCACAGGAATTATTTCCTCAATGACAATGATTGTGAATTAATAATTCGAATAAATTATTACCTAAAACGCCTATTGACATGTCAATAGGCGTTTTTTTTTACAAGCAACTTTCGTGAACAATAATCATTTCATGAATTGATATATTCGGATTTGTTAATAAAAAAATAATGTGCACCTTTAGAATGACTTTGATCAAAGTAAAACCAACTAGTTCAAAGTTCAACTAAAAACACTAAGATCATGAAAGATATATGGGATGAACGCTTCGGAGCAAAGGAGTATGCCTTTGGAAGAGAACCCAATGCATTTTTCAAAAAAGAGTTAGACAAATTACCAAAAGGCAAACTCCTATTGCCTGCTGAAGGTGAAGGTAGAAATGCTGTGTATGCAGCTTCTAAAGGTTGGGAAGTTGTTGCATTTGACACTAGTGTGGAAGGCTTGAGAAAAGCCCAGAAATTGGCTGAAAGAGCCAAAGTAAGCATTGACTATCGCAAGGCTGATCTTGAAGATTTTCGCACAGAGTTGGGATCTTTTGATTGCTTGGCACTTATATACGCTCACATGCCATTTAGCAATAGGCAAAAAATACATAAGCGTCTTATCAACTATCTTAAGGAAGGTGGAGTTATTCTGCTCGAAGGGTTTTCCAAAAACCAACTCAGCAAAAAATCTGGTGGCCCACAAAGTGAGTTCCTTCTATTCTCAGAGGCTGAAATAAAAGAAGATTTTGAAGAAATAAGTGAACTGAACATTCAAGAAGTAGAAACCAAGTTGAGCGAAGGCAAACTTCATAAGGGAGAAGCGAGTGTCATCCGAATGATCGGAATAAAATAATCGATTTTTTTTATACTTTTACCACTATGAGATCAGCAACATCTTATAGTGACTACTTATCACAACATCCCAAATGGCATGATGGAATGGAGTTATTGAGGGAAGCCTTGATGGACATTAGCCTCAAAGAATCGATCAATTGGAGTGCACCTGTTTATGGTTTTGAAAAATATAATGTGGTAAGCATTGGAGCCTTCAAAAATCATTTAGCCCTTTGGGTTTTTCAAGGATCATTACTCAAAGACAAGAGAAAACTTCTTGTTGCTACATAAGAGCAAACCAAAGCCATGAGGCATCTGAAGTATCATAGCAATGGTGAGATTGATACTGAAATAGTAATCGAATACTGTCTGGAATCAATCGAGAATTTCAAACAAGGAAAAATAATAAAAGCCGATAGAAACAAAAGCCCCTTGTTGTTCCAGCTTTTCTCAGCGAAGCATTAATTAACGATCAATCTTTGGCTGATGCTTTTAGCAAACTGACTGAAGGGAAAAGAAGAGAGTATGCAGAGTTTGTACTTTCCGCTAAGCAAGATAAAACCAAGCAGACTCGTCTTGAGAAGATTAGACCATTGATTATTGAAGGGATTGGGTTGAATGATAGGTATAGGTAATCTTCGTTCCCTGTAGTTTCTTTAGTTTAAACAGTGTTTTTCATTGTTGTTGAATATTTCACCCTTCGTTTGAGTGCTCTATCTTTTTTCCCTTGTCGAAAAAAGAAACAATACTTCGACAGGCCAACGCACTTTCAAATTAGCCCGCATACTTCATTGATTATGAATACCATTGAAAATTAGTGCGGCAAATTCCTCGCAAATTACCTAATAAAGCTCAAAACCTTTTCACACACATCCATCATATTCTGTGGTAAAGTTGCATCATTGTATGGTTGATGGGTATCAAAGGTGTGCCCTCCAGTTTCTAGCATCATTAGCTCTGAATTCTCACACCATGCGTGTAATTCTTCTGCCTGGCTCGAACCAACGGCAGCGTCATCCTTTGCGTGTACTATTAAAACTGGTTTATTCAATTTATGACAAACCTTCTTTATGTCAAAGAACTCTTCATTCGCTTGTAGTACTTCGTAAAACTGGTAGTTGATATTGAAAATCTGTTTGGTTCTGGAATTTACAAACGGCAACGAACCTTCCTGCTTCCACTTAGCGATGTCCCAAGAACCGATATAACGATGATAGTCACTAACTGCTGCCCATGTGATCACATTCTTCACTCGCGCTTGTTCAGAGGCTGCTAATAGCGCAATACCCCCTGCCCTACTATGTCCGATAAGTGAGATGTCCTTTGCATCAATATTATCTTGAGTTTCAATCCAATCGGTTACCTGAGTAGTGTCAGATAATTCCATGAAGAAATTATTTTCTGCAAATGCCTCCAAGTCTGTTAAGTCATCCGGATTTTCATGATCTACTCCGTTGTGAGAATAATTGAACTTAACAAAAGCATACCCTTCTGAAGCAAAATAATTGGCCACAAGATGCCAAGCGCCCCAATCTTTGAAACCTTTGAAACCGTGTAGAAAAACTACTACTGGCACTTTAACTTTACCCACAGGCATGGTCATATCCAAACTGATATCTCGGCCAAATTGGCCTTCGATGATGTGATTCTGTTTTTTCATTGCGTCACAAAGTTAAGGCTTAGAAATGGTAATATTTCCGTCATACATTAATTTCTAAAAGGAAAATGCACTATGACTTTTTTTTCTAATCTCCCAAGTTTGGGATGCTCATGTAGTTCTCTTGCCAATGGACCAAAGAATATTTGCTTCGGCCATTGTGCCGAATCAATTGAAAACCTACATCGTAGCAAAAAAAATATTCATTCCCTGATTTGGTTCTGTAAGTGTGGGTGAAAATGTTGGAATTAAAACCTGCCGAAATAAGGTCTTCCGATCTAATGGTTGACTTGCCAGCGGTATTAAAGTGTTTTAATAATCTACGGTTAAGACTTAACTGATCATTCACTCTATTATAAAACGATTTCTTATCCCGTTTTCTTTTTTCGTAATGATGATTTGATTTACAGTAGTTTGAGCAAAATATTTTATCGGATCTTCCTTCAAAAGGTTGATCACAGTCAATACAGTTCCTAAGCATAATTTCAGATTTATACGTTTTATTATTCGTATAAATCTACGGAT
>JBLIMR010000109.1:0-4770 GCA_047638815.1 Gammaproteobacteria bacterium
GGGGGCAAGATACCTAATCGGCTTCATTTTATTGAGAAGCTTTAGATTTTTAGTAATGGAGCGTAGTTTATATTGTTAATTAGATCAAATGGAATAAGGATGTATTACAAATCATTTCCAGTAAGAACATTGATCTATAATGTTAATTATAATTTTGTCTACGCTTATGTGATTAGCCCATTTCTTGCTAGACAATTCGATGTATGATTACAATAGTTTTTTAATCTTAACGATTGGCCCTGGACACATTGCCTGGTGACAATTGATACAAGAATTGACCATGTTTTCATATTGAGTTTTAGCTTCTTCAGGATTGGATGATTCAAGGGAATTCATAATTTGTAAGTAGACATTGCTGTAGGATTTGAAATCACCAGATGCAGCAGTTTTTGGATCCGTGGCGTGTGCACTCAGAATCTTGGAATAATCCAACGTCAGTTTTACCGGCTCGCCCTTATCCACCTGTTGTTTTATGATTTCCGACTCGTCATACATAGCACGCATCAAAAGTGCTAGTTCACTACTGCCGTTGGGGTAAATATTCCCTTTTGAGTTATCCTTGGTTCTTTCCTTTATTGCTCCATCTGAAGGGTCCGCATTTTCAGAACAGGAGCAAACTAGCAGAAAAAATATGAAAAAGCTTGTTAAAGTAACAACATATTTTAAGGAATAGCATCTCATAAGGCAGATAATGTTTGGTTTATTGCGAGAGTGGACAAGGTACGAATTAGGTAGCAATATGCTTTAAGCCAATAGATTATTAAACGAGTAATAGAGTTCAATTAGTTATATAAGCCAGTTGTAGGTAGGAATTATTTCAAATTCTCCAAAGCTTTGTATCTTTAGGGATATTCTGCGTGTTGTGGTCCAACAATGCTTAGAATTGCAATAATTGCAGAAAAAAGGCTGATAAATTGGAGATAAACGAAGAAGAATTTATACTTTTAAATAACAAAAGGGGCAAGGGGAAATCTATGAAGAAGTTTACATTACTAGTATTGGTGGCTATCGGCCTGTTTTTTTCTTGTAAGAAAGATGCAGAAGAAGTTAACAATGGGGGAGGGCAGATCACCCCAAATGATACTAGTTTGGTCACTGTGGATCTTGATTTACTACCATATGATAAGCTGTCGGATTACAATCTATTCCAAGGTGATTTGCATGAGCTTCAACCTCAAAATGATGTCTATCCCTATGATATTCTATCGCATCTTTTTACAGATTATGCCAAAAAAGAGAGATTTATTTGGATGCCAGATACTGTGAGTGCCACATATACGGGGGATGGTGAAGTATTAAGTTTACCGATTGGGACTGTAATAATTAAGAATTTTTACTACGATAATGTTCAGCCCTTGGGGGCAAGAAGAGTAATAGAAACACGCCTTTTGATACGTACTGAATTGGAGTGGATGTTTGCAGATTATATTTGGAACGAAGATCAGACGGAAGCATTTTTTGATGTTGTTGGATCATTCACAGACATTCAATTTATAAATGAGCTTGGGAATACGGTAGATGTCAATTATAGAATTCCTAGTGAAACTGAGTGTAATACTTGTCATAATGTAGGAGAAGAATCAATTCCAATTGGTTTGAAGCCTCAGAGTTTAAATATGATTTATGACTATCCAACGGGATCGATGAATCAATTGGATAAATGGGAGCAGCTCGGATTATTGAGTGGCCCTAGACCCAGTGCGGGTGATATAGAAACAGTAGTTGATTGGAGGGATCAGAGTCAAGATATTGGACTGAGAGTGCGATCGTATGTCGATATTAACTGTAGTCATTGTCATTCTGATGGAGCTTATTGCGATTACCGTCCCATGCGTTTCGCTTTTGACGAAACAGGAAATCCGGATAATCTTGGAATTTGTATACCACCAGACGATCAATCTTTAGGAATCAATCAGAATGAAATAGTTTCTGCAGGATTCCCAGAAAATTCAATGCTTTATTATAGAATAAGTTCAATAAACGAAGCGGAACGAATGCCTCTTACAGGAAGGACCATAGTGCATGAAGAGGCCAAACAAATGATAGAAGAGTGGATAAGTGCCCTTTCACCTCCATGTGATTAATAAATAAAATAACAATAAATATGAAAAAAGTAACGCTACTAATTTTCACAATAACACTTGGTTTTGGGATATTGGCTCAAAACAAAATAAAGGATCCAGTGGATCCTCAAGCCAAAGTGCTGGACGATATTTCGTTTACAATAGAATCTGTTTTCACGAATGGAACACCAGCAATTTTTGATTTGAATGGAGATAATCTTGATGATGCTGTTGGAATTAATACATCCAATATAAATGTTCACTATCAACAACCTGATGGAACTATGATTGAGGCAAATATTTCGACTCCTAACGCAAATTTTGCTCCGTCATGGAGTATGGCAGCAGGTGACCTCAATAATGATGGTTTTGCTGATCTTGTCTATGGAGCGGGAAGCGGTGTGTCAATTATGATATCTGAAGCAGGAGGAACCTCATATACTGAACATTCAGGTCCTGAATATGTTTTCTCACAGAGAACAAATATGGTAGACATCAATAATGATGGTGACTTAGATGTTTTTGTTTGTCATGATGTTGATCCGAATGTATACTATATCAATGATGGTAATGGTAACATGGGATTCGTTCAAGGAGGATTAGGTGATACCCCTCAAGGTGGTAACTATGGTTCTGTTTGGATTGACTATGATAACGACCATGATGTGGATTTATTTATCGCTAAGTGTGGTGCTGATCCTTGGAACCAATTGCATAGAAATGATGGTGATGGAGTATTTACGGATGTAACTGTGGAAGTCGGTTTGGAGAGTAATGTTCAAACATGGTCTTCAGCATGGGCTGATTATGACAATGATGGTGATATGGATCTGTTTGTTGGTGCTAGTTCTACTGGTAACGGTTCCCATCAGTTGATGCGAAATATAGATGGTAACTTCGTTAATGTAACAGTTGGAAGTGGCTTTGATGACCCTGGATTAGGAACAAGTATTGAGAATTGCACACAAGATTTTAACAACGATGGATACATTGATATTCTGGGTGCTGGAGAGAGACTAATGTTGAACAATGGGGATATGACATTCACAGAGTATGCTGCCGATGTCTCTAATGGTGCAATAGGAGATCTTAATGGTGATGGATTCTTAGATGTAATAACTTGGAATAACGTGTACATGAGTGATGGTAATGATAACAACCATCTTAGGATACATCTTGATGGCGTTGCTAGTAACAAAGATGGTATTGGCGCTCGAGTTGAGATTACAAGTGCATTAGGAACTCAGATAAGAGACATTAGAAGTGGAGAAGGTTTCCGCAGCATGAGTAGCTTAACAGCTCATTTTGGCTTAGGACAAGATGTAGAGGTGGAGCAAGTTATTGTTTATTGGCCTTCTGGAACTGTAGATATTATTGAATCTCCTGAGATCAATACAATATTAGTAATTGTTGAAGGTGAAAGTGCAGTAGGCATCAATGAGTTGGCGAACGAGGAATGGAACATATATCCAAATCCAGCAACCGATGTGTTGAACATTCAATCTACTGCTAACTTAACCGGAGCAAGTCTAGAGATAATCGATTATTTAGGGAAACGAGTGATCATGAAAAGTGTGATGAGCACTCAAGTTGACATTAGTTCTTTGAATCAAGGACTATATGTTCTTCGTATTATTAAAGACGGAGAGAGTATTAATGAACTCTTTGTAAAGAGATAGTCATTAAAAATTTACTACTAAAGGAAGGTCTTTGTTAAGGCCTTCCTTTTTTTGTTTCCTATTTTTGATATTAAGAATTACTATCTGATTTTGCACCCATTATCCGCGTGCCAATAGCTATCATAGCGCCACCAGTAAAAAACATAATAAGACTATAAACAGCCGGGGCGATAGCATAGTTGTCATTCATTAAAATACCAGAAGCAATCGCAATGGCCATGGTGCCATTTTGAATTCCTGACTCAATTGAAATCGTGAATGATTGGGCTACATTTAATCTTGCGATTTTGGCTGTTGCTAGGCCGACAAGCATGGTTGTAATATTCAACAATAAAGTTGCCACTCCTGCTTGTTGTAGATATGGAATGAGATCTTCTTTTTTCTTTAAAACCAATGCAATAATGACTAGAAACAAAACAGCTGCAGAAGCAATTTTAACGGGCTTACTCATTTTATCTGCAAAGATCGGTTTAGCATTCTTTAGTGCCATACCCAGCGTAACGGGAATGATTACAATGACGAATATTTGAATGACTGTTTGCAATTTGTTTATTTGAACCATTTCGTTCGCATCAAGAAAATGCGTTAAGGCAAAGTCTACAACAAAGGGAATAGTGAAAATAGTAATTAGGCTATTGGCCGTTGTGAGTGAAATGGACAATCCCGTATCTCCTTTTGCCAAGTGGGTGATAAGATTCGATGTTGGACCGCCAGGGCAAGCTGCCAATATCATGAGTCCGATGGCGATGTCTGTTTCTACATTAAGTAATGAGATTAATATATAGGCAATAACGGGCAGTAAAATAATCTGGTTAAGCAAACCAACAAATATTGCTTTTGGATGTTGCAGTAATCGAATGAAATCATTTTTCACCAGAGACAATCCCATGCCAAACATGATGATGACTAATGATATTGCGAGTATAATTGTGCCTATATCCATGGATTATTGGGGTCCTTGTTTTTGTGTGTTATTGCCAACCTAGTAATTGGTATTTCGGGCAAGATAACAAAACTGTAACAGGATT
>JBLIMR010000110.1:0-4767 GCA_047638815.1 Gammaproteobacteria bacterium
AATAAATATTCATCTATTGACATTGCGATCAATGTGATACTGTTTTGGTTAGTTGCGTGATATAGGCTCTAAAATAACAAAAATAAACTGAATAAATTGTCCTACCGGTTTTATCATATGTAGGCTGGAGGAAACAATTAGTTTTAAATTTATTCTATACTAGCATTCTTATATCGACTTTTATCTATTTCAGAAATTGTTGAAGAAAGAAATAGCAGAAGCGTTCCTACTGCAACCGACACATCGGCCATATTAAATATGTCAGTATGTAAACTGCCAAATTCTAAGTACATAAATCAGTTACTGAATTATATAAGATTCGGTCATTTATATTTCCGATGCCACCACCAATAATAAAAGAAATGGCTATCCAGTTCAATTTGGGAATCTTGTTTTCTCTTATGATATAGATGAACATCAAGAGGAGAATTAATAAAGGTAATATTTGTAAAAAAAATATTTTCAGATTAGGTGTGAGGTTCTCTCCTAATCCTAATGCTGCACCAGTATTTTTGACTCTTGTAAGAATGAAATTATCATTGATTTCAATAGAATCGTTTTTAGAAATTTCTGCCCTTACTTTATCTTTTGTGATTTGATCACAGCTTAATATTGCATAATATTATTGCTAGAGAGAAGAGTATCTTAACCAGTTTATTTATTCTCATTAGTTTTTTACTTGAAGGTAACATTTCTTGAATGATACCTTTGGCCTACACATACTATTGCTTCAATAGGAGAGTGGAAGTGAAGTTAAGCCGATGCGTGGATTTAGATTATCGGTTATTGATATCGGGTGACAATCTTAATAATAAGCAAACTTAGATCATTGATTTGTACACGATGATTTTCCAATGGCCCATTGTGATGGTAACTATTGTTCCCAATATAAAGCCAGGGGTCAAATTGATTTAACCATTAGTACAGTCTGAAAAAGAAAATCACGAATTATTCTTCGCTCTTCATTTTCTTCATTTTCTCCATCATATTCTGCACCTTCACTTTGTTCATTTCCTCATATGCTTCCGTAAAATTCATTGAGGCGTTAGCGGGATTTTTAACCACAGACTCTAATAAATCAACATCATCATTTGACAAGTTATATTTACGAATTAGACTTTCTCGGTCTGAAGGCCAGTCAGATGCATTGTAAACTTTCGATTGTAAAATCAACATATTTCTGAGAGAAGCGTACTTGTCAGTTTTTGAAAAACGCTGAAAATCAGATATGAATCTTTTAATATCATATTTGCCACTTGAGAATTCTTTATAATTAACAATTTCAGTGAATAGGGGCGTTTTGGTAATTTGCATGTCTACGGGGTCTAATTTTCCACAATCCAAAAGAACGGCTTGAGTTGAGTCAGAATACAAATTATTTTGATCTACTGCTTTCAAAACCTGAGTTTCGCAAGTAACTTCGGTTTGACAACCGTGTATTAGAAATCCTATTAAGGTTAAAACTAGAAGTGAATATTTCATTTTCAATATTGGAATACGTTAGATATATGGCTAAAGTCGGCCAAGGTAGTAAAACATATCAAGCTTGTACAGTGTCGAAACTGTTTATTTCATTTTTTCATGTTTAAAGTGAAATTTCATGTTTTTGCTAGAAGTATGGCTGCACTTTATATTAACGCTGTTAATATGTCTTAAGAATTTTATCTTGGTTATTGGTTGGTTATAATGAAGCAGAACGTACCAAGAGTATGGAAAGTGACAAAGGCAAAAGGCCTATCTTTTTCAAGGCCGTGGGCGGCTTTGCGCGCGTCATTTTCTATGACTCGTTGTTGTCAGTAGTTTTTCTTTTCGTCTCAAATCTGAAATTCAATCCAGCGTTCAAGTTAATCAGTGGATCATTGTTTGATCGATTATATTGATATTCTCCTCTAAATTTCCTGTAAATAACGTTGAAAGAAACACTAATATTCTTGGTGGCTCTAACTTCTACTCCCAAACCTAACACAAAGCTGAAAGTAGATTCGAATACTCTTGTCGGTCCCCTAAAGTAATATGGATAATCAGGGCCATAGATTCCACTAATTGTCTCTTTCCCTTTAGTTAAGCTACTGAACAAAAATCCAGATTTCGCAGATAGAACTAAGTGCTTTTTCTGAACGAAATCATAGCCTAGATTCGGTCCGATATCCAAGGCACCAAATGACTTCGACATTGTTGGTGGTTCCCAATAGTTTCCATCAGGATAGAAGATTTGTAAGTCGAAATCTTCTTCAGTGTAGTAGCCAGCCAGTTCTACCCATAGTCTGTCCGATGCTATCGCGTATGAGAATCCATAGGTATACTGATTACCCGATGCTTTGTAAAGGCCATTGTCGATTTCTAGGAGGTTGTAATGGCTATCACCGAATGAAACGCCAACCCTGTGGTCAAGGTTTCCTTCTTCAATCGCGGTTTGAGCTATTAAACAAACACAACCGTTCGTAATCATCACTGCAATCAGTAATGCTCTTAAAACTCTATATGGTTTGCAATGTTTCAATCTGTATTACTGACAACAAGCGAGTATGTACACCATCTGTGTAACAAGTTGCATATTAACTTTTCAAATATACCCATTCCCGGTTTCACAGTTTTAACTTGGAAAATCGTCAATAAATTACAATATCGCAATAATTTCATTTAGCGTTACAAACGCTAATTATAGCAAAACATGCATCACTGAAATATGGATTCTCCAAAACTCACGAGATATAGGAACAAAAAAAACTCCCTTGAATAAAATACAAGAGAGTTTTAATTGTCAATGGTTGGTCAATTATTTTTTGGCTACAATACTTTAAGTTAGATGGAATTAATCATTAACTTTTATCTTGTCATTTGGACCTACATCACTATTACCAAAAAGGAACCAAGGTATATCAGCACCCCCATTTGTTTGAGCGAAACAAGAGTTAAGAAGTACATTATTATATTTATCCATCGGGGCGTTATTTCCTTGGCCATTGTCTTTAACAACAAAGTATACATATGTTCCAAGTTCATAAGCATCACATGGTGAAGGTGGCGGAGGTGGTGGACAATTTGGAAATGTTGGACAAGGTGGTGGTGGAGGTGGTGGTGGAAACATTACTGTGTTTTCAATTACTTCAGTAATTATCCCTCCGTAGATGGCTTCACCTTCACCTATCGAAACAACACTTACTGTTTCAAGTATTACATGGGCAGTTCCAAAAGGACCAAATGTATAGTTAAATTCTGCCCCCCCGTGAGCACCTCCATTGTTTTGCGTTCCTGAAAAAGAGATAGTACCTCCATTTAAAGTGAAATCTCCATGAGCATGTGTACGGTTACCTCCTTTAGTAACAATTGGGTTTGTTAGGGAATTATTCCTATCCATTATTTCGTAATCTAGGGTACCCGTTGATTGGTTAAAAACATAAACAGATTTAGCCAATGTTTCTATGGTTAGGTCATTGGTTTCTTCTTTACTACATGAGGAGAACAGAAGGATTCCTAATGACATAAAAATGATTAAATATTTCATAATAAATTTTAATTATGTTAATAATAAGCGTTATTACTTGGTGTAAATGTAGATTGATAAATAAGCCTTTAAAAGGATTGTTTATCATGTGGTAGTTAGTTTATCGAAGGGTGCAATGGTTGTTCGAACGGTTGATTGAACGGTAATTTTGAATCGCCTAATGAGCTAGCAATTACGTTTTGCATATCTAACTTATTGGGTAATAGAAATTTTGCTGAACTTATTTTCAGTCAGCAATCGTTGTCTGATTTTTCGAATGAATTTTATGGTTGGTTCAATTGTTGACCATAATGAACCAAAATGTATAGTATATCCAGAGTGCCACCGATAGGGATCATTATCACATTTACAGTGTTATCCTATTATTGAATAATTACCTTTTTAACAACAGTCCTATTAACATTACTGATTTTCACAAAATAGGCTCCACTTTCAAATTGTGAAACGTCAATATTTTTATTCTTATTTAGGGACTCCTGATAGACTAACTTTCCTGTGATGTCAAACAAGAACAGGTCATAGGTTTCTTCGGTTTTGTTATTAAGCGTTATATAATCTGAAGTTGGGTTGGGATAAATCGAAAAAAAGTTGTGAAAACCTTCTGTTTCTGTCAAACCTAGAACATCACAGTTATGTACAAGATCAAATTTTGTTTGTAACGAGTCAATTGGTTCGATTCCTGCATTATCAGCTGTTCTTACTGAAACATTAAAAGAGGGATTACCAAATACATCTGTTGGCTGTGCTACCTTCACAAAAGCGAAAAGTGAGGAAGTTCCGTTGGAGTTACATCTTGTGTCAGCTCCTATCATATTGGCTCCCTGAAGCGCTGCCATTAGCTTACAGGCCAAATCCCCAGTCTCGTTAAGAAACATTGATTCCATTGAGTCCAAGACTTCTTGGCCAAGCAAAATATTTCCCTGAATTGAATAATTAGGACCAACGATATGATTCTTGTAATTATCTGTTGAGGATCCCGTATGAGCTGCTGTTTCAGGTGAGTCATTAACTATTGCAGCAATTCCATATTGCCTAAACTGTGGTTGAGACTGAACATCATTTGCTACTAACCAATTAATAATTTGACTTGGTGATTCTCCTAAATTCATTCGGTTTGTGGCATTTGTTTGATTTGCAGGGATGTAGTATGCTTGCGTGTTAATTGCTCCAACATTAGGGATTAGTTGTCCTAGAAAATCATCATTGGGTAACCCTGCTTGAAAAAGATCAACACAAGAAGCACCTGCGCTACCAACCTCACC
>JBLIMR010000111.1:0-4765 GCA_047638815.1 Gammaproteobacteria bacterium
TTAATATGGAATTTTTCAAAAATTTCTTTTCGAAAGTGATCAACTGTCCTCACGCTAATTCCCATTTCATCTGCAATTTGACCGTAGGTCAATTCATTTGGATCGCAGACCAATTATGTTCTATTTTCTATTGTCATTGAATCCAAATCATTTCTGAGACACATTTATCACTGTTAGCTGGTCCACAATTGGTTCACTTCTGATTAAAAGAAATATGTCCATGTAAAGGAGAATCTAAATTTGACGATTTTTGTTTTGATAATATAGTACAATAATACATGACCCTTGTGAGAGGCGGAAATACAGATGTATCTCCCCCTCTCACTTCGTATTTCACAATCTGTTATTCTTTGTTAAATACCAACAATAACATAACAAATATTCCAACAAGTAATTCTCACGATAAAATAATAATTACATTCAGGCTTTATAATATTTATACTACCCTATTAATATGCCTATATATAATTTAACCATTAACGGTAAGAACCAAACCATAGAAAATGACGATGACATTCCATTGTTATGGGTCTTACGTGATCAACTAGACATGCTTGGCACCAAATATGGATGTGGAATTGGAGAGTGTGGTGCTTGCACCATTCATGTCGATGGGCTTGCGCAAAGAAGTTGCTCTTATCCTCTTTCTTTGGCGGATGGAAAATCAATAACTACCATTGAAGGGTTGTCTGAGAATGGAGACCATCCGGTTCAGCAAGCTTGGAGAGAAATAGACGTTCCTCAATGCGGATACTGTCAGTCGGGACAAATAATGAATGCCTCTGCCTTTCTTGATGCAAACCCGAATCCAAGTAAAAGTGAAATAAAAGCAGCAATGAATGGCAACATTTGTCGATGTGCTACTTACAACAATATTGAAAAAGCGATTGAAACCGCAGCATCAAAGAACTCTTAATCGCAAAACATGAGCACATCAGAAAAATTAGAATTAAGTAGAAGATCGTTTTTGAAAACATCAGCATTAACAGGAGGTGGAATGTTGATTGGTTTTCAATTCCTAAGTTCATGCATCAATGATCCAAATGTAGAAATGCCTGTTGACATTTCTTCACTCAACTTTAAGGACTTCAACGCTTTTATTAAAATTGCAGATAATGGTTATGTAACCATTTTTGCCCCCAACCCTGAAATAGGTCAAGGCGTAAAAACCTCTATGCCTATGCTAATAGCAGAAGAGCTAGATGTTCCCTGGAGTCATGTAAAAGTGGAACAAGGCGCTTTGGATACAGAACATTATCAACGGCAAGTCGCTGGTGGGAGTCAATCCATACGTCAAGGATGGGAACCGCTCAGAAGAACCGGTGCAACGGCTAGACAGATGTTGGTGAATGCAGCAGCTGCGAGATGGGGTGTTGAACCTTCAACGTGTGCGACTAGTCATGGGGTCATAACAAATTCAAATGGAGAGCAACTGGGTTATGGTGAGGTTGCCGCAGAAGCAGCAATATTAGAAGTTCCAGAAGAAGTGAATCTAAAAGACCCTAAAGATTTCACTATTATTGGTCAGGACATTCCAAATGTAGATATTGACGATATTATAACGGGAAAACCTCTTTTTGGAATAGATTATAAAAGAGAGGGAATGGCCTATGTTTCTGTTTTGCGTTCTCCTGCATTCGGAAAAGAATTAGAAAGTTTTGATGATACAGAAACCAAAGCGATAAAGGGTGTTACTCAAGTTGTTCAATTTGGAAATAAGATAGCTGTTTTGGCGGACAACCATTGGTCTGCAATGAAAGGAACTAAAGCATTAAAGGCCATCTGGAAAGTAACTTCAAAATTAGAAAGCACGGAAGATCATGATCGTATTTTACTGGAAATGTTAGATGGCGAAGACATGGAAATTCAGCGCGCTGATGGAGATATTAAAAAGGCATTTGCCGAAGCAGATGAAATACTAGATCGTACTTATGAGGCTCCATTTTTACCTCATAGTTGTATGGAACCTATGAACTTTTTCGCGAATGTAACGGAGGATAAAATTGAATTGGCCGGGCCTATTCAAACCCCAGAAGGAACAGCTAATCAAATTGCTGAAGAGTTGGGTCGAGATCTTTCTCAAGTTAGCGTAGAGATGACAAGAATGGGTGGCGGTTTTGGACGAAGATTATATGGTGATTTCGCCATGGAGGCAGCAAAAATTTCTGACCTCACAAAACGTCCCATACAAGTATTGTATTCTAGAGAGGATGATATGGCAGCTGGAATTTATCGTCCTGCAAGTAAATATAGAATTAGAGCAGCTATAAAGGATGGTTCAATTACTGGTTATCATCTGAAAGAAGCGGCAATCAATCGCAACCAATGGGGAGCAATAGGAAGTTATTTTCCTGCCGGATCAATTGAAAATTATCAAGTAGATATCGCGGCATATAAAAGCAACATTACGACAGGTGCATGGAGAGCCCCTTACACCAACTTTTTGGGCTTTGCTGAACAAAGCTTCTTTGATGAATTGGCGCAGAAATTATCCATTGACCCCGTTCAATTGCGTTTGCAGTTATTGGAAAAAGCGAAAGCAAATAAAGATGATCGTATGGAATACTCTCCGGCAAGAATGCAAGATGTCATTAAGATGGCCGCAAAAAAATCCAATTGGGGTAAAACTAGCAATGGTATTTCTCAAGGTTTTTCAGCTTATTATAGTCATAACACGCACGTTGCAGAAGTGGCTGACATCATCATGGAAGATGGGAAGCCAATCGTTAAAAAAATAACTTGTGTTGTTGATTGTGGTATTGTCGTAAATCCATTGGGAGCCATAAACCAAATTAAAGGCGGTGTTATAGATGGCATTGGTCATGCCATGTATGGACAAATGTTATTTAAAGACGGAGAACCATTATCGAGCAACTTTCATTCTTACAATCTCATTAGAATGGAACAAGCGCCTGAAGTAGATGTCCATTTTATTGAAAATGATATTGCACCAACTGGATTGGGAGAACCTTCCCTTCCCCCTGCTGCTGCTGCAGTCGCTAATGCAATAAATGCAGCTACAGGAATTAGAATAACTAAACAGCCAATGATGAAAAATATGACAGCTGAAACGGCTGTGTAATTCTTTAGAATTCACTATTTCAGATGACCCACGAATTAAAAAATATTGTCAATGCTTTTTTGAATGCTCAGGCAGAAGGGGTTCAAGCAGTCTTAGCTACCGTAGTCGATCTAGATGGTTCATCCTACCGCAAACCAGGTGTGAGAATGCTGATCAAAGAGAATGGCGAAATGGTCGGAGCTGTTAGTGGAGGATGTGTCGAGAAAGAAGTTTACCGTCAGGCGTTGTCTGTATTTCAAAATGGTCAAAGTAAGATGATGACCTACGATGGTCGTTACCGATTAGGTTGTGAAGGAATTTTGTACATCCTCCTTGAGTCTTTCCATCCCGAGCAAGATTTCATTGTTGCTTTTCAAAATTGTATTAAAACTCGAAGACCCTTTGATATTGTTTCTTTTTACGACAGAAAAGTTGGAGAAAATTTAGGGATTGGATCCACTTTCTGTTTTGATGAAAAACAAATTTTCAACTGCTCTCAAAACATTTTACTTAATGAAGAGTTGCCCTCATTAGAACAAAAAATACCCCTCCGTTTTCAATTGATTATAATTGGCGCTGAACATGATGCTGTTGAACTATGCTTAGTGGCATCTTTCAATGGTTGGGAAGTAACGGTTGTTACATCTATAAATAACCCAAAGACAATTAATGACTTTCCTGGAGCAGAAAAAGTAATTTCATTTGAGCCAAATAAATTTAGTACGTTACCGACAGATGATCAAACAGCTGTCGTTGTTATGACCCATAATTTTGCCCAAGATTTAAACTATTTAATTCAACTACCCAATCGATCTTTAAGTTATGTTGGCTTATTAGGCCCGGTAAAAAGAAGAGAAGAAATTATTAGCCAATTATTAGATCAACAACCAGACATTGATCCAATATTCCTCGATCACCTTTATGGTCCTGCCGGATTAAATATTGGTGCTGTAACACCTCAAGAAATAGCAACTTCCATTGTCGCGGAAATTTTATCTGTAACTCGAAAAACCTCTCCAAAATCACTGAGTACTTCTAATAATATAATCAGTGAATCTGTTGAGACTATCAATTCATTTTGATCTGCAATTCTAAAATAGTTGCTGTAATATTAGCTGCAGGAGCGTCTACACGAATGGGGCAGCCCAAACAATTGTTGCCTTGGAAGTCCACCACCCTATTAAATCACTGTATCAACGAAGTGATACAAGCTGACATTATAGAAACGGCAGTTATTTTAGGGTCAAATCATGAAGAAATTCAATCTACTATTAAGCCCTCAACGATTCACTGTATATATAATACTAATTGGGAAAATGGAATGGGCAGTTCCATTGCTAAAGCGACTGAATATGCAATGAAAAAAAACATTGATGGAGTATTGTTTGTTTTAGCGGATCAGCCTTTTGTGGATTCTAACTATTTAAATATCCTTCTTAATGAATATATTCCTAAACAAAATCAAATAATAGGAACCAGTTATAACAACCATGTTGGCGTTCCTGCAATTTTCGACAAACGGTATTTTAGTGAATTAATTTCACTTACAGGAAAACAAGGAGCTAAGGATTTGATTCATAAATATGCTCCGAAGGTGACAAAGTTTTCACCGGATTTTGATTTCCAGGATATTGATACCCCTGAAGATTATCGCCAATTAAGAAAACTCTCCTGTAAGTAAAACGTCTATTGGGTTTATTCAGT
>JBLIMR010000112.1:0-4677 GCA_047638815.1 Gammaproteobacteria bacterium
GTCTCTCCTAGAAAACTTGCTACTCAAAAATAAAATGGAAGTAACGGTAAATTAGGGCGGAGATATTAAACGTTTAGGGCAATCTTGATTGATTGCTCCTAAACTCACTGGGCGAAAAAGAGAGCTTTTTTTTAAAACTTGAACTAAAATGAGACAAAGAATCAAAGCCGCAATCCCAACAAATCTCACCTATTGTTAAGTTACTTGAGGACAATAATTCTGCAGCTCTAGCAATTTTTTTATTTCTAAAATAGGCTGCAGGTGTGGTATCGAAATGTTTCTTAAACAATCTCTTGAAAGTCGATATACTTTTACTTGTCAAATGAGCTAATTCTTCAAGGCTAAGATTGTTATATAAGTTTGATTCGATGACCTCCTCAAAATCAAATATTTCTTTGTGTCGAATGGTGCCGAGTATATAAAGTACCTCTTCATTTCCTTCAGCTATTAATGTATTTACGAGTTCCTGAAGTTTTAATCCAAGAAGCCTGTCATTGACTTTCGAATCTGAACAAAAATAGGGTCTCATTGAATCCACAAAAGAATCGATTAGACGACTGGAACCCAGATCAACAATAAATTTAGAAGGACCGCTGAATAAAGATGCATGGAGAAAGTCGGTGTTAATCCCCTTGAAAGCTTCTTTGATAATTTCAGGGTTTAAATGAAATACTATTCCTGATAACTTATTATTTTCTCCACCTCCTTTAACTTGCGTTACATATTTTCCACATTTTGCCAACACAGTATGAGATGAATTGATGGTTGTACTTTGACTAGGTGAAATCATCTCTTGGCTTCCATTATCAATATATGTAAGACATGCTGCATCAGCCATTTCGAAGCTAAATCGCATTTCATCCGCTAGGGAAAATTCTCTGGCAAATATGTGCCCTTTATAATTTAATTGAGTGAAATCCATTTGTTTTTTCTAATGTGTTCTAACGGAGCTTATGTATGAGTCGTGTCCGACCGAGGGAAGGATATGATTTATGACATGTTGTTATCGATATTTTTCATTCTTAATGGTCTAAATAAAATGATTGCGACCAGCTTCTTATTTCAGTTTGAGGATTTCGTTGTTTTACTTTTTCCTTAAACTCATCAAAGTCTTTATTGAATCTTCTAGCTATGAATGCTTCTTTTCTCATTACAATGTAGAAAAAAATTAAAGAGTCGGTAACTTTTGTAATAATTCGCTACGCTGTGATTTACTAATTGGAATGGTTTTATTATTGATAATGATGTGGTCTGAAGACGCCTCATCTATTCGCGTAATGTTTATGATGAACGAACGGTGAATACGCATGAAATGAGGAGAGGGCAGTTTTTCTTCTATATCTTTTAATGTCATAACTAGAAGGTATTCTTTGTCGCTTGTGTAAATGCGGGAGTAGTTGCGCTCGGCCTCTATATACTGAATGTCATGGATGATGACCTTGACCAATTTGTCTCGGTTTTTTACATAGATAAAATCATGCAGTAGAAAAGGGATAACATGGCCTTTTTCTGTAGGTTGATTGGCTACCCTAAGGTTCATTTTTTCAGCCGCTAATTCCATAGCGCGTTGCAATTCTAGTTTTTTAAAAGGCTTGCTCAGAAAAGCCTCGGGTTTGGTTTCTTTAGCCATTTTGAAGTGGAGGTCATCCGCATTGGCTGTGAGGTAGATTATGGTAATAGTGTGTTGTTTTTGAATAGCTTTCACAGTCTCTATGCCATCCATTTCCCCATCCAGTTGAATATCCATCAGGATAAGATCTGGGGGATCGTTGGTTTTAAGGAAGTCTAAAACTTCCTTTCCGCTACTTAGCATATCTAGTACTTTATAACCTAAGGCCTCTAGGTTCATAGCCAACTCAGCTGCCAGTAACATTTCATCTTCTACTATTAGAATTTTTAGTTCCACTTCCATACTATACTGTTTTTTTGATTTTTAGCTGAATCACTATGCTGGTTCCATCGCCTGATTCCTCTGTTAGTGTTCCTTTTAATTGTTTGGTAAGAAGCTGAACCAACTGCGTACCAAACCCTTCTGTTTGCTTTGTGTCAACTTCATGTTTTCCTATTCCATTGTCTTTCACTTGCAGTTGTAATTCGCTCGAACCTTTTCGCTCTAGGGTTATGATTATTTTGCCACTTTCACCTTGAGGAAAGGCATATTTGAGAGCATTGGTTAGCAATTCATTTACTATAAGACCAATGGGTAGTGCAGTGTCTATGTCCAATTCCAATTCACCCATAAGACATTGAATCTTCACACGCTCTTGAGCACCAAAAGAATCTAAAATTTCCTTGCTGAGATTGACAAAATATTCTTTCATTTCAATGGCCCCTAGATTCTTTCCTTGGTAGAGTCTTTGATGTAAGATCCCCATAGATTGCACTCTGTTTTTACTGGCGAGCATGGCTTCCTTGCCATCAGAATCGTTCATTTTGGCAGATTGGAGTGTGAGCAAACTCTGGACTATTGCCAAGTTGTTTTTTACTCTGTGGTGTATTTCTTTTAACAGTAATTCGTTCTGTTGATTCTTGGCGTCCAAGCTTTCATTCAATTTCAGTAATTCTTCATTTTGCTTATTCCGCTTTTTTCGGAAATACATTAGTCCGCCTATCATCAACGCTAAAAGCATTGCTATTCCAGCTGTAAGCAATTGATTCTTTTCTTTTTGCAAAAGCAATTTATCTTGATTCTCTATTGTTTCATCCTTTTGGTTAGACTCGTATTTTATCAAGAGCTCGCCTTGGAGATTATCTATTGTATTTCGTTGGAATGTGGAGTGCTTTTCTGAGAAGGATTTAAAGGAAGCCAATGCACTTTCCATATCTCCTACATTCTCATATGCTAGGGAAAGTTGCTCGTAGTTCTCCCATAAATTTTGGGTGTAACCATTACGATTCATAATGTCTATGGCTTGCTTTTTAATTGGAATAGCCTCGGCATACTTCTCAAGTATAGTATATACATGACCAATATTAGCCAATGGAGCAACTAGATCTACTTCGGGTTTGTTCTCTAATATTATTAGGTCATAAACAGATTGGTACTCTAACAAAGCCTCATCGTAGCGTTCCAGGTATTTTAGGGTATTTCCTCTGGTGTTATAGCAAGCTCGAATATCATACCTTGTTTTACCCGCATTAATAAGTATCGCGATCGCTTTGTCAATAGAATTGAGCGCTGTTTCGTATTCACCAAGGCCTATTTCATTGTCAGCCCGATATCTGTAGGATATGGCTAAGGCATCTGCATTGTCTATATCAGATTGCAACGCGATGGCTTTATTGCAATAGTCTACGCCTTTTTGATAATTATCTTCGTAGTAAAGCAGATCACAAATATTTGTATAGCAGCGAGCAATTCCGGCATTATCTTTTAATGATTCGTAAAGTTTTAGTGCTGCAAAATCTTGCTCCATGGCTTTACTGTACAACGTATTGTATTTATAAAGATGTTCTAAATCTAGGTGAAGTTCGGCCAGCGCTAAAGGCTCATCTAATGTGAGGAACTGTTCTTGACTTTGTAAGGCATAGTGCAACGCAGAGTCTCGCCTATTATGTGTTTTGTGGTAGTTAGAAAGCACGTGAAATAGAGATGCTGATAGCGATAAGTTGTTTTTCTGTTGTGCGGATTGGAGTAATGCTGTCACCTTCTCCAATACTTGACTTGAATCTGCTTTTACACTGGCATGTTCGTGCAACCAGGTTAGCTCTTGTTCTGCCGATTGAGCGTAACATATCCCGTACAAAAGCATTCCTGTAATGGTTAAAAGTGAGCGTATAATTTGGATGGATCTTTTAGGTTGGAGTGGGCTCATTACTCAAAGATACACAAAGCAATACGTTATTATGAACTAAAGAAATACGGGCTTCGATAACTCAAACAGGTTCTTCGTACAGAAAGTGGGACGATTCGTCCTAGGTGCGATTTTTAGGTGCTTTATCATTTTACTTTCGTAGGGTACAGCAGCAAGATTAATCACAGACACCAACACTTTTAATCAAAAACCAACACCATGAAAACAACGCTAACTTTCAACACTGGATTAATTATCTTATACATGATGATAGGATCTTTAACTTTCGTCCAAAGCTGTTCTGCCCAGAAAAATATTGGGTCTAATGCTAAGACATCTATAGAAGATCTTACCCAAAAGACAAACGCCACAATTAGGCTAGTCAAAGATGTTGGCATTGCCGAATTTGTAAAATTCCCACACAACAACCCTCTAGAAATGAGTGGCGCAACTACTTACGACAAAGCCATTTCTTTTTTAGAAGAATATAAAGGCATCTATGATTTAAAAAATGTAGAGGAATCTTTTATTCATAAAAGCACCGAAACGGACCAATACAATCTGCAACGGGTAACACTAGAGCAAGTTTATAATGATGTCCCTGTTTTTGATGGAAAACTTATTTTTCATTTCAATATCGAAGAAAAGCTTACGGCCATCAATGGGAATTACATACCGAACATAAATCTGAATGCTGTTCCGACTATCGATCATGCACAAGCTGGAAACATTGCCGTGGAAATCGTGAATGATCAAGACATCAACTTCTCCGAAGTGCCCTTAGTAGTTCAGGAAAGCACACTTTATGTTTTTCAAAAAGGAATAACGCGGGGATATCGTGGAGCAATTCACTTGGTATACAAAATTGAAGTGGGAAACCAGA
>JBLIMR010000113.1:0-4500 GCA_047638815.1 Gammaproteobacteria bacterium
CGTCAATATCAGACTGGAGTTGTTCTTCTTTGGAAAGCAATCATCCTGATTACAGTAATCTTGTTGGTGTATGGAAAATGAATGAAGGTGTTGGTAATACGATTAGTGATTTAGGTGCAAACAATCTAGAAGGACTTAATAATGGTGGTGATTGGCAATCATCTCAAGATACAATTTTCATTTTAGAAAAAGATTATTCAAATACACCCAGACAGGTGGATTTTATGGTGAGTGCATTGGAGCATTTATGTGTGCCCATAGATCCATTATGGAACCTTGATGGTAATATTTTAGGAACTCTTTGTTCGACAAGTGTAGTTTGCGATCCTTGTATTACACTTGATTTAAATATACTATTGCAAGGTCCGTACGATGAAGTTTCAGGGCTAATGACTGATAACCTACGTATTGATCCATCTTTCTCTTTAAATGAACCTTATTCCGAGATATACGGCACCAATAATAACGAACAGATAACGGATCAAACGATTTTGGATTTATCCGGTAATGATGCTATTGTAGATTGGATATATGTAGAAATGAGAGATGGAAGTAATCCTTCTTTCATAATTGAAACACAATCTGCCCTTATTCAAAGAGATGGGGATATTGTATCGGCCATGGATGGAGTATCAATGCTTATGTTTCAAGATCCAAGTTTGAGTTACAACGACATTGTTGTCGCGATAAGACATAGAAATCACTTTGGAGTAAGAAATGTAAATCCAATTGTCGTTACTGGTGGCAGTAATATATTTTCAATAGATTTTTCTTCAATTGGAGTTCCCATTTTAGGCGGGAATAATGCAATGTATACAAATGGTGGACTGAGATTTATGATTGCAGGTGATGCAAACAATGACGGAACAATTAATAGCATCGACCTCAATGCTCATTGGAGGATTGAGAATGGACAATCTTATAATTACGTTACGATTAAATCTGATTTTAATCTCGATGGCTTTGTCAATAGTGTCGATAAGAACTTGAGTTGGAGGCCCAACAATGGTTTGAGTGATTTTTTAGATTGAACTCCAAAGATGGAGGTACTCGTGAAACTAATCTTTTTGTAATGGTAAATAATCGAATCAAAATGGTGCTGTTTTTAAATTCTGAGTTGATCAGGCATTGAAAGATCATCCATCATTTTATCCCAGACTAGGTCTGAACCAAGTTTAAAACTTCCTGTAAAGTCAAAACTACACTCTTTGGGGCTAATTATTGAAAGGAATGGTTTATGATCCTTATCTCTATACAAATGATAGACATTTCCTACAATCGGTTCAAAGCTAAATTTTGTGCTGTAAATAAGGTTGTTGTATTCAAAAACAGCCATCATCTTATCGTATTCCTCTTGAAGGTCTTTGTATTTCGCTTCTAACAGATGGTTTACTTTATTGATATTTCTCCTTTTCCAATTAACGGTATCAAGAATTTTAATTGCCGGTGCGCCAAGATCTGTACCATAAGCTTTCAGGTGGGCATCATATTGATCTTTTTCTTCATCAAAAACTATATTGTCGTGCTTATTTAATTTGACCATCTTCTTTCAATATCCATAATTAGAGTCAAAGTTAAGAATTGTTTAATTAAGTGGCAATATAATTAAACAAAAACCTAAAGAGGTACTTTAAAATATATTTAGACGTAAATCGCTGAAATTCTGTTGTTCACCAAGTTCTTATTTGAAAAAATGTTCTTTTCATGTAATTTTGATTGCAACCGAACTATTAAATTATAAATCAACTAGTATTTACTCGAGGCCCTATGAATTCAATTTCCAAATTATCGAACAGTTTTTTTTACTTAGCAATATATCATATGGTCAAGTCCCCTTGAAACCATTGTTCGAGGAATTCACTTCTTTAGCTTGTTACCCTTGTGCTGAGGCAAATGCTAATTTGGATCCAATATTAGATGCTAATATGGATACACATACTGCCATTAAGTATCAAATGAATTGGCCAGGGACTGTAGATAAGTACTATGGATGTTGTGACAGAAGGTTTGACGGCACATATTGTAATAGTAGAAAAAACTACTATGGGAAATGTTTCATACAATGGGGAGTCGCATTTTTATAAAGTGATGATGAAAATGTTGCCAGATGCTAATGGCATTACGTTGTCAATATCTAATGCGGGAGATTCAGAAACCGTAGATGTTAGTTTTGATATGAGTCAGAAACATATGGAAGGTCCAGATGATTTATCCGTAATTGTATTTGTTCAAGATGATACCGATATGAGCATTGTTCAATCTGAATATGGGGATATTGCAGGTGAGTTTGATACTCATGTGGTAACGCTGCAAGTTCAAGATGCCTTAGGAAACGCTGTTGATGGAGCGGAAGTGTTTTTGGAGGGCTATGGTTTTCAAGAGACGGATGCCATGGGGACTACAGTTTTTCCGGAAGTGTTTAATGGTGATTTTGATTATTATGTTACTTTTCCAAGGTTGTTGGATAGTGAAGGAAGCTTTCAGTTATCAGATAATGATGAGAGTGTTACGGTTGTGTTAGGAATTCCTGATTATTTATTTTAGGATGATTTTTCTGTTCAATCTTCAGATTATACTTTTATAAGCAGTGGATTTGATTATGTCTCATGGTTTGATGGAGTGTATACTATCTTAAGACAAAGGGGAACACTTAACCCTTTGATGTTAGTGTCACTTGAAATCGACATTAGTAATGCGGAACATTTGATATTTAGTTATACGGCTTCTTCCGGTGAATCCGAGATAGGATTTGGAGCAATTGATGATCCTAGTAACCCAGACTCATTCGAGGAAGTACAAGCTTACTTTCCTCCAGGGGATTTTATAGAATATCAATATGATCTTTCATCTTTACCAACTCAGCTAGCCAATGTTCATTTTGCATGGAAACATAAAATCAGTACTTTCTCTTGGGTCAGTATGGATTATCTTATTCTCACGGAATTTGGTGTGTCGGTGCATGAAATTGCGTCACTTATTAGGAATGTAGAGATTTATCCTAATTCGAGCAATGAAAAAGTAAATATTCGTTTGGGTGAAGAAATTGAATCTGTTTCAATTTAAAACAATTTGGGAGAATTAATTTTGAAGGAATCCTTAAATGCCAAGCAGAAAACACCTGATGTTTCAGGTTTGTCGGCTGGTCTTTATAGCGTGATGGTTGAGACAAGCAAAGGAAAGGTTATGAAAAATTTGGTTGTCGAGTAAGAAGCTTGAATTGAACTATTGTTAGCACTTATCTGGATAAATGAAGTTAGTATTTCCAAATTTGAAGAGAATCCTTGTTGTTTCCAACTAAGATACTTCTTTGTCCATCTAATAATATTTTCTGCAGGTCCTTTATGTCCTTATTTGCATAAAAGCCATGAATGTAATTTGGTGAAACATTGAAATCACCTTGCCCATTGCCTAATAAAAGGCAGCCATAACTTGCATCATTTCGTGGGGTCTCTACCTCACTAGAAAACATATTGCCAGCCAGTAAAAGGTCTATGAAGCCATCTTTATTGAAGTCATCGGAGATAATACTATTTACAGAAGATAACTGAGCTTCCAGAGGAAGGAGATCTTTTGTAAAGCTACCTAAACCGTCATTCCAAAAAATGCAACTGCCAAATTCTGTTGCTGTTAATTTCATCGCATTCGCCAATGGCGCCCCATAGATTTCTTGTACAGATGAAGATGCAAATTCATGATAAGTTGGAAAGGATTTCAGTATTCCTTGCATCTGCTCTGAAGAACATTCTCGACCTCTGACCGGATATTCTATACCATTCGATTGATAAGATAGAACTATATCAATTTCACCAGATTTATCTAGATCATCAGCATAGATTGTAAATGGTTTTTCTGTACTAGCGGTATATTTATAATTGAGACCGAGATTTCCAGCTATTAGATCCAAGTCACCATCATTATCAAGATCGACTGCTTCTATGGTATTCCACCAACCAGTATTCTCCCTTAAAACATTAGAAGTGATATTTATGAATTTGCCATTTTGATATTCAAAAATCTCAGGGTTCATCCATTCACCAACCACAATTAACTCATCCTTCCCATCACCATTAATATCACCAGATATAGCATCAGTTACGATGCCTAAACCTTGGAATGAAGCCCCTAGATCCTTGGTTACATCAAGGAATTGTCCTTTCTCAATTAGTAACAGAGCGCTAGGTGTGGAATATGGGTATTTCTGAGCCAACATTCTGCCACCTACGAATAAATAATTGTCACCATTAATTGAAATGGGCTGAACAATTGATCCAGATCCGTCAGCATTTTCCCAAGTAAGATTGCTCTTTTTGAAATTCCCATTTCCATCGTTAAGATACAAGCGATCCATATAGTGTGGATCATTAACTGGCCAAGCATTGCCACCACTTACGACATAAAGATCCAGATCACCATCATAATCCAAGTCGAAGAAACACGAGCGCATATCTTCAAATTGGGATTCTTCACTCCATAACTCTTGACTCGAGCGGTCAAAGCTCC
>JBLIMR010000114.1:0-4483 GCA_047638815.1 Gammaproteobacteria bacterium
ATTCAAATGGTCAAAGAAATGTTCAATTGAACGTGAATGATTTTGCTTCTGGAATGTACTTCTTGCAAATAAGCGGTGAAGGAAATAATGGTGTGAAAACATTTACTGTTAAGTAATAGAAACTATTTAAATTTAATAAGCCGCTTGGGATAACCAAGTGGCTTTTTTTTGTCTTATTTTCTTGGTTCCTTATTTCTAATTGGATTAGAAATTTAACCTTCCCTTGAGTACTTATTCTTTTTTGCATAGATCAAAAAAGAAACAATACTTCGACAAGTTCAGCACAAGAAAAATCTAGACAAATACATTCGGCTTCGCTCAGCACAAGCAAATGCTTCTTCCCCCTCTTTGACTTCGATTTGGCTATAAGTCATAAGATTCATTCTATTCGCAGTTGTGTTTTTTAGACTGAATTGACGTATTCAAATTCACCCCATTTCCGGCCCGCTTTTCTTGCACTGAGCTTGTCGAATGTGTTGTCTGGCTCTCGCACTTCACAATCCCAAAATCGAATAATCAAATTCTGCGATTAATGGTATGAATTGCAGCTATTGCAACTGAATCAATAGTTTTGCTATTTCTTTCCTCATTGCTGAAGCGGAGAAGGCATAGTCGTTGGCAATAATAGCAAATACGATAAGTTCATTTTTCGCATTGGGAACATATCCCACATATCCCCGAACCCCATCGATATATCCGGTCTTGGCTTTCATTTTATTCTCTATCACTGAACCTTTCCCAACCCTTCTCATGGATCCAGTTTTACCTGCTGTAGGCAGTTCACTCATCACTTGATCAAACCAAGATTCTTCGCTCATCTTTGTCAACATAGTTACAAACCAAGACGCAGTAACCAAATTAGTATGGGATAATCCACTACCATCTTTCAATCTTATTTTATCATCGTAAATACCTTTCTTCCTTAACCATCCAGTTATCGTTTTCAATCCGTCATCTGTTGAGCCTATCCCCTCCCCTTTTATTTTAGAAATTTGCTTGACCAAATGTTCAGCAATTAGATTATTACTCTTAAGATTCATGTAGTTAACAATGTTCAATAATTTCGGAGATTTTACTTCCAAAAGCATTGTTTCCTCTGTCCTAATATGTGGGTGACCCAACAAATTCAAACTCCTATAAGTCATTGCTTGACCTTTCACAGAAACTCCATTATTTCTCAGTTCTTTTGCTAGCAGTTGAGATACTAGTAATCCAGGATCTGGTACAGCTGCCTTTATTTTAAATTTAGATCTACTCAAGGGCATCTTCCCTCTCAGAATAGCATAGTCGGCATACGGTGGAGAGTAGACATAAACCTGATCAGAATTAATGGATGCTCCCTTGGCTTTGACACTGTAATTGAGGTTATGCAATAGTTTACTCGTTTCATCAACGCTTACTAATTCGTCAACACCTGCTTCGGAGTTCAGGTATATTTCATACATATTCTCCTGATAACTTAAACTATGTGAGCCAGCACCATAATAATTCCCCACATCCTGCCATACCCAATCTACTGGTAAAGGTTCACCTCCGTAATAACTGTCATCAACAATAACTTTCCCGTCAACACTTTTAATTCCCGCTTCTTTTATAGCTTGCGAAAATTGAGACATCAGTGTACCTGATTTCTCGTAGTGATCGGCAAAATTAGCAGATCCAAAGACCGGATCACCTCCACCTATAACAACTATATCACCCAAAAGTTTTCCCTCAGCATCTACTTTACCCGAATACATCAATTGGGTCGTGAACTGATGATCTTTCCCCAACAAATCCAAAGCGCTATACCCTGTCAACAACTTCAATGTTGATGCGGGAATCATCCTATCATTTTTGTTTTTATCGATGATGGTTTTTCCAGTGGATTTATTCAAGGCATAAAATGAAAACCGTCCGTTAATGATTTCCTTTTTCTTGGCCAAATTGTCCGTGTCTGTCTTTAGATCCTGTGCGATTACAGCACAAGAAAAACTCATTATGAGAATAATTAGAAAACTGTTTTTCATCATTTAATTTGTCTTAAAACTGTTGTCAATTCAATTCCAAATGATCCATTGATCAATTTGTTTCTTTTTTATCGACCAAGAATTTCCGACTGTGTATATTTGGCCACATGTGCGGTATTGCTGGTACTTATTTTTTGAATGACAATCATTCTCCTGTTGACTCAAAGGCGACCACAGAAGCTCTGTTGCATCGTGGACCAGATCATCAGGCTCAAGCTGAGATCGGACCCACTCATTTCATTCATAGTCGGCTTGCCATCATCGACACTTCCGATGAATCGAATCAACCCATGAGTGATGAAACTGGTCGTTATCACCTTATCTACAATGGTGAAATTTACAACTATCGTTCCATTAAGTCCCAGCTTCAAAATAAGGGAATTACTTTCAGTACTGATGGCGATACCGAAGTTGTTCTCAAACAATTAATTGTCAAAGGCATTGAGGGACTCTCAGAGATGAATGGTTTTTTCAGTCTAGCGTTTTATGACAAACAAGATGACATTCTGATAGTGGCTCGTGATCGATATGGTATTAAGCCTCTAATCTATCACTTTAACGATGACAAACTTGTCTTTGCTTCAGAACTTCGAGCGTTAGAATCAATGATCTCTAGCAGCTCCATAAATATGGAAGCCATGCATCTGTTTTTTAACCTTAATTATATTCCTGGGCCGAGTACTATTTATGAAAATGTGCAGAAGCTTTTACCTGGGGAATACTTACATGTTGAGGGGAGAAAAGTTTCTATAAGTAGATTTTATAACAATGATTATAATCTGCAAAAAGAATCGAGTTTAAGTTTTGACCAAGCGAAAGAAAAACTTAAAGATTTGTTGGACCAAGCCGTCCAAGATAGATTGATTGCAGATGTTCCAGTCGGAACATTCTTAAGTGGTGGTTTGGATTCTTCCATTATCGCAACCCTTGCTTCTAGACATCAAAATAACATTGAAAGTTTTAGTGTGGGTTTCAAAACCAACAAATATTTTGATGAAAGTAATTATGCTGCTATGGTAGCAAAAAAAGCAGGAACCAATCACAACCTGATATTGCTCGAAGAGAACGATCTATTGGAATGTATTGATGATTTTTTACTTGCTATTGATGAGCCATTTGCTGACTCTTCTGCCCTAGCCTATTTCTTATTGTCCAAACACACCCGTAAAAAAGTAACTGTAGCACTCTCCGGTGATGGTGCAGATGAACTCTTGGCAGGATACAATAAGTATGTTGCTTTGGAAAAGTCTTTCGGTAATGGATTTGGCAACTTTGCCATTAAAAATCTTGGTCCTCTTTTCAAGTTTATCCCAAGTAGCAGAAGCTCAAAATTTGGAAATAAGGCTAGACAATTGTCGAAATATAGTAACGGCCTGAACATGTCCGACTTTGATCGATACTGGTCATGGTGTGGATTTACACCGGAAGAAGAAGTGCGAAAATTGATTAATAAAAAAGTTGATTTTTCGAAGATTGATGAAATGAAAAATTCCTTTCTAACTAAAAAAGAAAGGTACTCCATCAATGAAATATTGTTGGCAGATCAGAATCTGGTGATGTGTAATGACATGCTCTTCAAAGCAGATAAAATGAGCATGGCCAATAGCCTTGAAGTCCGAGTGCCATTTTTGGATCATAATGTTGTGGAGTTCGTCCGATCTCTTCCTGAAAAATATAAACTTCATAATGGGAACAGTAAGTACATTCTTAGAGAGGCTTTCCGAGATGATCTACCGCAAGAAATACTGGAGCGTCCTAAGAAGGGTTTTGAGGTGCCATTAGAGTCATGGTTCAATGGACCATTAAAAGAAAAGTTACTTGCTAATCTATCAGAAGAACTCATCGTAGAACAAGATCTATTTGATCCTATTTACATTTCCTCTATTCGATCTAAAATCATGAAAAATGACATTGGTGAAATCATTCATTTGTTATGGGCGTTGTTTGTTTTTCAGAGTTTCTGGCTAAGAATAAAAAACTAAATGTCTATTTCCAATTCGATAGTATAGTCAAATAAAAAGTGGATATTTGCGCCAAAATTAATTACGTATTTCAATGAATAAATCTCTCCTTTTTGTAGCCTTCACTCTTATTCTTTCTGCCTGTGGCAGCAATCCAAAAGAAACTAAAGAAGAAGTTAGAACTGAACCTATAATCCAATCGAAAGATGGGGATGAAAAGACGAAATCTATAATGGCGGAAGACGCCAGCGAAATAAACTTCCCAGAAGAGATTCATTTAAAAAACATAAAGCAACTCACCAATGGTGGTGACAATGCTGAAGCGTATTGGAGTTTTGATAACAAGCAGTTGGTATTCCAAAGTAATGCGGAGAAATGGGGATTGTCTTGTGACCAGATTTTCACGTTCGACCCATTCAATGGCAACATAATGGATGACAACAAACCTCAGATGGTTTCAACAGGAATGGGTAGAACAACATGCTCTTACTTCATGCCAGACAATAAAAGCAT
>JBLIMR010000115.1:0-4375 GCA_047638815.1 Gammaproteobacteria bacterium
AACCTGATCCACGAATTGATTTGAGCGGTGTGGATGTCGCAAGGAAAATATTGATTCTAGCAAGAGAAGCTGGGTTACCATTGGAAATGAAGGATATTCAAAACAACAAATTCTTACCAGAAAAACTTATTAATTCTGGTGGTGTCCAAGATTTTCTTTCTGATTTACTACAGGAAGAAGATACCATGAAAAGTAAATTTTCTGAAGCAAAGAAAAATGGTAATAAACTAAAGTATGTTGCCTCTCTAGTTAATGGAAAAGCCAATGTTGGATTAACAGTTGTAGGTGATAAACATCCGTTCTTCAACATAGAAGGCAAAGACAATATAGTTCTCATTCATACCAAGCGATACGGTGATCAACCGTTGGTTATAAAGGGTGCGGGTGCGGGTGCTGATGTAACCGCTATGGGAGTTTTTTCTGATATCATAAGGCTTGCAAAAGACTAAATATGAAAAAAACTTTTACAATATTCGCTCCTGCGACTATAGCAAATCTAGGATCGGGATTTGATTTACTCGGTCTAGCAATTGACGGAATAGGTGATAAGCTGACTTTTATTCAAAGAGATAATCCAGGAGTTACTATTACTAAAATTGAAGGGTTCGAATTATCTTACGAGAATGATAAAAATATAGTTGGCTATGTTGCAGAAATGATGCTGAAGGATGCAAATGCAGATTTTGGTGTCGATCTAAAGCTGTTTAAAGGTATTAAACCGGGTAGTGGTATAGGTTCAAGTGCGGCTAGTTCTGTTGCTACTGCTTACGGTATTAATAAGTTACTGGGAGGTATGTTCAACAACACAAAATTGTTGGAATATGCCATGGAGGGAGAGTTACTGGTATCTGGGGGCAAGTTCGCAGACAATGTTGCTCCATGTCTATTGGGTGGTATGGTTTTAATCAACGATTATGAACCGCTATCCTATATGCAATTGCCAGTACCTGAGAATATGTTTACGGTAGTTTTACATCCTCAAATAGAAATTAAGACAAGTGAAGCACGAGAGATTTTACCTTTCCAAGTTGATATGAAGGATGCCATCAAGCAAGCTAAAAATCTAGGAACTTTGATTGCAGGTTTATACACTCAGGATCTCAGTAAAATCACTAAAGGCTTGGAAGATAGATTAGCCACTCCTTATCGATCAAAATTGATTCCGTATTTCGATGAACTAAAGCAAATAGGATTGGACCATAATGCCATTGGAAGTGGAATTTCTGGTTCGGGACCATCTGTTTTCTACTTGTGTTCGGATAAAAATAATGCTGATGAAGTTGAAAAAGCGGTTCTGGATTTTTACAAAACAAAAGACATTGAATTTAAAATTTACAATTCTCCTGTGGCAAGGATAGGAGCAAGGGAAATTACTTAGCATGAAGTTTTATAGTACAGCAGACAACAATTTAAAAGTAAGCTTTGAACGAGCGGTAATTGAGGGATTGGCACCGAGTAGAGGCCTATATTTCCCTGAGAGTATTCACCAACACTCAAAGTCATTCTTGAATGATTTATCCAAAATGACCTTGCCGGAAATTGGTTATGAAGTGATGAAACCATATACTGAGGGTGATATTGATAATTCAAGTTTAGCATCAATTGTGGAGGAAACATTGAATTTTCCAATTCCTTTGAAAGAAATAGATGATCATCTATTTACGCTTGAATTATTTCATGGTCCAACTATGGCATTTAAGGATGTCGGGGCTAGATTCATGTCTAGATGTCTTTCTCATTTCAATAAGGAAAAAGTGAAAATCCTCGTTGCTACATCAGGTGATACTGGTGGTGCAGTGGCTAATGGATTTTACAAAGTAGAGGGCGTAGAAGTTATTATACTATATCCGGGTAATAAGATTAGTGATATTCAAGAACAACAACTTACAACATTAGGAGAAAATATAACAGCTTTAGAGGTCAATGGAACCTTTGATGATTGTCAGAATCTCGTAAAAGAAGCTTTTCTAGACAATGAGTTAAAGTCTAAAATGAATCTCAGTTCTGCAAACTCAATCAATATTGCGAGGTGGATGCCACAGAGTATCTATTACTACTGGATAAAGGCTCAATTGGGTACTACAAATAGACCGTTAAGCATTTCTGTTCCGAGTGGCAACTTTGGAAACATCTCTGCCGGTGTTCTGGCCCAAAAATCAGGATTAGAAATAGATCAATTTATTGCAGCGACTAATGCTAACGACATCGTACCTCAATATATAAAAACTGGAATTTACGATCCCAAACCATCTGTTTCAACGATAGCGAACGCCATGGATGTCGGTGATCCCAGTAATCATCTAAGAATGCTGGAATTATTTGATCATGATCACGAAAAATTCATCAATAACATCAATGGATATAGCTTATGTGATTCTGAGATAAAAGAAGTGATTAAAGATGTACATCATACATTCGATTACATTCTCGATCCTCATGGGGCAATTGCGTACAATGCATCAAAAGAATTAGGTAATCAAGAACAAGATCGCGTGTTCTTAGAGACCGCACATCCTGTTAAATTTAGGGATGTCGTTGAACCCATTATTGGCAAAAAATTAAATGTTCCGGCAAGACTTGAAACATGTTTAAATAAGGAAAAGGTAGCCATTAACATGAGTACCAATTATGATGATTTCAAATCATTTCTATTGAAACATTAGTCTCAATTCATCAATGTTTTTTGTTTGAATTAAATCCGTTTTATGCGTGAGGTAATTTTGTAATTTTATCACGTGTCCAATGAACTTCAACCCATCTCTGTAGCGAGTGCTACTGATCTTATTCTTAATGCGGCTATGGATTATGGCATTGAGCGCGTGTCATTGCTAGACTCTATTGGCAGAGTCCTGGCTGAGGATATAACTGCCGATCGAGATTTCCCGCCTTTTAATAGGGTCTGTATGGATGGGATTTGCATCAAGAGTGATGACTTTGAAAATGGCCATAGATCTTTTAATATAGTAGGAGTGCAAGCCGCTGGATCCAAACCAGAAATAACAATTGAATCTGAAGAGTGTCTAGAGATCATGACAGGAGCAATGCTCCCTGACTCCGCAGACTGTGTTATTAGATATGAAGATATTAGTATCAGCGATGGTTGGGCCTTGGTTAATATAGAGGCTCTTCCAAATGGTAAGAACATCCACCCGAGAGGAGTGGATGCTATTAAAGGAAAAATTTTATTGTCAAAAGATCAATTAATATCGGCCTCTGAAATAAATATCTTGGCGACCGTTGGTATATCGGAGCCTAATGTTAAACGTTTGCCAAAGGTAGCGGTTGTCTCAACTGGCAACGAATTGGTCGAAGTAAATCAAAACCCCAATCCCTGGGAGATTCGAAGATCGAATGCTTATGGGATTCAGGGTCTTCTTTCCAGTTTGAAAATAAATTCTCAATCCATTCATGTGTCTGATAATGAGAATGTAATGGCAGATACACTAAAGTGTATTCTTGAGGATTATGATGTCGTAATATTAAGTGGAGGCGTTTCTAAAGGAAAGTATGACTATGTCCCGGATATACTGCAATCATTGGGGGTTAAAAAGGTTTTTCATGGGGTGAATCAGCGACCTGGCAAACCGTTTTGGTATGGTGAGATGGAAATGAAAAAAGTTTTTGCTCTACCTGGAAACCCAATGTCTTCCATTTCCTGTACACTAAACTATATATTGCCTTATATCAGAAAATCACTGGGTTTAGCAGCTTTATGTCACGTGAATGCCAAACTTAAAACAAAGGTGGTTTTCAAACCTAAACTAACAAGGTTTATGGAGGCTTTTGCTAAAATTGATTCATCAGGTCAATGTTGGATATCACCACTCAAATCTAATGGATCTGGTGACTATACTGAATTGGTGAAATCAAACGCCATGCTTATTTTACCAGCTGATGAGGACAGTTTCGAACCAGGTCAATTGGTTAAATTCTTCTATATTTAAGCCAAATTATGTCGAAAAAACATGTGAAACATCCGAAAATTGGTAAGCCTGACCTAGGCAATTTTGTTAGAAATGAAATTGCCTTATTAGGCACAAATTGCGCAATAATTTCTGAGATTGCAGGAAAGATTTGTGCAAGCTTACCAGGGCAAAATGTTTGCTTCATGGATGCGGATCATGGCCACGGGGACGAAACATTTATCAACTCATCCATATCCAATAAAATATCTCATTGGCAGTATGATGCGAAACCAAAAGCTGATCTTTATGGAATGTCTTCTCTCTTGAGGGAAGTTGATCTGTTAATAGTTAACGGTAACCATGAACAAGCGAATAAGCAAATTGTAATCCTGGATAGTGTAAAAGAGGCTTCTCTGCTTAAAAGGACAGACCACATAACTGATGTCGTGATGATATTAACTCATGATACT
>JBLIMR010000116.1:0-4150 GCA_047638815.1 Gammaproteobacteria bacterium
GGTCTTTTTGGCATGTTGGAAGAAAAGCCCATTAATCCTAAAAAAGTAGAAAAGCCTTTTGCTGATGCTGACAAGATTTTACAAAGTTATAAGATGATGCGTGAGCAGTACAATGATCACGATCATATAATTAATATGGAGGAGTATGCTCAGGCTAGAATGTTTGACATCTTGGTTGGAGATTGGGGAAGGCATCAGGACAATTGGAAGTGGGCTGGATTTAAAGAAAAAGGGTCTGTGACTTACAGGCCAATACCGAGAGATCGTGATCATGTCTTCTCTAGGTGGGATGGGTTTCTACCTTATTTGGCAGATCGGAAATGGGGAAAGGCCAGTGGGGAAAACTTCAATTACAAGATTCATGACATGAGAAGTCTTACTTGGCAAACAAGACACTCTGATAGATTTTGGTTGAATGAGGCTAGCAAACAAGATTGGGTGGTTGCTGCGGGTTATATTCAAGGCAAAATGACAGATGACGTGATTGATCGTGCCATAAGAAATATGCCTAAAGAAACATTGGAACTATCGGGGTTGGTTATTGCCGAAAAACTAAAACAAAGAAGAGACGACCTCCAGGATTATGCCATTGAGTATTATGAGCTTTTGGCGGAAGAAGTTGATGTGGTGGGTTCTAATAAAAAGGAGATTTTTGTAGCAGAGCGACAAGAGGATTATAAAGTGAAAGTTACTGTCTATGATCGAAAGGATAAAGGTGAAAAAGGACCCATAGTTTACGAACGCTTATTTGACCCAAAGGAAACGAAGGAGATTCGACTATATGGCCTCGATGGTAATGACGATTTTTTCATATCTGGAAATAGTAGAAAATCCATTCGAATTAGGGTGATTGGTGGTCCTGGAAAGGATGACATTAATGATGATTCAGACGTTGAGTGTGGGGCGAAAAAAACATTGATCTATGAGAATAACGACAAGAGCAATATTCTCATTGGCAATGAAGGGAAACTCATTAAAAATGCAGATCCCACCTTATATAATTATGAGCGAACACGATTTAAGTATAATCGCTATGGACCGATAGCAGGAATACTATTCAATAGTACCATTGGATTTGGTATCGTTGCAGGGGTCAATTTTACCAATCAGCGATTTGGAAAAAAGGATTTCAGCACTAAACATTCTATTAGAGGGAAAATTACTACTGAGGACGTTGCTATTCTCAGTTACAAAGGTCGATATAGACATGTCATTAGAAATTGGGATCTCAGAACAAAAGCAAGTATATCCGACAAAAGTGCCTTTGTTCGATTCTATGGCATAGGCAATGGCATTTCTTTACGAGAACTTGATCAGTCAGCAGAATTTTACAACACTCAGTTCAATAACTTTGGCTTTAACGTTGGTCTGATAAGAGATTTTTGGAAAAGAAGTTACTTCGTCATGGACGCACATTATGAAAATAATTCTGCAGTAAAGGATGAAGTTACCATTCTTGAAGAACTACCAGCTGGCCTAGCAGGTTTGAATGATGCGAATCTATACGAAGCTATTTTCACATTAGATATGGACTTCAGGGATAGAGCATCATTCTCAAGTTCGGGCATGAGGTTATGGACGCAACATCAATTTGGCATCAATAAATCAAACAATAATGAGGAATATTTCATTTCTCAAATGTCATTGGAAAATCATTCCACTTTCAAAGTCACAAGTCCATGGACAATTAGCACTAAAATTAAAGGGTCTACTAGTTCTGGTCAAGAAGTCATTCCATTTTACAAAATGGTATATCTTGGTCAAAATTCGGGATTGAGAGGTTTTGAAAATAATAGATTTACAGGGACGTCTGTTGTATCTTTTAATTCTGAACTTAGAGTTCAATTAACGAATCTTAAGAGTACTGCCATTCCTATAAAACTTGGCGTCAAAGCCTTTTTTGATGCGGGTCGAGTTTATTCAGATTTCGATGTCACCGAAAAGATTTTCACAGGCTATGGAGGTGGAATTTATATTGTTCCATATACCGAAAGTCTAACAGTAAATGTATCATATGGTATTTCAGAAGAAGAGAATGGTTTAATTCTCTTGAGCATTGGCTCTAGTTTTAGGTAAAAGCTACTTTTTAACTTCCTTCAATCTCAGCAATAATTTCTTCTATACTCACATCAACTTTCAACTGATCATCGTTAAAGTCAACACCCAGTCGTAAAGCTTTTAATCCAGAAACACCCTGTAAATCTTCCAAAGTGACTATTTCCGGAGGTCCTTTTTTGAGTAAGCCCTTACTTTGAAGAAACTTAAAGTATCTCAAATATTCCTTTTCGTCTTCCTCACTAGAATAAACTACTACCATCTTACCCGCTTCTGTTATTCTCTCAGACGTTCCTTTGATATGAGCCTTGTCAATACGCTTCTTTATTATTTCGTAACGTGCATTGTAGGCGCCTTCCACATCAAACTTTTTTTCATCCATTCTGAACTGAATAGACAGTGAATTACTATAAGCAAGTATTAGCGAGGCGACATCCAATTGTATATCAAAAGTTTTTCTAGCCTCTCTATACTCCTGCTCCATCTCACACATAACCATCAACTGCCACAAACGAAGATTCTTGACTAACAGTGGGTGGAATCCTAGCCCTGGAGATATAGAATCACCGATGTACATATTGAACTCAACACCATCCGTTTTGTAACGCTCGTAGTGATGAGGAAACATGGACTGTGCTTTTATTTGTTGATTGTCCAAGTGATTGGCCAATAATTGATTGATTTTATTAACCGAATCATCAAAACCTTTCCTCTCGTTGTAAACGAAATTTAATTCTGGATGAAGTGCTTTTTCATATTTCTTATATGCCCTTTCCAAACTAGCATCAATTGTTGAAACATGCTCTAATGTAGGGCGTATTTCCCGACTTAAGAATAGTAAAATATCTTGCTCGCTTGAAGATATCATATCAGTTTCCAATTGTTCTGAGTGGCTGTCCAATATAAATATCAACTCATCATATAAGGGCAATGGCTTCTTTTTCTTGGCAAGCTTGAGCACTTTCTTTGCCATGTCCAGTTGGGTTAGTAAATCGTTCTTAATTCCAGTATTCCTAATCGTTGAACTATTTCGAATGTCCAATTGGCCAAACAAAGGATGAACGTCCTTAAAAACAAAGTCTTTAAACATATGATCTTGTCCACTATCAAGAGCCATAATATGTTTGCTTGCCTCTTCTTCAAATCGCCATTTAACGGATGGATGAATTGTGGTACACTCCTCTTGAATCACAGCTTCTACCCTATTTTTCATCTCCTGAGTGAATCTATTACCAGCCACTGATAATATTGGCATTATTTCCTCCAAAAGTTGACCAGTGGTAGAATTCAAGGCTCCCTTGGTTTTCGATCCTAATTCCAAGAACCCTAGTTTGACCCCTTCAAAAATAATAGGTGCAACATAAAAGCTTTTGAGATCAGCTTTCTTCAAGTTTTTACTCATTACTGAACCCGACTTCTTAGCGTATGCTTTTATATCGGGAATGGCTAAGTCACGGTCATTATCAATCAACTCAGTGTTTGCATATGAACAAAGTCCATCATTGCACTCCATTTGGTCTTCTTTCCCTAACATCATCGAACGATATAGTAGCCCTCCACCTTGCACCAATTGAGTAGCATTAATCCTAACAAATGACAAAGACACATCAATACCCAACAACTCTACTAAATCGTCTTGCAAGAGCGCTATTCCTTCACTACTGGATTGAAGAAGATGTTTGGTTATTTTATTAATTATTCGATCCCTAGTAAGATCGAACATGTTTAGTATCATAAATCCAGAAAACTTCCAACTATTAGGTGGAAACTTTCTTTTCCAAAGCTCTATATCATGGAAATTATCTATAAGTTCATGGAAATCATCTTGTGTTATATCCAAAGCATTTTCATTTCTTTTCACCTCCATGAAATCCGCATTGATCACCATGCGATAACTATGCACTTTACCCGTTACTTTATTTGGGATCTCCATGTAGAACGGTCTAGAAACCGTCATCTGCATCCCGAAATAAACACTCAATATAGAGGTGCATGCTGCGATATAGTATTGGTCTTCATTTAATAGATCAAAATTGAAAATCGTCTTTACATCTCCATTTTTAGAAATCTGTTTTAACCTAGATGATTGGTAAAA
>JBLIMR010000117.1:0-4131 GCA_047638815.1 Gammaproteobacteria bacterium
GTAACATGTTGTCCTTCAGATACTTTTCCTTGAACAACAATGGCTCTAAACGCTGTAATAAAACGACATCCTAAAGTTGCTGCAGTTATATCATTTATCTCTTCAGGAAGTTTTACTAAATTAGTATCTGCATAATCCAAAGCAACATATTCCGCAAAGGATCCATGATGCGTAAATCCAGGTTGTGATTGATGATCACATACTTGCTGGTTACCTGATTTGCATTCACCACATTGTCCACAACCACCCACAAAAGGAATGGTAACGCGATCTCCAATTTTAAAATTCTTGATGTCTTTGCCTGCAGCAACAATAATTCCAGCTAATTCATGACCAGGAACATGTGGTAATATAATATCTTGATCGTGTCCCATCCAACCATGCCAATCGCTACGACACAAACCAGTTGCATTAACTTTCACAACAACACCATCATTTTTTGGTGTTGGGTCTTCTATATTTTGAATAGTAATTGGACCTTGAAATCTTTCAAAAATAGCTGCTCTCATAGTTTACAATAATAGAACAACTAAGGTAATAAAGTTTAATAGTTTAACAACTCATCAATCTTCATTTTTACTTTCTCCATCGATGGAATCATCGTTTGTTCCAATGTAGAATTTAAAGGAATTGCAGGCATGTTTTCACTACCAATAGTCATTACTGGAGCGTCTAAATATTGAAAACATTGTTCTTGAATCTTTCCTGCTAATGCCAATGCAAAACTATTGTTTGAAGGCTCTTCAGTGACTACCAAACATTTTCCAGTTTTCTTAACAGATGTCATTATAGTATCTTCATCTAATGGATATAAAGTTCGTAAATCAATTATTTCTACTTGATTTCTGATCTCCTTAGTCGCATTATAAGCCCAATGTACTCCCATTCCATAAGTTACAATAGTAAGTGTTTCAACATCTTCTTGCTTCCATATTTCTTGTAAGAGCCAAGCTTTCCCAAGCGGCAATATATAATCTTCACTAGGCTCAACAGATGTAGCACCTTTTGTTCCTGGAACTTTAGACCAATACAATCCTTTATGCTCTAAAATAACCACAGGATTTGGGTCGTAATAGGCTGCTTTCATCAAGCCTTTTAAATCGGCTCCATTACTTGGATATACTATTTTAATTCCTCTAATATTAGTGATGACACTTTCTACAGAAGACGAATGATAAGGTCCGCCACTTCCGTAAGCGCCAATAGGAACTCGTAAAATCATACTAACTGGCCATTTTCCATTGGAAAGGTAACAACTGCGACTAACTTCAGTAAATAACTGATTGAGTCCAGGCCAAATATAATCTGCAAACTGAACCTCAACAATTGGTTTTAATCCAACTGCACTCATCCCAACAGTTGAACCTACAATAAATGCTTCTTGAATTGGTGTATTAAATACACGATCATCTCCAAATTTTTGAGCTAGGGTTGCGGCTTCTCGAAAAACGCCTCCTAGCCTTCCTCCTACATCTTGTCCATACAACAAGCATTCTTTATGCTTTCGCATTAATTCCTCAACAGCAAACAAAGCACAGTCTACCATGACCACTTTTTCTGATCCTTCAGGTGAGCGCTCACCAACTTCTTCAGTGATTGGTGTTGGAGCAAAATCATGAGTGAATAAATCTTCAGGTTTTGGATCTTCGGCTTTTAAAGCCTTTTCAAAATCTGATTGCACTTTCGCTTTCGCGGAATTTTCAATTGCTTCGATTTCTATGTTAGAAAAACCATTATCTAATAATTGTTGTTTTAGAACAGGATAAGGGTCGCGTGAACGTGCTTCTTCTAAATCATCGCGATACCATTCCATGCGAACTCCAGATGTATGATGATTCAACAATGGAACTTTAGCGTGAATCAAAAATGGACGACGTTCTTTACGAATCGTTTTAATCACTCTTTCAACAGCTTCATAACTTTCAATAAAGTTGGCGCCATCAATGGAGATGGCTTCTAGACCTTTAAATCCTTTAGCATATTCGAAGGCATCTTGCGCTCTTGTCTCTTCAGCATTTGCCGAAATATCCCAACCATTATCTTGTACTAAATACAAAATTGGCATTTGCTTTAAAGCTGCCATTTGAAAGGCTTCAGCAATTTCTCCTTCTGTTACTGAAGCGTCACCTAACGAGCATACTGTGATTGGTTTTTGAGACATCTCGACTACGCTCGATAGGACAGGATTTTTTAAGTTTTGCTTTTCAATATACTGCATTCCCATAGCAACTCCTGTTGCAGGAATGGCTTGCATTCCAGTAGCTGATGATTGATGAGGAATTTTAGGTTTATCATCATCCTTCAAACTTGGATGACAATAATACGTTCTACCACCAGAAAAAGGGTCGTCTTTTTTAGCTAATAACTGCAACATTAAATCATAAGGCTCTAAACCAAATGACAATAACATAGCATCATCTCTATAATAAGGAAACGCATAATCTTGAGGTAATAACTGTATGCCTAAAGCAATTTGAATGGCTTCATGCCCTCTAGATGTTGCATGTACATATTTTGAAACCTGTTTAAAATTGGCTTCGTACAATTCAGTCATTGCTTTGGCTGTGCACAACTTTGAGAATGCTTTTTTTAGTATTTCTTTATTCATATTCATTTTCCACTTAAGTGGAAATCTATTGTCATTCTTGCGAAGGCAGGAATCTATTTTTATATTATTCTATTTTGTGGATTCCGCATCAAGTATGGAATGATAAGTCTTGCTTAAACCAACTCTTTTTCAACCTTAACCATCCAATTAAAGGAATCTTTAATTTTTCCTGTTTTTATTCCATTTAATGTTTCATTTACATCCAACCCAACTGGGCTTTCATTAGATACATGAATAGTCTCATCATCAATTCCAATTTCCTGTATATATGCAATCCCAACTGCTGTTCCTGTACCAAAAGCCTCTTCTAGAGTTCCATTGCTGGAAGCTTCTTTAATTTCATCAATTGTAATTGGACGCTCCATTACTTCAAATCCTTTATGTTTTAAAATATCGATAACACTCATTCTTGTTATTCCATTTAGAATAGAGCCATCACGTTTTGGCGTGATAAATTTACCCTCAATTTTGAAAAAAATATTCATGGTTCCAACTTCTTGAATGTATTTGTGCTCAACTGCATCTAACCACAATACTTGGTCATAACCTTTTGCTTTTGCTAATTCTGTTGGACGAATTGCAGCTGCGTAATTACCTGCAGCTTTAGCTTCTCCTGTTCCTCCCTCAGCTGCACGAATGTATTTTGTTTCAGCAAATAACTTTATTCTTTTATTGAAAAATGGTCCTGAAGGTGATGCAATGATGATGAATTTAAAACTCGTCGCTGCACGCATGCCAATAAAAGGTTCATCAGCATACATAAATGGTCTTAGATATAAAGCACATCCATCTTGTGGTGGAATCCAAGCGCGTTCAACAGCAACTAATTGCTTTAAACCTTCAACAAACAAATCTTCAGGAAAGTTCGGCATTCCCATTCTGTCTGCACTAGAATTTAATCGAGCAGCATTCTTTTCTGGCCTGAATAACATCGGAATTCCCTCTGTATCAAGCGTAGATTTCATACCTTCAAAAATAGCTTGTCCATAGTGCAATGCCATAGCTGCTGGATGTGTTGGTATTAATGCTAAAGGCTCAACTCTTGGGTTATTCCATTGACCATTTTCATAATCACAAATAAACATATGATCTGTAAAAGTCCTTCCTAACGGAATATTATCAAAGTCTAAGCTTTCAACTTTTGATTTTGCTACTCTTTTTATTGAAATGTTATGTTTCATAATTTTATTTATTTGCCATTGCGAGGCACGAAATAACGTGGCAATCTTTTTGTGAGATTCCCTCACTTCGTTCGGAATGACAATTCAATTATATTTTTCGATTGACATCAAAATTTTCTAAATAATCTGCGATGCGTCTTAGGAAACTTCCTCCCAAATAACCATCGACAACGCGATGATCAAAAGAAAGTGACAAGTACATCATGCTTCTAATTGCTATTTCATCACCTTTCTCAGTTTCCATAACTTCAGCTCTTTTTTTAATAATTCCTAAAGCAAGAATAGCTACTTCTGGTTGATTAATTATTGGAGTTCCCATGACGCTACCAAAAGTTCCAACAT
>JBLIMR010000118.1:0-4116 GCA_047638815.1 Gammaproteobacteria bacterium
GGGTATTGAAAATCTCGATGTATTGACTAAAGAAGCGGAAGAAAAAAAGGTAAAAAAGAAAAGTATTGACCTTTTCAATAGAGATCTAAGTTGGTTATCGTTTAATGAACGTGTACTAATGGAGGCCGCTGATGAGACTGTGCCTTTATATGAGAGATTAAAATTCATAGCTATATACTCTTCCAATATTGATGAGTTCTATCGGGTTAGGTTTGCAAATATCAGACGTATCGCTCGATTGGGGAAAAAGAAATTCCGGAAAGAAACTCGAATCTTAGATCCAGAAGAACTAACCAAGCAAATTTTAAGAACAACTTATCTTCAGGGTGAGCGGTTTGGTTTGGTATATAGAGACTCTATTATACCGGCATTGGCAGATGAAGGTATTATACTATATCAAGATGATATATTTGAACCTGAGCACATAGATTTTATCGAGGAGTATTTTTATAGTCAAATTCTATCCTTCATCCAACCCATTTTATTAATAGATGATGATAAAGAGCTTTTTCTTGAAAATAGAAAATTGTATCATGCTGTTGAGTTAGAGGATAAAAAAGCTCAATCATTAATTGGTATAGTCAATATTCCGTCCGACTTTCTGGGTCGATTTGTCAGTTTGCCAAAATTGAATGGCAAGTTTCATTTTGCTTTTATTGATGATATCGTACGATATTTCCTGCCCGTGATATTTAGCAGGTACGTTGTAAAGAGTAGTTATTCTATAAAACTTAATAGAGATGCTGAACTCTATCTCGAAAATGAACTTTCGGGAACTCTTATTGAACAAATTAAGGAGAATATTACAAAAAGGGATATTGGTGTGCCTGCTAGATTTCTATATGATGGGAAGGCATCCCAGTATATCTTGGGAATTTTAATGAAAAAAATAAAATTGGAGTTGAATGATATGGTGCCCGGTGGGCGATATCACAACATGTTTGATCATTTTACCTTGCCAAACCCTCTAGGCGAAACGTTGGAGTATCCAAAAATAAGAGCCATTCAGCATAAGAAATTCACAGAAGACAAGTTAATTCTTAACACCATTGCTAAACGAGATGTGCTTCTAAACTTTCCTTATCAAAGGTATGATTACATCCTGCGATTTTTTAATGAAGCTTCATTGGATAGTCGAGTGGAAGAGATAAAAGTAACTCTATATCGGGTGGCAAAGAATTCTCACATTGTGAACGCCCTTATTTCGGCAGCAATGAATGGTAAAAAAGTCACAGTTTTCGTAGAAGCCAAGGCTAGATTTGATGAAGCAAATAACCTCAAATGGGCGGGGAGAATGAAAGAAGTGGGTATTGATGTACGCTTCAGTGAGTTGGATTTGAAAGTCCACGCGAAGGTTGCTTTGATCATATCTAGAAAATCAAATGGCACTCAAATTAAGTATGCTTTTTTGGGCACAGGGAATTTTAATGAAAAGACGGCAAGTTTATACTGTGATCATGCGCTCTTGACGACAGATGAATCATTGACGAACGAACTCGATCGAACTTTTGACGTCATTTTCAGGGAAAAAGACAATCTGGAATTAGACGAGTTACTTGTTTCTCGAATCAATATGTTTGACCGTATAGTCGAAATGATAGACCGTGAGATAGAAAACCACAATCAAGGTCTGGAAGCTGGGATAGTGATGAAGATGAATAATATTCAAGATCCCGCAATAATTTCTCATATTTATCGAGCTGCGGAAGAAGGTGTAGAGGTAAACCTATTGGTAAGAGCTATATGCTGTATAAAACCACTTAAAAACATTCGTATAATTAGATTGGTTGACAGATATTTGGAACATGCCAGAATTTTACATTTCTGCAATAATGGTGAGAATGATCTCTATTTAGGTTCTGCGGATATAATGGAAAGGAATCTTTATAGAAGAATTGAAGTTGCGTTCCCTATAAAGGAAAAATCAATAAAAAGAGATATCCTGAAATGTTTGAAATTACAGTTGAAAGACAACACAAAGGCTGTAACCTTAGATATGGAACTCAATAACGTTCCAGTGAGAAATGATGAAGAACCAGTGCGGGCACAATTTGATTATGCCGAATGGTTGAAACGAAAAAATGAATAGAAAGAGAAGATTGTAGTGATGGTATCAATATTCAATAAAATTAAATTAAAGCATTCGATGGTAAGGGAATTTGTCCTTCTGATATTAGTTTTTTCAAGCGCCATAGTTTTTAGTCAAGATATTCGAACTAAATATGAAATCGAAGCTTTGCCAGGGGAAACTTTAAATAAAAGGGTGTATTTAATTGGAGATGCTGGAGAAGATCCGGCCAAGCAAGGCGGTATGAAGTCCATGAAGGCTTTCTTAGAACAAGATCCAAAGGCATCTGTAATAGTCCTCGGAGATAATATCTACCCAACAGGTTTGCACAGCAAAAAAAGTGAATACAGAGACTCTGATAGCATAAAAATTGTTGGTCAGATGGATGTGGTTAAAAATCACGAGGGAGAAGTCATTTTTATACCTGGAAACCATGATTGGGATCAAGGGGGTGATAAAGGGTGGAAAAAGATTAAACGTCAGCAGAAGTTTGTAGAAGATTATATGGGGGATGATGATAATTTCATGCCAGATAAGGGTTGTCCCGGTCCAGAGGTCGTTGAGCTTGGAGACTTGTCAATCATTGTAATAGATACTCAATGGTGGCTTCATCAACATGAGAAAGCCGTTGGAGAAGCTGATGGATGCTCAGTCCTTAATACTGCAGAGTTCATGGTTCTCTTTAACGAAGCACTAAAAAAGAACAGAAATAAACATGTCTTAGTCGTTGGCCATCATCCATTAAAAAGCAACGGATTTCATGGCGGTCATTTTCGATTCAAGGATCATATCTTTCCATTAACCAATAAGAACCCAAAGGCATACATACCTCTGCCATTAATTGGAAGTATCTATCCTATTTACAGATCTGTTTTAGGGGACAAGCAGGACATTCAACATCCTCGGTACACGCAGATGGTGAATGCATTGCAGCAAGCGATGGGAGAGTACGAAAATGTGGTTTATGCCGCTGGACATGAGCATAATTTACAATATTTTGAGTCCAAACAAAACCATCTCATTGTTAGTGGTTCTGGGAGTAAGGTAACCCATCTTGGTCGATCCAAGGATTTGATGTTTGGGGCTGAGCAAAAAGGCTTTGCACGTTTGTCATACTACACCAGCGGAAGAGTTTGGTTAGAGTATTTTGGATTGGATGAAGACAAGCAATTGAAAACCATTTTCTCCAAAGAAATTTACCAAAAAGATATGGTGGAGATCGGTCGTGATGAATCAACTGAGAAGATTGATTACCATGGTAAAACCGCTATTGTTGTAGGGGATAGTGCCTACGAGGCAAATGGTGCAAAGAAATTTTTAATGGGTAGTCTAAACAGACCGTTATGGATGCATCCATTGGAAGTTCCATATCTTGATATCCATAAGGAAAAAGGAGGACTCAACCCTATAAAAGTAGGAGGTGGGATGCAATCAAAATCTGTGAGATTAATGGGTGGTGATGGAAATCAATATGTTGTAAGACAGATAAAGAAGAACACAACTTTTCTCGTGAGCAAAAGCCTCAGAAATACCCTTGCTCAAGAGCTTGTGTATGATGGAATTGCTGGATCCCATCCATATGCGAGTATTGTTATTGGTCGCTTGTCAGATCCATTGGGCATTTATCACACGAATCCAAAACTTGTGTTTTTACCAAAAGATGACATTTTAGGTGATCTTAAAGATGATTTTGGCGATACCTTTTGCCTGTTTGAAGAGAGACCGAATAAGAACATGTCGCATCTGGCGAGTGTTGGTAATTCTAATAAAGTTATTGGATACGGAGACATGGTGGAGAAAGTTCATGAGAAGAAGAATCATAGAGTAGACGAAGATTTTGTTCTAAAAAACAGGTTGTTTGATATGGTCATCGGTGATTGGGATAGACATGACGATCAATGGAGATGGGCATCATTTAAAAAAGATGGAATCACCAAGTATAGACCGATACCTAGAGATCGTGATCAAGCCTTTTTTAAATTTAATGGCCTGCTTCCCAAGATCACCAATAGAAAATGGATGATTCGAAAATTCCAAAACTATGGTGC
>JBLIMR010000119.1:0-4086 GCA_047638815.1 Gammaproteobacteria bacterium
CTCCCAGGTGAAAAGCGAGTTTCTGACTTACATGCATGGTACCATATAAGTATGATGGTTGGTCCATTCCCATTCCGGTTATTTCCCAAAGCAGACTATTGTACAATGGCTTAATAGCATCATTCTCTACACCTTGCGTGTAAAGCGTTGTTGTAAAAAGCAATAAATAAAATAGAATTTTTACGCGAAGTAAATTTAGTGTCATTCAGTGTTTATTTATGTGAATGCTTGCATTTCGATATTCACAATACGCGAATTTAGCTAAATATGTCCCTCGAAGCAAACCGTTAATATCTTATCCTTTAACGGGCCATTCTGGATTATTATTTCGCAGAAACATAATGAATACAAAAAGACTCAGATAGAGCGTAACTCGTTACATTTCAACCACTATACCAGGATAAACTGATTTCATTTCACCTCAATAATTCAAGAAATAATCAAGAGTTTACATAAGACATAACCATTATTTCCCCTTGAAAAGTCATACCTACATATAGTGGTGATTAAAACTGCCTTGCTTCGGGCCACAATAATCTACCCATTCATTCTCTTATCTGATTTCTTTAGGTTCCATCATTTCATGGTTTAGTCGCAACAATTGAATATACCAAAGGAACCTTGGATCCAAACTTCTCTATAACAAACTGATTCGGTGCACGTTCTATTGACCCCTCAAAAATATCATAAGGTGAATAATCATATTCATCCATCAAATTTATTGTCAAACCATTTTTGATTAAACTATTAACAACATGCGAAAGGCCGTGGTTCCACATAACATAATCGAAATTCTCCTGATGATCTGCATTGGCATACGTTCCTACCTCAGATTCATGTATTGGCTCATTGCTAGAATAAGGATACTTTATATGATCAAATGAATCATCATACATCCAAACGAACGGATGAAATTCAACGATCAAAAATTTGCCTTTAGGCTTAAGATACCTATTTACTATCTCACCCCATCTATTCAAATCAGGTAGCCAGCCTATTGTTCCATAACTAGTGAAAACAATATCGAATTTTTCGTCAAGATGATTGGGTAAATCATAAATATCACAATTAACAAAATGTGCTGCTTGGGATGTCTTAACTGCGAGTTCCTTTGCTCTTAATATCGCTTGATCCGAAAGATCTACACCGGTAACATCCGCTCCTAACCTTGCCATTGAGATAGTATCTTGACCAAAATGACACTGTAGATGCAAAACTTTCTTCCCCCTGATATCTCCTAACAATTCTAGTTCTACTGGATTCAGTGAAGACTTTCCCTTTATGAACTCTTCATTATTATAAAATACTGATGTAATATGGACTTCCGTCTTCCTATTCCAAGATTTCCTATTTATTTCTTTATAATCTGGTTCATTCATTATTTTAGCGCTTATCAATCAAAGTGAGGTTTGAAAATATAAAATAATATTGAAATCTGACACAATATTCTAATGAACTATTAAAAAGTAAGCGTGCGATATCAGAAACTCTGACCTTAACGCGATATTAATATGGAAGAGATTAAGTGTGTATCCTTAATATGTTATCATAAAATTTCTAATAATCCGATGAAATAAGTTCTTGACCTCAAAACAAATCGGTCTGTTTCCAATTGACGTTAACACCTTAACTATCTAAACGTCTAATACTTTACACATGACCACCTCCGTTTGAACACCCTCAAAGTTTACGCTACACCCACATATTCATGTGGTATGCTATTTCCCTAACTGTCCATTAAGATTGCAATCCACATCTCATATAACGGTAAGGAACATTTACAAATCTCAATTCTTTGCATATATTTGACCTCCAAACCACCAACAAATCTGTTTTATGATAGGCTCTTATTAATTTGCTTTCATTTTCAAAACTTAAATTAATCTATTTATGACCAAACATTCCGTCATTTTTGCGAAATGGGATTCAATTTGCTTTGATACAATTCATGCTTTTAAAGATGAATTAAATCTACCCGATGGCTTTATCGATCATTACTTCGAACAATTCAAAAATCTCGAGAGTCAACAGCACAATCAAGAGATACAAATCGAAAAGTTACGGTCAAGAAACTTTGAAGATAATCGTAAAAGTACTGTCATAGAAGGCAACATTAGTGAAGAAGATTTTTTAAAGTTCAAGTTAACAAATCCAGTGGATAACAACCAGTTTGCTACTATCTCAAATTCTCGGGCAACAGATTTTTTATGGGTAGATGATCGTATAGAAGATGTGCTTGACATTGACAAGAAGAATTGGTCCATTCTTGGCTTATGTTCTATAGATGTTAAATTAAATCTGTTCCATCCAATGGACGTATTACACTTTTTAAGATATGGAACTATAATACACCTAGTAACTTCACTTAAAGGCTTGGCATTCAACTCACTGAAAGACTACTACTCCGTTACCTTCAAATTGGGCCAAGACATAACTGTTGGTGAAAAATTCAATAAATCGACAAAACTTGTCGAGAGAAAGTCCTACCCAATTGCAAATCCCGAGTCATTTATCGAAGAACAAAAAATAGAAAGTAATTCTTCTTCACACTTAGATATTTGGACGGTTTCGGATTATCATGAAAAGAACAGTTATGTAAGAACTAGACTTGAAATTATTGACAATCCAGTAAAGAACAAGTTTATGAATCTTCTTTTTTACATTTCAAATGCTAAGTTTTTAGGGTTTTATCCCAAGGAATTGATTGTTTTAAGCTATTTGGATACCTACGACACACCTGAAGAAAGTCGCTCAAGCTTGAATCGAGAGATTAGATTACAAAATTGTTCAGAATGTCAATTTGAGAATAAGGCATTTACAGATTTCTCATATCTGTTAAATAAGAAACTATCTAAATCACTTACAAAATATAGCCTAGGAAGCGAAAACAATTCGCAATATTTCAATCGATTAAACAGACTAAATAAAGCCAAAAAACTTGGCCTTCTTCCTTTGCCTGACTTTATTGAAGAGATAATTATCAAATCCATAAGTCCAATTAAAAAGATTTCTAAATAATTTTGCTCGATAGTATCGTATTTTCGACCAACAACCCTGTTTTGTCGCTAAATTGCGCCATTATAAAGACCGGAATATGCGCTATAATTTTGTTATGCAGCAATTTAGGTGCGTATTGCGACTAAGAACAAATGGGATTATTGATCGAATTATCAAGAATTCCTTAATAAACAACTTGAATCAGAATTGATTTTGCTAAAAATTAATTCTGTTAAATTACTTACAACCGAATCGCTTATGACAACCGACAATCGACTAATTTCTTGAGCTTATTTCCTTTAGATTATTTCCGATCGTTCTGTTTCTTATTTGAATTGGTTATTACTTATATAATCAACCATGGCAGTTATATCAACTGTACATCATTTATTAATTAGGGATAAGATTGTGTCTTGTCCTGTTTTGCCTATTTACATTAATCTGGAAATACCTACATCAATATGAAAGCACCTATACAACCTTCAACCAATATCATGAAATATTTAATATCCAATTTCGATAATCTAATCGTCATTGCATTCTTAATTTTCTTTTCGCTAGTGAGCTCAGATGCTATATCTAAAGCTACATACGCTGAAGAGGGCCCTTCTAGATCTACAAGCACATTGTTTGAGGTGAATTATGAATTGGAAGATGACATGACTTGCTTTCGATACGCTGGGGCAGGCAGCATGTCGCAAGGTACTGGCGATCCATCCTGTGGAATCATTGGTAACCTTATCAAATTTGATGAGGAGCTCAATGTTGGTGACGATTGGAACTCCGTAAAGTATTACATCGAAACGGATGATGATGCCTGCTGTGGAACAATTGACTTCTCCTTTAAAGCGGGATCACTATCGAGTGGTGGCGGTTGTTTTTACGCTGAAATTATTGGTCCTGATGTACCGTTAAATGGAAGTGGTAACTGCACACCCGTCTCTGGAGGAAAATGGGGAGGAACTTGTTCAAATGATAACTGTGGACCAGATGAAGCTGAATATGCTTTCGTTTATACTGGTAATGGATGCGATGCAAATTACAAAGTTCGTTTTTACGGATATTATCATGATGTGCCAAACGGTAAAA
>JBLIMR010000120.1:0-3929 GCA_047638815.1 Gammaproteobacteria bacterium
AACAAACAAACAATGTTATTGTATCAATCTATGACTCAGCGATGAGAAAGATTAAGTATACCAATAAATTAATGTTTAACATAAATGAACTATCAAAGGGGATTTATATTGTAACCATTCAGACAGAAGGCAATACCCATTCTTTAAAATTGATTATTCAATAATTGAAATGGTATCAGCCCGAAATGAATTATCCTTCAAAAGTAAATGCAAGAGTGAAGTTTCTTGAACTTAATCTATCAATCGTATTGGAAAATGGCGTACCATCTTCAATCAATAGATTCTTCAAGCCATAGGAATATCTGAGCTCAACACCGAATTTAAAATATGGCAAAAAGAAGTCAAAACCACCTCCAATGTTAGCCAAATAATTTCCGTTTGCAATTTTCACGAAACTATTTTCGATTGCCGCATTATCCACATTTTTTTGTGATGCAACATCCAAACTATATTGTCCCCCTGCAGCAATATACACCGCGAAATTGTTTATTCTATCCGATCGGTATTTCACATCAAGTGGAAAGTCAACATAAAAAGACCTTATTTCCTTATCAATTAATTTAGGAGTTCCATCGTCACTAATAAATTCATAATTCAGGATACGTACCCTTGGAGATATTCCAGGGCCTAAACGCACGCTCACATTTTTATTGAAATGATACGAAGCAAGGGTGTAAATGATAAATCCTGGCTGCTTGAAACTAGTAACGTTAACCAATGAATCATTGAATTCTGGATCAAAGTTCCTCTTCAAATAAAAGGAAGAGTTGTTGTAGCCCAAATGCATTCCAAAATGATATTTCCGTCTATCAAAGGCAGCTAAATTCTTCCCAGTGTCACTTTTTTTCTGCGCCTGTGCGTAATCCGCAATAAAAATCGCGGTAAGAAGCATTAAAACGCTAATATATTTCGTGAAAAATCGAATCATTGTATCTAAGACTCTCGTCTTACGTTCAAAAGTAGTAAACGTTACTTTAACTTATTAATTGTTTGGTTTGATTTATACACTTGAATTAAGTAAAAAAAGAAAAGTGAAAAGTGAAAGCGCTTTGTTGTAATCCAGAGATAGGGGTTGTAAGGGTTATCCTGATAATTAAGACGACCCCCAATCGTTCGGGATTCGTTCTATTTCATTCAGCATGATACCTTCGATTCACATTGTTGCACTATATCATTATCGCAATCCTGCCCACGCCCTTCAATTCCCTAAAGGGGCCAACACTCGGGGATAGTTGAATTATTAACTCATTACAGCATTGAATTATTGATGATTGGTGAGTTGAAAGTTGGCATGTGTGATAGGTCCCTTCAGGGAATAAAAGGGCAGCGGAGAAGGTTGTTGATTGTTGAAGGAGAAAGAAACCCAAACTATTATCGCATTACTGCATTATCGCAATGAAGCATCCTCCGTGGAACCAACCGCCTATTTTCCAGTAATATAAATGGATGCTATTCCCCCGCTAACTTTATGGATCTCAGAATTTTTGAATCCACATGATTCTAGGATTTTGACAAAATCTGTTCCTGATGGAAAAGCAGATACGGATTTATGAAGATAAGTATAGGCGCCAGAATCTTTGGACATGATTTTTCCAATAGCAGGCATAATTTTATTGAAATGAAAATTGTACAATTGCTTGATTGGAAATTTGTCAGGAAGCGACAATTCAAGAATGGCTACTTTGCCAGAAGGTTTTATGACTCTATGGATTTCCCTTAAGCCCTTCTCTAGATCTTCAAAATTTCTTACTCCGAATCCGACTGTTATAGCATCAAAACTATTGTCGGCAAAAGTCATATTCTCGCTATCCCCTAAAATCAATTCTATCTGCTGATTGAGTTTTCTGTTCTTCACCTTCACATTTCCCTTCTCCAACATTCCTTTTGAAATGTCAATTCCCACCACTTTTTCGGGATCAAGTTTCATCGCTTCAAAGGCAAAATCTCCTGTTCCAGTGGCTATGTCTAATATGCTTTTTGGATTACCGTCAGCCAATAATCTGATGGCTTTTTTCCTCCATAATTTATCAATTCCCAAAGAGAAAAAGTGATTGAGGAAATCGTACTTATGCGCAATATTGTCGAACATTTCAGCAACTTGTTCCTTCTTCGTAACGTCCGCTTTGTCGTATGGTGTAACCGTCATGTTATTTCCCTAATTGTAACGCTTCTTCAAGCAATCTGTTTTTATCTATTGGAATTACTCCAACACTTTCACAAACCATACCCCCAGCCAGATTTGAAAGATTAGCGGCCAGTTCAATATCTGCCCCAGCGGCAAGAAATAATGTAGCGGTTGCAATAACAGTATCTCCTGCACCGGAGACATCTGCTATTTTTCTTTGATGAGCAGGCAGCAACTTGTGATGATTTTCTTCTTCGAAAAAAACGCCTTTTTCTGATAAGGTTAGTAAGGTATATTTATGGTCTAATTTCTGTCTTAAGTCATTGGCTACCCCTAGCATTGAATCTTCAGTAACTTCCAATATTTCTTGTTTCAAACCCTCTCTAACCTCTTTAAGGTTCGGTTTAAAAAGACCACAACCTTTGAAGGAAAAGAAATTTTCTTTTTTAGGATCTACAGCAGTTAAAATTTTATTCTCTCGACAAATCTCTATTGTTTTTTCAATCAACTTTTCTGTCAGTAATCCTTTGTTATAGTCCTCAAATATTACTGCTTCAATGTTGTGTTCGGTGATCAAAGATTCAAATTTCGATATCATTTGATTCTCTTCTTCAGCGTCAATAAAATCCGTACTCTCTTCATCTACACGCATCATCTGTTGACCATCACTGATAATTCTTGTTTTAACTGTTGTTGGCCTGTTTTCCAGCACAAGAATTCCATCCATTGACAGGTCCCTTTTTTCCATAAGAGAAAGAAAAATCTTGCCTTTTACATCATTACCAATAGCAGCACAGATGATCGGTTGAGCACCCAATGCTTTTAAATTTAAAGCAACATTAGCTGCGCCTCCTAATCGATCATCTTTTTCATGAACTCTAACTATGGGCACAGGCGCCTCTGGAGATATCCTATCAACAGTTCCTGAGTAATAAGAGTCAACCATAACATCTCCTATGACCATTATTTTTTTGCCATTAACAGCGTCAAACAATTCAGTTATGGATGTATTCATAATCTTAATAATTGATTAAGAAAGTTTAGATAAGCCACTTTTAAATCTTCGCATGGCCTCCAACAATACTTCTTCAGATGAAGCGTAGGATATTCGAATATTATTATCCGATCCAAATGCCACTCCCGGCACTAATGCCAAGTGCTCCTCTTCCAATAAATAATTGGTGAGATCCGTACTGTTATTGATTTTATAGTCTTGATAAGATTTACCGTAATACGAAGAAACTACCGGAAATAAATAAAAGGCTCCTTCTGGTTTATTGATTTCAACACCTGGTATTTCTTGAAGATGTTGAATCATCAAATCTCTTCGTTTTTCAAATTCTTCTCTCATCGGAATGACAAGCTTTGGATCTGCACTTACAGCTGCCTCAGCAGCTTTCTGTGAAATTCCACAAGCCCCACTTGTTACTTGCCCTTGTATTTTTGTACAAGCTTGGGCTAACCATAGAGGAGCGCCAATATATCCAATACGCCATCCGGTCATGGCAAAACTTTTTGAAACTCCATTAACCGTAACTACCTGATCATATACTTCAGGGAATTGTGCTAAACTCTCATGCTTTCCAGAAAAATTGATGTGCTCATAGATTTCGTCAGACAATACGATCACTTTAGGGAATTTAGCAATGACCGCGGCTAAAGACCGAAGCTCCTCTCTACTATAGTAAGATCCAGTAGGGTTACATGGACTACTGAAAATAATAATTCGTGTTTTATCGTTTAAACTAGCTTCCAGCTGTTCTGCCGTTAATTTAAAATCACTTGCAATATCACTCTCAACTGA
>JBLIMR010000121.1:0-3888 GCA_047638815.1 Gammaproteobacteria bacterium
TTAAAGATCTCGTAATAATGGGTAATACCAATAATTTTGTTCCGAGCAACATGGATACCCTAAGCAGAACCAGGGTGTATCTTAATAACTCTTTGGATTTGACTATTACTCAAGTAGAGAATCTACTTAATGCTAACAACAATGGAGCTGGCATTACATATCAATGGATAGACTGTGCTGATGGTTCTGAAATTGCAGGTAGTACTGCTCAAACATTTAGTGCAACTACAAACGGCAATTACGCTGTTATCATTAATGATAATGGATGTATTTACACTTCTGCATGCTTCTCAATATCTAGTCTTGGGATAATTGAAAATGGTTTTGGAAAAGACCTTTTACTCTACCCCAATCCTACAAGTGGCAATTTCTCAATAGATTTAGGGAGAATACTTGAGAATATAACCATCAACATAACTGACTTATCTGGAAGATTAATTCAGACAAAAACATATTATCACAGACAGTTAATAAACCTAATATTAGAAGAATCTGCAGGTGTATATATCCTGTCAGTTGAATCAACAGATAAAAAAGGGTCCTTTAGACTAATGAAAAATTAAACGATTTGACAACATTGCATAAGAAATCATAGCTGCGTATCGGCAGACTACGCTTCCTATACTTACCGTAGTGTTTAATTTCAAAAGTTTGTCACACTTTAAGGAACATTGCTTCCAATAGAAAAGATTTTATGAAAAACCCACTCGGAAAAAATTATAATGAGGCAAACGACCAACAACTCATAAAACATGCAAATGGCGGAAGTAAAAATGCATTAAACCAACTAATTGTGGCTCATGAATCTTTCATTTACAATGTCGCTTGGAAATTTACAAATGATAAGGACGAAGCGAGTGACCTTACACAAGAGGTCTTAATAAAGGTTATTACTAAGTTGTCTACCTTTAAAGGAAATAGCTCTTTTAGAACATGGCTTTATAGAATCGTGTTTAACGAATTTATGCAAACCAAAAGGAGACCAATGGAAAATAAATGGGAGAATTTTGATGACTTTGCAGATAAACTGAATGCCATTCCAAGTCCTGAAATTTCAGAGGAAGAGGAAGAGGAACAAATATACCGAACTAAAACGGCAAGAGTTCGTTGCATGTCTGGAATGCTTATGTGTTTAACTAGAGAGCAGAGATTAATTTATTTATTAGGTGATGTGTTTCAAATTGATCATAACCTTGGCGCTGAAATATTCGAAGTAAGTAAAGATAATTTCAGAAAGAAATTATCACGTACCAGAAAAGAATTTCATGCTTTTATGAATAAACAGTGTGGATTAGTGAACCTTGATAATCCTTGCCGTTGCTCCAAAAAAGCCAAAGCAATGGAGGCTGCCGGAAAAATGCAAACCGATAAGAAGCTTTTTGATCCCGAATTTAGCGCTACGATAGCTGAATACGCAGAATCAGTTGCGGATAAAGTCGCTGACGAAGTTGATCTAAAGTATATTGAGTTTTTTCAAGATCATCCAACAAAGAAAGTTTTAGATAAAGAATCTATTATTCGTGAATTGGTAAATGACTCAAATTTCAATAAATATTTTGATGAAATAACTGGAAAATAAACGGACATTTATTCATAATCTGAAAGCCAACCATTCTCGAAATGGTTGGCTTTTTTTATGCTTTTGTCACACTTTGATTGATCATGTATCCAACTGATACAGCACATTACTAATTACTAAAAATCTTATATCATGAACATTAAAGTAGCATTAACAATCAAGAAAAGTATACAAGAAGTCTGGGAAGTTATGGGCAACCAATATGGATATGCAGATAAGTGGTCCAGTAATTTTAAAACATCCAAACCTGGTGGTGAAGCAAAATTTAGCGGGCTTGAGTATTCTCTTCGGGATACTACAACTGATCGGGGGAACACAATACAAGAACTTACAGCATTTGATCCGAGCAAATTTACCTTGAGTTATATAATCACTAAAGGTGCACCAGAGATAGCGAAAATGGCCGGTGCTACGTGGTCCTTGTTTACTGAAAATGAAAATTCAACTATAGTCTCAATGGATTTTATTATGGAACCTAAAATGCCAATAAATGGAGAAATGGAAACCAAGATTAAAATGGGCTTAACAGCATCTGTGAAAGAACTGACTGAAGAGTTGAAATTTTATTTGGAAACAGGAAAGCCACTAATTCAAAACTAAAGCAATATGAAATTGAATAGGAAGAAAAAGAGAGGACTTGGTATTTCTCTACTCATTTTGATGCTGATATTTATATCTAATCTCTTTATCAGTTATACTGTTGATGTCAAACAAGAATTGACAATTAATGCAAATATTGATTCAACTTGGCAAGTAATGGGGACTGAATTTTCTGAAGTGGATATTTGGTGTGCAAATTTCATAAAGTCCGAAGCAGGCGGAAGTGAAAAATTTAATGGTATAGACTATTCAAAGAGAATCACCTTAACCACTAAAGGAGAGAACACGCAAGAGCTAGATGACTTTGATCCAATAAACTATATTTTAAAGTATCACATTAGCGAAGGGAAACCTGGTATTGCGAAGGAGGCAAGTGCACTTTGGTCATTGGTTGATCTTGGACTAAATAAAACAAAAGTCGTGTTAGAATTCAAATTGGTAACCAAAGGTTGGATCGGTCTTTTGATGTCAGGTAAAGTGAGAAGTGGTATTAATAGTACTTCAGCCGAAATTGCAGAAGAGCTGAAATATTACATGGAAAATGGAACTGCCCATCCGCGAAAAATTAAATCATTAAATAAGGTAAAACATTAAATAATGAACAAAAAAAAAGAAATCTCAGCAGCATTCCGCTTCGAATCAAAATTTATTGAAGTAAAGGGAAGTAAACTGCACTACATAGATGAAGGAGAGGGTGACCCTATCCTATTCTTACATGGAAACCCCACCTCAAGTTATTTATGGCGAAATGTTATTCCCTACGTGACTGGAAAAGGAAGATGCATAGCATTAGATCATATTGGAATGGGTAAATCTGACAAGCCAGATATCGATTATGGTTTTATTGATAGTTACAATTACTTGGAGGGGTTTATAGAGAAATTAGGTCTCAAAAATGTCACCTTGGTTCTACATGACTGGGGTGCAATGATGGGCTTTCATTATGCCAACATGAACCGGGATAATATAAAAGCTATTGCCTTTATGGAAGCCGCAATAGATGTCCCTCGCTATGAAACAATGCCAAGAAGTATTAAAGTTGCGCTCAGCTTAATGCGCACAAATTTCATAGGAGGCCTGATGGTAAAAAGGGGTAATCTCTTTATTAAAAAAATGCTCCCAGATATGATCGTAAGGAAATTAACTAAAGAAGAAATGAGCTTTTACGCGGCACCATATCCTGATGCAAAAAGTAGAAAACCGTTACATAGGTGGCCACAGGATGTCCCTATAAAGGGAAAGCCGGAATTCAGTGCTAAGAGATTAACGGACTATGCAAAATGGCTTAAAGAAACTGAAATTCCCAAATTATGCTTTTACGTTACGCCCGGAATTGGATTTCAAGCGCCAGACCTTGAAATAGTTCAAAACGAATTTAAAAACACAACAATTATTAAGCTTGGAGAGGGATCACATTTCCTACAGGAAGATTACCCGCATGAAATTGGTGAAGGGATTGCAGCCTGGTATGAGGAAATTAATTGACAGCAATTAGGATTATGGAATAACTAAACACAACAATGATAGCTGATGCGCAACTCCAATTTTGGTGTTCATTAATGATTTGCAGATTATCCGTAAATTAAAAAAAGCTGATATTCTGTAAGTTAAAATTTAACTAATTAGAATTCTCAAGTAATTAAATAAATTATTGGGTTGTGCAACAAGCGCAATGTATAAAAGCAATAGCCGTTCTTGTGTAAACTTGA
>JBLIMR010000122.1:0-3858 GCA_047638815.1 Gammaproteobacteria bacterium
CTTTTCTGATATTGTTGCTGTTGAGCTGAGTATTGTTGGACTTGAAGAGTTAGCTAACATTTCTGGATTGGCAATTTACCCAAATCCAGCGAGTGACTTCTTGAATGTAAGTCTTGATCTTAAGGAAAATGTTGAACTTACTGTTGAGATGATCAATTCATTAGGACAGAAAGTTTTCTTGAAAGATTTAGGGTCTTTAAAAGCTGGCGCTTACATAGAACAAATCAGTCTTAAAGATTTGGCTCCTGGGCTGTATGAAGTTGTACTGCGAAGTGATAAAGGGGAACAGACTATCTCTATAGTTGTGGAGTAGATGTTAAGATAATAGATTTTTAGATCTCAAGATTCTAAGAGTTTAAGATGACTAGAATCTTTAGTCTTTTATGATTAAAAAAATTGATGCACCTTTCTTTTGGAGGGTGCATTTTTTTATTTGCAGCTCTGAGAAAATAGTGTTTTTCAGAAGAAATATAATAGTCTTACTTTCTAAAAATCTTGTAGTCCTGAAGTTTTATTTTCTAAACCGAAATTGTAATCTTAAACCCCGTCTGACTTCTTATATTAATGACCAATTGAGAAATCCAATTTTAGCATAAGAAATGCCCTATTTATTTTTTAAAATTTCCTTGAGGTAATCTTTTATTATTTTTGATTCCCTAGAATGCCTATCAGTAATGACTTTATTATTGTAATCAATGATAGCAATACTGAACGATTCGTTTTTCCCCGTATAATCACTGTACCACATTACCTTCATTCTCATAAACGCATCTGACCATTCTTTCTTTTCTATTTTTGGCCAAACTATCTGCTTTTTATATTTTGTTGTTTCATATTGACCAAAATCCTTAACGAGATGATCGATAATAATTAATTGATCATTAGTATTGAAATATACCATATTGATCATTTCTCCATCGAAATTCAAACTCCCGTCCGTTCTCATACCTGAACAGCTAACAACAAATAGTGTAATTGCTAAATAAAAAGTATGCTTTTGAAATAATAATCTCATTTCACTAATCAGTTATCGTAATCTTATACCCCGTCTGACTTCTCATGTTCATGACCAAGTCATCTTCAAATAAAAGATACTGTCCTTTAATACCTAGCAGCTTTTTTTCGATTAGGGGTGCTTTGTCAAACTTTATGCTTTTTACTTTTTCTGGATATTGTAAAACAGGATATTCAATCTCCAAGATTTCATCATCATCAGATACCCATTGTTGCAAGTCACTTGGCAACATCTCAATTAACTCATATTTCTTTTCCTCCAAAGGGGTATTGTCTTCAATGGTATTCGTCAACATTTTACGCCAATTGGTTTTGTCTGCAACATGTTCTTTTAACGCTACCTCCACTAGACCTGCTGCCTGACGATAAGGTGTCTCGGCAAGGACAATGGCCTGCACAGCGCCTTGGTCTATCCATCTCGTAGGAATTTGTGTCTGACGGGTTACCCCTACTTTTATTTCTGAAGTCAAGCTAAGATATGTGACATGAGGCGTGAGGTGATTTCTTTCTTCCCACTCCTTATCCCTTAGCGCTATTCCTTCATGAATTCTACTCAACTCCGGACGGATAATACTGGGCACAGCCATCGGTGATTTCATGAATGCATCATAAGACATTCCATCACCATAAGTTTTATTGATCTTCTTTCCAGTTACCACACAGTTGATCTGATCATGAAATCTCAACTGAATCTCTTTCCCAATAAATGCATTCATATCCACTTCAACCCCAGGATTCAATACATCGTATAATGGTAATGTATATTGCACCTTGTCCTCTAGCGAGGATTTCATTTTTCTTATGTTGCCGGTGTATTCCATGATGTTTGTTAGTTGTTTGGTTTGTTGCCTTAGGACCAGTGGTCGGTTGAATTACTTTTTGTTATTAATGCTTTAATGCGGAAATGCGATAATATTCTTGTGTTGCCGTCATTCAGAGTGAAATGAAATGTAGCGAAGAATCTCGTATTAATAATCGGGATAGCATCCTTCGATTTATTCTGCCCGATTATTAATACGAGATTCTTCTGTCGTTCCTTCTTCAGAAAGACGTCATTCTATTGGTCGTTTCTACTTATTTAGAAGTCCACAATCTCTTGAGCATGTTTCTCAAGACTCTTAATCGTAAAATCATCAAGCAAATTACGATCCACATCGACCAAACTTTCAATTCCTGATAGCTTCGGTTTGTTGGCCATAACATCCACTTTTAAATGATTCAAGATTGATGTAAATTGATCCAAGCCACGAAGGTTTCCTGCTCGCCCAGATGACACTCCAATAACGCCAGCTTTTTTACCTTTAAAGAAAGGTGGTGGTGCCATATCAATGAAGTATTTTAGCACACCTGGGAAGCTTCCATTGTACTCAGGCATGATGAAGACGAACTTGTCTACCTCCTCAATATGGCTCTTGCAAATTTGTTCAAAACTATTTTCCAACTTGCCATATACCTGATTTACTGGGGTGCTCTCGAAAGCGACTCTTAAATCAAGGAGCAAAGCCGTATCGCCTTGTTTTTCAATGATTTCTATATATTTTTTCGCCACCTGAAGGGTCATGCTATTCGCTCTATTTGTCCCAGAAATGATCGTTACTCTCATGCTTTTTCCTATAAATTCCTATGTGCAAAAGTAAGTCTAAAATCAGGGAATGCGACTTTAGTCCTGATAATATTTTAATGAAATTTGTGAAACGCATAAAGTAATTTTTACTTGCTAAACTATGAGGATTGAAAATCTGGGACATTCGTGTTTTTTGATTGAAGTGAAGGGATTCAAAATTTTACTTGATCCGTTTTTAAATGAAAATCCAATAGCTAAGATAAAAGCTAGTGACGTTGAGTGTGATTTGATATTGGTTACGCATGGTCATGGAGATCATGTAGCAGATGCCGAAGAGATTGCAAAAAAGAACAACTGCCCTGTAGTAGCAAACTACGAAGTGGGCAATTGGTTGACAAGTTTGGGCGTTGAGAATGTGACAGGAATGAACCATGGCGGAAACTATGCGTTTGATCATGGAACAATAAAAATGGTCAATGCTGTGCACTCAAGCAGCTTGCCCGATGGATCTTACGGTGGAAACCCCGCTGGATTCATAATAAAAACACCAGCGCTGAATGTATATTTCGCTGGTGACACTGCCCTGATGGCAGACATGAAAATATTTGGTGAATATGAAAACATAGGCTTGAGCATCCTGCCTATAGGAGACGTATTCACAATGGGTGTTGATGATGCAATTATTGCAGCACAAATGCTCAAATGCAAAAGAGTGATCGGCATGCATTATGACAGCTTCCCTCCTATCGTTATCGATAAGGAAGAAGCCAAAAGAAAATTTGCCGAAAAAGGATGCGAATTAAATCTCTTAGAGATTGGACTAAACACAGAATTTAACTAAAAGATATGGGAAAAATAATCGCAATTGCTAATCAGAAAGGAGGTGTAGGGAAAACAACTTCAGCCATTAGCTTGGCAGCATCCTTGGGTGTTTTGGAGTTCAAAGTATTGTTGGTGGATGCAGATCCGCAAGCCAATGCTACATCAGGTGTAGGTGTAGATCCTAATACGGTCAAGACAAGCATTTATGAGTGCATCATCGATGAAGCCAACCTCAAAGGGGCAATCCTGAAAACGGAGACGCCTAACGTAAATATACTGCCTGGTAACATCAACCTAGTTGGTGCAGAAATTGAATTGATCAATTTGGAAAACAGAGAGTATCGTTTGAGAAAAGTCTTGGATGAAGTGAAAAACGATTATGATTTCATTATCATCGATTGTTCTCCTTCTTTAGGATTGATTACCATCAATTCATTGGTTGCTGCTGATACGGTTAT
>JBLIMR010000123.1:0-3813 GCA_047638815.1 Gammaproteobacteria bacterium
CCATCAAAGTGTTCGTGCTGCTCTTGGAATACTGCACGGTGTCTTGCTCTCTGCTCAACTGCCTTATGCTCATTGCTTTGCATCATCGCGGTGTAGCCAACGATGTCGGTGAACATAATTGCAGATAGTTTTCGATTGGTTCTATTATCCATAAAGCATTGCCAACTTAAATAAAATTGACTCCTATTTCATTGGTTGATTTGGCAATGACAAATATGAGGTTTTTGCGGGAATAACTGATCGATTCTTTTGTCGCTTCACTTTGTCGATACACCACGTATTTTATACCCAAGCAAATTATTTGTACCGAAGGATTGCACATCCGTTGGACTTGTAGTTCATAGAAATATAACTGGGAATCTGATTATTCTCGGAACCTTGTCAGAATCCATTAATGACGATAAATTTATTTTTTCATTTTAATTTCAAAATGAGCATAGACTGGCATTTCATATCCATCGCTGTCTGCCAGTATATTAACCACACCAACATAATTTATATACATCGTAGACGATCCTCTACTTAAATTTAAAGAGTCCATATTTCAGAATGCAGTAAATGGCGCGAAATCCATCTTTCCAACCTATTTTTTCCTTCCTCATAGGTTCTCCCATAATTATGGGATGCCTATTTCGTATATTCTAATCTTGTCAATTCTTGAGATTTTGGCGGTCACTTCAGGCTCGAAACCAAACCTATTCTCTTTTAAGTTGATGTTTTGAATCAAATCTGTTTTGAACAATTTATAGCATGTTTCCATGTCACTTAAATTTAAGTTGCTAAAAATATTGGATAAGAGGGTTGAAAATTGATTACCAAGAGTGTGCTAAAAAAATAGAACCCTATGAGGATTGCTACCCATAAATCTTGATCCATAAACCACATCAGCAAATCCTAGTAATACGGGCTTTAATAGATTATTATATTCATTGGGATCATATTCTAAATCAGCGTCCTGAATAATTAAATATTCAACGGTTGGCTTTGTTTATTCCTGTACGCAGGGCTGCTCCTTTACCTTTGTTTTCGTCATGCTGAATAAATTGAATATTTAATGTGCCATTCGAATCAATGTAGTTTTTAATTACTTTCTGTGAATTATCATTTGAGAAATCGTCAATTATAATGATTTCCTTTTTTATTCCATTCACCAGTTGAACTTCTTTTATTTTGTCCAGAATTAAATGAATAATCGAGGCCTCATTGTATGCCGGAATTATGATAGACAGTTTATTCAACATTATGATTGCATTGGATTTACTTACATATGATAAGACGATCGAGTAACTTTAAATTTTTAGATCTTATACAAAGCTGAGAAAATATATTAATAAAATAGGGGACAAGGAATAGGGAAAGGAATATTAAGTTTAAATGCATATGAATTCTTCATGGCTGATGTTTGATCGCCAACAATCGGCTACTTGAAAGTATAGCTCAAATATAGTCCTGTGGATTCGCAAGTATAGGGCATAAGTCCGTTTGTTCTTGGTGAAAGTATAATCACTGCACCCAGTTTCCAATGAACATTCACTGCCTAAACCATTGCAAAGAAGCAGTCCGTTATTATGGATATGCCTGTTCGAAATGGTAGTGTTCTAGTAGCTAGTTCAAAGGTAAGAATAAATGTGGTGCTTGAAATTACACTTTCAGAGGAACTCTTATATTTCTTTCTTTTCGCCATCAGCAAGTACTCGAAAATATTTGTCACTTTCAATAAGTAAACCTTCTGATTCTGTAAAAGGCCAATATTTTTGATAGTCTTTTGGATGTTTGACATCAATGCCTATTACCTTTCCATTGAACTGTCTGTTAATTTTAGACTGTAGCGTATGACCAACAATTATTGCTTTTGCATTGAATTTATCCAGGCCGCTTTCTACCTCTTCTTGTGTTAAATCTTCCTTGAAATAACCTCTGTACCAACATATCCCGGTTTTTGTGGAAGTCAATATTTGTGCTACGTTTTTTTCTTTTTTTGGATAGTATGCAAGGTAATAATTCTCACGTATGAGGTGGTTAATCTCATCCAAACTTAATTTTGAATCAGCAATGTCAGGGTGAATTCCTCCATGAGCAAAAAGATTTCCGTTAATCAGTTCCATTGCATTTTTGCTAGACATCCATTTGCCTAAGAATGAATTCTTATCGTACAACTCATTTTGTGTTTTCCCTAATATGTGAGATGCCGCAAGATACTTATGCGCTGAAGCCCCATAATCTCCTTGCATATTTTTTAATTCGTGATTGCCAATGATGAAATGAAGGAATCCTCCTTGTCTATTCGCATCCTGCTCCAATTTGTAGATAAACCATAGTACTTGTGTTACAGACCAGCCCCTATCAATCATATCTCCAACCAATACTAGATGTCCTTTTCCAAATATCCAATTTAGATTTTCATCAATGACCTTATTATTTATTAAAAAATCTCGAAATGTTTTATAACCACCTTCAATATCTGAAATTGCGATAATAGGATAGCCATCATTATATGTGGATTTTACAGGCTCAATATTGGATTTAATGCTAAAATCAAAACTTGTAGAATCGATCTGGAAATAACTAGTCAATGGAATTTCGGCTGTAACAGCATGTTTCTTTTCATCTACATAAAACCCATGATCTTTATTACCTCTGATATAATTTACATTCAAAATGCTATCGTTTTCGTAAAAAACGAAAGGGCCTTCATTGTCTATTGCGTAAATCAAAGGATGATCTGCATAATGTAAGGATGCCCCTATGTTTAAGCCAAAAATCACGGCAATTGATCCAAGGACCATTATAGTAGCAATTGTATGCTTTAAGTATCTTAATATTCTGTGTTTCATATTCTATATGTTTTAATTTGGGGCAAACATAATTCGGCTTTGCGTTCTGTTAAAACAATTGGGATAAACTGCCACATTATTGGGATACAAAACATTCAAATGTGAATGAAGTTGTTTCATCACACTTAACGCAGATTTCAGCCCTATTATCAGGTCGTTTGCCAACTTAATTGTGTGGGCCATATTTTCCGTCTAATATTGCAATATGATATTGAGGGCAAATAAAAATAAATGGTTGTTAATCACGCTAATAGCGACAGGACTTATTCCAATAATTGTTACTGTTTTTGAATTGATAACTACTGGAAAAGAGTCGGTAGTCTTTTTAGAAAACTATAGCACAATTGTAGGTGTTATCGTCATTACTTACTACATTATATTATTTGGTTTGGGTGTCTTTTGGTTCACTAAACAGTTGATTTCAATTAAAAAAATAATAAATGAAAAAGCAAAAACTGAATTGATGCTTTTAAAAAGTCAAGTGAATCCGCATTTCTTTTTTAATATGCTCAATAATTTGTACGGATTGGTGGGCAAAGATGCTAAAATGGGGCAGGAGTTGATCCTTAAATTGTCCGACATGATGCGCTACAGCATCTATGAGGGAGAAAAGGATACGGTACTATTGAGAGAAGAAGTTGATTATTTAGAAAATTATATTGAACTGCATAAAATGAGGTATCATAAAAAGATTAATATTAATTTTAAGCATCAAATAGATGATGAGTATCAGGTGATGCCTTTATTGTTCATCATCCTATTGGAGAATGCCTTTAAGCATGGGGTAGAGCGATTACGAGATAATGCTTATGTGAATATAAATATGACTACTACAAAAGGTGAATTACAATTTACAGTAGAAAATAATTTCGATTCCTCTGTTAGTAGTGAAGAATCGGGGATAGGATTGTCAAATCTAAAACGGAGATTGGAATTGGTTTATCCTAAGAGTCATAAGTTGTCATTTTCGACAGTGGGA
>JBLIMR010000124.1:0-3807 GCA_047638815.1 Gammaproteobacteria bacterium
TGACAGCCAAAACTATATTAGATAAAGACGATTATTATTGAGAATATGTGATTAACAGAGAGTATTTTAAAGGTAAACAAACAGATTGGCGATATAACCACTTTCGATTTGAAATAATGGAAAATAACTCAATCTACTTTTATGAAACTGAAAATGAAACGATATTAAAAATATATAAAGGAAAAATAAGTTCGACTAAGCCATATAATTCGGCACGACTGATTATTAATATGACACAACCAACTCATCATATTTTGACAAGTAATCCGACAACTTATAGAAGTGCCTGGAATTATAATTTAGTATTTAAATCAACGAAATTTCACAATATGTTTTTTAAAAAAGAAAAATGGCAGCCTATAGAACCTAATTTTTAGTACTTTTCATGTCCTACTCCAACTGAATGGGCTTATAGCAAATACTTGAACACATCCAATAAATAGTTGAAAATGAAATTAGACTTTCAATGTATAGAGTTGACAATACAAGATGAAGAGTTAGGGTGTACTATTACATTTTCAGACTCCAAGTCAGCAGATGACCAGTTTAAAACTGAAGAGGAGATAATGAATAGTGTTGAAAAATATCTATTAATACAAAAAACTTACGCAGAGGATGAATATGATACGGAGCATTACCACATAGAATGTTCAGAATCGAATTTTGGTTTTGACCCAGATAAAAAAATTATCATAAACATAACCTTAGAAAGGCTTGAAGTCAAATGGCTTGAAGGGAAAGTGACAATAGGATTGAATCTGAAAAATCAAGAACTTGAAAATTTACTGCGAATTTTTGAAGTAAAATTTCATGAAAAGATAACGATAAATAGAACACAAAAGGCCGAACGCACAACAAAATGTATAGTGCATGATTTTGAGAAAAACAAAATTCCGACACCATACACAGGTCGTCAGACTGTCTAAAAACTATGAATTTTGAATTTCATTCCTGTCCTCCTATCTTTGAAAAAAATCGTACAGGCGAATTTCAGCGACTTCATTTAGGTTTTTAGACAAGTTGCCGTTAAAGCCAATTAGAAAATTAACAAGATATTCACCTTGCAAGTAGAAGTTAAAAACCCAAGAATCAAATGTTACAAATGCATGAGGCCCTTAAGCACATGTATTTGCAAACACATTAGTCCTTTCCAGACTAAAACTCGTTTTATCATTCTTATGCATCCGAAGGAGTACAAAAAAGAAAAAAACGGAACGGGACATATGACTAATCTTCAACTTGAAAATTCAGAAATTATAGTTGGTGTTGATTTTACCAATAATTTTCGTGTAAATGAAATACTGAATAAAGAAAAAAATTGTTCTTTCTTACTTTATCCGGGAAAAGATAATTTCAACTTATCGATAAGAAAAAAATCAGAAATAAATTCTTTTATGGGTAATAATACACACGTCTTCATTCTCGATGGCACATGGCCCTGCGCCCGTAAAATGCTTAAGCTAAGTAAGAACTTGCAAAAACTAAAAAGAGTGAGTTTTGAAAATAATATCAAATCAAAATTTATCATCAAGCAGCAGCCAGAATCTCTATGTCTTAGTACTATTGAGTCAGCCTATACCGTCTTAAATTTACTTAAGGAAGCTGACTTAGAAAAATGCGAGACGAAGGACTTCCTTATTCCTTTTGAAAAAATGATTGAGTATCAACTCGAATATATTCTAAACCCAAATAGTAATAACTATTGTTCAACTACGAGCAGAGAGATTATTCCTAAGAACATGTATAAGAAAAATACGGAAAGGAATATTATCTTTGAGTAAGAATAGATGTAATTACTGAATCAATATGGAAGATATAAAGAAATCAAGAATTATAAAAACTAGCTATTACAAAGCATAAACAAAATAGCGAAATTAATGCCCAATTCAATTTCCCCGTATTTTTTAGTTGCTACTTTGTTTATACGTAAAACGTTAAGTATATTGGAGTTTACTTGCGAAAGTTTCGCTTTGTGACATGCAAAGTGGACTGAATATTGGATTAGACGCATTTCATCTGGGTGTAAAATAATGAGTAATTAATCGTAATTAAGTCGGTATGAAGGGAAGCAATCAAAGACATAGAGTTAACCCAAATATACTCAGAGTATTTCTGTCATTCAGCAACTACATGACTTTCAAAAGAACTCACTATCTGATGGTTAGATTAATCTTGAACAAATCTAAAATGAAAACGGCAAGTATCTTCCTTTTGTTAATGGCATCGTTCCAATTATTTAGTCAGTCATCCGACACCACTTTCTTTCCTCAGTTTGAGTCATACGAACCGAGCCCAATAATTGATTGGAATGACTTCATTGTTGGTTCATGGGCTGATCCGACTGTCTTGAAAGTAGACAATGAATATATCATGTATGTGTCAGCTATGCATGGTGGAATCAGTACTCCTGAGCCCCTAAGCATTTACCGGTTTAGTTCGATAGATGGTTATTCTTGGGAAATGAATCCGACTACCCCTGTTTTTGAACCCCTTGATGGTACATTCTTCGAAGGAGGTATCGAAACACCAAACGTTGTCTTCTTTAACGGAGGCTACCATATGTACAATACTGTTTATCTTGAAAACATCCCCTCTCTTTTCAAAGTTTCCCATGCTACTTCATCAGATGGTATCGAATGGATAATGGACGATATACCTTCTTTAGTGCCTGATCCAACCGTTGATTGGATGAGTGAAATTGTTGCCGAACCTGGTGCCGTAGTTAAAAATGACACCTTGCATCTATTCTTTACAGGAATTTCGAGCAGTGGGGAAGTGAGTATTGGGCTTGCGCGCTCACTAGATGGAAGTTCCTTCTTGGACACGACACAAGTGGTTACTTTACCTACAGATGTTTACCCCGTAAGTGAGGGTTATTTAGGATTAAGCACGCCTGACGCTACCCTTGTTGGGGATACAATTTACCTCTTTACCGATCTTGTGCGCACAGATACTCATACACCTTGGAATCAAGTTGGCCTTCATCAATTCAAGTCTTATGATAATATTAATCAATGGTACCATGATACAACTGCTGTGCACATGAGTGATGAATTCACTTGGACAGATGGCAATTACTTGTCTCAACTATTAGGCGCGGCCCCGATGATGGATGGAAATAAACTTAGAATATGGTATTGGGGTTATGACTTGGCTGAAATTGGCCCGATAGATACTACCTATCATGTGCACTTGGAGGGAACTGATCTTCATCCCAATATAGGGCATTGGGGAATAGGTACCTCCGAATATCTCTTTACTTCCGTAACTGGAATATCTGATCCTGATGAAATCAATTCAAATATTTCAATAGAATTCAATAATGGAAATGGGTTTATTAGGACTTATACTACAGAACAATCAGTCATGCATGTTTATGCAGCCAACGGACAATTACTTTACCACAATACGTTTAGGAATACACTTAATTTCAACATTGATTATAACGGATTAATTTTGATAAATGTCACCAACGGCAAATCCGTAGCTACTAAAAAGTGCTTTTCACTTAAGTAAGTGAAAATTTATCCTCAAATTGCAATAAGAATTTAATCCCTAATCTTTATCGCGTTTATAGTTTGCTCATTATTAGCGAGGAGTCAAACCTAACCCTCCTATAGCCCCGAAATAGATTTAAATGCAACCAAGAATAGAACTACTAAAAGACAAAAGACTGATTGGTTATCGCATAAAAATGAGTTTGAACAACAACAAAACAGGTCAACTATGGGGAGGCTTTGCGCCTAAAATTAAAGACATTAAGAATAGACCTAACGCTGTTATGATTTCAATGCAAGTCTATGACTC
>JBLIMR010000125.1:0-3789 GCA_047638815.1 Gammaproteobacteria bacterium
CCCAAAGCCATGGTTCCGTCTCCCCAATGCAATCTGCCTTTTTTCGGATTGAAATATTCGGCAGGAATACTTTTCCCTTTACCTTCTCCTATTTTTACGAAATGTGTTTTTAATTCGGCACGATAATCCCAATATTTACTTTGATTCAAACCCAAAGTTTGAGCGTTTACAAATGTACTTAGAAGAAAAAATGCAAGAAGTAACTTAAGTTTTAACATGAAGTAAATTTAATATTTTATCCAACTATTTCGTGGATTTGGTCATTTTGATTGTACCAACTACAAAAACTAATCCCAAAACAGTTAAAAAACAAACGACAATAAGAGATATTCTTTTTTCTTCGTCTTCCTCTGTCATATAGCCTACCCACGGCATGAAAATAACCATAAATGAAACCAACAACATCATCCAAGACAGGCAACCATCTACAACCTTGGCCATACCACCAACGAATTTAGCTTCAAACTCTTCATAAGGAGTAGCTGCTGCTCTTTCCGCTTGCACTTTCACCTTCTGCCTTTCATTCTTGAGCCACTGTTCGTATAACGCTTGTTTTCTTTCGTAGAAAGCTTCCCTGTTCTGATCTTTTTGCAATGACCTTCTTCGATCAGCATTCATCAAGAACGAATACGCTTCACTTACTTGCAAAAACTTTTCTGTAGCATTGGGGTTTTTATTTTTATCGGGGTGATAAATCAATGCTTTTTTCCGGTACGCTTTTTTAATATCCGCCTCGGAAGCATTCTTTGGTAAACCTAATATTGAATAATAATCTAACATCAATTAAATTTCCTCCACAGCACATCCTGAGGCAAGGGAGCAGTAATCTTCATTAGTTCTTTTTTTGTGGGATGCATAAACTCGATAGTTCGTGCATGCAAATAAAGGCGCCCATTTTTTGATTTTACAGACGAACCATATTTACCGTCACCTAGTATTGGACAACCGATACTCGATAGCTGTACTCTTATTTGGTGATGTCTCCCGGTGTGAGGATTTAACTCGAAAAGAGTAATTCTATTTTGTTCTGAGATCACATCATACTCAAGAATAGATTCCTTTCCTCCGGGCACATTCTTTTTGTGTGCTTTTGATTTATTATTCTGCTCATCTTTTTTAAGAAAATGATGCAATCGTCCACTCATTTCCTGAGGTCTTTTGTCAGCTAGAGCCCAATACGTTTTCTTGATTTCATTCTTTCGAAACTGCTCGTTCATTCTCGACAGCGCTTTACTTGTTTTAGCCAATATCAAAGCGCCACTTGTTGGTCTATCCAAGCGATGAACAACACCTGCAAAAACGTTTCCGGGCTTATCATATTTCTCTTTTAAAAAGAGCTTGACCAAATCACTTACAGGTGTATCACCCGTCTGATCCCCTTGACAAATATCACCAGATCGTTTATTGATTATTATCAAATGATTGTCTTCATATAGAACATCCAGATTATGTTCTGTGCTTACAATTCTCGAATCTTCACTCATTAATTTGGCATTTCAGGTAACTTCATCCAATGGGTAACATCGCCAAAATAATGATTGCTTAATCCTTCGCCTAACCAGAAGTGTGGACCATGTTTTTCGATTTTATCATCTTGCCCAGCAAAAAAATCTTTCACGAATCGCAATATGACAATTGGCTCATGTCTTTCTTCTCCGCTTTTTCCTGGTAAATATTGATAGTTATTAGGGAGGTAACATATAACCTTATCCTGATCTTCAGGCACCCTATCTTTCAAACTGATCCACTCCATTAGTACTGTTCTTTATCGTTTGGAAAATCTCTCGATCGAACATCCTTAACATAATTCTCAATCGCCTCCTTCATTAAATCTTGAAGCTCAAGATATCTTCTCAAAAATCGTGGGTGGAATTCCTGTGTTATCCCAAGCATATCATGCAAGACTAAAACTTGGCCATCCACATCTCCACCCGCACCAATTCCAATAACGGGAATATCCAACTTATCTGCAACTTCCTTCGCTAATTGTGCCGGTATTTTTTCCAGAACGATAGCATAACATCCTGCTTCTTGGAGCAATAATGCATCTGAAATTAATTGGTCCGCCTCACTATCTCCTTTGGCTCTTACAGTGTAAGTTCCAAACTTATATATTGATTGCGGTGTCAATCCAAGATGACCCATTACCGGAATACCAGCGCTCAGTATTCTTTCAACGGATTCAAGAATCTCAGATCCCCCCTCCATTTTGACAGTATGACCACCAGATTCCTTCATTATTCTTATGGCCGAATTCAGTGCTTCAATTGAATTACCTTGATAACTACCAAAAGGTAAATCGACCACAACTAATGCTTTTTCCACAGCCCGAACAACAGAACTAGCATGATAGATCATTTGATCCAAAGTGATTGGCAATGTCGTTTCATGACCAGCCATAACGTTGGAGGCTGAGTCACCAACCAAAATAACATCAATGCCAGCTTGATCCACAATCCTAGCCATTGAATAATCATAGGCGGTCAACATAGAGATCTTCTCCCCGGCCTTTTTCATTTTTTGCAACGTCTTAGTCGTAATACGCTTTGCTTCTTTGTGTACTGACATGGTCCAGTAATTTATAATTTGTCTCAAAAGTAAGAGATAAAAGCTAATGACAAGACGGATGTGATAAATTCCAAATAACAATTCTCAAATTTCAAACTGTAAATTTCAAACGCCAACGCACTGCCCCTGACCCCTGAAGGGGTTGCCTGCACACGATTACCTCATCTTCTTAAAAAAAGAAAGTCCATTCCCTCGTCCCCCGTCCCTTTTCACAAATCCCTTCGACCCACGTCCCTCGTCCCCAATCTCCACAACAATTCTACAACTTAAAACCTCATTTATTCTTACCTTTCGCCACAGCACCTTATATTATATCATAAATGAATCAATTTACTAAAACGATAAGTCTAATTTCTTTTTTACTTATCTCCTTCAGTTTTTCTGCTCAAGAGAATACTAACCAAAACAAATTCAGACAATTATACGATCAGTTGGCAACGCCAAATAGTTACAGAACAGCTTCTGGCGCACCAGGTCATGAATACTGGCAGCAGAAAGCTGATTATGACATGGACATCGTTTTAGATGATTTGAATCAAATCGTTCGAGGTGAGGCAACAATTACCTATACCAATAACTCTCCAGACATTCTTAGTTACCTGTGGCTTCAGCTGGATCAAAATATGCGTGCCCAAGACTCTGATTCTAAAAAAGTGAAAACATCGGAAATCGAAGACGGCAAGTTCAATCAAAGTACTTTGAAAAGAATGATCAATGATTTTGATGGTGGATTCAAAATCGATTATTTACAAGATGAACGAGGAAATGCATTACCATACACGATCAACAAAACGATGATGCGTGTGGATCTACCAACTGCAATGTCACCCAATGACACTTATTCATTTAAAATTAAATGGTGGTATAATATTAATGATCGAATGCAAATTGGTGGCCGTTCTGGCTATGAATATTTCGAAGAGGAGGACAATTACATTTATGCGATTGCACAGTTTTTCCCAAGGATGGCTGTGTATTGTGACAACGAAGGCTGGCAACACAAACAGTTTCTTGGCAATGGAGAATTCACATTGAACTTTGGTGATTATGATGTTAATCTAACAGTACCCGCAGATCATGTTGTCGCTTCGACAGGAGTTCTTACAAATTCGGATGATGTTTTGAGTACTGATGAAAGGTATAGATTTGAAAGAGCTAAAACCGCTAAAAAGCCAGTTTTGATCGTTACGCAAAAAGAAGCCGTTGCTAAAAAGAAACATG
>JBLIMR010000126.1:0-3546 GCA_047638815.1 Gammaproteobacteria bacterium
CCCTTCCTGAGTATTGCGTGTTATGGTTCATTGCACCACCAAGAGCCTGCTGAATTCGATCGTCAAAACTCCCAGACTTACTATTGATGCTCGATATTAATCTGTTGTAATCCAATGGGTCTTTACTCACTACAATTGCCATTTGGTCCATAGAGCCAATGTTATCCGCTTCATATGAATAATCTCTAGGAAACAATCTTGAACCCGTAATTCCACAGTATGGAGAGTGTTTCTTGGTATATGGGAAGAGGATGTATGAACTGTTATCTGTTTCCAGTCCTACGATATATGTGTAGCAAGGCAATGTGTTAGCGACCTCAATCTTGAATTGTTCCCCAACTTTTAAAGGGCTATTGGTTTTATATGTTCTGTCATGTGCATGCGAGACATCAATTCTTCTACCGGAACTGTTTTGCACTAGCGCAAACGAAGCTGCAAGTTGATTGGTTTTTGGACTATTGGCATCTCCCATCGGGAACATTCCGTACGCTTCTTCAGTAAAGTACCCGAAATCATCATAACTCATCCAGAAAACCCCTTTATTTCCCCAATCCATTCCCCAGCTATTCATGATTTGGAATCCACCCATGTTGCTCCCAAACTTGTAATCGTCATAACCTATGACACACATCGCGTGACCTCCAAATCCTTTTTTGCTTCTGTCATTATTAGTAGGGAGCCATTTGTCTTTCCCTCTCATATTGGACATGAAAGTTCCACCGACCATCATTCCGATTACTACAGGTGCGCCATGTGAAATGTGTTGCTTTATACCCAAGAGATCAGTCTTGTAATTCTCACCGCCTTTAGTCAATCTGTTGTAACCTGGGATTCTGAAATTCTTAGCTGTTTGAAAATGATTTCTCGAAGGTGATTTCGTGCAGTTTTTGACATCGTATCCAAAATCAGTAAGTGGAACATCGCCAACAGTTTTGAGATTTTCCATTGCCTTGAAGATGTAAGCACCCTGACAGCCGCTAAGTGCTATTTGGTTGTACAAAAAAGAAGGGCTGAATCTCACTTGATCAGGATTCTTTCCAGTTTCTCTTGCATGCATGATCGTTCTTGCAGCATATGAACTTGCCCAACCGACACAGGACCCTTGACTTCCTTGACTTAACCTAGTTGGTGCATACTTCATTAGAGATGCAGTCTCAGGCATCGGGTTCTTTATGTTGTCTGCCAGTGGCTCATAAACTGTAGCCTGGTCGTAGACTTCCTGATCCAATTCTGCACCCCGAGATATGTCGTAATGTGAATTGGTGTCGGTTCCTGGATCTACAACAATAGGGTTGTTTCCTCCATCATTACCACCGTCTTGATATCCTTCAAAGCCTCCTGTAAGTACATAGAGTACTAAGCCTATCGCTAAAACACCCATTAGTAACTTCGGCTTTTTAATAAGCAAGCCTATAACCGCAGCAATGATTCCGCCTTTGCCTCCACCTGGAAACTGACCTTTGTTTCCTCCATTCTTACTTGGTCGAGTAGGTCTTCTATTTCCTCCTCGCTCATCTTTGGGCATGTTCTTATCCCTTCTAATTCTTATTGGCATGATTCTAAAAATCTAATAAATCAAAAGTAATTTTTTTATTCAATTGTCTGAGCATAAATCATTAAGCCATTAGCTGATAAATAATGGGTGAATAAATGTCTTGTCTAAATTCGTAATTCTTGAAACCTATATTACCTTTGCGGCCATTATGGGGAAAAATACTTTTAGCACATTAGAGATAACAGATGTAAGAAAGGAGACAAGTGACACTGTTTCTATTGCACTGCAGATACCTGCAGATCTAAGAAGCGACTTTGCATTTACTGCTGGACAATATTTGACATTTAAAGTAACTATCAATGGCGAGGAAATTCGGAGAGCGTATTCTATATGTAGTTCTCCTAGTGCTGATGAGCTGCGAATAGCGGTTAAGAAAGTTGACAATGGAGCTTTCTCAACATTTGCAAATGAATCATTGAAAGCAGGTGATAAGATTGAGGTCATGCCACCGATGGGCAATTTCATGTTAAAGCCTGAAGCGGGAAAGACATACATGGGTATAGCAGCTGGTTCTGGTATTACGCCCGTAATGTCTATGATAAAAGCATCCATTAACGCTGGTGCAAATTACACATTGCTCTATGGATCTAAAACGGAAGAGGACATCATATTTAAGTCAGAGTTGGATGATTTGGTGACAAGAGCTAATGGGAAACTAAAGGTGCATCATGTATTAAGTAGACAGGAGGGGACCAATCATAAATATGGTCGTGTTTCTGAGGAGATTATTGCAGAGTGTTTGAGTGACGAATCATTTGAAGGTGCATTTTTATGTGGACCGGAATTGATGATAAACACTGCTTCTAGTACGCTAGAATCTAAAGGTTATTCAAAAGATAAAATTCACTTTGAACTCTTTACTGCGCCATTGGAAGAGGTGAAGGAAAAGGTTGCATACGCAGGCGAGAAATTTACGGCTCAAGTCACATACATTATTGATGATGAAGAGGACACCGTTGCTGTACCTAGTGATGGAGATAGTATTTTAGATATGGGGCTAGCTGCGGATCTTGACTTGCCATTCGCATGCAAGGGTGGAGTCTGTTGCACATGCAAATGCCAAGTGAAAGAAGGTGAGGTTGAAATGAAAATCAACTATGCCTTAGACGATGAAGAAATAGCCGAAGGATATGTTTTGGCTTGTCAATCCCATCCTAGAACGGAGAAAGTTGTTGTGGATTTTGATGTTTAAGAAATTTTGATGGGTAACATTGACTGAATTGTCTTCTCAAAGGCAATTTTTCAACATGATTACTCGTAGATTTAGAACATGAACAACCTAAGAACAATGGTTTTAATGAGTCTAGATCGAAGATTTTTCACTTTTACGTTGCTGGTTATTTTTTCTGTTCATGCCTATTCCCAACGTGATCCTCCAAACGTTAAGATTAAAAATGCTTATCAAGGGTATGACTTAGTGTCGTACCATCAATTTGATAAGCCACTTAAAGGTTCGAAAGATTTTTCTTTCGAATATAATACTTTGAAATTCAGATTTATTTCGGAAGAGAATCTTTTGTTATTTAAATCTGATCCAACTAAATATTTACCTCAATACGGAGGGAGCTGTGCATATGGTATTGCGCTGGGCGGAAAGCACTTTTGGGGAAATCCAAAGTCTTATGAAATACATAATGGCAAACTTTACTTTTTTTATAAAAGATCATTCTTAGACTACAAAAAAAAGTGGTTGAATAAAGGGACAGATTCGCTAAGATTAAAGGCGGATGAAAATTGGAGAATTCAGACTGAAAATTAGATTAATTTCTTCTGTTAAAAAGCTCTTAAAAAATCATTTGTTTTACGATTGAGTCTTAACTTTAACGAATATTTAAGTGATTAATGACTTTAGATCATCCCAAACTTATAAAGCTTTTACAAAAGGCATATTCTGCGGAAAAAGCCGCGGCATTTGCCTATATGGGACATGCTAATTCAATTAAAAAACTTGAGGATAAAGCGCCCATCAACCAGATTGAACAAGACGAATG
>JBLIMR010000127.1:0-3507 GCA_047638815.1 Gammaproteobacteria bacterium
TTTGGATCCGTGCAGACCTTGTTCTTCGCCTGAGAATGCAATAAAAAGATAATTGTTTGCGTTGAATTGTTCCTCTTGTAGAAGATCAGCCATATAAAATAGTGCTGCAATACCACTGGCATTATCATCAGCGCCATTATGAATCCCTTTGTCATGAGCATCCATTGCTCCGGTTTCACCAAACCCGAGATGATCATAATGTGCACCAAGAACTATTGTGTTTTCAGCCCTGTTGTCTAGGAGACCAATAACGTTTTTACCGTTTAGGCGCTCGCCAGTTTCTCCACCATGTGGATTGTTAACCGAAAAATTAAACGGTTGGAACCATTGATTATCTTTTCCTCCTGCAACCAGCCCGGACACCTGAAATCGATCCATTATATATTCCGCAGCTCGATCTTCACCACGACTTCCGGTGTGTCTTCCTTCCATGTAGTCGGAGGACAAGTACACCACATCTATGACTATTTGTTTGACAATTTTATCTGTTTTAGCCTGTGAAGACAAGCCAGAAGTAAGGAGCAGGAATATGCCTGTAATTATATTCTTCATTTGATGAAATGTTTAATGGCTTCAAATTTACTCATTTAGGATAGTAATTGCCCCACATCATATAAATTGAATTGGGCTAGGAACTAAATTTAACAGATCAATAATATTTCGCCAATAAGTTTCATGTTGTCCAAAATAAAACTATAAATTTGCAAGCCGAAATAGAAATTCATTTCTATTCGGAAATGGTGGTTGTAGCTCAGTTGGTTAGAGTATCGGTTTGTGGTTCCGAGGGTCGCGGGTTCGAATCCCGTCTTCCACCCAAAGTAAAAGGTCTTGTGCAAACAAGACCTTTTTTTATTCCTGAAAATTCGAATGAAGTTCAATTCGATGAGTAATTTGAAGGAGTAAAAAAGAAGTCATTTCTAATGACTTTTAACTTTGAAGGCCCAACTGAAGACCCAGGAATCAGGAGTTTGGGACTAATCCCGTCTTCCATTCATTGTAGGGAGTTAGTTTATCGAGCTCCCTTTTTTTATGTCCTGATGTTAAATGAATTAATCGAAATAGTTTCAATGCTCTGAATCATCGAGAACAGCCATGAGCATTGGAGATTATTTTATGTTTTGAAGTTTCTATATAGTTTTCGATGTTGTAATATCTTACATTTGATTAGATCGAAATAAATTATGTACGTAAATAAAAATTTTAGTTTTAAAAGTGTTATGATCTTTAGTGGAGGTCATATTATTTGGATAACTGTATGGGTTAGTATTGTGGCCGCATTATACAAATTTGCGAATCTCACGTGGCTGTCCATTCCTTGGTTGCCATTATCATTGATTGGTACTGCAGTAGCATTTTATATTGGTTTTAAAAACAATCAGGCTTATGATAGATTGTGGGAGGCAAGAAAGATTTGGGGTGCGTTGGTTAATAGTAGTAGGGCATGGGGTAGTATTGTTAAGGGATACATCTCAAATCAGTTTAGAGATAATCCAGAAGAATCAAAAAATATAAATGAAGTTAAAAAGAAACTAATATACCGACACATTGCTTATTTATATGCATTACGAAATCAGCTACTAATACCAGCTCCTTGGGAGCATATTAATCAAAACAAACATATTGCTAAAACCACAAAGAGAAGAATGAAAGAGTATGGTAAAGATATGTTTGAGGATGATATTACTGAAAAGTACTTGGAACAATTTCTGCCCAAAAATGAGTTAGAACCGCTCATTAATTTTAAAAATACAGCAACACAGATAATTGATTTTCAATCACAAAATCTCGCTGAATTGCGTGCTCAAGACCTAATTGATGATTTCCGACATATGGAAATGCAGAATGTATTGAATGATTTTTATGTTCATCAGGGAAAGGCAGAACGAATAAAAAAATTCCCTTTACCGAGGCAATATGGTAGTATGAGCTTCATATTTGTGGCTATTTTCATTTTTTTATTGCCATTTGGTATGATATCTGAATTTGCAAAATTAGGCGAGGGGGGAGTTTGGCTTTCAATTCCTTTTACTGTATTAGTTTCTTGGGTGTATCTTATGATGGAACTGGTAGGGGATTATTCTGAAAATCCTTTTGAGGGACTGGGTAACGATATACCAATGTTGTCTTTGTGCAGAGTTATAGAGATTGATCTTAGGGAAATGATCGCGGACGATAATATCCCAAAACCAATTGAGGCCAAAAACGGAACCTTGATGTAAATAACATTAAAAACCTTTTAATAGCAAAAAGCCCCAATTCAATACATGAATTGGGGCTTTTTTTAGTAATCTTGTTATTATCGTTTATCCATTGGAACGTAATCTCTAGGAGTTGCGCCAACGTAAACTTGTCTAGGACGACCTATTGGATCACCATTCTCAATCATTTCTTTCCATTGAGCAATCCAGCCAGGTAATCTTCCCAAAGCAAACATTACTGTAAACATTTCAGACGGGATACCAAGTGCTTTGTAAATTATACCGGAGTAAAAATCGACATTAGGGAATAATTTTCTGTTGATGAAATACTCATCTTTTAAGGCAACAGCTTCAAGTTCTTTGGCAAGATCAAGTATCGGATCATCAACACCAAGTGTTTCTAAAACGCTATCACATGCTTGTTTGATAATAGTTGCTCTTGGATCAAAATTCTTATAAACTCTATGGCCGAATCCCATTAAACGGAAACTGTCATTTTTATCTTTAGCCTTGTCAATCCATTTTTGCATACCACCTCCATCTTTCTGTATGTTTTCAAGCATCTCGATAACGGCTTGATTAGCACCACCATGAAGTGGACCCCAAAGAGCAGCTACACCAGCAGATATAGATGAGTACAGATTCGCTTGAGATGAACCAACTATTCTGACAGTCGATGCCGAACAATTTTGCTCATGATCTGCATGCAGAATTAATAGTTTGTTCATTGCATCAGAAATCACAGGATTTACCTTGTATTCCTCTACAGGTAGACCAAACATCATTCTCAAGAAATTATCAATGTAACCCAGATTGTTGTCTGGATAGAGTAGTGGTTGTCCCTTTGAGTATTTGTGCGCCATAGCCGCCAATGTTGGCAATTTGGCTAAAAGTCTTGTTATAGTGAGTTCAACATCCGCCATCGCTCTGTTTGGATTCTGCGATTCTGGATAGAATGTAGAAAGAGAAGCTACCATTGTAGATAATATTCCCATTGGATGAGCGTTTGTTGGGAACGCTTCAAAAAATCTTCTTAGATCCTCATGAACCAAAGTATGAGATGTGATTTGTGTTGTGTAGTATTCGAGTTCTTTTTTATTTGGTAATTCACCATTTATTAAGAGGTAAGATACTTCAAGGAAGGAAGATTTTTCAGCCAATTGTTCAATAGGGTAACCTCTATAGCTTAATATACCTTTCTCACCATCTAAATAGGTGATAGCACTTTTGGTTGATCCAGTGTTTTTAAATCCCACATCCAATGTTATGTGGTTTGTCATTCCCCTTAGTTTGGAAATGTCAATAGCTC
>JBLIMR010000128.1:0-3431 GCA_047638815.1 Gammaproteobacteria bacterium
TCCTTGTATCCTATAAATTAAATCGTACCCATATTGTTACTTGCTTCAATGTAAAAAATAATATACATTATGTATAAATAACTATACATGGAAATGAATGGTGAATATGTCGTATAAGGAAAAAAGTTTAATTGCTTCTTTGGGTATTACTTTATTGGTGTTTGGATGGTATTTTTATCAAGTTTTTTCAAATCAAATGTTTAATATTGGACATGAATTTACGTTCAATGACATTTTTAGACCAATTATTCTAATCGTGGTATTGGAGATTATTATTCAATCTTTTTTGGCAGGAAAGGATAAAAATAAAGAAGATGAAAGAGATGCACTGATTGAATTAACTTCTTACAGAAATGGTTACTGGGTTCTGAGTATAGGAGTATGGTTTCTATTGATACAACTTTTGTATGTTGGTAGTGGTGGTTGGTATGATATTTTGGAAAATTCGTCCCCCGCATTTATATCCCATGTGTTACTACTATTTTTTGTTCTAGCAGAAGTGACTAATTTCATTACCCAACTCTACCATTACCGCAAAGGTATTTAAGTTGTCTAAGAGTTTAAGTAACAACATTAGAAGACTGAGATTTGAGGTAGACGAAATGTCTCAGCAAACTTTAGCAGATAAAGTGGGTGTAACTCGTCAAACTATATTTGCTATTGAAAAAAATAAATACTCTCCATCCTTAGAGGTTGCTTTTAAAATATCCAATGTATTCAAGACACCGTTGGAAGATATCTTTACTTATGATTAGAGAAATTTTATAGAGACACAGTGTGTCGTTATAGGTGGTAAAGTAGGTAAATAGAAGTAGGGTCGGCAATCTATATAGTCGTAGTGACACAGATTTGACACAGTTAAAAAAATATCCCCGTATCCCTTTCTGCATAAGGATTCCAAATATTGCCACTATTGAGTGGGAATGAATAAAAAGTCAATTAAATCAATAATTTACTTAAATACTGAGTGAGTATGATTAATAATTTTGTTCTGTAGAACAAAACTATTAATTAGAGGGACAGTGAGAATGAAAGAAATAAAGTTTTTGTCACCCATTAGAAAGTGGCTTTTTGGCGCTTTAATCATGACTGTTGTATTGGCATCCGCAATCTTTTTGTATTTTCGTTCACAAATAGATCACGATCTTGGGGCGAATACTGAGGTCGTTGATTCTTCACAATTTCAAGTTATTTCAGGGAATCTAGCAATAACCGATGTAAGTGTTCTTTCTGTCGACTCACAAACCATGATACCTAATCAAATGGTATTGATTAAAGATAATACAATTGAATCAATCAGTCCTGAGGTTTTTGTTCCTGATGAATATCATGTCATTGATGGAAAAGGTCAATTCCTAATTCCGGGGCTGGTTGACTCTCATGTGCATGTAAAAAAGAGTAAAAATGATCTGTTATTGTATATAGCCAATGGGGTCACTCAAATTGGTGAAATGACGGGGATGGAACATCATTTTGAATATCTTGAGCAAATCAAACAGGGTGCAATTGGGCCGCATATGTTTATTGCATCGCCAAAGTTAACTAGTCAGCAAGGAATGAGACCCTTCCTTAGAAGCCGTTTTGAGAAAAGACATCAAAATTTTTTAACCCCACTTGAAGCCAGAGAATCGGTGAGAAACTTTAAGTCGGTGGGCTATGATGCGATAAAGTTAAGTTCCGATCTTGATGAAGATATTTATTTTGCTATTAATGACGAAGCAAAAAAACTTAACATTCCTGTTATTGGCCATTTGCCTGTTGGATTGCAGTTAAGCGATTTGTATCTTTCTGGTCAATCTCAGTTATCTCATATCGACTCAATTATACAAAACTTAATGAATGAGTTCGGCGGACTGTCATCGAAAAACAGCGAGGATTTCTTAACGCATGTAAAACAACATGCGGAACAAATAGCTGTTAAGTTTAAACAAAACAATATCGCGTTAGCTTCTACAGTGTGGTTGCACAGAACCATACCCAGCCAAGACTTTGATCTAACAGGTTTTCTTAAAAGTATCGAGTTTGAATTTCAAAATCCTGGATGGATTGAAGGTTCGATTGTTTCAGGTGGCTGCTTGCCCGGAGGTAATTCTTATGAAAACCAGAATAATACGAAAGCCGATGATCTGCGTTCATGGGATATTTATTATCGAGCTTACAATGAAGCGATAGAAATTATGACTCGGGCTTTGGTTGATCAAGGTGTAACCCTTACCGCTGGAACCGATGCCCTTGGAGCCTGTGGGGTGATTGCGGGTTTTTCACTTCACAATGAATTAGAAACACTTAATAAAATAGGTTTAACTAATGCTCAAGTTTTGCACGCTGCAACATTAGCTCCATCAAAGTGGATGGGATCAAATTCGGGGAAAATTGAACCCGGTTATCGAGCAGACTTAGTGCTTCTAAAGAAGAATCCATTGGAAGATATTAGATATACAAGAAGCATCAATGCGGTTATAGCTAATGGTAAATATTTAAATAGAACACAATTGGACCATATTTTGGAATCGGTCAAAGATGCCAACAATACCAGTAGAAAAGTAAATATTGATGCGTATCTTAATTAACATTGCCTTTGAAACCTTACAAAGTTTGTAATTGAGTCAGTGAAACTGGAGCAATTAGGGTTATGGTAGTCAAAATAAAAAACATAGTGACAAACTTATGACAAACTACTTTTTGTCTCTCTATATCCCTTTGTTTATAAGGGTTTCAGAAGTGTCTACTATTGAGTGGGAATAAATAATTACGACAGAACTGCAGATTTTCACAGCAGGAGTAAAAAATGAAGAATAGCTATAGAATTATTTGCGCACTCATTGCATGGGTAGTGATATCTCTTAGATTTGTTGATATGTTGATAATCGGTGAGCAAAGTAGTATTGCTGAAACATTGTTTGTCTATTTTGGGTATTTCACAGTTTGGGCTAACATCCTTATTGCGCTTGCGTTTACAGCGCCATTACTTAACCCAGATAGAAAGTTATCTAATTTTTTCATGCGTCCTGCCGTTCGTGCAGCCCTTGCATCATATATTCTTATGGTGTCCGTTGTTTATCATATGCTGATCGTGCCTTATTGGAATCCTCAAGGTTTTACTTGGGTGACCGCCACAGGCTTGAATACACTCATGCCCATTCTCTATATTATCGATTGGTTATTCTTTGCTGAAAAGCGACCAATTTTCTATAAGCATCTTCCCTATTGGCTCATATTTCCTGCCATATATGGAGTGACATCAATCATCCGAGGGTTATTAACTAATGTTTACCCTTATCCATTTTTGAACGTAGCCGAACTAGGCATTGGAAGTGTATTATTCAATATGTTTGGATTAGTTGCAGTTTTTGCCGTGGTTGGCCCTGTTTTTATTGCGGTAGCACATCTAATTTCTGATAGAACCAAAACCTAGAGTTAAGAGTTACACG
>JBLIMR010000129.1:0-3422 GCA_047638815.1 Gammaproteobacteria bacterium
CTGGTGAAACTTGTGAAGGATAACCCTTTTGTTAGAATGATAGAATTGAAACTATCTCAAGGGGCCAAACCCGGAAAAGGAGGGGTGCTCCCCGGAAAAAAGATTACTGCCGAAATAGCAAAAATTAGAAATGTAAAGAAAGGAGTAACGGTATTGTCACCATCCTTTCATACAGCCTTTAGTTCTATTCCCGAGATGGTCGAATTTATTGAGGAAATCGCGGAAAAGACTGGTGTTCCGGTTGGAATAAAATCTGCAGTTGGGAAGCTCGATATGTGGCATGAGTTGGCAAAGATTATGGCAGAGACTGGAAGGGGTCCAGATTTTATAGCCATTGATGGAGGAGAAGGAGGGACAGGTGCGGCACCACCTTCATTTGCAGATCATGTTTCATTGCCTTTCATATATGCATTTAGTGAGGTATATCAATTGCTTCAGTCATACGATTTAACCAAAAAAACAACAATGATCGCTTCTGGTAAATTGGGATTCCCTGGTCGAGCGGCAATGGCTTTTGCCATGGGTGCCGATAGTATCAATATCGCAAGAGAAGCAATGATTTCTGTTGGTTGCATTCAAGCTCAGAAGTGTCATGATAATACCTGTCCAGCAGGAATAGCAACGCAAAAAAAATGGTTGCAAAAAGGAATAAATGTGGAAGTGAAAGCGGAGCGTTTTGGCAATTATGTTAAGACCCTTAGAAAAGAATTACTCGAAGTAACATTTGCTGCAGGATATGAGCATCCATCTGGATTGACCATGGATGATGTAAAGTTAAGTATGGGCGATAATAATCGGACGATGACACTCGAGGAGATCTTTGGTTACAAGAAGGACAAAGTAGAGTGGAAGGGTGCTGAACATTTGATGTGTTGTCCCCATCTTGGTGCTAAGGGAGTGGAGAAAGAATAATTTTTCAACTTAGAGATTAATACTTTTTTTGATTTTTGTAATGGTATCGACTTTTAGTTTTGGTCAGCCTAAGGAAGAATTAATATCAATGGATTTTGTGAAAATTCTCGAGGATAATAAAACTGAAGCGATATTCTATTATGAAAATAATTGGAACGGATTAAGAGTTCAAGCGATTGAGAAAGGATATATCAAATCATTTCAATTGTTAGAATCACTTAAATGAAGAGGATTTCCATTTGATTCTTGTAACGAGTTACCAAAACATGGAGCAATTTAACTTGAGAGAGGAGAATTTTGGAAAGTTAATTGATGCTAAGTGTGATTTGAAATTACTAAATGACAAACAACCTAAAGAATTTAGAGAGATAGTCTTTAGTGACGATATGATTCCATTGTAGACTTTGGTTTAATTAATTATGAGCTTACAGATTCAATATTTGATTAATCAATTTCATTTAACCAAAGTGAAAAGGAAGATATAACTTTTTGAAAATCTGAATATTCCTCTTTGTTGTTGTTCATTTCACTAAAATATTTTTCATGTTCTACCCATTGGCCTTCAATTGTTATTTGAGTTTCTGATTTACGATGGTACAAAAATGGGTTGGAGGAATTGGGATGGTTAATGCTTAGCCATCCTTTTTTCTTGGTGAAAGAAAATTCGTGGTATTCTTTACCAGAGGCGATAATTTCTTTTTTGAATGCATCGTGCTCTTCTTGTGTGAATTTCATTTAACCTTATGTTGAAATTATCAATCAACCCGATACACCGGATACCTCCGATGAATCGGCTCGTAGTGTGGAGACTTTTGATATAACCAATAAAGCTGACCCCTAGAATTAATGGCGAACTCAGGATCTTTCATTTCCTCATCAAAGGCGATTTTAAGTTCTGGATCATCTTGTATCATCTTAGCGGCTATGTCTTCAAATACATAACCACTATACCATTCTTTCTGTTGTAAAATCACATCGAAGAAGTTCCAATTAAAATAAGAATCAGTTGCTTCAGGCTCGAGGACGGCAGCAATGAATTTATTGCAATCCTGATCCATTTTTACCACAAAATCACCTTTTCTAAAACTCTGGTTATGGCGCTTTAAATCCATGTTGGTATTGTAATGCTGATAATGGCCTTCAAATGGATTGGTTCTGGTCTCGAAAAGCCCAAGGTGATATGAAGAAACCAAAATTGAGGAGTCGCGATCCAAGGCCGTCATGTTCACATTGTTTTTCTGCAATCGCTCTATGATTTTATGCCAACCTTGAGGGATGATATAGTATTGCGTTTGTTTTACTTTGGTCTTAACCTGGTATGTGTTAAAATATTGAATGTCTTTTTCGAAAGGCTGATCTCGATCGTAGAGCAGTCTCTCTCCAGTGGTCACCGAACTTTTAACCTTAGCACTTTCATATCCTCTAAAACTTAAATTTTCAAAGTGATTGGTATCCAATTCCCAAGAGAGAGGATAGGTTCTCATTTTTTTTGCAGTCTCGTTTGCTTTGTTTTTAAGATTTATAATGTCCTCACTTTTAACGTCCCCAAATTCAGTCATGGAATGAATCAATGCATAAGTGCTTTTAACTCGATCAGCGAAAGGCTTGAGCATATGGGTCTCTGAGACGAAGGAAAGAGTGTTGAACAATGATGTGTATCCTGTAGAGTAACGAGGACTGTCTGGGAAATCTGCAATGCCATGGTCAGGGGTTCCTTTAATGGTATTGACATAAGGTGCCATTGGCCAATCTCTTTTGTCCATGTCCTTCATCAAGAAGGGCGTCATGATGTGTTTTGCGAACGGACCTATAACGGAGCCAGCCATCTCCGGTTGACTGGTTATTAGCGTCATGGTGTATTGGTAATCGGAGCCATTGGATGTGTGGGTGTCGAGAAAAATGTGTGGTTTTAACGCTTGAAAAATATCATAAAACGCAAAAGCGTTCTTAGAATCCGCTTTGATAAAATCCCTGTTTAGATCTAAATTTTGAGCATTGCCTCGAAAGCCATATGCCTCAGGACCATTTTGATTGGCTCTTGAGTGCGATCCTCGATTCAACATCCCTCCAATGTTGTAGGCGGGAATTATTGCAAGAATGACATTGTCGGGGATGTTAATTCCTTTGCTCATTTCCTCCACGATATGTAATGAAGCATTCACACCACATGGTTCTCCAGGATGAATGCCATTATTGATAAGAAACACCACTTTGTTTGGGTCAAACTTTGAGGGATCAAAGACTTTGTCCTTATTGATGAGAAGAAGGTGGAGTGGATAACCTGCATCCGTCATGCCATACGTTGTCATATCAACAAAATCACTTGTAGCATCTATCTCTTCATAAAGTTTGATGAGCTCATGGTAGGTTGGTGTTTCGTTTGATTCTAAATCAGGAATTTGTGATAAAACAGCCAATGGAAGCGCAAATAATGCGAATAGAAATATTACTTTTTTCATTCATTCTTATATTGAATGAGCAAGATAGTGATTAAATCAAATTTGCTTGAA
>JBLIMR010000130.1:0-3216 GCA_047638815.1 Gammaproteobacteria bacterium
CTGAAGTTTTCAAACCCAAAGAACGTCCATGGATACAACCAGAAAATGCATCAAAAGAACAAATCATAGAACAGGTGAAAAAATGTCCTTCTGGCGCATTATCGATTCAATAAAAGATTAACCCAGTATCATCACCTACACATAAAACGATAACTAGTCTATGGCGAATAAACGAGAGAATTCAATTGACATCAATAAAAAAGAATTTCGGAAAATGGGCTACGAACTCATTGATACAATTTCTGATTTTTTCGATGACATTTCCAATAAACCAGTAACCACAAGTAAGACGATAAAAGAATTACAAAAAGAATTAGGAAACTCATCGTTGCCAGTGAACGGACGACCAGCAAATGAATTAATCTCCTCTACTGCTAAACTTCTATTTGAAAATTCCTTATTCAATGGTCACCCAAAGTTTTTTGGATTCATCACCTCTTCGGCTACGCCAATTGGCGCTTTAGCAGACTTATTGGCTTCCTCTGTTAATGCCAATGTAGGTGGACAAATTCTCAGTCCGATGGCTACCGAAATAGAAAAACAAACCATCGCTTGGCTCTCAGAGTTTATTGGCGTATCACCTACATATGGTGGCGTGCTAGTTAGCGGTGGAAACATGGCGAATTTCACTGCCTTTCTTGCTGCTAGGACAGCCAAAGCACCTAAGAGCATTAAAGAGGAAGGTCTATCTGCTGGATCCAAAATGTTGATTACCTATTGTTCGAAATCTACACATACATGGATCGATAAAGCAGCAATATTATTTGGCCATGGCAGCAATTCTGTACGTTGGATTCCTGCTGATGCAGAGAATAAAATGAACAACGATATTTTAGAGCAAACCATAAAGGATGATCTAAAAAATGGTCATCAACCTTTTATGGTTGTGGGAACTGCTGGTGATGTTAGCACCGGATCAGTTGACAATCTTGCGGCCATTGCTTCAATATGTAAAGCCCATGATTTATGGTTTCATATTGATGGTGCCTATGGCGTTCCGGCAGCAATTATTCCAGAGTTAAAAACGATGTTTTCAGGCTTGCAAGAAGCTGACTCAATTGCACTCGACCCGCATAAATGGTTGTATAGTCCGTTAGAAGCGGGTTGTACTTTAGTGAAAAATCCCAAGCATCTTATTGATACATATAGTTCGCATCCCGAATACTATAATTTCAGTCTAACTGAAGATGGAGGGTCTGTCAATTTCTTCGAATATGGACTTCAGAACTCGAGAGGTTTTAGAGCCTTGAAAGTATGGCTCGCATTACAACAAATTGGCAGCAATGGATATCAGAAATTGATAAAAGAAGATATTGAGCTTTCGGAATATCTCTATGAACTTGCTGAGGCCCATGCAGAACTAAAGGCAATGACTCAGAATTTAAGCATTAGCACGCTCAGGTATGTTCCACTCGATTTTCAAGAAGTGGGTGAAAAACGAGATGACTATTTAAATTTGTTGAATGAAGAACTACTTAATAAAATACAAAGTGGCGGAGAAATGTTTTTATCCAATGCCATCGTGCAAGGTCAATATTGCTTGCGATCCTGCATTGTAAACTTTAGAACGACAAGAAAAGATATTGAAGAGAGTATTGACATCATCATTAAAGAAGGCAGAAAAGTTCATCAGGCACTGCAAAGTCTGTAAATATTCTACAATAAATTAAACTTGAATCCTGATGAAAATTTTCAGAAAAATTAGACAAAAATTAATTGGTGAGAGTAAATCCAAGAAGTATGTCATCTACGCAATAGGTGAAGTAGCACTTATCATTATCGGAATTCTCATGGCGGTAAGCATCAACAATTGGAATGAACAGAAATCGGATAGAGTATCCGAAAGACAATACCTTACAAGTTTGGTGAATGAGTTAGATAAAGACATTACAAAATCAGAATCAGCAATTAGTGGCAATGAAATCTTACTAGGCGGTATTCACGATTTGTTACAATTACTTGCAGAACCAAATGACAGCTCGAACTATTGGAGAAAGGTTTATATGCATTCAATAAAGGACACCTATTGGTATATGTCTGTGAACTACTCCGAAAGTACTTTAGGGCAATTGATCAATAATCATGAGATTGAACTTATCACAGACCAGGAATTAACTACGGCAATTCTAAAGTATGAAAGAGCGTTGGTCGTATATAAAAATCAGCAAACCTACATGAAGAGTTATTTTCATGAAATGGAAGAGACTCAAAAGTCATTGTTTGACTTAAGGTTGGCAAGGAAGGCTTTCATCTTTATTGAGGAAAGTCATACCAATATGCTAAAGCCAATTGATGATTTTCAAGAACTCATTGAAGTTGGTAATTATGTAATAGACAAAGATCCAATAACAATGTCAACCTACTATGGAGATATTCTTTATTATGAATCCAACTTCAAATATCTTACCGCCTTACTAAAGGAACAGAAAAACTTAGCCCTGAATCTAAAAACATTAGTAGATTCGAAATATGGAATTAGGGTAGAATAAAAACCTACTTTAAAGAGCCTTCTGAAAACAGATTAATCACTTGAACGCCTTGTTAGGCCCCTAAATAAAGGAATAAACATAAAATGTTATGACGGAAAACACAACCAACTGGACAAAAGAAGAACTAAAAGTTTACATTCTTATTTATTGCGCAAATGCCGATTTCACTGAATCTAAATTTGAAATAAATTATATCAAGTCGAAAATAGAAACCAGTAGTTTTGATAAAATACATGCTGAGTTTGAAAACGACAATGATTATAGCAGCATTCAAAAAATACAATCCTCAATGGAGCAGCATAATTACAACAATGAGGAGACTGATAGCCTACTTGCCGAAATAAAAGAACTCTTTCTAAGTGACAGTGAATTTGATGCTTTGGAACAAAATCTATTTAGAGGATTGAAACACATCCTGAAATAGTAATGATTCGCAAATCAGGCAAGTAAGAGTTAGAAATTAAATTCTATAAAGATTTAGGTCCATAAATACTAGTGGGTTTAGATTGTTCTAAAGGCCCCTACTCCATTTAGCAATGAGCAACATCTCATTCATGACCAATATCTGAGTTTCGAAATTTTTCACGATATTGCATTAACAATGAGCATATCACTAGGCTAATTATAAACTAACAAACGTTCCTAAATGTTTATTTAACGATTATGAATTATATCGATAGGGCTATTTTCTTACAGTTTTCGATGCTAAAAGTGTGTAACCGGAAAA
>JBLIMR010000131.1:0-3186 GCA_047638815.1 Gammaproteobacteria bacterium
CAGGTTGCTCATGATGATTTTTCATTTTAGGTATCCTTTATGACTGGTAGTGGTATTAACCACATACAGGTAATTATTTAATACTTAAAATAATTAAATGTGAATGAGTCCCTCTCAGAGAACATAGTATTCTCTGAAAAAAAGCTACTATCTGCTTTTATAAAGGCAGATAACAAAACAACTTTATACCTGTATAAAACCTGCCTTCCCTCTGTTTCAAACTATATTTGCAGAAATGGAGGCTCTGATGATGATGCCAGGGATGTATTTCAGGAAGCGCTCCTGGCTTTATATAAACAAGCTCAGGAAAGCACGTTTGTGTTAACCGCAAGTATCAAGACTTATCTTTTCTCTATCTGCCGGTATCAATGGTTAAAGACACTGCGAAAAAATAAGCGGTTGGAGCCTCTCAGAGAAAATTTTGATTTGCCAGATATTAACAATAATGTCATTATTCATTTAGAAATGGCTGAGCGATTTATTATATTGCAGGATCATATTTCTAAATTTAATGGCAACAGCCGAAAGATATTAGAACTTCACTTTCAAAAATACTCTACAAATGAAATAGCTCAAAAACTCAGTCTTAGTAAGTTATATGTCAAGAAAAAGAAGTTCGAATGTAAAAAACAGTTAACCGAATCTCTAAAAATGGATCTTCGTTGTAAAGAAATAATGCAGTTTTAATTTTTTAGTCCCACCCATAACAAAAATTTTGCCACCTATTCAAAACTTCTAATATGAAACCAGAAGATCAATCAGAAATGATTGAAGAGTATCTATTTAATCGTATGGATGAAGAAGAAAGAGTTAAATTTGAACTTTTATTTCGAGACGATCCTGCTCTTTTTGAAGAAGTTAAAAGTCAAAAAGCTCTTCTTGAGATGGCAAGCGATGAAAATTTCCAAAAAATATTTCCCCTCCTAAAAGCTCAAGATAAAGCTTATACTGAAAGCCTGTTAAGGTCTAACAAGAAAAAGCTTTTTCTTGTTTTATTGCTGTTCCTTTTTTTGATATTCCTGTATTTTATTAGTCAATATTAAATAGAGGATACCGTGATATAAACGCTCTATTCTATTAGGAATCAAACTACTAGGTGAGCTGACAATCAGGATGCGGCAAATTTAGCGGTGTGATGTATAAGTATGTTTTGGTATAGAAATTGACCTTAAAACAGAAAGGTAGGTTTCATTATGTTTTCTTACTTGAAATCTATCCTTATTTCTCAATCAACTGGTGTTTTTTACAGAACGTTATTTTTATAACCATCAATATCTTTTGAAATGAGAATATTAACTTTCTTCGCATTTTTTATCTTCCCTACTTTAGTTTTTTCTTCCCTACTAAGAGCTCATGAGTTCAATTCTATTCCTATAGATGAATTTACACCCTTTGTATTGGCTGATGCTTCTTATCATTTACAGGTTACCAAGTTTGAAAATACCTCCTCATTTGATTGCCACGAATTGGAAAAATATTGTATTGGAATCTTAACCTTCAGGGATGGCAGTATCTATAACGGGGAAATCAGCTACGGAAAACCACATGGCAAGGGGATCATGAAATGGAATGATAGCAGCTATTTTATTGGATCCTTTTTAAATGGTGTGCGAAATGGTGTCGGTGATTTCCATTTTAGAAATGGAAATCGCTATGAAGGCGAATGGAAAAATAATCGTATGAGCGGACAGGGTACTTTTATTTGGGCAAATGGAACGGAATATATTGGAACATTTCAAGAAGATGAAATGCACGGAACCGGAAGTGTAGTTTTTAATAATAGTGAAAGTTATTCAGGAGAATGGCGTAATAATATTCCAAACGGTCAAGGTAGTTTTACACAGAATAACGGAAGTACTTACATGGGATCGGTAAAGGAAGGATTGCGGGACGGGGAAGGTATAATCCTCTGGGAAAACGGTGATACCATTATAGGAAACTGGGCAGCAGGAAAGTTTGACGGTTATATCAGGTTCCAGTACAAAAATGGCGATCAGTTAATATCAGAATGGAATGATGGTCAGATCGTAAATCAAAGCTCCTATATCTCCAAGAAAGGGAAAGAAATCAAAGGAGCCCTTCAAGAAATTGAAAATGCTTTGCTTTATAATAGCTATGATCCTGCCTTTGCTTCAAACATCCAATTCACTTATTATTCTATTGGTGTAGAATTCGAAACAAACAATCAATATAAAACAGCTTCTGAATATCTTCACTTGGCATCTAATATTCAAAGTGATGAAACCCTGATGAATCAATCAATCAGTTTCCTGCTGCACGAAGTAAACGAAAAACAAAAAGCGAATTAGCTAAATTGAACGAAACCAAGGATTAATAATAACTATCCGCATGACTAAAGAATTGCCCTGCAGCAAGGCTTCGTCGTGATCAGCCGATACAGACATCTATTGCAATCACAAGGTTTCTTTTTTTGCAACAAAGGCTCAAAGGCACTAAGTAGTATATCTATTTCTTAGTGCCTTTGAGCCTTTGTTGCTACCTTTTTTTACAATCTTGCGATTGCCCTGTGCAAGCATCGGGGAATTCTTTTGATTAAACAGGAGTCATTCGAATCACGGGTTAAATCCAGTAGCGTTCTGATATTGAGTACCTAACGGCACTCAGCTCTAGTTTATTTATCGGGGCTAACCAAGATAAAGTCCCGATGGGACAAAAAGTGACGTCAGGCCTGCCTTGACACATGAAATAAGTACTCCATATATATCCCTTGCTTCGGATTTGAACTACCCAAAATAAATTTTCAAAGCATCCAGAAAACCCTGTTTCTTACCTGAAGAGACATTGATCATTATACCATTTTCCAAAATTACATAACCTCCTTTGCCTTTTACATATTTTTGGAGATAATTCAGGTTGATGGTATAAGACCGGTGGATTCGTACAAACTGACTCCCTGTATGGAGTTGGTTTTCCATATCTCTGAGCGTTTTACAGACCAATAATTTTCGTTTTCCTGTAAAAAACAACATCGTATAATTTCCCTTTGCTTCCAGGCTTATAATATTCTGAATTCTTTCAAAATTAATTCCTTCCATAGTTGATAGGGCAATTTTTCGGTCACTATTACTGGATTCATAGCTTAGCGAATTTTTCAACAAGGAGATATTATTTTCAAACCTTGTCATTTCTATATCAGTACGGATATTTTTGACTACTTGCATAATT
>JBLIMR010000132.1:0-3060 GCA_047638815.1 Gammaproteobacteria bacterium
CAGACATGGTTTGAAAGTGGATTTGAAATTATCCCAAATTTAATCCTTGCGATTCTAGTAATTATCCTTTTCATTTTGTTTATTAAAATTTTCAAAAAGAGCAGCGAAAAATTATTGTTAAAGATTTCGGGAAATGTTAATGTTGCTAAACTAATTATACGCTTTGTAAGTTTTTTCATCTTAATTCTAGGCATTTTTGTTGCGCTTGGAATAATGCATCTTGACAAGACGGTTACATCGCTTCTTGCCGGTGTGGGTATTATTGGTTTAGCCTTTTCTTTTGCATTTCAACACACTGCTGCCAACATTCTATCCGGAATAATAATCTCATTTCGAAGTACGGTCAAGGTTGGTGATCTTATTGAAACTAATCAACAATTCGGCAATGTACTTAAGGTAGGATTAAGAGCCACCCGAATAATTAATGTGCACGGTCAACATGTAGAAATTCCGAACAGACTTGTAATGGACAACCCTGTTAAGGAATATTCAAAAACGATGTATAGACGGATAGATATAATAGGTAAAATGAACCTTGAAGAAGACCTAACTGTCATCAAAGAAAAAATTGAAACAGAACTTAGTTCATTCGATTTTGTATACCCGGAAAAATCACCGAATATGGTTTACAATGATATGGACTTTGAAAAAGTAAATTTCACCATCCGAGTTTGGATGAATTTCACTCAAAATGATGGGGAGTTCGTTAATGCCAGAAGTAAATGTATTGAGCGTCTTGCTACAATTTTTAAGGAAAATAAAATCTCTATTCCGGTAAAAGAACTTGCAATTATAAAGTAAAATTAAAAGTTTAGTTCAAAATCACTCTAGAATAGATTGTTACTCCATTTTACAGCTGTTGCAACTTTATTAACCTCATTGAAGTGACTATTGTTCATTTCATACTTTATATCGATCTTGTAAACGTGAAAAGAAGTCTTATAAATTTCCTCAACAGGAGTCGTTTACTATTTAATATCTCCTGCTTTGGCCTTCTAGTTTCTTTGCTCTCTTCATCATGCAGTGAAAATAAAGCTGACAATATTCCAAACACCCTCTTTCATAAGATAGAAAATTCAGGAATTAATTTTATTAATCGGTTGGATCCCACCCTGCAGCTTAGCGCATTTGATTTTATATACTATCAAAATGGTGGTGGAGTCGCAGTGGCGGATTTTGATCTTGATGGATTTGAAGATGTATTTTTAACTTCCAATCTTCATTCTGATAGACTTTATCGAAATTTAGGTGAACTAAAGTTCGAGGACATCACTCAACAGGCGGGAGTTGATGGATTTGCACATGGAATTAAGGATTCCTGGTCAACAGGTGTAACAATAACTGATATTAATGATGATGGGCTTCCTGACATTTACATTTGCAAATCAGGAAAAAAGGAACGCGGCAGAGAAACTCAAAATGTACTCTACGTCAACAATGGTAATCTCACTTTTACCGAAAGGTCAAAGGAGTATGGGCTAAATGAAATTAATCATTCTACACAAGCTACCTTTTTTGATTATGATAACGATGGCGATTTGGATGCATTCATTCTAAACCACTCCCCCATGTTTGGCAAACCTGACTTGGCTTATCAGATGGATAAGTTTCCTCAAAGTTTAAAACCATTTTCTAATAGCTTCTTTATTAATGACAATGGAAAGTATAGGGAGGCAACTGAGGAAGCTGGTTTAATGACTTATAGCTATGGGCTAGGAGTTGTGGCCAGTGATATAAATGCTGATGGTTGGACAGACCTATTTACCACCAACGATTTCTCTAGACCCGACAAGATGTATGTCAACAACCAAAAAGGTGGATTTGCAGATGTAATGAAAGAGTGTGTTGGGCATATATCGCAATACAGCATGGGTTGTGATGTTGCCGACATAAACAATGATGGTTTACTTGACATTAGTGTCGTGGACATGGCGCCTGCAAACAATTATCGCAGTAAAACTCAAATGCCCTCCATGTCGAAGGATGACTTTAAAACCTATACTGAGACGTACGGATATACCCATCAATACATGAACAATTCCCTGCTCCTAAATCAAGGTGAAAATAAGTTTAGTGAAATAGCAAAGTTATCAGGAACAAGCAAGACAGATTGGAGTTGGTCTTCCCTCCTAGCGGATTTTGACAATGATGGCTATAAAGATCTATTCATTACGAACGGGTATCTATACAATCGTATGGAGAATGATTTTGCGATGCGTTTTGACAGCATGATGAGAGCGAATGATCAGAATCCAGATGCAGCTAAACGAAAGGAATGGATGACTAAACCTCCATCATATAAATTATCCAACTATGGATATAAAAATGTAGGTGATCTACAGTTTGAAAACCAAACTGAAAACTGGGGGCTTTCAGAAAAAACGTACTCTAATGGATCTGCCTATTCGGATCTTGACAATGATGGGGATTTGGATCTCATCGTCAATAACTTAAACAGTACTGCAAGTGTATATGAAAATAATTCAACTCAAAATTATCTTCAGATAGAGTTTCTATCTGATGACAAATCCAACCTTTCGAAATCATTGAACACTTCAATTACGATATATGCTAAAGGCAACAAACAATTTCAAGAGCAGTCCCTGACTAGAGGTTTTCAATCTGCTTCAAGCTCAATATTAAATTTTGGATTTGGTGAAATCGAAATGATTGACAGTATTGTTATTCAAAAATTCAGTGGTTTACATACCATGTATAACATTGCTTCGAATCAAAGATTGAAAGTGGATTTGAACATATTGGAATTTATTCCTCCTGAGACAACACTGGATCGAAAAGCTATTTTCAATAAAACAAACTCTTCAGATCTAACCTTCCTTCATCAAGAAAATGATTATGATGATTTTGAGAAGGAAATGCTTTTACCACATCGTAATTCACGATTTGGACCTTTTATGTCAGCTGGGGACGTTAATACTGACGGTCTAGACGATTTTTATATTGGAGGTGCTTCGGGGCAAGCAAGTGTCTTATACATTCAAAAGGAAGATGGGAGCTTTGACCGCTCGAGTCAAGAGTTATGGAGTGAAGAATCCCAAT
>JBLIMR010000133.1:0-3050 GCA_047638815.1 Gammaproteobacteria bacterium
TGACTTTGAAGAAGAATCTATTTTCGCTGACGAAGGATATTATGTCACTGCTTATCTTACGGATCCTCCGCAAGAAGGCAATAATTATCGATTAAAATTTTTCAGAAATGGTGATCCATATATCTTCTTAGATGACGTTGACAGCACAGAGACCGTGGACACCAACCTTTATCTTTCCAATGATAAATTTTTCAATGGCAATCAAGTAGATGTAGATTTTGATAATGTTGTTCAAGTGGGAGACACTGTTACGATTGAGGTGAATCATTTAGACTTATCCACTTTTGATTATTACCGAACACTTTCAGATGCTATTTTGGGGGGTGGCGTTGCACCTTCCGATCCTGTTTCCAATTTTGAAGATAAAGCGCTTGGTTACTTTGGGGCATATACTGTTGGCCGAATGAGCGTTATTATTGAAGAATAGATTCTGACGTATAAAATAATCTTAAGATTTATTCATTGTGAGTTTGATGATAATCCTTGGGGGCGAATTAATATGAGCACTATTTTTAGACTAAATAGGCTCCAAGTTATTTTGTGAATTGGAACCAAAGGTTTACTTTGATTTTTTTGTGAACAGGAATAAAGCCGATACGTGGCATACAAGAATTGAAAGCGGAATAAAAAACGTGCGTTTCAAAGATGGATATGAGATGATCCAAAGACGATTATCTGTTTGTTGATTTTGTTGGTGTTGAGTTTAAGTAAAGCATGCTCAATCAAGTTCCCCAAAGTTGAAATTTATGTAACAATTATAAATTGTCCGTCATTGGACACGGTGTTCAACGCTTTAATTCTAGCTTTATAAAAAAATCACCTTCGTTTTAAAACATGATATTAATCCTATTATTCCTTGCAGCATGTTTCCTAGCTTATAGTAATGGTGCCAATGATAATTTCAAAGGGGTTGCAACTCTTTTTGGGAGCAACACCATCAACTACAAAGGTGCAATTACATGGGCTACCGTTACAACCTTCATGGGTTCAATTGCTGCAATTTTTCTTGCAAGCACATTGGTTAAGAATTTCTCAGGTAAAGGCTTAGTGCCAGATGCATTAATACAAACTCCTGAGTTTGCCATCTCAATCGCAATGGGTGCCGCTATAACTGTTTTTCTCGCAACTAAAATAGGAATGCCGATATCCACAACGCACAGTTTGGTTGGGGCTTTGTTTGGCAGCGGAGTGGTTGCGGTCGGAATGAATTTCAATTTTGAAAAATTGATTAGCACCTTTCTCTTTCCTCTTATTGCGAGTCCTTTGATGGCGGCTATTGTCAGTATGATAGTATATATACTCTTTAGAAAGTTTAGGATTAAGCTTGGTGTCACCAAAGAAGATATTATAACCGTTGGAGAATCTAAGAAGGTTATACTACAGACCGTACGCGAAAATAATCATGATAACATGTCAACTGGATCGGGTGTAAATATATCTTTAGACAATGACTTAAATCATTCTTATAGCCGGAACTTCAAAGGGATTAACACTCAAAAAATATTGGATTCCGCACATTTCTTCAGTGCCGGAATTGTAAGTTTTGCTAGAGGTTTAAATGATACCCCAAAAATAGTAGGTCTTTTGATTGTCATAAACGCATTGGAAATTAAGTGGTGCATGTTAGCCGTTGCCCTTGCAATAGCGCTTGGTGGAATTTTCAATGCAAAAAAAGTGGGTAAGATGATGAGCAAGAAAATCACCCCGATGAATAGTGGTCAGGGATTCACAGCCAACTTAGTCACAGGTCTTTTAGTAACAACTGCCAGCATCCATGGCATGCCAGTATCAACAACTCACGTTTCTGTTGGATCTATTTTTGGCATTGGAACCGTCACGAAAAAAGCAGACATAAAGGTGGTTAAGAATATACTCCTGTCGTGGTTATTGACGCTTCCTATTGCCGCTATTTGCAGTGCAGCTGTCTATTGGGTTTTACTAATGATGGTTTAGAGATAATACGTCTCGATAAAGTCTTAAGTATATTGCTCTATGGAATAAAGATGATTAAGAAGGTTCTCACATGGACTTTCTTGCCCACTCTCCCATTGCTCCAATCAACTCCTTATCACTAACATCTTCCTTAACGAAATTCTGTCCAGTCATTATTTCATACAACTCAACATATCTATTGGTGACCAAATCGATAAATGCATCATCCATATCAGGTTGAACCTGGCCTTCTTTGCCTTGGAAATCTTTTTCGATCAACCACTGTCTGACAAACTCTTTGGACAACTGCTTCTGCTGAACACCTTTATCTTGATTTTCCTGATAGGTTTCTCTGTAAAAATACCTTGAGGAATCAGGGGTGTGGATTTCATCGATTAAAATTATTTCACCATCCTTAAGCCCAAACTCATACTTTGTATCCACCAATATAAGGCCCCTTTCTTTGGCCATCTCCACCCCTCTTGAATATAAGGCACTTGTATATTTCTCAAGTTGAACGTATTCGTTTTCAGGAATTATCCCTTGAGCAATTATCTCTTCTCTCGAGATGTCTTCATCATGCCCTTCGTCCGCTTTCGTTGCTGGGGTTATTATTGGTTCGGGAAACGCATCATTCTCCTTCATATCATCCGGCATATTCACTCCACATAAAATTCGTTTCCCTGCATTATATTCCCTCCAGGCATGGCCGGTTAGGTATCCTCTTATGACCATCTCAACTCTATAAGGTTCACAGGCAAATCCAATAGTCAAGTTAGCAGTTGGGCAAGCCAACTTCCAATTTGGAACGATATCAGAAGTTGCATCTAGGAAGTAATTCGCAAGCTGATTTAAGACTTGACCTTTATATGGAATTGGTCTTTTGAGAATCACATCGAAGGCCGATATTCTATCCGAAGCTATCATTCCCAAAAGGTTGTTTTCCAAAAAGTAAACATCACGTACTTTGCCATGATAAACCTTTTTTAACCCTTCGAAAACGAGCGCTGAATTGTCCTTATTTGTTGTGATTTCCACTTTATTTACTTGTTTTATTTTGATAACTAAATCAACTTATTTGGTTAAATATTCACTTGAAGTAAACATGATTAATCCTC
>JBLIMR010000134.1:0-3035 GCA_047638815.1 Gammaproteobacteria bacterium
TGGGTTCTTCAATCTTCCCAAAAGCAGATTTCGTAACAGTTATGACCAATCTCATGGCTATAGCAGTATATAAATGTTCTAATTCATCTTCCTGTAATGCAAAAGTAGAGTGGTAGCCAGTAACAATCGGCAGGGCGGCTGCTAAGGCATCATTGTGATGCATTATGGCATAGGCGCAGGTAATGGCGAGATCGTTTATGATTTGTGTGTGTATTGCATCTCCATAGTCTATGGCAGCCTTCACTGTTGGATTGAGCAAGTCTTCAGAGACTATAACATTATTGTCGTTTGCATCATTGTGCACAATGCTTTTACGCAGTTTAAGATACTGTTCTTGATCTGCCTCAAAATGGCGATGAAATGAAGTGACGATTTCTTTTTCTTTAGAAGAAAATAAATCAACATGTTTCGTGGTCCAAAGTGATTGTGCGACATCCCAGGCAAGTTCTCTATGTGCTTCTGGATGATCAAAGTCCACTAGAGCTTGGGTTAATAATCCACATTGCGCTCCTAAACTAAATCGTAAATCGTCCAATTGCGGATTTACACCACTCCAAACTCTACCAGAAACCCAAGTTAAGAGTCGAACGTTACGTGAATTTCCAAAAGCATCTGTGATTTTAGAAATAATGTTACCAGCTTTGTCTTTAATTACTTTTGGAGCTATGATGTTTTTGCCATTGGCTTCAACATACTGCAATAATTGCTGTTGAAAATCTAGATTCTTTTGATCTTCACCGGGTCGTGATATTTTTAATACGTACGCATATTCTCCTTCAATCTCAATTCGAAAATTAAAATCGACTTCACCAGGAAGGGCTTTTGCAATTCCTTTTATATCGTATTCGGACAACAATATAGATTCTGCTTCCTGAGATGTGATTTTTATTTGAGTGTAGTTCATTATTATTCTAAGACATCAATTTTTCGTAAGCAAATCTAATATCTCCGCTGTTTAAAGTTATAATACCACAATAGACATATTGCAATTTTTTCAAGATATGTTGCATCCCTTTATTGTCTTGGTGGGTATCTATCCGCATTGTGGTTATAGTTTGCGACTTTAACATGCCTTCACAATGCCTAATAATGTCTTGCGCCATGCCTTTATTGATTGTGTTTTCGGCAACTGCAATACGATGTATCACACCAAATTGTGTTTTGTTATCTGTAATCCATTCGCCTTCTATGGTGTTGTAGGTTGGTTCACCATTGGTCGTGAGCATAAATGTTGCAAGCATCTTATTGTCCTTATCTAAAACAACAAAACTCTCGTCCTTTTTAATGTCGTCAAGTATTTGTGCTTCATCGGGATAACCATCTTGCCATTGATCAATATTGAAAGACTTCAGATGCCTTTGTGCAAAATGAATAATGTTCATTATGTGCTGTATATCTCTAGGTTCTGATAATCTAATTTCCATTTAATCTTTTTGTAATAACATAATGATATGAGCTGCACTCCAGCTAAAGTTTTTGGCATGCAAGCCTTCCCCGGTGATGGGATGATAATTCTCCCTGATTGATTTCCCCTTTGAAAGCAGGCCTTCTGCGCCCTCTAATATTTGAATTGAGGCTTTATCCGCTTCATTATAAAAGCCATAATTTCGAAGACCTTTTACACCAAAGTACGATTGATCCAACCAATTAGGACCGCGCCAATAACCGTTTTTAGGATCAAATTTTGGATGATCAGCACTCATGGTTTGGAAGGGAACTTTAGTGAAAAACTTTTGTGGATTCATCATTCTATCTCGTACCGATTCGGCCTGGTTTTGGGTTGCTGCTTTTGCCCAGAGGGCTGTCCAGCCTTCACTGCCTTCTCCCTTTATGAATGTTTTCCCATCCATTGTAGTATCATAAAACCAACCATCGTTTTCATCATAAAACTGTTCTTGAATTTTCAGTTTGAGTTTTTCGGCAGTTGATTTCCATACTTGTACATCCTGGAGTAGATTTAATTCTTTAGCAAGGGTTGAGAGAAATACTTTTTCGGCATACAAGTAGGCATTTAAGTCTACACTTTCTTGATCTAGGGAGTAAGCATTTTCACTGTTTTTTAATATTTTGGAATGATCAAACCTAATGGCATTGTCCATTCCACTTTCCCATTTTGCAGCGATTAAACTTCCGTCTGTTGAGCCATATTCACACAATCCATCTTGGTCATGGTCTCGTTTGCTATACCACCAGTTGTGGTATTTTTTTAGTTTAGGGTAGAGTTCTTTTATGAAATCTAGATCCTTATCTTTTTCATACACTTTAGCTACAGACCAAACTGATAGGGGAGGTTTGGTGTCACGATAATTATGCGCTTCAATGGTAGTGTCACGATAAACGCAATCAGCGACAAATCCATCTTCGTTTTGAAACTCGAACATCAATTTGATTTGCTTTTTGGCCAAGTCTGTGTTGTAATGGGAAAGTCCTACAGCATGTTTCCAAGAATCCCAAGACCAAAAACCATTGAACCATTCGTAATGATAACTGGGGAAGAATCCTTCATGTTTAATCTCCCCGGCAGGAATACGCCAGTTATTTTGCAATGTTAGATGGGCTTTTGCTAGTACATGAGTATATTTATTGTCTAGGAAGTTAGTTCTCCTAGCCTTGATCAAAGAAGTTAATTGTTCGTCTTTTTCTCTTTTTCGAGCTTCCAACAAGGAATCAAAATCAAGAGTTCGAATTTCTTCTTTCTCATCTTCCCATGAATATTCAGGGAAAATAAAAGTTTGAGAAACGATGAAACGTTTCGAATCGCCTTCAGTTAAATTAAGGGTTGTTGAAACTGTATGGAAATCGTTTTTATTTTCTAGAATAACATTTTCAGAAAAATTTAAATAACCAATCGCAGTGCTCTTGGTGGAAGTTATTTTCACTTCATTGTCATCAGTATTTAACTTCAAACTATCAGCGAGTATTGGCTTGTTTTCCCATTGATATTCAACAAGAATGTCGCGATTAGCAATGTTGTTAATTTCAGTTTGTATATACGAGGTATGCCCAGAACCAAACACCAGTCTTTGGGTGAGTTG
>JBLIMR010000135.1:0-3032 GCA_047638815.1 Gammaproteobacteria bacterium
GCTTTTGCTAGGGTGTTGTTCCAAAGATAAAAACCAACCACCGCTGGATTAGTTTTTTCGTCCAGTCCGAGTTTGTCCGTTTTCAAAGCATGTACCGTTATAATATATTGGTGTAATCCATGGCCCTTTGGAGGGCAAGGACCACCATAGCCATTCATTCCATAATCTGTTATACTTTGAATAACTCCTTCTGGTGTTAAATTAAGTTCAGTATTTCCTGCACCCGAAACCAATTCATTGGTATTCACAGGAATGTCAAAAACAACCCAATGCCACCATCCACTGCCAGTAGGTGCGTCTGGATCGTACATAGTTACTGCGAAACTCTTAGTTCCTTCAGGAGCATTAGTCCATGATAACTGTGGAGATTGGTTTTCTCCGGTACAACCAAAGCCGTTAAACTCTTCAGTAATAGTAGCTTCTCCGCCAAGATCACTACTGGATAAAGTGAACGTTTTTTGAGCGAACACGGTACTTGAGAAAGTTATTAGTAACGCAAGAATAAAATTTGATTTCTTCATAATATTTGTTTTTGATTATTATCGCAAATTTATGAAGGACAAGAGGGAATGTTGTGTTTGATTCAGTTCAAAAAGTATTGATAAAAGGTCAGTTTGATTGATACTGCTTTGGGGTCACGCCATATTTCCCTTTAAAGGCTTGAATGAAATTTGACAAATTTTCATAACCTATTTCCTCAAAAATATCTGAAGGACGTTTGGATTTGTTTTTTAATAGAAAAGCAGATCGTTCCAGTCTTTTTTCTTGAAACCACTTACTTGGTGAACTTTGGTAGTGTTTTTCAAATTCTCTTTTGAATGTAGAGACACTCATATTCATTAAAAAAGAAAGTTCCTTTAAGGTTAGTTTATTGAATTGGTTGTTCTCAATTGTCCGGATAAATTTCTGACTTAGGTTATCACTATTGTTAATTAGCGAGTAAAGAAAATCTACCCCTTTAAATTCAATGAGGTAAAGCATTATTTCCTCAAACTTTGCATCTAAAATATTTTTTTGAATCGCTTTTGAAAGTATAGATATATCTAATAAGCTGTCCGCAAACCTTTTAATAAATGAGTCATATGCAAATGAATACGTAGAATAAAATGCTTTAGATCCCGATGGAATAAGTTCAAATTTTCTAATGAATTTCAACACATCTTCATTGGTGAAGAAGAAGAGAATACTGTTGTAATTTTCTGCAACGCTAGACAGCTTTTCGGTCATCAAACAATGTCCAGATTTCATTAAAAGAAATTGAGCGTTATTTATGGCATATGAGGAATTGTCAAAAAAAACTTCCTTAGATCCTTCTTGTAGAAAACTAAAAGTGTTTTTGTTTAGTAAGACCTCTTGTTTGGATATTTCCCGAGTACTTTCATAGTTGTAAACCCCAAGAGACAGCGAGGAATTCAGGTTTAATTCATCCGGTAAAGTAATTGTCTTCATTGAGTTTTAATTGTCTTGTATCTTTCGACAGTGATGTCTCGGCAAGGCTATCAGGAGTTATGAAATATACATGATATCGTGAGTCACTTATCTATCTATTTTAATTAGCTTTTTGTGATGAGTTATTTGGTCTTTATTGTACAAGATTAAGTACGATCCATTTGGATAATCGGATAGGTCAATTTGAGTGTTGGTACTTGATATCAATTGTTGCTGTAACTGTTGCCCAAGCATGTCGTAAATTGAAAGAATGCCATCTAGATGGTCTATCGCAATGACAAGATTTATTTCATCAATGACAGGATTAGGAAAAACATTTATTTCCACGGAAGCGTTGAAGTTAGTTAACCCAAGCGGATTGCAATCTTGTGAATAGTTTATTCTATTTGAAGTTTGTAATGAATCGTTGAAAACAGTAAAAGCGTTTTGATCTCCTTTTAGTGAATAGTCCAACCATAGATTTAAAAAGTCATTCGTTACAGATTGTTGTTCAGGCCTGGTAATGTTTAAACTGCTGTTACAGAATGATTCACCAAAATCACAAGTTGCATTACTATTGGCAAAGTAACAATGACCACCATTAATTATTTTAACATGTGTTTTGCAATCTGAATTTAAATTGTCATACATAATGCCTTGGTTATCTATTGGCGGAGCAACGCAGTCATCATCACCAGAAAAAATAAGTGTTGGAATGGTAATGTTGTTTGCAGCAGTGATTGCAGATGGATTTGTTTCTGCTGCTGCAAAATTGATCAAGGTATGTATGTTTAAATTGTTTTCTGCTGCAAGAAAAGAAGCTCCACCACCCATTGAGTGACCAAGAAGGCCTGTCTCTGGTGCCAAAGAATTAAAAAATAGGGAAGTGCTCTCTAGCGTTTCGATTTGCATCTGCGTGGCTAGAAACTTTAAGTCTTCACCAAATTGTTCATGATCTGGAGTGATTCCCATTTCTGTTGTTGGAAAACAGATCACATACCCCTTAGGTACTATTTCATTCCAAAAGTTTTGGTATGAATCCCAGCCTATTAAAAAACCATGTCCAAAAACCAAAACAGGAAATTCTCCATCCGCCAGGGGTACGTTTTCACCAGTTACATCAACAGGATAATATATTTCGGTCGAGATGTTTCTGTTTCTTATATCATCATGGAACACGATATTGGTATGACCAATCTCAAAGGGTTGTGAGAAGATGCTAGAAGAAAGAATGACAAAACAGATTAATGCTAGATATGACTTGAAGCTGAAAGGAAACTTCATTTTAAAAATAGTATTCATCGATTTAATTTATGGATCTAGTTTTATTACGAATTACTGATTTGCTAAACTACAGTTTAATATGCTTAGTGATTATTACTTAGCAGAGCTATAAGATCTAGAGGAGTATAGCACTCTTTTAATTGAGTTAATATCCGAAAAAAATTTAGATTAATTTCCTATCGCTGAATAACCCTTTTCTCCACAGTCCCATCGGAGTATTGATAGAATAGTACGGTATTGCTCTGCGGCTGTATTTCTCTGCCTAGCATGTCGACTATACGAATTAGCTTGCGATCTGTATTTAACTGGAATTCTTCCAA
>JBLIMR010000136.1:0-3022 GCA_047638815.1 Gammaproteobacteria bacterium
CAGCACTTACAATGTTGACCATAGAAAAATCCTCAATTTGAAAAGTGGAAGTAGGAGATTCTATCGCTATAACAACCGCTCGTTTATTTGGATTCGCTTTAAGGAAATTGTTGGCGTATATCATACCTGAAACTCCAGCAACACAACCCATTTCCGTAACAGGAAGTCGCACAATGTCCTGTTTCATTTCTAATTTGTTGATTAGATATGCATCAACAGATGGAATCATGATTCCCGTGCAACTTACGGTAATAATAAAATCAATATCGGTAGGAGTAAGGCTGGCCTTATTGAGTGATTTAGTCAATGCACCCTCAGCCATTTTTATGCTTTCACGCTTATAGATATCGTTCTTTTCTTCAAACGAAGTTTTTAGAAACACTTCTTCTGCATCCATGATGGAATACCTTCTTTCTACTCCAGCATTTTCGAATAGTTTAATAACTTTCCTCTGATACCTTTCATCTTGTCCAGTTAACCAAACCTTAAGAAATGGAATTATTTCTTCCGTAGATCTTGTATATGGCGGAAGTTGTGTTGCTACAGATGTTATTTTTACGCTCATGTTTTGTTAATTATCCATTGGTAACGAAATGCCCATCGCCAAGTTATAGTGCTTTTATAATTTAATTTTTTTGAAAACCCTTCTAGATCTATTCTTTTAAACGCTTTTAAGATGGATGTTAAACCATCTTCTCTTGTCATCTTGTTACCAATAACCGATGTCAATAATTTGAAAAGGTAATATGCTAGCCAGTGACGATGTAAATCATTAATAACAACACCAATTTTGGCATTCTTAAGCAGGGTTTGAACAAAGTCTAAAGCTACATGATCTTCAAAATGATGAAGAAACAAGGTACACATTGCTATATCGTAGGTGTGAGTTGCAAATCCTTCTGATAAAACGTCTTCTTTCTTGTAAGTTATTTCTGGGAAGTTAGCCGATAATTTAATGGCATAATCAATAGTGGTTTGATTTGCATCTATGCCTAACAAGTTGAATTTATAATCGTTTTTTTTGCCAAAATGGGCGACTTTTCTCAGCATATCACCATTTCCACAACCTAAGTCTATAATGCTAATTGTTTTGTCTTTGGCTTGGGTTTTTAGTATGGTTTTAAGCGAATCAATAGTTGTTTTGTTACCACCCAACCATTTATTTATGTTGGCCAGTTGATCCAGTGAATTGATAAGGGCCTCACCGCTCATATCAAGGTCATCCATGATCTCAATTTCGGTGCTTCTATTTGTTGTATCTATAAACATTATAGTTCTGCTTTCATGGGTTTACCATGTGTTCTTTTAATTATATATGGCAATATAAACGGAAATGACTTTAAAAACAACATAATCAATTCAGAAAATATCCCTAGTCTGAATACCTTTGCAATTATATGCCCCGACTTTAGTCTAGCACTAAACTCTTTGTTCCAAATTTTGGTGTATTCTTCTTCTAATTCTTTTCTAGAGTTTATTTCTCCAGATTTAAATTTTAGAATTTGCTCAGAAGCCATTTGAGCAGCTCTGATCGCCATACTCATTCCATTTCCAGCTAATGGGTGAATCATACCTGCACTGTCACCACACATTAGTATATGTTTCTCTACGGGTTGTTTTTCCGAAAATGAAACTTGACTTATTGCTAATGGTTTTTCGAAAGCAAGGACATAGGTATCGAACACCTCTTTTAAATACTTGTTCTGACTTAGTACTTTCTTTTGAAAATCATCAATGGTTTTATATTGTTTAAATGCCTTAAAATCTGCAATATAACAGACATTTACTAGATCATTTTCTACTTTGGAAATACCACAATAACCACCTACAAAATTATGTAGCCCAACAGCATCTTCAGGAAAATCTCCTTTGTAATGTGCTTTTATGCCTAAAAAAGGAGATGTTTTTTGTATAAAACCTCTGTTCATTTTTACATCCAGATTAGATCGTTTTCCAAATGATCCAATAACAAACTCTGAGGTATATTGCTTACTTTGACTTGTAAATACTTCGAATTGATCATTCTCGAATTGAATATCAGTAACGTTTACATGAAGTATTTGAGTACCGTATTTTTTTGCTTTTTTAGATAACTCCCAATCGATACAATAGCGGCTAATACTAAAACCTCCAGTAGGTAATTTAGCACTTATAGATCTGCTTTTTGGCGTACTTAGCGTAAAATTAACCATGTTTTTTGCGCCAAAGTCGAATGGATTAAAGTCTAATGCTTTTAAATAAGGTAGTACCTCATTAGAAATATACTCACCACAAACTTTATGTTTAGGGTATTCGTTTTTTTCTATTAGAAGTACAGACAATCCTTTTTTAGATAAATGTACTGCACTTGACAATCCCGCTAGTCCACCGCCAACTATAATAACATTATAAGACATTAAAAGGTGTTGTGTTTATTGTTGATTTATAAGTTATTATGAGAACCATCGCAATAAGGAGGGTTTTCTGTCTGTTTACACATGCAGATGGCAGCAGTTTTAGACTCTTCTACTTGAAAAACAGTTGGTATAAATTCACTTCCATTATGAGCTCCATTGCACCATAGTTTATTTTCTGATTTACCACAGGCGCACCATGCATATTTTTTACCTTCTTCTAATTGTTCCATTTGCGGTGCTTTACCCGCTACTTCCCCTTTTTCCATAACTATTAAATTTTGATACTTGCTTTCGTTTTGCATTTTAGCCAACGACTTACTAAATAATGTTCTATGCTGTTTTTTATTTTTTTCTAAGCCAATATTGAGTTCTTCCAAAAATTGAAAACCCAATAAAACCTCTAACTTTAAGTTTGTCACTATCTATTAGTTTTAAATAACACTTATAAATAACTCCAGATTCCGGATCTAGAATTGTCCCTCCATCAAATTCGTTACCGTTTTTTTTAGTATTTTGAATAATTATCAACCCAATTATTGGTTTATCTTTTTTAGTTCCTTTGCAATATTGGCAAGTTGCATTTTTTGGACCAATAAAGGTCTCAACTATTTTAGCGTAATATATAT